>NZ_JBCHVG010000004.1:0-437539 GCF_050474445.1 Ensifer sp. B1-9
ATCATCGGCCGGCCAGCGACCGGATGCAGCACCTTCGACATGGACGATTTCATCCGCGTGCTTTCGCCCGCAGCCAGAATGATGGCCAGGCACGTCCGTTCCATACAATGCTCTCCTTGGTCTTTCCAAATACCGCAGCCTACAATGCCCGCTACCGCCAGAGACACGGCGAGATAAGGTCTCTTCGGCTGCAAACATTAAACCTGTCAAGCCACCTCGGCGACGAGCCCACAGCAACTGTTCGTCGCCATGACTGCCTGGGGGACCGCAGGTGCTCGACGGGATACCTGCCAGTTTTCGATTGGGGAACCGCGGACTTCGCGGGGGCACCCTGCCTACGAAAATCACCTCATGTAGTGCTATGACTATTTCCGCGGGAAGGGATTGGTCTGCTTCAATTCAAGCTAACATTGAATGGAACGACCACACAGGTTATACCGGCTAACTCCACGAAGCGTATTCGTGATCCACCAATCCACGGTCGATCGGGCAGATACCAAGAAATCATAGTAAAAATCCTAGGCGTAAGAAGAAGCGCCCGTCATGAAGCATCCAGTTGGGCATATCAGGGTTTACTGGCGACTTAAAGAAGGCATATGAAGACACAGATGTCGCGGTACAATATCGGAAAAGCAATAGGATATTATCGAATTTACAAAGAGTTGCTTTCACGGATTTTTAGAAAGAGAAGAGGTAAATATTCAAAGTGGCTTAAGTTGTACGATTTAAATATCACATCAAGTTCACTAAATTGGCCATCGGATGCGCCTCTAATATCAATACTTATGCCCGTCTACAACCCTGAGCTTAACCAATTGAAGGCCGCCGTTTTCAGTGTCTGCGATCAAACATATCCAAATTGGGAACTCTGCATTGTTGACGACTGCTCCACCTCTCGCGAGGTGCGTAAGACAATCTCCGAACTAGCGTCGGTGGACGTTCGTATAAAAACCGCATTCCGGACAAAGAATGGGAATATTAGCGAGGCAACGAACACCGCATTTGATCTTGCGGCCGGAGAATGGATTGGTCTACTGGATCAGGATGATGTATTGCACCGAAACGCGCTCGCGGCAGTGTTCCAAGTTCTTGGCGCTCACCCGTGTGCCCAGTTAATATATACGGACGAAGACAAAATCGACGAGCATGGCAATCGCTACCAGCCATATTTCAAGCCAGATTTCTCGCTCGAATTGCTGAGGGCGCAAAACTATCTGAATCATTTCACCGTGCACCGAGCGGACAACATCCTCCGCGCGGGGAAGTGGCGTAAGGAGTTCGACGGTAGCCAGGATTACGATTTGAATCTGCGCATCGTTGAAAGCGTAGAACCTCGCGATGTCATACATGTTCCATTTGTGCTGTATCATTGGCGAGCATCCAAGGGCTCGACGGCTCGCTCCGTTCACAACAAGTCGTATGCGCTGCTTGCTGGTCAACGCGCTCTTCGAGCGCACATCGAGCGACTGAAGTTGGACGCAGAGGTCGAGCTACTTGTTGGGGCCCCATATTATCGAACTCGGTTCGCACTCCCCGCTCGTCGGCCGCTAGTCAGTATAATCGTGCCAACACGAGATCAAAAGAAAGTTCTGCAAAAATGCATTGATTCGATCATCAGAAAGACGACATATGATAGATACGAAATAATTGTCATAGACAACGGATCGATTGATGACGATGCCGTATTATATCTAAAAGAGCTCTCGGAACTCAGGATATTAAAAGTTCTTTCTTGCCCCGGCGACTTTAATTATTCTAAGCTGAATAATGACGCAGCTAGAGTTGCCAAAGGCGACGTATTATGCTTGCTCAACAATGATATTGAGGTCGCATCCCCGGACTGGCTTGACGAACTAGTATCAATTGCATTGCAAGACAACGTTGGTTGTGTCGGCCCTAAGCTCTTATACCCCGGCGGAAGAATTCAGCACGCGGGAGTTGTAACGGGAATTGGGGGCGTCGCAGGACATCCGTATAAATACGCTAAGGGCAATCACTCAGGATACTTCTCAAATTTGTACCTGCATAGGAACGTATCCGCTGTTACTGGCGCATGCTTGGTAGTGACGAGGAAAATTTTCGAGGAGGTCGGCGGCCTCGACGAACGCAATCTCACCGTTGCATTCAACGACGTTGACTTTTGCCTTAGAGTCCTTGGTGCCGGTTATCGCAATGTATTCACTCCATTTGCGAAGCTGCTTCACCATGAAAGCCTCACCAGGGGCAAAGATAACACCCCTCAAAAGGCGCAGAGGTTTCGCGATGAGGTTGACTACATGAACAAGCGTTGGGGCAAAAGGCTCGTTCACGACCCATGGTATTCGGCCAACCTCACCCTTGAACACGAAGATTACTCTCTCGCATTTCCCCCGCGAACAGACCCAGATGGCATAGGTGCAAACTTGAGTAAAGCTCTCGGGCGGTCAAATCATGCATTTGAGTAGCATCCAAGCAAGGACTAACGTTATCGGCGCATTGATATTGCGTGATATGAGAACCCGATTCGGTCGCTCCCACGTCGGCTATTTGCTCGCAATCGCCTGGCCCTTTATTCACCTGACCGTGCTAGTCACTATCATGGCGTTCGTGAACAAAGTTGCACCAATTGGCGGCGACCCGGCAGTTTTTGTATCGACGGGTGTGCTGCCGTATATTGTTTGCCTTTATCCGGCACGAATGATGGGGATGGCGCTCGACGTTAACCGACCACTGTTCCTATTTCCAGTGGTTAGGCCGTTTGATGTGATCATATCGAGAGCGGTAATTGAATTTTTGACAGCTTTCGTAGTTGTAATCCTAGCATATGTGGCACTCACACTAATATCTGTGGATGTGACGCCCATTGACAAAGTTACACTCGCATCAGGCCTGCTCGCAACCATATACCTTTCACTCTCTTTTGGGTTCGTCAACGTCGTCCTTGCCTCAATATTTCGGATGTGGAACATCACATTTGTTATGATTATGATTATCCTGTACATGAGCGCTGGCGTGTTTGCCGTTCCTTCCGCTCTGACGGCTGATGTTCGAGAGCTAATGTGGTTTAATCCGCTATTCCACTGCGTCGAGTGGCTCAGGTCTGCCTACTATGAGGGCTACGGTGATGATGCGTTGTCTCGAACGTACCTCCTATCTGTTGCAACTGCAGCTTTGTTCTTTGGCTTACTTGGAGAGCGTTTCCTACGAGGCAAGTTACTAGCGCCATGATAAGGTTAGACGACGTATTTAAGTATTACCGGATTCGCGGGAGCGCGAAAGTTATTTTGGATCACGTGAATCTGACGTTCAGATCAGGAACGTCTTACGGAATATTAGGCATAAACGGCGCGGGGAAGTCCACCACTATGAGAATGCTGGCCGGTACCGAACTCCCGAACTCTGGTCGAATTATACGTTCAGCTCGGATATCGTGGCCACTGGGCTTCTCAGGAGGACTGCATCCCGCGATGACCGGACGGGAGAACATTAGTTTTGTCGCAAGAATTTACGGTCACGACCCAAAGGCAGCCACTGAATTCGTTGAGGACTTCGCCGAAATTGGCGCATATATCGACGAGCCGTACAGCACTTACTCATCTGGAATGGCGCAACGTTTGGCTTTCGGACTTTCGATGGCTATCGATTTTGAATGCTACCTTATCGATGAGGTAACTGCCGTCGGGGACGCGAGGTTTCAGGCGAGATGTCATGAGGAATTTTCCCGAAGGCGAGCCCGATCAGACGTCATAATGGTGTCTCATTCGATGGAGACGATACGCGACTACTGTAGCAGAGCGATCGTCTTGGCGCATGGCGTCGCACACGAATTTTCAAATGTCGACGACGCTATCGAGTTATACAACAAGCTCAATCAGTAGGTGTTAATAGATGCAAGATGTTGTCGTCGAAGAAGAGCGGCGCCCAGCTGTCGACGAGAGTCTTCGCCAGGCAAAGGCCTTCTCAGTTGAGTTACGGAAGGCCGCGAGGAAGGCACGGACTCCCCGACCCATTGTAAGTGGAGGGGGAGGCTTCAGGGCGCGTAAAGGTGACCGCCTGTTTAGACTATTCGCGGTCGGTTCTCTTGTGACATTGTTCGTTATTCCAACAACGCTCGCGGTGTTGTATTACTCATTAATCGCATCTGATCAATACGTTTCAGAAGCACGCTTCTCGATTCGCTCGGCGGATACTTCCGCTTCAAGTCCAATGGCGAGTTTATCGGCTTTGTTTGGTGGCGGCCAAGCGACGGACGCCGCGATAATCGCCGAATATGTCAAAAGCGGTGCGATTATTAATCAGCTCAGCGACTCGTTTAATCTTATCGAGCTGTTTACGACGAAGCGATGGGACCCAATCGCCAGTCTTGAAGCGAACCCTACGTCGGAAGACCTTATTAAGTATTGGAAGGGACAGGTGGATATTTCGGTAGAGAGAAGCTCAGGGCTGACGACCTTGCGTGTCCGAGCTTTCAGCCCGACCGATAGTCTGGCACTTACGAAAGAAATACTTCGAGTTGCGGAACAGATGGTAAACCGTTTGACGCGAAGAACAGAAGAGAACGCGTTGCGTGAAGCGGAAGCCGAAGTGCAGACGACAAAACGTCGTTTGTCTGAATCTATTTATAAGCTCAAGACAATGAGAGACTCGACTGGCATTCTCGACGTCAGCTCAGCCGCAGCGGCGAACACAGAAATACTGACTAAACTGAGACTTGAAAAGGCGAAGCTAGATGTGCAGATAAAGTCGCTTGAGGATAACGACTCGGGAAGTGCGCCTCAACTCGGAACTCTCAAGAATCAAACTACAGCGATCGGTCAACAAATTCGTAAATACGAACAATCGATTGCCGGCGCATCAACTGGATCGAGTATTGCCTCGAGAGGCGCTGGTTTGGCCGAAGCTGAAACTGATCTGAAAGTAACTCAGGCGGAATATCAAAAATCCGTGGGAGTCTACGAGTTAGCCCGTATGACATTGGAGCGGCAACGATCCTACATCCTTACCTATGTTCAACCGTCGCTGCCTCAGGAAGCACTTTACCCTAAGCGGTTGCTGATAGTGATGGCAGTCGCGCTCGGAACAGCGGTGTTGTGGGCGATTGTCATTGGCGTCGCCATGTTAGCCCGAGACCACATGGCATAGTTCGGTGCAATTTTATGCAATTCTTCATCGATATCGATAATGGCTCTGTGATCTCTGGCTGGCTTATTCCGGACAATCCAGGAGATACCCCTGAACTGATCATCAAGGTTGCTTCCCGTGAGGACATACAGTTTAAAGCCAATGTACTTCGAGCTGACCTCCGTGATCTCGGAATGCATACTACAGGTCTCGCGGGTTTTCACATAGATGATAGTACAGTGCCTGACCTCTGCCACCTTCAGGACGTGACCATCGTCGAGGCAGAGAGCGGAGTTATTGTTTATCGCCGCTTCAACCCGGAGAGGCACAAAGATAGAAAGCTTCTTATTGCGGACGCAAGTCTTCTCCCTCAGATGAGGCTATTGCGCGGGTTGTCGCAGCATTTTGCGATGAGCTATCCTTTCGCGGATAGGCTCTCACTTGAGACGCTAAGTGGAGTGTTATCGCTTAGATTTACCGACTCAATTTTTGTGGGCGGTGGTATAAACTGGATGCGCTACGGCAGCCTCGCACTAGAGCAAAATTTCGTCTCTTGTGCATTGCTCCGTGACCCGTTTGACGAACTCGCCGAAAAGCTTCTATTTCTATCGCACTTGGCAAAGAACCCTAACAAAAGCCCGTTTAGCGCATACGCGACATTCACAAGTTTTTCTGACGTTCTTCCGCAAGTTGCCAAGATCGACTTTTCCGACGACAAATCGCTCCTTATGGCTTTCCGAACAATGTCTCCATCTATTCGACGAGCCTTTCGTTCGCCTATGACTAAACTCTATGGTTCATTGCCTGAGGAGGACATTCAGCGACGAAATGTCAGCGTTGCGCTCGACAATTTGGCACAGTTCTCAATTGTGGGATTGAGAGAGCATTTCGAACAGTTCTCCCGTATGGTCAATGCGCAGCTAGACACCGCGATGTTCCCTACACATGCATTGGATGAACTCCCGACCGCTTTCGAACTTGGGAAGCGACTTGCGACGATCGGACTGGTTCTAGATTTGCTAGATGAAGACGTGGCGCTCTATTCGTTCGCAAAGGAAGCATGGAAAAACGCCGAGAAAGCCGATGTTTAAGTTGCTTCCGCGACAACTCCCGCCCAAATTTGCAACGTCGACCGGCTCCAAACCCTCATGGAGAGCTAAAGCGGCGATAGCGGCGACGAGAACACGGCTCGTTCAAGCACTAGACCGCAAGAACGGCGATAGTCCCATTATCGCGAGCGAAGGAATGAGCACTCCCAGCACGGCCCCATCAAGTGGGGGCGGAGGATTGCTCCGATCGTTTTTGTTCGTCGTTTTCATACCGACTATGGTTGTGCTCTTTTATTATATTGCTCTCGCCTCGGATGTCTACGTTACTGAGGTGAAACTTACTGTTAGAAAATCGCAGGAAGGCTCCTCTGAAGCGTCTTCGTCTGTCGCAAGCTCGTTCCTCAAGAAACTGGACTTAGGGTCGTCGTATTCTTCGGGGCAAGACGCACAGATCATCTCTGACTATCTGAAGAGTAGAGCCGTAATTGAAGATCTCGGCGGGAAGCCAGCCGTCAACGAATACTTTTCCAAAGGCGGCATCGATTGGTTGTCGCGTTTAAGTATGACCGCGGACAAAGAGGAGATTTGGGAGTACTGGAGAGAGCATGTGACTGTATCTATCGATTCAGTCTCGAACATTCTCACGATGCGCGTTCGCGCGTATAGTAGCGACGACGCTTATGTCCTCGCCACTAAACTCGTTGAAAACAGTGAAAAGCTGATCAACCGCATCTCGGATCGAACAAAAAAAGACGCCTTAGATCGTGCCAACGAGGAGGTCAGCCGATCGGCATCCGTCCTTGCCGGAGTCCGGACTGACATACTAAACTTCCAGCAAAAGTCAGGAAGTATCGACCCAGTCATGGCTGCTAAGCAGATAACGTCAGCAATGACGGAACTTTCGTTAAAGCGAATACAACTCCAGGCCCAAATTGACGTTGGCAACCTTTCTGGCCTGAATGAACGACCAGGGGATAAGTACCTTGAGACGAAAGTCAAAGTTATAGATGATCAGATTCGGCAGTTTGCGGATAAGCTGACAGGTATATCTAAGGACACCCTTTCGGAGCAACTAAAGGACTATCAGCTTCTCAAGCTGCAAGAGGAGTTTTCAGAGAAAATCTATACGCTTGCTCGAGCGGATTACGAAGAAGCTCGTAGGCGCATTTTGGCGCAGCAGCTGTATGTTGTCGTTGTAGTTCCCCCATTTCTACCTGAAAGTGCGCTTTTGCCAAGGCCAATTCTGGACACCTTTGTCGTGTTCTTAGGCCTATTCGTAGTATGGGGTATCGGGTGTCTCTTGTTTGCAAGCATTAAGGATAGCAGAGTATAGGGCATCCATCCGAGCAGGACCGCAGGATCTCAGGCGCCGCGCGTGATAACGTGGGTTCATGGAGATCGACGAAGACAAGATCGACGATGCGGTTTTGGCGCTGCTATGGCTGACGCTGCATAACGAACGTTGCGCCTGGAAGGGGCTTCGACTGGGCAACGACGGATCGGCTTCACAACAAGGGCTTGATCGGCGACCCAGTCAACGTACCGTAACCCTCCGGTGTGAGCCGCGGCGGACGCGCTATGTTTTGGCGCGGGTTTTTCTGGTCCATTTCTTCGCGAGTGCGCGGAGTGCCTGTTCGATCGCCGGCTTGTCGATGTGGTTGGGATCGAACTGGTTACTGCCCCACCATTCGATGAGTTCCTTGCGGCGCTCGTGCTGGGGATCGGCAAGCACTTGGAGGAAGTCCTGATATCCCCATGGCCCGCCGATGTCTTCGGGCGGGCAGCAGCCTGTTGCGTCGACAAGGCTGAGGTGATCGAGGCCAGGTGACCTGCCACGGGTATTTTCCTCCAGGATGGATTAGAGTCCGGCCTATTAAAGGACGGACGCATGAAGAAGCAGCGATTTACGGAAGAGCAGATTATTGCGGTGCTGAAGGAGCAGGAGGCTGGCGCGAAGGTGGCTGAGCTCTGCCGCAAGCACGGAATTTCGGAAGCGACCTTTTATAACTGGAAAGCCAAATACGGCGGTATGGAGGTCTCCGAGGCGAAGCGTCTGAAGGCGCTCGAGGAGGAGAATGCTAAGCTGAAGAAGCTGTTGGCCGAGCAGATGCTGGACGCCGCCGCGCTCCGCGAGCTTCTGGCAAAAAATGTATGGTCCGCCCCGTCCGTGCAAGGGGTCGCGACGTCGCAAATGACGATTCCAGTTGCGTAAATGTATCCGGCCTCTCGCGAGTGGACTGCTGTTGCAGCCAGGCCATGATGAGATCTGCGCACGCCGTTCCCAATAAATGGTTCGGGCACGAAGCCCGCTTTTTTGCACAGGGTTTACGGCATGCTGATCCACTGTTTCGTCATCACTCGTCCCGAGCCTTGCAATCGAGCTCTGAGCGTCAAGCGAAAGCAGGATCCCTGCGTTCGTAGAGTGCGCCCGGTTTGTTTAGAACGGCCCAGACGATGCGTGCCATCTTGGCCGCGAGTGCAACGACGGCTTTGTTGGGATGCATCCGGGCTTCAAGGCCGTTGAGCCAGTTGCCCAACCGATCGCGCGTCCGGTCGAGATGTCGGAAGCACGACCGTGCGCCATGCACCAGAAGCTTGCGGACATATCGATTGCCGCGCTTGCTGATCCCCAGCAGCGTTTGCTTTCCTCCGGTCGAATATTGTCTCGGCACCAATCCCAGCCACGCCGCTAGATCTCGGGCTTTGCGGAACTGCAGCCCATCGCCGACGGCGGCCAGCAATGCGGTAGCGCCCAACGCGCCGATCCCAGGGATTGTCATCAGGCGGCGCGTAACGTCTTCCCGATCGGCTATTGCCTCAATCTCTTTGGTGACTTGGCGGATGCGCTCTTCGAGGCGCAGGAGATCGGCGTGTAAATCACCCAGCAGCCGACGCATTACCGGTGACAGATCATTCTCTGGGTCATTCAGAGCCTGGGGTAGATCAAGTTTGAACAACCCCGCTCCCTGCCGCAAAGCGACGCCATATTCCAGGCAGAAGGCGCGCATCTGATTGATCAAGCGCGTCCTCGAGCCGACCATCTGATCGCGGATCCGGTGCAGCGCCTGGAGGTCGACCTGATCGGTTGCCTGCGCCGTGACGAAGCGCATTGTCGGCCGCGTCGTCGCCTCGGCGATCGCTTCAGCGTCGATGATGTCGTTTTTGTTCGACTTGACGTACGGCTTGACAAATTGCGCGGGGATCAGCCGAACCTTGTGCCCGAGCGCCTGTATCCTGCGGGCGAGCCACTGCGACCCCGCACAGGATTCCATGCCAACGATGCTCGGGTCTGCGCGGGCAAAGAACTGGAGAAGGGTGTCGCGTCGAAAGCGCACCTTTTGAACGGGTGTACCGTCGCCGCTCAGTCCAACGACGTGGAAGACATTTTTGCCGATATCAATGCCATAAACCGCGGCCGGCCGCGGCAGATTGCGATGAGCCATTACTTCCTCCATTGAATTGGCCGCCTCATCATGGGCGCGGAGGACGGGGCGGACCATCCCATTAATGGTAGGGCCTGCCGCCAAGCGCGAAGCCGTCGCGCATCTGAAGACCGTGATGGGTCTTTCGGAACGGCGGGCCTGCCAGATCATATCCGCCGACCGCAAGATGATCCGTTATCGGTCCAGTCGACCGCCGGAGGTCGAACTGCGGACGAGGCTGCGCGAACTCGCCAACGAGCGACGGCGTTTCGGTTACCGGCGGCTGTTCGTCCTGCTCAAGCGAGACGGAGAGCCGTCCGGCGTCAATCGCATCTACCGGCTCTACCGCGAGGAAGGGCTGTCGGTCCGCAAGCGGAAAGCCAGACGGCGTGCCGTCGGCACGCGTGCGCCGCTCCTGGTCGAAGCGAAGGCCAATGCCCGCTGGTCGCTGGATTTCGTCCACGACCAGTTTGCCTGTGGAAGGAGGTTTCGCGTGCTCAACATCGTCGATGACGTGACGCGCGAATGCCTGGCGGCAATCCCCGACACATCGATCTCCGGGCGTCGGGTCGCCCGCGAACTGACGGCGCTTATCGAACGGCGCGGCAAGCCCGGCATGATCGTCTCCGACCATGGCACGGAGTTCACGTCGAACGCGATCCTCGCCTGGTCAAAGGAGCACAAGGTCGAATGGCACTACATCGCGCCGGGAAAGCCGATGCAGAACGGCTACGTCGAATCCTTCAACGGCCGCATGCGCGACGAACTGCTAAACGAGAGCCTGTTCTTCGGTCTCGGCCACGCCCGCAGCGCCATTTCCGAATGGGCGGAGGATTACAACAATTTCCGGCCGCACTCATCGCTCGGATATCAGACCCCGGCCAACTATGCCGGGACCATAGCCGCAACCGGCTCCAACGCTACGCAAGATGAAGGCTACGCGTTTCCGCCGGTTGCTCCCACCGCGCCAAATGGCGTATCGAAAACCGCCGGGGCTCTAATCGCCGCTGGATGAAAGTTCAGTGGCAGGCCAGTGTCAGCACTAATGCTGGTTCTAATGCCAGAACATCGCCTAACTGGCTCGTTCAGCAAAATCCGCTCCCCGGACGCTTACGATGAATCTCTGAAATTATGCGCAGGTCGCTAGCCGGAAGTCGTCCGAGGATCCGTGGTTGAAGCCTCCTGCCTCCTGCCTCAGCAATCTGCGCATTATCACGAGGTGCACATAATCGCGGTTATGTAGAGATCTACATAACCGCGACGATGCCCCGTTCGGCGGAACGACCAAATCATGGAAGAAGCTGATCAAAATCTGCGGATGCGGCTTGTGGGTCGCGATGGGCGACGGCGCAGACGCCGCTTCGAGAGAACTCGTCGCATCCTGACACAGCAGGTCACGTATCCTCAAAACTCGAAGTCGCGTTCGTGTTTCCGGAAGTCTCGGTTGAATGCCTGCTCCCAAGGATCGAACGGGCGTTCCTCGGGCGGAAGTTCCTCTTGTTCTTTGAAATTATCTTGACGTTGTTGGTTGTCCATCTCAAGCCCTTCAATCGTTGATTTATGGGTTTTAGCCCCGGCTGGACCCGAAATCCACCCCGAATGGGAGATTTCTCAATCAAAATTCCCCGCAGCAAAATCAATGGGGCGGAGACGCCGCATACGTCATAGCGCCCGACCATCGCCGCCTACGCTCCTACGCTCAACGCCAGAAATGATCTCCATGCGAGCCATGCCAACCTCTCAGATCTGGCATTGGTGTCAGCACTAATGCTGGTTCTAATGCCAGAACATCGCCTAACTGGCTCGTTCAGAAAAATCCGCTCACCGGACACTCACGTCAATGGAGGGATGTGACGATTTGATCAATAAGAAAGCTGACACCTTCAAAGTGTTGTATGCGCATTTGATGAAATATCTTAATGTTGTTTTCCATTATAGCCATACGCTCTTGCTGTGTCGGAAGCTGCCCCTTCGAAAAGGAGTCACGCGTCACATAACGAAGGCCCATACGCCGAAAGTCACCGATATCTTCGTAATGAAGTATCGGAATCACCCCTGCCGCACAATACTCTACAATCTTTGTCGGGCATGAAACCCGATTGACAACAGAGTTGGTACGCAAAGCGTAACCGAAGTCAGCTTTTAAATACTCTCTCCAAACGTCACGTATATTTACAGCACTTCTAAGCGAGACGTTCTCTCGCTGAGCTTCGGGGTAGTGCTCCAAGATAGTCTGCACCGCATCGGTGTCTTGTGTAACAATCATAACACTAAGATCGATAGATACTGCATGAGCCACCATCAAAGGTAGGCACTGCCACTCTTGAACACCGCCAGCATAGACGAGCTTATCTTCAAGGTTAGAGCGTTCATTCACGGTCGCAAGATACGGATAATCAATGACGATGGGAACAACCAAAACGCGCTCACCTCGCAGCACGGGGTACTTCGTCAAAATCCAATCCTTCATCGACTGTGTGACGCATACGACTTCCGTCGCTTGCAGAAGAACTTCACACTCGAGTTCGTGCGCCTCGGTTGCTCCTATCGGGTCACCTTGAAGTTCTAGTTCTTCGGGCACAACCCCATGCAAGTCGATGATCCGCTTTTTTGCGGCACTGAACGCCTTAAATGCATGGGCATCGCGGAGCGGGAAGATCGTGTGAGCATATACGGCAGCCGCCTTCTTAGATAAACCCTCCACTAATCCTCCAATGAGGGCGTCCGATAAATAAATGGCAAATGCGCCTCCCTCATGTGTTACAAAGCTATCTCCATCTCCTTGTCCCGCTTGACAAATATATAGCCGCTTCCAGTCCTTGAAACGAGCGTCTATCGAACGCAAGCGCTGTACATATCCCTCCCCAGAAGGGCAACTGAACGGATCAATAACCGATAGAAAAACGATGTAGGGCTCGTCTTGCAAGAATACGGATACAATATTTTCTATTGCCGCCTCAATCAGATTAGTGGGATTCAGCAAGTTATAGTCTGCGCGATCGCTTAGCTTGCGACCTGAGAGTTTTTCTAACTCTGACCTGCAAGCCCTGTCACGAATACCATAGGCAAGATAATGCTCGAAAGGGGCGCATCCGGTGTTGCCGATTTCTGCCGCATGCTCTTTCTTATACCATCGGGTATCAAAGGCGCGATTGGGGCGCAAATCTGCGATCTGCCCGATCTCCATGAAATGCTGAAGAGGAGAAATTTCATATGGCAGTTGATACTCCCTCGCATACCAATCCGAGTCAAATGCTGCGTTCGGCCTACGACGCTCCAGCGCACCCTGCTCGACAAAATGTTCGAGCGCGCCGACAGTCACGTCTTTGTAGTGTTCTCGGTACCATCGAGGGTCAAAATATGGGCACGGCTTATAGTTTTGAGCCTCCCCAACAGAAGCATAGTGCGAGAGTGGCTCCACGTTTCCTACGGGGTAGACCGACCTGTACCAGAGAGGGACGAAATAAGGGTTGGGCTTGCGTCCCTCAGTCCACCCAAGGCGTAGATAGTGGGAGAGGGGATCGCCGCCGGCTGCCCCTACATCGGGATTCGCTACAAGATACCAAGTTACGTCAAACAGAGGATGTGGCGAGCGACCTTCACGCCAGCCGAATTCGAGATAGTGCGAAAGCGGTTCACGACCGACCGTCATTACATCCGGGTTGCTAGCCAGATATCGATGGCCGTTGAAAACGCGGTGTGGTTCACGCCCCTCTTTCCAGCCAATTTCTGTGTAGTGAGAAAGCGGCTCATAGCAAGCCCGTGCAACGTCGGGGTTCGCCTCCAGATACCACTTTCCGTCAAACAGTGGATGCGGTGACCGTCCTTCGCGCCATCCAAACTCGAGATAATGAGCGAGTGGCTCCCCCCCCCCAAGTCTCACGTCAGCGTTAGCCTCAGAATACCAGCTTGGATCAAAAAGCGGATGCGGTGCCCTACCCTCACTCCAGCCAAATTCGACATAGTGAATGAGCGCATTCCCGCCAAAACGTGCCAAATCTGGATTGTTTCTAACATACCAATCGGCGTCGAAAAGCGCATGCGATTGGCGGCCCTCCCGCCAGCCACTTTCAATGAAATGCGCCAACGGGTCTGAGTCCGATTCGTTGACGTCCAGGTTCTTCTCCAGATACCGCTTTCCATCAAAAAGTGGGTGCGGTTGGCGGCTCTCACGCCAACCAATGTGGGAGTAGTGCGTCAACGGTTCCTGCCCTGCCTCCTTGACGTCCGGGTTCTTCCTTAAATACCATTGGCCGTCAAAAAGTGGGTGCGGTTGGCGGCCTTCGCGCCAGCCAAATTGCAGATAGTGCTCCAGTGGCTCTAGCCCCGCCTCCTTGACATCGAGATTTTTTGCCAGATACCACTGCGCGTCAAAGAGCGGATGGGGTTGGCGGCTCTCGCGCCACCCAATTGTTCCATAATGTGCCAGAGGCTCCACTCCAGCGCGCGCAACATCCGGGTACTGCCGTAGGTACCACTTCCCATCGAAAAGTGGGTGCGGTCTACGGCCCTCACGCCAGCCAATTTCGGTGTAGTGCGTCAGCGGCTCTAAACCGGCGTCTTTGACGTCTGCGTTCTCCTCAAGATAATGCCTCGCATCGAAAAGTGGGTGCGGTTGGCGGCCTTCGCGCCAGCCAAATTGCAGATAGTGCTCCAGTGGCTCTAGCCCCGCCTCCTTGACATCGAGATTATTTGCCAGATACCACTTCACATCGAAAAGGGGGTGAGGTTGACGCCCTTCGCGCCATCCGAACTTCGTGTAATGGAGAAATGGTGTCAAACGCGAACCTTTGACGTCCGGGTAGGCGGCCGTATACCACGAATTATCGAATAGTCGGGCAGCCTCGCATGTGCGTGAATTGCTGCCACGAGTCGCAACTTCGCGGTCGGAGTTTCTTCTCTTAAGAAAAATGTTCATCTAACTCACAGCCCAAAGAAGGAAATGGCAGCTGACGTCACATCCGCTAGACGCGTATGGTAGTCTCTGAGATCGGAAAGGTCTTCGATGATCCGCTCCTTCCGGTAAAGGGCATTCAACACTCTCCCCGCGGCTACTTCTTCGTCCGACATCGGGTAAAGAAAAGCTTCATTCTCTCGCGCAACTTCACGGTGACCTTCATTGGAAGCAAGGACCACCGGAATCCCCGCGGCGATGGACTCCGCTGCCGAGAGCCCCCATGTTTCATGCCTCGAACTCGATAGAAAGACGCTGCGCTCGGATCCAATTTCAGCATACAGATCATCGAACTTGTCGAATGGCACGGCGCCTCTTATAAACACATTCTTGAGGGTACCTAGACGAGCGGCCTCCTCGTACACGGAGGTACAATCGCGACTTGGCGTAACGATCAGCATAGATATTTCCGGCTCAATATCCTTTGCTCGAGCATGAATTCTCAGCGCCTCACTGACATTCTTGCCCGGCTCGACTCGCCCGATGTAAAAAATCACAGGTGTTCCCCACCGCCCGCTCACAATAGATGGTCGGGGACGCGGCACTCGGTTTGGCAGGAGCTCAACCGGAACATCGACCATCTCAGATACACGTCTCCGAACAGACGCCGATGGTACTGCCACCGCTTGCACTTGAGTTGGCAATGTCGAAAGATACACCTGCGCTTGATAGCCGCTGGCATGGCACTCCACAAAGAACTTCCCTCCCCTTGGGACGAAATCAAAAAACTCAGGAGTGTCTATAAGGCTAAAGAACTCATAGTCAGCGAGCCGGGGATTAGTCACTACGCGAACATAGTCATGCAGACCAAACGTATCGATGGCCCTCTTTATCGCAGCCATACCGCCGTGATCCCTTAAAAAAAGAAGATCAAGGGTAACTTTTGCTCCAGTTTCCTTGAAGGCAAACGCACGGTTTAAGAGAGCCCGCTCAACGCCGCCCAAGGTAGCGAATTGGTACACAGTAAGGATACGTACGCGCTTCATTTGGGCGCCACCAGGGCGACAAACCTCTCGCGCCACAACGACGCGCTGGTGAACCGAGCCATTGCCGCATAATCTAGCTCGCCGGCGCACAACCGCTTGAAAAGTTCGTTAATCAACGGGCCGCCGTCGCGCAAGCTGTCAAGCACAAATGTCTCGGGATACGTGGCAAGATGCGGCATACCACTCGCAATTACCGGCAACCCGAAGTACAGGTATTCGTAGATCTTTATTGGATCTACGGCTCTAACCAAAGGCCCATCAACGAATGGAATGAAGGCGATGTGCCAAGTACTTGCCACCTCAGCGAGCTTTTCAGCGGGAATAAATCCTTTTAGCTTTATGTTCGGCAGGTGCTGGATCCGGTCTGCAACCCATTCGGGCTCGCCGTAGCCAACCAGGTTCAATTCGATGCCGGGATTGCGGGCGGCCAAGTCAAGAATCGCCGGCCAGTCGAACCACGCGTCCGTCAGGTGGCCAAAATATCCAACAACGATGTTCCCGTTAAGTGAATGGTTTCTATTTGAAACAAAATGCTCACGATGGCTCATCGCGCGCAGTCCATTCGGGACGCATACAATATCGGTCCGCAAGCGTGAAAACTTCGCGACGAGCACGTCTGACACCGCCGTGACCCTATCACTTGACTGGATTGCCCTCAGTTCAAGATCTTCGTGCCACCAAATCGCTTGACCAACTTCGCTAAACTCCTCCCATTCATCCATTATGTCGTAGATGACCTTGAAGCCGAGCGATTGAGCTACAGGGATAAACTCCACAAAATCCTTGCTCGGGAGAGTCAAAAGATACGCCCCTTCGTCTTCGATCCTTGCCTCACGCACGGTTTGCTCGAGGAGATCGAGGTCGAAACGACCAATCTCAAGGACGGAGCCACCAAATATGCGCCCTCGATGTCTCAACTTCTCCAGCCGGTCCCATTGCCACGCTACGAAGACAACGAAATAGCCTGCTGCTGCGGCCTCTTTTGCCAACGCAATGGGGCGCTGATTATATTCCGGTCTGAATTCGAAAGCAGAGTTCACGACGAACAAACCTCGCCGCAACCCACATTTCACAAGGTTAGAACCGAGGCGAAGTCCCTCGCTTACATCAAATGACATAATCTCTGATAACGCATCGCCATCCTCTGTGCCGTCACCGCGGTCAGTGATGCGTGCGATGGCATTTTCCAATAATACACCAATGGAGGCCAAATCGGTTGTTGATTTATCTTGACTTATCTCAGTTTGCTTCGAGTCGTATTTTGCTTCAAACAACGATTGCCTCAATTGCTCTAGCTCGTGCTCCGAAGAGCGCTGCGAGGCGAGAAGGCCCCTCAAGGCTTTCAATTCCGCCGAAAGCCGAACGACCTCTGAATGCATCTTCAAGCTGTCAACGGACGATTGGGAAAAAATTTCGCCTGAGGCGGCGCTTTCAGAATTCATTTAGTACGACTCCTTAAAGTGTATCCCTAATAATATCAGCGATCCTCTTTGCAGACTTACCGTCACCATACGGAGAAACATTACGAGCCATCCCCCGATAGGCTGCCGGATCGTCAAGCAATAGATTTGTTTCTTTAATTATTACATCCTTCCGCGTTCCAACAATCTTCACAACCCCGGCGGATACCGCTTCTGGCCGCTCGGTGACATCGCGCAAGACGAGAACGGGCTTCCCAAGGGCGGGCGCTTCTTCCTGAATTCCGCCGGAATCGGTCAAAATCAAATGAGCATTTTTCATCAAAAAGACCATCTCCATATAACTTACCGGGTCAATGAGATGAATATTGGCGCTCCTTTGCAACATCTCGTTTACGGTTGCTCTTACAGCTGGATTCAGGTGCACTGGATAGACAATTTGAACATCCGGCCTTTTTGCAAGCTCTAGCAAGGCGGTGCAAATTGAGCGAAATCCATCCCCGAGATTTTCTCGTCGATGACCGGTGACCAATATCGTTCGCTTGTCACTCGAGAGGAAATTGAAGTTGGCAAACTGTGCTTCCGAGCCCTTCAGTTTCGCCTGAGCGTAGAAAAGTGCATCAATCCCCGTGTTCCCGGTTACATAGACGTCTCCCAATACAGACTTTTCATTGTGGAGGTTATCTTTTGCCTGGGTCGTAGGCGCATATAGTTGCTTTGCAACCGAATCGATAAATACGCGATTCATTTCTTCGGGCCACGGTTGAGTATAGTCTCGCGATCGAAGGCCAGCCTCAACGTGACCGATCGGGATTCGTAGATAAAAACAGGCCAAGGCCGCAGCCATAGCGGTCGTCGTGTCCCCGTGCACGAGAACAAGCGATGGCTTCACATCTCTAAGAAGACTTGTAAATTCCGCGAGGATCTTAGCAGTGAGTTCTGCTAGAGTTTGGTTAGGCGTCATCACATCAAGATTGACGTCAACTTTTTCATCAAAGATCTGGAGTACCTGCTCCAGCATTTGCCTGTGCTGTCCAGTCGAAACTGAAAGGACGTTACAAAAATTCTCAGCTCGGAGCCGTTTAAGGACCGGAAGCATTTTGATGGCCTCAGGGCGAGTTCCAAAAACGACGACTACGGTTTTACTCACTCCTAGCTCCAATTCTTATCTAAAAAAATCGACAGACGTCAGGCGAACGTCCCTGCCTCGGCAAGCAAACACACAACGGTAGGTAAACCCGCGAAGCTTGTCACTCACGCCAAGAGCCGCTCTCTTGTTCCAGCTTGTCTATTATGTCAATCACATTCAGTTCTCTTCCATATGAGCGCCCTGCCGCTCTAGCAAAGCCCACTGCGAACCGCTGCCGCGCGAGAGCGGCTCTATTCGAGCGGATTGCAAGGTAGGCGTTTAACTCGGCTATTGATCGCCCCAAGGGCAATGGGGGAGGCGCAGGTGGGGCTAGGATCTCGGTTAAGTTTGGAGGCCTGTAGTCGCCTAACCCACGTGCAGTGCAATTTGCATATGCTAGTGCTTCGATGTTTTCGCATGTTGCGAAGGTGGCAAGCTGCGAACCACAAACCAACACCGGTCGGCCCGCTGACAATGCCTCCAATACTACGCGACCCTCGCCAATTATCAGGTCGTACTCTGGTATTCGAGATTTAAACCAGTGCTCGGCTCCCATGACTCGAATGTGCCCTCCGACTTCACGCACTCTTTCGATAACCTCATGGGACAGCGGGCCCTCGCCAAAAATGTCCACCGCAATTTGATCCCGGCAATCTTTCAACAAGTCAATCAGTTGGTAGAGGCCCTCACATTTTCCATAGTCTAGACGTGCAGCAAATGCGGCCCTCAACACTGAGAACCCAAGCTTGCGATGTACCTTCTGTATTGGCGAACGCTCCGTTGCCGATACGTTAGAAATCGTTAGCAATCTGCGGACTACACCGGATGAATTTGCGAGCGCTTCAACTTCTCTGGACACAGCTATCGTGCGATCCACTAGTCTAGTGATGACATGCTGGAAGACCTCCCTTCCCTTACCTAGCCAGGGTATCCAAATTGGCCCGTGGATGGTGTGGGCGTGCACACCCATCACCATACACGGCGCCGATGCAACGGCGATAGCAGGCCAGGGTGTATGTGTATGGATGACGCTGCGAGGATAGCGATCCAAAATTCCTGCTAGAAATTCGTGGAAGTTCACGAGTTCTCGGTAGGTGCATTCCAAGTTCGGATTGACGGGCAGCTCGATCACAGCTCCGCCCCAAAACTTAGGAACATGCGCTCGCCAACCGGACGGGATCGCAGCTATTTGCTCGACGCTGCTATCGAGACGTCGAATAGCCTCCAAACGCGACTCCAATCCTCCGAGACCGATTGACTCCAGAATATGTAGATGCACTGGCACCGACACGAGATGCTCCCTTTCCAACCTTCGTTATTGTTATTATCAATTTGGTGGAAATTGGTGCGTGATCTGGCCCGCCGAACATCAGTTTGCTATTGCTATAATTTACAAATTTTTAAACTCAACAATCCCGCGTTGCCTCCACCGGCCTGATCAACCAAAAGCTCGCGGCCGGTCTACTAAACACCCTAAGCTTTTCCGGACGCCGTGTCGAACGGCCTCCGAGTCAAAAGGGCACCACGCTTCGATCGACTGATCGACTTTGCTCTAGCGAATGCTTGCGTCACTCAATCTAAAGCAGTGCTTGGCATGCCGCGTGAGCGAACGACGTCCCTGAAGAAATCATTGAGCTCGGGCTCCAGGAAATCTGTTGTGAAGCGCGCGGCCACCGACTTCCGTGCCGCCTCCCCGCTGTCGATTAAGATCTTGGGATCGCCTGCTAGTCGGCTCAGAACTTCATACCAATCATCGGCTGCGGCCGCAATGTAACCGTTACAACCATCATCAAGTGCGAAATCAAACTCAGCAACCTTTGAGGCCAAAATCGGCAGTGACACTGCACCAGCTTCTACGAATTTCACCGACGACTTGCATTTATTGAATGGTGTGTCTTCGAGAGGCACTAGTAGGATACTATGCTTCTCAAGCTCACTCATCATCGCATCATAACGAAGTAACGGAAAGCTCTGGACATTTGGCATCGACAACAATCGCTCTGAACTTTGTACCGCACCAAGTAATGTCAATTTAACATCAGGGCGCTCTACCAACAAACGGTACAGAGATTCCTCGACTATGGAGAAATCCGCTTTGTGAGATAGCGTGCCAGACGCGTATATTATCTTAAATTGATTAACGCTTCTCACCGGCGCTTTAACGTATCTGCCTGGCAATTTGTTACGATAGATTGCAGTACTTTTCCCGTAGCGCCTTTCGAAGGCATCCTTAAGGCCCGGCGTGGAAACTATGAAGGCATCCATCTTACGCATAAACTCGTCATAAGATCGCGCCACAAATTTTGCTTCGTCGGCATTCCATTCGCCACCCTTAACCGAACCGACAACTGCTATCTGGTCGGGCAGGATTAAATCGTCCATTTCGCCTACACAAGGCACACAGGCATTCCTTGCGAGTCCATAGAATGCGCCGACATTTCCCTGAGATTCAAAGCAGCGCTGGAAAACAACGGCAGAGGCCTGAGATATGAACTGTTCTGCCGTTTCCACCGGGGTGCGAGCGTGCAGGACTACCGTTTGATAGCCAACTTTGTTCAGTGATTCCGCGAACCACACTGCTCGATACCGCGTTGAAGCATTGCCAAGACCTGCAGCGGTGATAATCACAATACGGCCGGACGTCTCCCCGGGTAAGACTTTCGGCTCAAAATACTCTTCGCGCGACGCCATTGTGTATTCGACATCAAGCCGCCCGGGAAGCAGGTTTTGGATCTGACGTAGTTCGTGGTGACCGCCTAGCTTAACCTCCATGCCATTCAGCATGGCATGTGCTAAAGGCATCTCCGTTCTCACTAGTCCTTCGAACAGAGCGAAGAAGTAGTCTCGCGATACCTGCTGAGGGAAAAAGTCAGCGAGCGCACCCGATAAATATTGGAAGTACGAACGGGCCCCGAACTGGAGTTCCAAGGCGGCGGTAAACTCCGTAGGGAGCGGGTAGTTCACGGCCTTTAAAGCGGGTTGGACTTTCCCCACGCCATATTGTGCGAGGCCGTCGGCGGAGGGCTCGGCCGCAGAAAAGAGCAGTTCAAATAGCGTCGTATGAGACTCCACGAACGTAGCATAATGGCTCGGATCTCCGCAATCGAACAAAAGCGACCTGTGCTTGACGCTTTTGCTGACACGGTCACGAGAGCCGACATAACAGCCACTGATTGTAACATCGGATCCTATGGTGGCAACAAAACGCTCCAGACGTGATTGTATATTTAGTAGCCACCCTACATCGACAACAAGAAACCTTCCGGCATTTAATAATCCATTCTGTTCGAGGTAGTCCTTGAGTAGCCTTCTCTTCGGAGACGCCGCCAAGAAAATTGCCTCGGACAAGCTTCTGATAAGCTTCGCCGCTTCCGAAAGATGGCTCCAATTCGGTACAAAATCTGAGCTAGAAAAGTGTTCCTTTACTTTGCTTACAACGTAGCGATCATTGGGATCGAGTCCTGCCTTAGCAAGGAAATATGCGAGTGGCATGACGCCTAAATGCAAACCCTCTAAGAGAAAATAGACATCATTCGATGATAATTCACGTTCGAAAGTAGCAGGAACGACAGTTGCGCGAGATAAATGTAAGTAACGCGGAACATACCTTCCAGATGCGATGTCCTCCTTGAATAACTCGTCAAACGCGTCTTTAATAATCCGCCCGTCGCGAGCCATAAAAACAATTTCTGAGATACCAGTCTCATCCGCCGTCTGCCTTACGAAGAGCGCCATCATCGCTGCAAGCGGACCAGTGACCTCGAATCCAAGGCGGGTAAAGAACGTGGCGGCAGAGCCAGTTGGTGTCTTGCGCCAGAGCTTCAGCGACTGTTCAGACAGGCTGCCCCAAAGCCGGCCTATTTGGGAAAGTTTGCTACCGTCAATACCCGGATCTAGGACCGATACGCGCTCTTCGTATAGAGCTGGAAAATGCGAAGCCTTCAGACCCGCCAGGCGAGCCATATCCACGTCGCTATGTCGGTTGTCGCCAAAATGAAGGATCTTGCTCGGGGCAACTCCGAATTGTTCGGCGCGTGCTTTCAGCAGATCGTACATTCGACCGCTCTCTTTCTTTTTGCCGGTGACGGACGAAAGAAAGAGGTGGTCCCAATGCGTAAAACCGTTCTTACGAAGAATCTTCTCAATTGTAGCCACATCCAAGTACATGTCACTAGCAATGAATATCTTCTTCTGTCTCTCCCTCGCATAGTTGTACAGAAATGTCCCTACTGGGTGTGAAACGGACACGGCGATTTCAATATCTTTCTCCATCTCCGCGTTCTTAAAGAATGCCATTTCCGCATAAATCTGATCGATATTCACGTCGTCTCGTCTTCCGTCGTGCGACATAAGAACGCGACCTGCAGTCTCCATTCGTTCAGGGAACAGTTTGACGGGCGCCGGCTCGCGATGCGTATGCTTGAACTCGAGCAGGTCGAAAACAACCTCGGGCTGGCTGAGTCGGCGAGTGATCAGTGTGTCAAAAATGTCGAATGAAACAATTTCCGATCGGTCGATCCGCCGCAACGCGCCATCAAGCCAGGTGGCATCGGGATCTAGTGTGAACTCTGGGAAGAGGCCGATTATTCGCCGTGCAGCACTTTCGACGCTGTAGTCGGAGCACGCTTTCTCCTTAGCTCTTGAACCAAGCGCGGCACGGATAGAGTCATTCTTGAGCAGTTCCTCCACCTTTGCAGCCATCTGCTCCACATCTAGGTAGTCTACAACAATACCTGCATCTTGCTGAACGAAAGAGTGCATTCCACCTGCGCGGTGGTCAAAGCACACGATTGGTAAGCCGAGTTGCGCAGCTTCCAAACAAACCAAAGGGAATGGATCCTCCCGAGACGGCAACAAAAATACGTGCCCTTGGCCGAAATAATCACCCGGGACATCCTTGGGGCCTAGCCAAGTTACAATGTCACCAACGCCACGTTCCTTAATTTCAAGCTCTGGGTCTGGTATACTTTCGCTGGCAGAGCCAATCCAATACATCTGAATGTTCAGCGAGGCAGATCGCTTCAGCGCCACGCCTACGTCACAGAAAATATCAAAGCCCTTTCGCCTTTCGACCGTGCCGCACCCAACAACAATGCGCGTGCCGCTCAGTCGCTTGGAAGTATCCTTTGGCGACCTCGGTGTCACGAATGGCGGCAGGAAACTAATGGCAGTGGGAGTAACTCCACGAGCTCGCAACGCGATAACCGACGCCTCGGACACTGCAATAAATTTGTCCGTTCGCTCCTTCAACGCCGCGAAGGACTTCTCGAAGAGAACAAAAAGATTCTCCATTTCGTGAACGTGAGTTACCACTTCCGCGTCGAGAAAGTCGAAGTGATGGATATAGTGTCCCGATGCAATTGTATTTGCGTAGATTAGACCAACTTTGTTGCCGCAAAACTCTCGAAGGTTGCGTTCGAACGAGTTTCCGTGGTCTCCATCAAGGTGGAAACACTCACCAAGCGCCTCAAATCGATCAGACCACGGTCCCCGAGAACCAATAACAATGCGGAATGAAACACTGGTATTCTGGGAAACCCATTCAATTAAGTTGAGCAACACGCGAGGCGCACCAGTGCGGGACGACTCATGAGAAAGAAATAATACTGTGGGGCCGTTGTCCGCGCCTGTCTCGTCGGGCAGCAGTTGAACCGCGCTAATTTTCCGTCCCTCCGCGCGCCCAAATTGGATCCAATGCACCAATGGGTTCATGCCCAAGCCAGCAACGTCCGGATTATGTTCGAGATAGTAGGGGACATTAAAGTTTGGATTAGGCCATCGCCCTTCCCGCCAACCCTGTTCACAGAAATGTGAGACTGCATCGACACCCCTCACAGCAACTTCTGGGTACTTCGAAAAGTAATAATCAATATCAAACAAGCCACTCGCGGTAATTACTGTAAAGTCATCGGCGGGGTTAGCGTTTGGCGCAGTGCTGCGATTGGCGAAACTGATCTCCGAGCTTCCGGACCCACCAGCCAAAACGGTTGCACGCCCCTCGTTTCGGCCGTGCTTCAGATAGTGAAACAACGGATTTACTCGCGCAGCCACCACGTCAGGATTCATTCGAAGATAGGCACGGGTCGAAAACTTTGGCCCTGGATCTCTGCCTTCGCTAAACCCGTGCATGCAGTAATGCAGCAAAGGCTCAACGCCGGATGCTTTTACATCGGGATATCTCTCCAAGTACCAATTGGGATCAAAAATGTAGTTTGGTTTGCGTCCTTCCTTGAAACCATGCAGACGGTAGTGGCGCCACGGGTCGATGCCGCTCAACCGAACATCACTATTCATCCTTAGGTAGAACTCGCGATCGAAAAGCGCCCGAGCATTCGTGCGGGACCGTCGGAAGAGTTGTGTAAACCGGCCGAGCCTTCCCTTCATTAGTCTTTCCATTTGTTAGCGACCGCGTTCTCTAGATGATCCGAAGCAAGTACCGTCCATATGCCGTTTTCTCGTACTTTTTCCCTATCCTTTGAACGTCGGACTTGCTGATTAAACCTCGGAGGTAAGCAACCTCTTCCAGACATGCGATTTGTGTTCCTTGTCGATGCTGAATTGTTCGAACAAATTCAGATGCTTCAAGTAGGCTGTCATGGGTTCCGGTATCTAACCAAGCGTAGCCACGCGCCATGGTTTCCACGAACAACTCACCCCTTCGCAAATACTCTTTGTTGACATCGGTAATCTCGTACTCTCCACGCGGAGATGGTGTTAGTTGCTTTGCGATTTCAATGACCCTATTGTCGTAGAAATATAGCCCCGTGACCGCGAAGTTTGACTTAGGCGCTTTGGGCTTCTCTTCGAGAGAGACGGCGCGTCGATGCACGTCGAGTTCTACGACACCATAGCGCCGAGGATCCTCAACTTCGTACGCAAAGACTGTGGCTCCTGAGGAACGAGCACGAGCACGCGTCAGCATATCCTCTAGCCCCGCGCCGAAGAAAATGTTGTCACCAAGTATCAAGCAAACATTATCGCTACCAATAAATTCCTCCCCGATAATAAATGCTTGCGCCAGGCCGTCCGGAGACGCTTGTACAGCATATGTGATGCTGATTCCCCAGTCAGAACCGTCCCCCAAAAGCCTTTGATAGCTTTCGATAAACTCCCCTGCGGATATAATTAGCACGTCTGCGATGCCGGCCTGTATCAGAGTCGACAGCGGGTAATATATCATGGGCTTGTCATAAACTGGCAACAGCTGTTTGTTCACAACAAGTGTTGCAGGATACAGCCGCGATCCGGCTCCACCGGCTAGTATTATCCCCTTCATGTTTGATCTTTCTCTTATTTGGCAGCGCGGAGCATAGAAGCTAACACGGGTGCGAGAGCTGTGCGCCAATCGCGCGGAACGATTCCGTAGTCAGAGCCGATTTTTTGAACTGACAAAACCGAATTCGTTGGCCTTTGAGCCCCGTGCCCAAACTCGTGTGTTTGAATCGGTACAACGTCGACCGGATTTTCAACATCCCATTGCCTAAAGACCTCGCGAGCAAAGTCATACCAGGTTGCTGTCCCCGTATTCGCAAAGTGATATGTGCCCGTTGGGGCCGATGGGCGTTCCATCAAGGCTAGGGTGAGTTGACTTAGTGCCTCCGCGAGGTCTGTCGCGCTCGTCGGACAGCCGACTTGGTCATTGACAACCCGAATCCTTCCACCAAGCGCTCGGAGCCGGAGCATTGTTCTGACGAAGTTACTACCGCGTACGCTATATATCCAAGATGTCCTGACGATCACGTGACGGGCATTTCCGGCGCGTACGGCTTGTTCGCCCGCCTCTTTGGATGCCCCGTACACACCGAGGGGGCCGACCGGATCGTCCTCTGCATATGCTCCATCCTTTTCTCCGCTAAACACGTAGTCCGTAGACACCTGAACTAACGGAATCATCCGTTTTTTCGTCGCCGTGGCGAGCGCTGCCGGCGCTAATGCGTTCACTTTCCATGCCGCTAAGGCGTCGTCCTCCGCACGGTCCACTGCTGTGTACGCGCCAGAATTGATAACCGCCGAAAAGTTTCCCCCGGCTACATAGCGTTCGAGCGCATCGGAATCGCCCAGATCGATTTCTTGGCGAGTTGGCGCAACTACCTCGATGTCGCTTGGCCACTGGCAACGCAACAATTCGCTCCCAACTTGCCCCGTACCACCGGTAACAAGAATCCGTCGCATACTCATGCACCTAGACCTCGCCGGTTGGCAGCCTGACTCCGATCGAGAATATCCGTCCACCAATCGCGATTTCCCAAATACCAGGCTACGGTCTTCTCGATACCGCTCTCAAAACTTTCAACAGGCGCCCATCCAAGATCATTGCAGATTTTGGTCGCATCGATCGCGTAGCGCTGATCGTGGCCCGGTCGATCAGCGACATACGTGATCTGGTCGGCAAAGGATTGTCCGTCCCGGCGGGGCTGCAGGCGATCCAGTATTTCACAGACGGCTCTTACGACATCGATGTTCCGGCGCTCGGAGTTACCGCCAACATTGTAGGTCTGTCCTGGAACTCCCTTCTCAAACACGCATTGCAGCGCGCGGACATGGTCTTCCACGTATAGCCAATCACGAATGTTCGTACCATTTCCATAAACTGGGAGCGGTTCGCCGGCGAGAGCTTTCACGATCATCAGAGGAATCAGTTTTTCGGGGAAGTGGTAAGGGCCGTAGTTATTTGAACAATTGGTAATCAGCACCGGCAGGCCGAATGTGTGCCCCCAAGCGGAGACGAGGTGGTCCGAGCCAGCCTTGGAAGCCGAATACGGTGAACGCGGATCGTATGGTGTGGCCTCGGTGAAGTACCCAGTGTCGCCTAGCGATCCAAACACTTCATCAGTCGAAATATGATGGAACCGAAAGGTCTGCCCGCGATCGGCTGGGAGCGTTCGCCAATAGTCTAGCGCAGCAGCCAACATAGTGTATGTGCCGACAATATTCGTTTGAATGAACGCACCTGGGCCGTCAATCGATCGATCGACGTGTGACTCTGCTGCCAAATGAGTGATTACGTCTGGCTGATAATCCTCAATTGCGGCGGTCACCGCTCGCTCATCGCAGATATCACCCTGTTTGAACCGATATCGCGAGGAAGACGCTATCTGGGATAGAGACGTCAGCGTACCGGCATAGGTCAATTTGTCAAAGTTCAAGACTTCGTGCTCGGTATTCTCAATGAGGTGCCGAACCAGAGCCGATCCGATGAAGCCGGCGCCGCCAGTAACGAGAATGCGCATGGTCAGTCCTTCTGAATCTTACCTTTCGACCAGTTCAAGCGGAACACCGTCGTAGTCGAAGGGGCTGTCAAAATCACGCAGCAGCGGCTGACGTTCATCTTTGGGGCTCAACAGTGGCGTAATGCCATCATGTAGAGGCCATTCGACCCCGATCTGAATGTCACTCCAGAGTATCCCGCCATCGTTCTGTGCGGAGTAAAGATTGGAAACTTTATAGGTGACTTCGGTCGAGGGTTCGAGTGTCACGAAGCCGTGCGCGAAACCGACGGGGACATACAACTGGTGCCCATTTTCCGCGGAAAGCTCGGCGCCAACCCACCGCCCGAAAGTCGGCGAGTCTCGACGGATATCGACGGCAACATCAAAGATTGCGCCGCGGATACAGCGAACAAGCTTGGCTTGCTCGAAGGGCGGCGTCTGAAAATGTAACCCCCTCAAAGTGCCAACGGGGACCGAGAGCGAGTGGTTATCCTGGACGAACCGGTCGTTAATCCCATAACTGCTGAATACCCTCTCATTGTAAATTTCAGAGAACCATCCCCGATCGTCGCCCAATCGCTTGGGACGAAGCAACACAACCTTGGAAGTCATTAGCAACACCCTGCATGCAATAAAGTTGAGGGCCATCGACCCGGCGAAACATGCGACAACGTATCTACGTTTGCCCCTTCTTAAAAACGCCAAAACCCGTATCCGCTGCCGCCATCATTTGCAAGACTGCCTGGCGCGTCGCAATTGCAGCGTCTTCGCGAGCATGCAGGTCGTCAATAAGCTGCATGATGGCTTTGCGCCAGGCACCGACAGCGTAGGGCATCCGCAATTCTTCCGTATCGCGGAACG
This sequence comes from Ensifer sp. B1-9, assembly GCF_050474445.1. Lineage (NCBI taxonomy): Bacteria > Pseudomonadati > Pseudomonadota > Alphaproteobacteria > Hyphomicrobiales > Rhizobiaceae > Ensifer > Ensifer sp. B1-9. Next base: position 28,129 of record NZ_JBCHVG010000004.1, read on the forward strand.
AGCCATATGCGATGCTTTCTGAGAACACGCCAGCAGCGCAATATCGCGCTACGTCTATGCGTTTCGTAGGTGCGCGGCTGTCGTTCACGTCCGACGGTGTCAGCGGGACGAGCATGATGTCAATGCGCCGGGTGTTCGCGTCAGCCAGATACTCTATCCACGGCAGCGGCTCACGGATTTCCACACGATCGAGGCCCTGCCAGATCACTGTTGCACGACGATCTGCAAATACCTCAAACCGAGCTTGTGGACGTTCACGCAGAACCTCCACAATAATCGGCCGAAGGAATCTATGCTCTTCCAAATGGACCCCTGTCGCGTGATAGCCGATCAAGACATCGCGATTCGTGGGATCATCTACTTCGACAACGTCGTACGTATTCGACCAGAGCGCTTTCGGCGGCGCCGGTGGCAACACCACCGCTTTCACCTCTCCCAGTCGAGAGGCGAGGTGCGGTGTCGAGGCCCAGACGATATCCAGGTGCCGGCTCAGGCGGCGGAGCGGCCAAAGAGCCCGGTAGCAAAGGAATAGCCGATAGAAAAGATCGGCGTCCCTCCCTGTCACAACAGCAGGGATGTCGTCGTCGAGGAACAGCCCTACTCCAGAGAGGCGCCCGGCATTACTCTCAATCCAGCGGAGGACAGACGGCGATGCATAGCGGCATATTATAACGAAAGCACCATCGGCATTGATGGAGGAAATTTCGCGGCCGCGGATATCTGCTACTTCATATGGTGGCATGTCCGGTGCCTGAAGGCGCGCTGCGAGATAATAGTCGAAGGTCGGGTTCGGTATTCGGCCGAAAACAATGATCCGCTTCACCGGCCGTCTCGGACGGCCGATGGCTCCCTCCCGCAACCGCGGCCGAGGCAACCGCCGCTCGATCCAGCGGACCAACCGTTCCCGCGCGTTGCTCAAGCGCTCGACCTCGCAGCAAGGTCTCGCGGACGGGCTTCGAGAACGAATTCTTCGGCAATGAGCGAGAGGTTCGGATTGTAGTAGGGATCAGCTTTCAAGGTATCGCTCCAGCGCTCATGCATGGCTCGCTCCTCCCGCGCAAAGCGCTGAAGCTTTTGCGGCGTATCGTCGGCGCCACGCGAGACGCTCTCTCTATGCAACATCGCCGCCGCCGGCGTCCAGATAATACGCATGCCCACGTCTCGTAGCTTCAGACAATAGTCCACGTCATTGAACGCGACGCTCAATTTTTGCTCATCCATGCCGCCCAACCGTTGCCACAAGTCCTTGCGCGTCAGCAGGCAGGCCGCAGTTACAGCCGACATATCGCGCCGCTGTCGTAAAAGTCCTCTATCGGTGCCGCCCTTCGGATGAAGAAAGTGAAAGCTGTGCCGCGCCACTGTCCCCGCACCGAGCGTCACCCCACCATGCTGAACGAAGCCATCGGGAAACAGCAGCAAATTGCCGGCGGCGCCGACCGTGGGATCATCGAGTTCACCTGCCAGATACTCAAGCCAATGACAATCAATGGGTTCCACGTCATTGTTCAGCAACAGTATGAGGTCGTGCCGGGCTGCATCGACACCAATGTTGCAGGCGTGGGAGAAGTTGAAAGCTCCCGGAAGAGGTATCCGACGGATCAGCCCTGACTGCTCAAACCGCGAGAACAAGGCCAGCGTGGCTGGTTCGGCGCTATCATTGTCGATGACGATCACGTCAAGGTCCGCCGGGGCTGTATTCTCAAAGAGACCTTTAAGACAAGCCTCCAGCAAGTCCGCCCTGTCGCGTGTGGGAATGATGACGCTAACTGCCGGGCGTTCGTGTTTGGGCTGAACGATCTTGTTTCGGTGATCGTTTCGACGGCACAATGGGCCGCGATGTAGCAGGACTCTCGGCACGTGTACGAGCTTTCCGGTGTGTGCCTGGGCAACGGCGAGGGCTATCTCAGCGATAGATGCGCCTTGCAGCGAAACGTCATCCGGAATGCAGGCCAAGCGAAGAAGGGCACCTTCCAGGGGAAGCCATCCGGAGCGAGCGAGCGGCTCATTCCAAGCCGGCTTGAAGAAGGGGGCAACCCGCACGCCGCGAGCGTCGATATCATCTTCGTCACAGTAAACGACCGCAACATCCGTTGAGAATGCGAACGGACGCGCCAATCGCTCCAAGGCTTTTCGGGCGACGCGCATGCCCGCGGGAAGCCGCAGCCACAAGAGATTATCGCTCACGCCGCCTCGCCTCAGCAAATCCTCGACGCCTGCTGGAGATGCTTCCTCAAAGTGTCGCCAGGTTTGAGCCCCGAGCGATTGTCTCGTTTCGGCGACCGCATCCCTATCGATACCCTCGATCGAAACGAGGATCCGTGGCCTTCGCGGCCACCCGCGCGCATCGTCTCCGGTCTCGCTCGCCTCCGCCAAAGCTTGGGCTTCGATCCAATCGCTATAGTCCGGGGCGGAAAGGGCGTCGCATTGCCGAACGAACCGAAACTCGGCCCCCTTTCGGTTGCCCGCGAGGAACAGTCTGACAATCTGCAGGAATGCCACAGTCCGTCGGAGTGCGATCAGGACTGCTGCCTCCGCGAGCGACATACGCCGGATCATGATCTGGGGCTCGGTCCTTGCTGAAGCATTTGCAGTCGCGACGTCGGGCAGCAAAGACACTGCTTCAAGCTGTACCGGCGTCCAACCGTAGAAGCACCCCCGTCCTCGCCGATCCACCAGGAAGGAACGGAAGACCGTGTCAGGGGTCCTTTTACGGCGCCTGAAAGCAAGCTGGGGGCGGCGACCAAGGCGGTTGTCGGGATCGCAAACCGTAAGCGTAATCGGCCGGTCCGCGTAATGTGCCGGGCCACGCCTCAGCGCGACCTCGATTTCATCCTGCGACAGCTCGATCATATGCTCCATCCATAAACCGCCTGGCGCGTCTACATTTCCCTGTTGCCATCGCAGAAAAGTGGATTGGAAACAACGTCCTCGGATGTTGAGTCAAAGCCGAGCGAAGCGCGCTATCCAAGACGCCTACCGAGTGCTCGTCGTATCATTCCGCCGCCGAGCTCTCCATTGCTCCCGGGGTGATTGGCCCTTTCCGCAGCTTGAGCGCCGGCGCCTCGCCTTCTAAGGCCTCCACCCGCCGATCATAATTCGGCGCGACCGTCCCCATCACCCGATCCCAGAATGAGAAATAGTTCGCGTAGTTATACTTGAATTCCGCATGATGCTGGTCGTGATAGGTCGTGCAAAGCATCGGCCAGGGATGACGTGCCGTACGCGAGGCAAAGTATTCAAAGCCCGCGTGGCCAAAGGTGCCGTTGATCTGGTCGAAGAGACGATGTACCAAAAGAATGATGGGCGGGAACGGCACGAAGAAGGTAATTACGGCATAATAGCCTTGCGACAACGCCGTGTCCACGAGGCCGATCGAATCATTGCTCCAGACGGTCGGCGCGACGCTGCGGTGATGGAGCAGGTGATACTTGTAGAACGCCTTGGTGTGCAGCAGCCGGTGGGCGAAATAGAACCAGGCGTCGAAAAGCACCATGCAGAGCAGGAACAGCGGGACGGCCGTCCACCAACTGAAACTCCAGGGCGAAAAGAACGTCCAGCCTTGGCGTTGGACGAAGAGACCGATCGCGACCGACGTGCAGGTGACAAGGATCGATGCCATGCTCTGGCGGATTTCGACGGCCTTACGCTTCTCGCCGCGTCGGCCCTTCTGGATGCGACGTTCGGGGTTTCGGTCGTTGAGCCAGGTGATGCCATAGCCCAAAATGAAATAGACCAGCACCGTTGCTGCGTAGATTATGCCCAGCAAGGCAACAAAGGTGAGACTGTCCTCAAGAAGGGCGCTCAAATCGAAATCCGCTATGGAGAGGGAGGTTCAGATAGCTGACGGACTATACCAACCGCCCTCCCCGACGCAAGCCATCAGGCGCTAATTGCGTTCCAGTTCGGCTAGGAACGTTTTGAGCTCCGTTTGATCAATGCCAACCAGATGCCGCTGTTCCGGATAGACGCCGGATCGAACGTCTTCGGCAAATTCGGTGAATGCGCCAATCCGTTCCCGCTGAAGTCGATCATATTCGGCGGCGAAGTTGCGATAGGTCTTGGCGTGGCGCGGCACGTGGCCGCGGTTGCTGCCGAGCACGTCATCGGCGAACAGATATTGAGCGTCGCAGCCCGAACCCGCCCCCATGGACAGCATCAGCATCGACGTTCGCGCACTGATCGCCGATGCGACGTCGCCGGGCACGACCTCGATCTCGGCAGCGAAGGCTCCAGCCTCCTCAAGCGCCTTCACTTGCCGCCAGATCTCGAGTGCGCTCGCCGCCGTCTTGCCGACAGCCCGGAACCCGCCGGTCCATGTGGCCTTGGAGGGAATAAGGCCTACATGGCTGCAGACCGGAATGCCCTCTTCCCGCATGCGCCGGACGGTCGAAAGACCCGCAGCGCAATAGACGGCATCACCGCCGGCCTTCAGCGCCTTGAATGCCGCACGGATGTATTCTTCCGCTGAAACGTAGTCGCCATATTCGAGGCCGGGAAAGGCAAAACAGGTTGGCGCCACTTCCCGAAACTGCGGCCCCAGCAGCGCCGGCGGCACGGAGACGAGGTCGATGCCGGCAGTTTCCGCCGCCTCAGCTTCGTCGAGCGTTTCCACCCGCAACATTGTGAGCTGGCGCTTGCCCTTCATCGAAAGGAGGTCGGCAACGGTCGGGCGGCGGCTTTTCATGAGAAGTCTCCGGTATCAATGAGCAAATAGGAGTGTGGCGAAAGGCTCTCGCACTAAGCAGCAAGCAGGGCCTTGAGTTTGGTTTCCGGCGAAACGAGAGCCCGAGGATCGGGCCGTTTTCCGGCCGCGATCAACATTTCCGCCAGCCGAATATCGCGCGCGACGGCGTTGCCTGGACCGATACCGGAAGCGGCAAGCAGCCGGCCGGCGTCGTCGAGATGGAAAAGGATGAAGGCGCCGTCTGCGAGATCGCGGCGTACGGTTGTGACTGCTCCGTCGGCAAGTCCGGCAATCTGCAATGTTAGGTCATATTGGTCGGACCAGAACCACGGTACGCTGGTGATCGCCTCGTCCGCGCCCAGCAGATTGCCGGCAACGAGCGTTCCTTGGTCCTGCGCATTGCGCCAGGCCTCAAGGCGCACCCGGCGGTCGCCATAGTGACAGAGCGGATAGGAGCAGCAATCGCCGGCCGCGAAGATATCGGGATCTGAAGTCCTGAGCGTCGCGTCGACCGCAATGCCATTGTCGACGATGAGGCCAGCGGCTTCTGCCAATTCCGTGTTCGGCGAGGCGCCAATGCCGACGACTAGGAAATCAGCGTCGATCGATTGTCCGTTCGCAAACAGGATACGCACGCCGCGCTCATCCACATCGATGCGATCGAATTTCGTATCGCAACGTAGATCGACGCCTTCCGCGCGGTGTCGCTCGGCGACAACGGACGCGATCTCGGCGGATACGCCGCGCGAAAGGATGCGTGGCAGTCCTTCGATGAGGACAACCTCCACCCCGAGCCGGCGCGCCGTTGCTGCGAGCTCCAGCCCGATAAATCCACCACCGATGATGGCGAGCCTTCGCCCGGGCAGAAGTTCGCGCCGGATTTCCTCGGCGTCGGCCTGGGTCCTGAGCGTGCGAGCGCGGCGAGATGCACCCTCGGTTCCGGGTATCGTTCGTGCTCGGGCGCCGGTCGTCAGCAAGAGTCGATCGTAAGCGATGCTACCGCCATCGAAAAGTTCGACGCGCTTGGCGACGCGGTCAATGGCCTTGACGGGAGAATCGGTCAGTACCTCGATCCCTGAGGCTGCATAGCGTTCGGCTTCGGCGATATATTTCGGCTGAACCTGTTCCTTGAGCCCTTCCTTCGAAAGCGGCGGCCGTTCATAGGGAAGATGCGGCTCGGCGCCGATTAGCGTGATTGACCCATCGTAGCCCTTCTCCCTCAGGGCAAAGGCGGCCCTCGCGCCGCATTCGCCGGCGCCGACAATGACGATTCCACCCATCTCAACCTCCCTGCCCGCTCTTGCTGAACTTTTTTGCGTTGAAGCCGCGATCAAGCGATCGCGATGAATACACTTCCGGCCTCGACCTTCACCGGATAGGTCTTCAGGTTGACGCAGACCGGGGCGCCCTTGGCCTGGCCCGTCTTGTAGTTGAAGCGTCCGTTGTGCTTCGGACATTCAATGATGTCGTCCATCACGAGGCCGTCGGCCAGATGGATGTGCTCGTGCGTGCAAAGCCCGTCAGTCGCGAAATATTCGTCATCCGGGCTCCGGTAGACCGCAAAGGTGCGACCTTCGTGGTCGAATCGGATGACGTCTTCTTCATCGATTTCCTCCGCCGCGCAGACTTCAACCCAGTTTCCGCTCATGATTTCCTCCATTCCTGCTCTCATTGGTTACTCAGCTGCATTCGCGATCGCGTCGCTGTGAAATTCTTCCCGATAGGGCTTCGCCGTCGCCGGAAGTTCGCGCTTCAGGAAATAATCCTCGTGGCGCAACTGCCGCAGGAAGGCCGGGATCATCTCGCGATAACCGTGCAGGATCGACGGGTTCGGCGCTGGCAGATCGTGCTTGATCATGGCGTGAAGCTTCGGCAGCGCGTGATAGGGCACCATCGGGAACATGTGGTGCTCCACATGGTAGTTCATGTTCCAATAGACGAAGCGGCTCACCGGGTTCATGTAGACCGTGCGGCTGTTCAGCCGATGGTCCGTTACGTTATCGGCGAGACCGCCATGCTGCAGCAGCCCGGTCAGCACATGGTGCCAAGCGCCGTAAAGCCGCGGCAGACCGATCACCATCAGCGGCAGCATCGAGCCGAGGTAGAGCGAGAGCGCGATCGTTGCCGCGTAGATGGCAACCCAGATGCGGGCAACAAGGATCGCCTTCGGCTGCTCCATTGCCGGAATGAATGTCGCTTCCTCGGCGCTGATAATCCCAAGCGTGTTGCGGACCATGTCGATGACCGCATGCCAGACATCGAGGATGCCGAAGAAGTTCAAGACGAGGCGCAGGAGATCCGGCGGCCGCATGACGGCTATCTCAGGATCGCGGCCGACGATGACGGTGTCCGTGTGGTGGCGCGTATGGCTCCAGCGCCAGGTGACGGGATTGCGCATGATCATGAAGCAGGCGATCTGGTAGATGGCGTCGTTCATCCACATCGTCTTGAACGCCGTGCCATGCCCGCATTCGTGCCAGCGACTGTCGGAGGCCGAACCGTAGAGAACGCCATAGGCGAGGAAGAACGGAATGGCCCACCAGGTGCCCCAGAAGATGATGCCGAGCCCGCCGAAGAGAACGAGGCAACCGAGCCAGATCGCGGTGTCGCGAATGGCCGGTCCATCCTCACGCTTCATCAGTTCCTTCATCTGCTTGCGCGGGATCTCCGTGTGATACCACTCCGCGGCCGAAAGGCCGTTGGCGACGGCCGCCTGGGCATCACGCCCGAGGAGACTGTAATCTCGCTTCGTTGGAACCATCCCCATTGCTCTCCTCCCTGCGATCCGGCCAGCTTGGCCAGAGCGTCCGATGTCGTGCAATGACGATAGGTTGACTTTTGCTAGGTCTCAATGCAGCAATGATACATTCTCTCAAATGATGTCATACACTGCATTTCATTCGTGATGCAAACCTATCAGGAGGAAGCGATGAGCAAGCGTCCGACCATTGCCGATCTCGCACGAGCCGCCGGCGTCAGCGTCGCGACCGTCGATCGCGTCCTGAATGGACGCCATCCCGTGCGGGAGGAAACGGCGCGTCGTGTCTACGAGGCTGCCAAGTCCATCGGGTATCACGCAGTCGGCCTCATCCGGCAGCGCGTCTTTGAGGATCTGCCACAGTACAAGCTTGCCTTCGTGCTGCAGAAGCCGGAGCAGTCGTTCTACAAGGCGGTAGCAAAAGAGATCGAGAACGCCGCACTGTCGCTGTCGAATGCACGTGTTTTCGCGCAGATCGACTTCGTGGCAAATTCGACGCCGACAGCGATAACCGACAAGCTCCGCGCTGCCGCGGCGCGAAACCAGGCAGTTGCGCTCGTCGCCCCCGACTATCCGGCTGTCACGGCAGCGATCGAGGAGTTGAAGGAGCGCGGAATTCCGGTCTTCTCGCTGCTTTCGGACTTCGCCGCCGGCGTGCGTGAAGGTTATGTCGGGCTCAACAACCACAAGGTCGGTCGAACCGCCGCATGGATGATCGCCAAGGCGGCCAAACGCCCCGGCAAGGTGGCAGCCTTCGTCGGCAGCCATCGCTTCCTCGGCCACGAGCTTCGAGAGATCGGGTTTCGCTCCTATTTCCGCGAGCATGCGCCGGATTTCGAAGTGCTTGATACCATGGTCAACCTCGACACGGCCGAGATCACGCACGAAGCAACGCTGAACCTTTTGCAGCGCCACCCGGATCTGATCGGCTTCTACGTCTGCGGCGGAGGCATGGAAGGCGCCATCTCGGCTATCCGCGAGGAGAAACTGGAAGGCAAGCTCATCGCTGTCGTCAACGAACTGACGCCGGAGTCCCGAGCAGCCCTTGGAGACGACGTCGTCACGTTGGCGATTTCGACCCCAACCGCGGCCCTGGCACGCGAAACGATCAATCTGATGATCCAGGCGGTCGACAAAGGTCCGACGGGCGCCCCAGGGCAAACATTCCTTCCCTTTGACCTCTTCACGCCCGAGAATATCTAGCGAACCGTGATAGATTTATATCATTGACAAAAGACAATATTGCAGCAATGCAAGCTGTTTGAGCGCGATGCTCTTTGACTGTTCTCCAGCAGTTGGTGAAATGTCCACGACGATGTAAATGGAATGTACGTTCCATTTATGGCGTCTGACCTATCCCCATTGGAGGAGACATTCCCGTGACAGCCCAGCCCTTCGCCCTCAATCATATGACGACGCCCGGTCTCCCGCTCGACGCCTTCTTCGAACTTGCAAAGTCCCTCGGGATCACCTCCGTTGAAATCCGCAACGACCTTGCCGGTAATGCCATCCTCGACGGCACACCGGCCAAGGATGTAGCGGCGCTCGCCGCCATCCACGGCATAACGATCATCTCCATCAACGCGCTGCAGCGCTTCAATGAATGGAATTCGGCGCGTCAGAAAGAGGCCGAAGAGCTGATCGCCTACGCGCGCGACTGCGGCGCCAAGGCCCTCGTCCTCGTTCCCGTCAACGACGGATCCGGCCAGGCGGACGGAGAGCGTCAGGCAAATCTTCACGAAGCACTTGCCGCCCTGAAACCGATGCTCGAATCCGCCGGAATTATCGGTCTTGTCGAGCCGCTGGGCTTCGAAATCTGCTCGTTGCGCTCGAAGACCGAGGCTGTCGAGGCGATCAAGGCCACCGGCGGCGAACAGACCTTCCGGCTGGTGCACGACACGTTCCACCACCATCTTGCCGGCGAGCCCGCGACCTATCCTGACATGACCGGGCTCGTGCATATTTCGGGCGTCACGGACGGCCGGATTGCTGTTTCCGATCTGCGCGACTCGCATCGAGTTCTGGTCGACCAGAACGACCTGCTCGACAATGTCGGACAGATCCGGAGCCTCCGTGCTGAAGGCTATGCAGGTCCGCTTTCCTTCGAGCCGTTTGCCGCCGAGGTTCACGAGGTTGCTGATCCGGCGGCTGCGATCAAGCAGAGCATGGATCACATCCGGGCGCGGATCTGACCTGTCGTCGCTGACGACGGGAAAACGATGAGGGCGCCGCAACAGGTCTTGACGGCGACCCCATAAAATGGAATACATATTCCGTAATCGCAATTTACTGGTTCGTTTATTCCGTTTTATCTCAAGGCGTAACGGGAGTGGCGCTTTCGAGGTGAATGAACGCAATCCGGCAAGGGATTGCGCTCCCGGCAGGAGAAGGTGTCGCCGGGCACCATTGTGGAGGAGAAAGACAATGAAGAAATTCGTGCTGGGCACAGCGCTGGCAGTAATGATGTCGACGGCTGCGCATGCCGAGACCATCGGCGTATCGATGGCCCTTTTCGACGACAACTTCCTGACGGTCTTGCGCAACGGTATGTCCGACTACGCAAAGACCCTCGACGGCGTCGAGCTGCAGATCGAGGACGCGCAGAACGACGTCTCGAAGCAGCAGAGCCAGATTCAGAACTTCATCGCTGCCGGTGTAAGCGCCATCATCGTCAACCCGGTTGACACCGACGCCACGGCAGCCATGTCGAAGATTGCCGCAGACGCCGGCATTCCGCTCGTCTATGTCAACCGCGAGCCGGTCAACGTCGACACCCTGCCGGAGAAGCAGGCTTTCGTCGCTTCAAACGAACAGGAATCCGGCACGCTGCAGACCCAGGAAATCTGCAAGATGCTCAACGGCAAGGGCAAGGCCGTCGTCATGATGGGCGAACTCTCCAACCAGGCCGCCCGCATGCGCACGAAGGATATCCACGACGTTCTCGCAACCGACCAGTGCAAGGGTATCGAGATTGTCGAGGAGCAGACCGCCAACTGGTCGCGTACCCAGGGCTCCGACCTCCTGACGAACTGGCTCTCGGCCGGCGTTGAATTCGATGCCGTCATTTCGAATAACGACGAAATGGCGATCGGCGCGATCCAGGCGCTGAAGGCAGCCGGTCGCTCGATGGACTCGGTCGTCATCGGTGGTATCGACGCGACGCAGGACGCACTTGCGGCCATGGCTGCGGGCGACCTCGACGTGACCGTGTTCCAGAACGCTGCCGGCCAGGGCAAGGGCTCGGTGGACGCTGCACTCAAGCTCGCCAAGGGCGAACCGGTCGAAAAGAAGGTCTATATCCCCTTTGAGCTGGTGACCAAGGAAAACCTCGACACGTATCAGGCCAAGAACTGATCGGCTTCAAACGAGAGCGCGGGAACATCCGCGCTCTCGTTCAAATGCAAGTCCCGCTGCGGATGTCTGCGTCCCGTTGGATGTGACCTGCGACTATTGGGCTGGTGACCCGCCAGCGACGAGGACTTTCGGCAACAGCCGGAAACGACGGGGGAGGCAAGGAAATGACGCTCAGTCCGACAACGATGGCAGCCGTGCGCGCCAGCGGCGCCGTGCCCAAGGCCGAATATCTTCTTTCAGCGGAAGGCATCCGCAAGGAATTCCCGGGCGTCGTTGCCCTCGACGACGTCGAGTTCAAGCTCAAGCGCGGCACGGTCCATGCGCTGATGGGCGAAAACGGCGCCGGCAAATCCACGCTGATGAAAATCCTCGCCGGCATCTATACGCCCGATAAGGGCGAAGTCAGGCTGAAAGGCGTTGACATCCGTCTGAAGTCGCCGCTCGACGCGCTCGAAAACGGCATTGCCATGATCCATCAGGAACTGAACCTGATGCCTTTCATGACGGTGGCCGAAAATATCTGGATCCGCCGCGAGCCGAAGAACCGCTTCGGCTTCGTCGACCACGGCGAGATGAACCGCATCACGGCCCGACTGTTCGATCGCCTCAAGATCAAGATCGATCCGGAGATCGAAGTTCGCCATCTCTCCGTCGCCAACCGGCAAATGGTCGAAATCGCCAAGGCGGTTTCGTATGAATCCGACGTACTGATCATGGACGAGCCGACCTCGGCGCTGACCGAGCGTGAGGTCGCCCACCTGTTCGAGATTATCCGCGACCTGCGCCAACAGGGTATCGGTATTGTCTACATCACCCACAAGATGAACGAGCTCTTCGAGATCGCCGACGAGTTCTCGGTGTTCCGCGACGGCAAGTTCATTGGCACCCATGCCTCGAGCGACGTCACCCGCGACGACATCATCCGCATGATGGTTGGCCGCGAGATCACCCAGATGTTCCCGAAGGAGGAAGTGCCGATCGGCGACGTTGTGCTGTCGGTAAAGAATCTGACGCTCGACGGTGTCTTCCGCGATGTCTCCTTCGATGTCCGCGCCGGGGAAATCCTCGGGATGGCAGGCCTCGTCGGCTCCGGCCGCTCGAATGTCGCCGAAGCGCTCTTTGGCGTGACACCGGCGAGCTCCGGTACGATTGCGATCGACGGCAAGGCGCTTTCGATCGACAGCCCGAACACGGCGATCAAGAACCGCATGGCGTTCCTGACCGAGGACCGCAAGGACACGGGCTGTCTTCTGATCCTCGACATCCTCGAGAACATGCAGATCGCCGTACTCCAGGATCGCTTCGTCAGGGGCGGCTTCGTCACCGAGAAGCAAATCACCGCCGCTTGCGAAGAGATGAGCCGCAAGCTGCGCGTCAAGACGCCGAACTTGCAGGAGCGCATCGAGAACCTCTCCGGCGGTAACCAGCAGAAGGTGCTGATCGGCCGCTGGCTGCTCACCAATCCGCGCATCCTGATCCTCGACGAGCCGACACGCGGTATCGATGTCGGCGCCAAGGCGGAAATCCACCGCCTCGTCACCGAGCTGGCGCGAAACGGCGTCGCCGTCATCATGATTTCTTCGGAAATGCCAGAGGTGCTCGGCATGAGCGACCGCATCATGGTCATGCACGAGGGCCGCGTCACCGGCTTCCTCGACAGGGCGGAAGCAACCCAGATCAAGGTCATGGAGCTCGCCGCGAGCTGAGCGGGAAGCGATCCGACGAAAGGGAGGAATGAAAATGGATACCAATATCGCCGCACAGGGCGGGAGCACGACGCTCGTTGGCGCAAAGCGCCGCCTGCCGCCCGAATTCAACATCTTTCTGGTGCTGATCGGCATCGCCCTCGTCTATGAAGTTCTTGGCTGGATCTTCGTTGGCCAGAGTTTCCTCATGAACCCGCAGCGTCTGACGATCATGATCCTGCAGGTCTCGGTGATCGGCATCATCGCCGTCGGCGTGACTCAGGTCATCATTACCGGCGGCATCGATCTCTCCTCAGGCTCCGTCGTCGGCATGACGGCGATGATTTCGGCAAGCGTCGCCCAGGCATCGACCTGGCCACGGGCCCTCTATCCGTCGCTCACCGACATGCCAGCGATTGTCCCGATTGGCCTTGGGGTCGGCATCGGCTTGCTCGCCGGCGTCATCAACGGCCAGCTCATCGCCCGCACGAAGATCCCGCCCTTTATCGCGACACTCGGCATGATGGTGTCGGCACGCGGCATCTCCAAGTGGTACACCAAGGGACAGCCGGTCTCTGGCCTCACCGAGCAGTTCAACTTTATCGGCACCGGCATCTGGCCCGTCATCGTCTTCCTGGTCGTCGCGATCATCTTCCACATCGCACTGCGCTACACCCGATATGGCAAGTTCACCTATGCAATCGGTGCCAACGTCCAGGCGGCGCGCGTCTCGGGCATCAATGTCGAAGCGCATCTGATCAAGGTCTATGCCATTGCCGGCATGCTGGCCGGGCTCGCCGGTGTCGTTACCGCTGCCCGCGCTCAGACGGCCCAGGCCGGCATGGGGGTCATGTACGAACTGGACGCGATCGCCGCGACCGTCATCGGTGGAACGTCGCTGACCGGCGGTGTGGGCCGGATCACCGGCACGGTCATCGGCACGATCATCCTCGGCGTCATGACCTCTGGTTTCACCTTTCTGCGCGTCGACGCCTACTATCAGGAAATCGTCAAGGGTCTGATCATCGTCGCCGCCGTCGTCATCGACGTCTATCGACAGAAAAACCGCAAGAAGGCCTGAACCTCCAAAGAAAAACTCTCCTCCCAGTGAAGCCAACTGGCCGGGATGATGAAAGTCATCCCGGCATTTTGTTTTTCACTTCAGGTATTTCGCCACTCTTTTACCACTTTCCACATATGCTTGGCGCGCAGGTCTGCCCCGGCGTGGGCGCTCTGGCACGATCCTTCGCGATGCACTACATGCACGCTGTCCAAAACTATCGGAGACTTATCATGTTGTCGCAGCGCAAGCTTGCGAGCCAGTTTCAGCCGCGTTTCGTTCTCCAGCTCTGGAACGCGATGCTGCGGGTACAGACCCGCGAGACAGCTTCCCTCTTCGGCCAGCGCGGCCGCTAAGCAAGTTAATCGAAAATGCCCAACCATTTGGCGTGTCGACCTGACCGCCTTCAGATGGTTTTTGCTCATCCGGCCCGCGATTGCGGCGCCGGAGAGCCGGCCTGTTGCTAGCCCGCCGGAAAGCGGATGGTCACCTTCAGGCCGCGACCGTCCGCCCCTTCGTTGAGACTAGTCGTCGCCCCATAAAGACCTGCGATCTCCTCCACGATCGGCAGGCCAAGCCCCGAACCCGGCGCTTCGCTGCCTCCGCGTTCGAAGCGCCGCAACACTTTCGCGCGCAGCTCGGCCCGAATGCCCGGGCCATTGTCCTCGACTTCCAGCGACACAGATCCGCTGTCTGCAACAACGCGTGTCGTCACTTCGGCACCTAAGCCGGCATAGAGCAAGGCGTTGCCGATCAGATTCTTGAGCATCTCGGCCACCAGCAGCGGCTCGGCGCGAATGAAGGCTTCGCCCTCGCCATCAAAGCCGAGATCGATGTCGGCCTCTCCCGCCGCCGGCACGTGTTCCGCGGTGATTTCGCGCGCGAGTTCGACAAGATCGACACGCTCCAGCATCCGCGCCTCATTCTTGCCTGCCGCGTCGATTTTCGCCATCAGCAGTAATTGCCCCAGGATGCGTTCGGCATTGGCTACGGCTTCGTCGGCCTTTTTCACAGCACTCTTCGTCTCCTCGAAGGACCCGGCACGCTGAGCCAAGGCGAGCTGAGTCCGAATGATCGCAAGCGGCGTTCGCAATTGATGGCTGGCGTTACCGGTGAAATTGCGCAGCGCATCGAGCGCCGATTGCAGCCGCCCCATGAACGAGTTGACCGTGTCGACAAGCCCCTGGACTTCGTTGGGTACGCGTTCACCAATCGGGTGCAGATCATCAGGATTACGCTCGGCGATCGCGTCTCCGAGCCGATAAAGCGGGCGCAGCGAAAATGTGACTGCTATCCAGACGATCACCGCGGCGCCGGCGATCATCATGCCGAGACGAAGAGCCGATCGGACGAGGATGGTCTGCGCCAGTTGCCGGCGCGCGATTGTCGTTTCGGCAACGGTAACGACGAAGGGCACCGAATTGACGCCGGTCGAGGCGGAACGGCGGAGGGCGGCGATGCGGATCGGTTCACCACGAAACGTCGCATCCGCGAAGGTCGTGGATGTCCCAGGCTCTTCGGCAAGCGACGGCAGCGTCTGGTAGCCGGTGATGAACTGGCCGGGCGGGCCGTCGACCCTGTAGAAAACGCGATCCTGCGCGGCAGAGGTTAGCATCTCCAGGGCAACATAGGGGATATCGACCTCGAGCGAGCCGTCCTCTGCCACGACCACGCGCTCCGCGATCGCCAATGCGGAGCCAGCGAGCACGCGGTCGGAGACGACGTTGGCGGTCGTGACCGCCTCTCGATAGGTATCCATGAGCGCAATCACGCCGATGACGACCGTCGAAATCAGTAGCCAACCTAACAGGCGCCGGCGGAGGCTATAGACTGTCGTTCTCATTCCGGCTCGGCCATCTTGTCGAGGTAGTAGCCGATGCCGCGGGCTGTGCGAACGGTGAGGCCATGCGGGGCCAACCGCTTGCGCAGCCGACTGACATATTGCTCGATCGCATTGGGGCTAAGATCGTCGTCGAAGCCGGTAAGCGACTGCATGATCGCGTCCTTTGCGACCACCTTGCCGGCCCGCATGAACAGGAGTTCGAGAAGTCCTAATTCGCGCGCAGGGATCTCGATCGGCGCGCCGCCTGACGAAAAGCTTCGGGTATTGAGATCAAGCGAAACATTGCCATAGCTGACCGTGGATGCCCTGAGGCCCGCCTGCCGGCGCAGCAACACGCGCACGCGCGCCTCGAGTTCCCCGACGTCGAACGGCTTGATCATGTAGTCGTCGGCGCCGAGATCAAGACCCTTGATCCGTTCCTCGGGCGCCCCCCGCGCAGTAAGGATCAGCACCGCCGCACGGTTCTGCCGGGCGCGCATTGCCCGTAGCACATCGAGCCCATCCATTTCCGGCAGGTTGAGGTCGAGAATGACGAGATCGAAGGTTTCAGCCGCCGCAACCGCATGCGCCGACGCGCCGTCACTGACGACGTCGACAGCGTAGCCGCTGCCACGCAAAATGGCAGACAGGCCCTCCGCCAGGTCCTGGTTATCCTCAACAAGCAAGATGCGCAAATAACGTCACTCCCCGAACCACCTTATCCGGCGACGCCTTGCTTGTGAACGGTGACGCGCTGAGGCATTGTGGATTCATGCGGTTCTTGATTTCTCTTCTTTTTTTTGCCCTCTGCCCCCAGCTGCTGCTTGCGGCACCGATCATATTTCCAGCTCTTTCCGGCAACGCCGACGCGCGCACGCTGGTGGTCTATTCCTCGCTCGATGAACCTCTCGCCAGGCCGATGATCATCGGCTTCCAAAGGGCCAATCCGGATGTGGCCGTACGCTACGAAGACATGCTGACCGGCGAGATCTACGACCGCATCATCAAGGAAACGGACGCCGGAATGAAGACGGCGGACTTCGCCTTTTCTTCCGCCATGGACCTCCAAGTCAAGCTCAGCAACGACGGCTACGCCCAACGCAGCGACCTGCCGATGAGCGACCGCTGGCCCGCCTGGGCGAACTGGCGCAACACGGCCTATGCGCTCACCTTCGAGCCCGCCGTCTTCGTCTATCACAAGCCAAGTTTCACGACGGAAAAGCCACCGTCGACACGGGCCGAATTCGTCAGTTATCTGAAGCGCCAGGGTGCCAACGTTTTTGGGCGTATCGGAACCTACGACATCGAGCGCTCGGGCGTCGGCTTCCTCTTTATGTCGCGTGACCAGGAGCAGTTCGGCGATATCTGGGATGTGATCCAGGCCATGGGTGCCGCCGGCGTCAAGCTCTACTCCACCAGCGAGGCCATCCTCGAGCGCGTCGCCGACGGGCGTTTCGTGCTCGGCTACAATATCCTTGGCTCCTACGCGGCGGACTGGGCAGCGCGGCATCCAGATGTCGGGATCGTTTTGCCCAAGGATTACACGGTGGTGATGTCGCGAATTGGTCTCGTTCCACAGGCCTCGGCCTCTCCAGACCTTGGACGACGCTATCTCGAATTCTTCATGTCCAAGGAAGGACAGACGATCATGGCACGGGAACTGCAGATTGCTGCTGTCAGCCCCGAGGTCGCCGGCGAGAACACCGCGAATACCATGCAAGCGATGCTCGGCGCTCAATTGCGCCCCGTTCCCGTCAGCCCCGGGCTGATGGTCTATCTTGATCAGGTGAAACGCTCGCGGCTGATCGCCAAATGGAACGAGGTCCTGCGGCTCCATTGAAAACTGGGCGAGCGCTAGGTCGGCCGCGCCTTAATCGGGTTTTCAGGCCTTCTTCCGGGACCGGCCGCTACGCTCGGCCTGCACCGACAGGTTCAGGTCCACGGCCTGTTGAATGAGAGCTTTCAAAGCGTCTTCGTCGATCTGTTGGCCCTCATGGATATCGATCGCCCGCCGGACATTGCCGTCAAGGCTCGAATTGAAGAGCCCCGCGGGATCTTCGAGCGACGCGCCCTTGGCGAAGGTCATCTTGACCACGGACTTGTAGGTCTCGCCGGTACAGATGATCCCTGCATGTTCCCAAACCGGAACACCTCTCCATTTCCATTCCTCGGCGACCTCAGGATCGGCTTCCTTGATCAGCCTCCTGACGCGCGCAAGCACTTCGCCCCGCCAGTCGTCGAGTTCGGCTATCCTGGCATCGATCCGTTCGGCGGCAGACGCTTCTCCGTCCGCGGCCTCGGTCTTTACTGTCTTCGACGTTTTCTTCATCGCATCATCTCCTCTCCGGTGGCACACGTTGAACGCAAGGTTCGTTCGCGCGACACCAATGGCTTTCCGCTCACATGCGTTCGCCGGGCAATCGGCTCGCTTGTTTTACCCAATCGCTGAATTGAGCTTCGTCAATCTCGTCCGTTTCGTGAATATGGAAATAGCGCGCATTCGCGGTTTTGGATTCGACTGGCGGCGGCGGGCTCAGTGCCGCGCCATTAAAGAACGCGACCTTGATATATTTGGCAAAGCAGTGAACGCCGAGGAACCAACCGTTGCCCTCCATCCCATAAAGCGGCGAATTCCACTTCACGGCCTTTTGCGCTTCCGGGACGGCACGCATGATGAGTTGGTCGAGACGGCGCCCGACCGCACTTTTCCAGCCCGGCATGGCGGCAATATAGGCTTGGACTGGTGCATCACCGTAGCCCTTGGCGATCTGAGGATTGCCGCCTGAAAGCAATTTCGGCTGGTCTGCGGCCGCCTGTCCCCTCTCCTCTTTTTCGCCTTCGTTTTTGGCTGACACACTCGCTCGTGTAGTGTTTTCTTTTGCGGGTCGCTTCGATGTAGCCTTGGCGATTTTGGTGTTGGCTGTCTTGGTCATGGCTCCATCCTTTCGAACAGGTCTTCGGGGTGGCAGGCGCGACACTACCACAGCTTGTCGTCCTCGCGATATCGCGACTCATCATCCGTGGAGCCGGCGCCTCGGCTCCGAGGTTTCGATTCGCCTCTTTCCCCGGTGGATCCACCTCTGCGAACAGAGCCACCCAGGCCGACAATGATGCCATTTCCCTCGCCGGCGGGGCCAAGCGCCTAAAATTTCGTAAACGTCACGCCTCGAAAAGCGTATTCGGGGCTTGATGTCAGCTAAATGTCAGCTTTCTATGGTGGCTTAGGGTCACTGGCACCCGTGGAGGCGGGTTTGCCGGTTGCGCACTGGGAGGAAGCCACCAATCCGGTCAAGCGACAAGGGTCGAAAGAACCCGTCGCCGTCTCCCCGCTCGCACACAGCAACAACGTGCGCGGTGAAAACGCGCCTCACGGAGGACTGACCTTGAAACACTTTTTCCTCGCAACGATTCTCGCCGGCGCCATGTCGCTGCCGGCATTCGCCGCTGACTACACGATCATCGCACCGGCAAACCCGGGCGGCGGCTGGGACCAGACGGCACGCTCGCTTCAGACCGTCATGCAGCAGGAAGGCATCTCCAGCAACGTTCAGGTTCAGAACGTGCCGGGCGCCGGCGGCACCATCGGTCTCGCCCAGTTCGCAAGCCAGCAGAAGGGCAATCCGAACGCTCTGATCGTCGGCGGCTACGTCATGGTTGGCGCCATCCTGACCAACAAGTCCCCGGTTACCCTCAAGGACGTCACGCCGATCGCGCGCTTGACCGGCGAATACGAAGCGGTCGTCGTTCCGGCTGCTTCCGACATCAAGACGATGGCCGACCTCGTCGCAGCCCTGAAGAAGGACCCGGGTGCGGTGTCCTGGGCCGGCGGCTCGGCCGGCGGTACCGACCACATTGCCGTTGGCCTGATCGCCAAGGCAGCCGGCGTCGATCCGACCAAGATCAACTACATCGCTTACTCTGGCGGCGGTGAGGCCCTCGCAGCCATCCTCGGCAGCCAGGTAACGGCCGGTGTTTCCGGCTATGGCGAGTTTGAATCGCAGGTCAAGGCCGGCACGCTTCGACTGCTCGCCGTAACGAGCGCCGAGCGCCTGTCGGGCGTTGACGCACCCACGCTGAAGGAATCCGGCCTCGACGTCGTCGTCGAGAACTGGCGCATGGTCGCCGCCGCTCCTGGCCTGTCTGACGAGCAGAAGGCTGCCGTAACGGCCGATGTCGAGAAGCTTGCAAAGTCTGCCAGCTGGCAGGAAGTCCTGAAGTCCAAGGGTTGGCAGGACAGCTACCTCGCCGGTGACGCCTTCAACGCCCAGCTCGACAAGGACGTTGCCGCCACCGAAGGTGTTCTCAAGGACATTGGACTGGTGAAATGACCAAGGGGCATCACCCTTCAACCGCAACGCGTCGCCCGGATCGGGCGGCGCTCTTCATCGCGGTGGTTCTCGCCGCTATCGCTGGACTCATTTTCTGGGATGTGTCGCGCCTCGCAGGCGCTGCCGGTTATTCCCAGGTCGGACCGACGACGGTCCCCTATGCGATCGCCTGCTGTCTTCTCGCTCTCGCGATCTGGACGGGCTTCGAAGCGTTTCGCGGCGACTTCCCGGAGCGTGAACACCAGGAGGTTGCTCCCGTCATCTGGATCGTTGGCGGCCTTGCTGCCCAGATGCTCTTGCTGAATGTCGCGGGCTTCTCGATCGCTACCGGCATTCTGTTCGCGCTGACCGCGCGTGGCTTTGGCAAGCGGAAGCTCTGGTTCTCAATTCCCGTCGGTATCGCGATCTGTTTTGCCGTGTGGGTGATTTTCGCCAAGCTCCTGCAACTGTCGCTGCCCGCGGGGCCGCTTGAACGCCTGTTCTTCTAAGAGGGCCGACGACTATGGCTACTTTTGACTTCCTGCTGCAGGGATTGCTGGTTGCTGCGCAGCCGATGAACCTGCTCTATGCGCTGATCGGCGTGACGCTCGGAACCGCCGTCGGCGTTCTGCCGGGCATCGGCCCGGCGTTGACCGTGGCCCTCCTGCTGCCGGTTACCTATCGGCTCGACCCTGGCGGTTCACTGATCATGTTTGCCGGCATCTATTATGGCGGCATGTATGGCGGTTCGACCACATCGATCCTCTTGAACACGCCCGGCGAAAGCGCCTCGATCGTCACTGCGCTCGAGGGCAACAAGATGGCCCGAGCTGGACGCGGCGGCCCGGCGCTGGCGACAGCCGCGATCGGGTCCTTTGTCGCCGGCCTCATTGCCACGCTCGGCCTTGCTTTCATCGCGCCCTATGTCGTCAAGCTGGCCCTGGTCTTTGGTCCGCGCGAGTATTTCGCGCTGATGGTGCTCGCCTTCGTCACCGTCTCATCGGCTTTCGGCGATTCTACCCTTCGCGGTCTGACGTCGCTGTTTGTTGGCCTGGCACTTTCTGTCGTCGGCATCGATCAGCTGACCGGCCAGACGCGCCTCTCCTTCGGTGTTCCGGAACTGCTTGACGGCATCGAAGTCACGACGCTCGCCGTTGCCATGTTCGCGATCGGCGAAACGCTCTTTATCGCTGCCCAAGGCGACAAGGGGCCCGACAAGGTCGAGGCGGTGCGTGGCTCGGTCTGGATGAATGCCACGGACTGGGCACGGTCCTGGAAGCCCTGGCTGCGCGGCACCTTCATCGGCTTCCCGATCGGCGCGATGCCGGCTGGCGGCGCCGAGATCGGCACCTTCCTCTCTTACGCTGCAGAAAAGCGCCTGACTAAGCATCCGGAAGAGTTCGGCAATGGCGCAATCGAGGGCGTTGCAGGTCCGGAAGCCGCCAATAACGCGTCCGCCGCTGGAACGCTCGTACCGCTGCTGACGCTCGGCCTGCCGACGACTGCAACGGCGGCCATCATGCTGGCCGGCTTCCAGCAATACGGCCTGCAGCCTGGTCCGCTGCTGTTTGCTACCAATCCGCAGCTCGTCTGGGGCCTGATCGCCAGCTTGCTCATCGCCAACTTCATGCTGCTGGTCCTAAACCTGCCGCTGATCGGTCTCTGGGTAAAACTGCTGACGATCCCGAAGCCGTGGCTCTATGCCGGTATCCTGTTGTTTGCGACGCTCGGCACCATCGGCGCCAACCCGTCAGTCTATGAACTCGGCATGCTGCTCGCCTTCGGCTTGCTCGGCTACGCTATGCGCGTGTTCGGTTATCCGATCGCCCCTGTCGTCGTCGGTCTGATCCTTGGTCCGCTTGCCGAGCAGCAGCTCCGCCGCGCACTCGCGATCAGCCAGGGTGACTTCAGCGTGCTGTTCACCTCGCCGATCGCCGCTGTGCTCCTGCTCATCGCCGCTGCCGCGCTGATCGTACCGCTGATCCTCAGGGCCCGTGGTCGTGGCGAGGTACTCTCGCAACTGGCAGCCAACGAGGACTAAGCCATCTCAAAGCAATTCCGGGTAGAGTCTCCTCTCGGAATTGCTCCCAAATAGCGCCTCCTCCCAAGGCGTATCGGCAGGCCCGTTTGGTTTGATTACCAACCGGGCTTGCTTCCTTTGCATGGCTGGCGTGTTCGATTGTGCATTGCAAAAAGACCGGTCAGACCCCATCTTTTGCTCATCAGAAAGAAAACGAAAGCGAGCAAGAAGATGGCTACCACAACTTACCACAAGGGTTTCATCGGTCGTGCGTTCGCAGTTCTCGGCGCTGCCAGCGCTGTCGCCGCCGCTGTCGAAGGTCACCGCCGCCCGAAGGCAAGCGACCTGCGCACCCTCGGCATTGACCCGGTAAACTTCCCGGACACGCGCCGCGGCTAACCAATTCCAGCGCCTCGAGGGGCGCCTTATCCTCCCAAGGATCAAGCGGCTCGGGATCGGAAGATCGCCGGGCCGTTGCTATATCGCAAAAGCGCGCGCCTATCGTCGACGAACGTCTTCAACGCGCAGGCGGCGGACCCACGACATCACGACGCGTAGAGCTCCGTCGCCTTATTTCTTCGCGCGATCGATCAATACCGGTTTCATCGAAGCGACTTATTCCTTGATCCCGATCGCCGATTACGGTCTGAGATGTGCGTCGCTATCGCCAGGATAAAAGCGGCTTGCGCTCGAAAGATTGCCAAGGTTTGACTGTGGCGGGGTACTTTAGCGAGATTTGCCGAAACGGAAGAAATCCCGCAGTCGCCGGCGCAGGATGTCGGACCAAGGCACCTCGGCATTGATCGCCTGATAGCCCGCTTGCGTCAGCGAGAACTCGACACGGCCGTCGTCCACTTCTCTTCGCGTAATGTATTGCATGTTCAGGGCGCGAAAGACGGCCGGATGCAGTTCCTGTGGCCAGTAGAGTTCGTCTGCCGGCACCCGATAGGCACCAGCATTGTAGAGCTCCTCAAGCACATTCCTTAAATCACTGGCCAGCATTGAATGTTTATCGTTCGCGGCGCACGGTTTGGCAATGCGCACGACGACCCACCGGGACAGGTCGAGGTTTCCCGGACCGTTCCTAAACTTCGGCCGCCGTCGCTTGCCGGACGGAAGACGCGGGCGAGGCGTGAAGACCGGCCGGCGGAAAGGCGAGACCATCTTCGGGGCAATTAAATACCCGTTCCGTTGGCGACGGCCGTCATTTGCATTGCAGCCTTGGTGCCGTCGGTCAAGGAGTTGTATGCTATCTTAGTATGCCGAACCTTGCGGCACAGCCGACTAGCCGGCTGCAGCAAGAGTGCGAAAAATGAGAGTCTTGGTCATCGAGGACGATGCGGAGACGGCGT
Organism: Ensifer sp. B1-9; assembly: GCF_050474445.1. Classification (NCBI taxonomy): domain Bacteria; kingdom Pseudomonadati; phylum Pseudomonadota; class Alphaproteobacteria; order Hyphomicrobiales; family Rhizobiaceae; genus Ensifer; species Ensifer sp. B1-9. Next base: position 51,171 of record NZ_JBCHVG010000004.1, read on the forward strand.
CCTATATAAGCAACGGCCTGTCTGAGGAAGGTCATCAAGTCGACGTTGCTGCCGATGGCCGCGACGGCCTGCTGCAGGCAACGACGGGCGACTATGATGTTCTGATCGTCGATCGCATGCTGCCGGTACTCGATGGTCTGTCGCTTGTGAAGGCGCTCCGAAGTGTCGGCAATGCGACCCCCGTTCTCTATCTGACGTCCTTGGGGGGCGTCGACGATCGCGTAAAGGGGCTTGAGGCAGGGGGCGACGACTATGTTTCGAAACCATTCTACTTTGCGGAACTGCTGGCGCGTGTGAACGCATTAGGCCGCCGTCCGCCGCTAAAGAACGAGGAGACCACGCTTAGCATTCGTGACCTCGAAATGAATCTCTCCCGCCGGATCGTGCAACGCGCGGGCGTAATCATAGACCTCCAACCGCGCGAGTTCCGGCTCCTAGAGGTGTTGCTGCGCAACAAGGGCAGAGTGGTAACCCGAACAATGCTGCTGGAGCGTGTGTGGGACTTCCATTTTGAGCCGAAGACCAGCGTCGTAGAGACTCATATTTCACGGCTGCGGACCAAGATCGACAAGCCGTTCGACACCGAGTTGATACATACCGTCCGCGGTGCGGGCTACATCATTGACGACCATGTCTGACCTGTTGCGCCGCACGGCAGTGCGGGGATCGATTTTGCTCGCTATCCTCATCGGGTCCACGGTGCTTGCCGGGGTGACTGTCATCTACTGGCAACTGAGCGCCGAACTCGAGGAGCGTATCAAGCTGCATATCCTCGACAGCCGTGACGCGTTGGTGGCCATCGATAGCAGCGACGGCTTTAAAGATGTTGCGGAGGTTGTTAGGCGCGAGGCGACGTCGCGTCGCCCGATCGGCACGATCCTGCTGCTCGTCGATGACACGGGCAGCTTCGTGGCAGGCAATGTCGCAGGCATTCCAGATTTTCACGGCTGGCTCATTCTACGGGAAAGCGACCTCGGGCGCGTAAGCGGACAACGAAGTCCGGACGACTCCTATTACGCCCTTTGGACTCCCCTGTCGCAGGGTAAGCTCCTGGTCGGCGCCAGTATTGGAGACCTCCGGGTGGTTCAATCAACACTCCTTGGTGGCCTTTTTTGGGAACTGGCGGCGTTGGTACTGCTAGCGACGGCATCCGGTGCTCTGATCGCTCGGCGCGCCCAGTCGCAAATCCGCGCCATCTCCAGAGCTCTCGCAGCTGTCGCGAAAGGTAAACTGCAGGAACGCGTCGCCCGGCGCTACTCAGGAGATGACTTGGACCGCGTCGCCGAGCAGATCAACGCTACGCTCGATCATCTGCAGAGGCTGATAGAGCGTGTTGATCAGTCTTCGACCGATATCGCGCACGACCTCAAGCGGCCCGTGGGTAGACTGAGGCAAAGGCTCGACGTGGCGCTTCGAACCGCGACAGACGTCTCTGACTTTCGCAAAGAAGTCAGCGCCTGTCTTTTGGAGCTCGACACCATTGTGGAGACCTTCGAGGCGCTGCTGCGCATTGCACAGATTGAGGCAGGCGCGCGACGGCAACGTTTCCAATCAGTAGAGTTGAAAGACCTACTAACCGAAATCGTAGAAATCTATCGCCCGGTCGCAGAGGATGCCGGGGATACACTCATTGTGGAGCTCTCGAGGCAGCGAGCTGTTATCAACGGCGACAGTGAACTCTTAACGCAGCTTTTCGTGAACTTACTCGAAAATGCGATACGCCATTGTCCGGCAGGAACGACAATCCGCGTTACATTGGAGGCTGGCCAAGTCGGACCGAGTGTAATCGTCTCAGACGATGGCCCTGGGGTCCCTGCACATGAGCGAGCAAAGGTATTTCATCGTCTCTACCGGCTAGAAAAATCGCGTTCAACGCCAGGCAGCGGACTTGGATTGAGTTTAGTTGCGGCAATTGCCGAGCTGCATGGAGGCAAAATCACACTCTCTGACAACCGTCCAGGCCTCGTCGTTTGCATTGACTTTCCGCGAGTGGCGAGCGGCAAGGCGGCTGGCCCGCGCTAAGACAGCGCGCATACACTGCTTGCGTTCACAGGTCCGAAGGTGCCGGTCAGGCGCCAGTACCTTACCCATCCGTAAACAAACGGCAAATACCTGACAAGGTCATGTGTGCAATGATGCAGGCCATCATGAGGGCAATCGCCCCCCACCTTTGGATCGAAGGAGAAAGCCTATGACTGTCAGACGCATCCTTCCTGGACTTCTCGTTTCCACTTTGTTTGCGGCCTCGGCTCTCGCCGCGCCACTCTCCACGACCGGCGTCGTTAAGTCCATTGATCAAGCCAAGGACGACATTGTCCTGCAATCTGGTGAGACCTTCACCCTTCCGACCAAATTCAACTTCAAGAAGCTCAAGGTCGGTGAGACCGTGAAGATTACCTATGTAAAACAGGGCAATAAGATGGTCGCATCCAAGGTCGAAGCGATGAAGTGATAGCAATCTCGCCGAGATAGCGGCAATGCTGAAGCCATTGCCGCCGGCGAAGCCTGCATCGGACATTTCGGCAACCGAACGTCCCCTTCGCGGTCATGGCGACGCCGCCAAATGTGAAGTCGCTAGAAGCGCACAGGCCGAGGATCGTGAAGATGATATCGGTTGTCTGACCGCTTCGCGGCACTACTGCGTTTCCAGCGCGTCGGTCATCCGTTAGGCGTAATGTAGATTTCTGTTGCGCGAAACCGGCCATCCATTCGCTTGCATTGGACAATAACGTCGATCGAGACCCTCAAGAGTCTATCAATGTCTTCGCGATCCAGATTGCGTCCGCCTTCGGATTCCTTCACGAGCAGCGTCAATTGTTGCAAAGCGAGTTCGGCGGAATCGGCATGCACGGTCGTGATCGATCCGGGATGACCGGAGTTGACGTTGCGGACGTAGTAAAATGCAGTGCCGTCGCGCAGCTCTTGCAACAGGATTCGATCGGGCCGCATTCTAAGGCTCGATTCCAACAGGTCTTTTGGACCGGCAGTGGAAAGTCCTTGCGCGCCTTTCGAATAGAACAGGCGTACATGGTTGGGCTGAGGAATAACCAATTCTGGAGTGTCCTCGATCGAAATGATCCGCTCGTGAGATGGGATGTGCTTGATCAACGCTTTTGAGAGCGTCGTTTTGGCCGATCCGGTTGCGCCTGAGATGATGATGTTTTTCCGCGCAATCACGGCCTCCCGCAGAAATTCCTTGAAACGGCCGGCATGGTATAGCTCCAGCAAATCCTGGTGCAATGCCGGGGCGTCTCCGCTAACCGCTCGCGTCCCGGAGAAAAACTCTCGCTCTTCCAGGTCATCGAGCGTGAATGTGACCAATGATGGCTTTCGGATGGTGATGCTGACTGTGTTCCGCGTGGTCGCAGGCGGGATGACGATCTGGATTCGCTCATCCCCCGGCAGTGTTGCCGACAGGATCGGCCGCGTTTCATCGATGGATTGGTGGGAAAAACTGGCCACGGCCCGGGCAAGGCGCATCAGCTTTTCAAAGGATAGCTCCGGCAGATCATGGGTCCGCCATCCACCAGAGCCTTCTGTCAGCACCTGCCCGGGCCGATTGACGATCACTTCGTAAAGCGACTTGTCATCAAGGAACGGCGTGAACGGAGCGAGCAGTTCACGAACGACCGTCGCGTCAGGATCCTCGGTCACCGCCCCTACCCTACTTCGTCACGAACGTCGACCGCGGGCTGAAATCCCCCAGCACCGCGCGGTCAAGGACCTTGTTCTTCGGCTCGGTCACCCGCAATCCGTAGACACCGGAAAAGTCGAGATCACGTGCGACGAAGATCGAGACGAGCTCGCCTTGGTGCTTATTGAGCGTTGGCGGAATGTTGATCGATTGCTCGACAGCGATGGCTGCCGCCTGCTGGCCTGCGTTTGTCGTGTTCTCAGCGTCGACGTCGCTGTTCCCCAGGCGACTGTTGGCATAGCTCGTGGCATCGCCGACGATGGACAGGAGAAGCGCACTCCCGAACCGCTCCCACCAGTGGGTGTCGACATAGCCGTCGATGCCGGCCCGGCCGAGCGCATCCGTCGCCGGCGAGGCCAAGGTGACGATGACGCCGTTCGGGGCTTTCGCACGATTCCAGAGCACGAAGAGGCGCTTCTGTCCTCGTTGAAGGGCGCCCCGATATTCGCCGACAACTTGCGTGCCTTTTTCCATCAGCACAACCCGGCCATTGTCCGAGAGAACATCCCGGTTGATCACGCAGCTGGTGAAGCCGGGCTGATCGGATGCCATGGCAGTTTCCAGCACGCACGGGATTGACGATCCCATTGCAACTATGAAGTTCCGATTGCCGAGTGTGCCGGCGCGTGAGCCTTCAAGCTTGGTCGGCCGTAGCAGCCCGTTGAACCGCTGTTCATCGGCATTGGCAATATTCTGGCCCATGGTGTTTCCATCGAGTGGCACGAAATTGCTGTCCCCGGACATAAGTGGATCTGCGGTCTCACGGTGCGATGTCGTGTTCTTCTGTCCGCCGCTGAAGGCCATGACCGGAGCCCGGCGCGCCGAGTCGAGCAGCGGATCGTCGTCCTCCACCTCCTCAGCCGCGAGCGGGGTCGGCAGCTTCACTTCCGGCACCGCTTGGACCGGCTCCATCTTCTCCTTCACCGGCTCGAAGTTCGCCGTTTGCCGGATGACAACCCGCTCGGGTCTGGTTGTGTCCGTCGGAGTGTTCTCGCCGCTCATCGACCACAAGGCGAAGGCGATAAAGGTAACAACGGCCAGCGCAACCGCGCTGCGCCTCAAGACGGGATGGTTGTCGATCCTCCCGCCGGGAACCGTTTCGGCGCGTTCGCCCGGTATCCGGCTTTCATCTTCCTGAACCATGACAGGCTCCTACTGCCCCGTGCCGATGTCCGTCCGAATGACCCGCTCGACCGACGGCGAGGTCGTACTGGTGTCAGGGTTGATGCCGACCCGATCGTAGGCCTCATTGAAGACGCAGAGCACGTCCCGTCCCCTCCGCAGGATGAACTTCCGGCTGATCGCGTGGACCAGGACAAGATTGCCATCTACGGATTTCGGCACCAGGCTTTCACTGCCGTCTGAGTTCTCGATGTAGATGGCCGGCATTTCCCGGTTGCCGACGAAGGCGAACGTCGTGACCTTGCCATTATCGTAGACCGATCGCGGTTCCAGCGCCTGCGCGCCTTGGGCGGAATAACGCCAGTTCCGCGGCCCATGGGTCTCATGAATGGCCAACACGTTGTCAGCCTCCTTCGCCTGGGCGGCGAGCGCTCGCGCCGCCGCGGCCTGGCGCCGCCGTTCAACTTCGTCGGCCGGATAGCGGTATTTGACGTAGAAGTAAGTATTTTGCCCCACCTCCACCGCGCCATCTCGCACTGTCAGTTCCATTTGGTAGCTTCGTGTCGAGCCGTCGCGCCGGGTGGTGACGGCAGAGAGATTGGTGACTGGCTGATTTTCCCGCGGCTTGAGAAATAGGATGTTGCCCGCCGGCGCGACCTCCCAGGCCACACTATTGCCGAGCGCGATATGCGCTATCTCCTCGTCCGCCGCGAACTCCACCTGCACCGACGAACGCAATGAGCCGATGATGCGAGTGATGTTGTAGGGCTGGTAATCGACAAAACGAACACGGCCGTCCTGCGACGCCCCGCGAGGGATTTCGAGGGCGAACGCGGTGGAGGCGGAGGTCGTAAGAAGGAGGGTGGCGATGAGGGTAGTCCGCATCAGTTGATGACCTCCGGATCGGCTCGGTATTCGCTGACTGCAAAACCGAGAGGATTCACCAGCCGATCCGTCGAGGACATCGGCGCGTTTGCATAGGAGAAGGTGAGCGTCGCAACCCAATGGGTTGTCCGGACTTCTTCCCCGCGGGTGATGGTGCGCATGTAGCGGACGGATACGACATGCGGATTGATCAGCGAGATCGAGGCGATGCTGATGCGCGCGGTGGCGCCGCGCCCATAGGTATTCTGTGGCGACTCCGGATTGCTGCCGCGATAGAGCGCTGAAAACCGAGCCTGCTCCGGCTGCGTCGAGAGAAGCGCGACGGTGCGGAAATTCTCTTCTGCCTCGCTCCAGACATAGCCCTCCCGGGCGCGGACATATTTTGCGGCAAAGTATTTAGTCACGGCCTCGTCGTAAGTGCCGGCGGTCGATGTCAACGCCGAGACGACATCGACGATGCCCGTCGAATTGTCGACCCGCACGACAAAGGGCTCGACCGTTTTCAACGGCGTGAGGCCGGCGATGGCGAAGATCGAAGCGCCGGCGAGAATGGCGGCCACGATGGCGATGAACCAGGCGATGCGTGCCGACCGTTCGACCTGGATCATGCGGTCCTGATCGAAGCGTCGCGCCTTTGCGAAGTATGTCTTGAGTTCGTCCCCGGAGACCATGGCGTCAGCCCTCGGATGGACGATAGGAGGCGTCGATGTCGAGATGGGCAAAGGCCGGTGGCTCCTTGTCCTCTTCGGCATAGGCCGCGGCCATTGACGAGCTTACGGGCCCCGCATCGGACTGTTTCTGTTTCAGACTGCTACTGTCTTCCCACGGCCACATGGCGCGATTAAGCGGGCGGCGCGAATAGCCGTCGCATTTCGGGAGCGGATACGTCAGCGATGCACAGCCGCTTAAGGCGGCGACCATGCAGAGCAGCGGAAATGTTCTGATCATTCCTGAAGAGCCTTTTTCTTGTTCGTGCGAAAAGCGTCACGATCCCGAGCCTTTCGGGTTGAAGGTTCGACCAATGGTGCGGACACCGCGTCCGGCAGCCCGGGTAGTATGGGTCGCCGCCCAGGCGAGCGTGCTTTCGTGAGCGTCGCGTGCAGCGCCGTAGCCGTAGGTCAACGACGCGCCGCCGGCGGCAAGCGCTGAAGCGATGTTCGGAAGCTGATAGAAGACATAGAGAGCAGCGAGGCAGATGGCGCAGAGCGCGGTCGGACGCATCAGCACGTCGCTGTACCCTTCGATCGCCGTGAAGGTGGTGTCGATGCACGTGATCAGCAGGGAGCCGACGGCGACGACGAGGACCTGGAGGATCACGAAGTTCGCAAGCTGTCCGATCCAGGCCTCGGTGAAGCGTCGCGTCGCCTGAAACATCGCGAGTGCCACGAAGATCGGTCCGATTGCGAGCACGATGGCGAGCGCCAGCCGGGCATAGAGCGAGACGATATAGCCAATCGCCGCGACGATGAAGCTCGCGCCAATGACCATCATGCCGCCGATGCCCGTCACCACATCGACCGGCCAAGAGGCGCGAGCCCAGATCTCCTTGGCAGACGCGTGTCCCTTGTCGAGCAGGCTGTCGAAGGTCGATGCACTTGGTGCTGTGCCGGCGTTCAACGCCTGAGAAATCTCACGCGGCAATCCCTCGAAGAAGATGTCGGTGACATAGGTCTGATATTCGTCGGCGTCCCTCACCAGCATTACGATGATGGCGAGCTTGATCGCCCGAAATGCGAAGTCGAGGATCGGTTCCTGGACCGAGCCGCGGAGCACGAGATAGCCGTAAAGCACGACATAGAGCGTGATCGCTGCCGTCAGGGGGCCCGAAATCCACTCTGAGATGTTCGAGGTCCCGTCGGAGACGAAGGTCTCCAGCGGAGCCTTGAACTGCTCGTCGACGAAGGCAAAGACCTGATACATGCCTCAACCTCCAAGTACCTTTCACATCCGTTTAAGACGGGCCTTGAAGTCTGCGGCCGCTGCGTTTTGGCAATTCGGGGTATTGCCTAATTCACCAGGGTTGTTGCGACACGTCGCCAAGATTTCGGCTAGCAGGGCCTCGTCGGCGATGAGTTCATCGACAGTGTAGGTTCGCTCGGCTTGCTCGGAGCAACTGACCAATAGGACAGCGAGAAGAACGACATGCCTCTTCATTGCAGTGCCTCCCCCATCGCGTCCAGGCGCCGGCGCCAGTCTTCCGCCTTTCGCTGCTCGTCAACCTGGGCCTGTGCCTGCTGGACCATTCGGAGGGCCTCCATGCGCAGTATATCGGTCTGGAGGAACGCTGTTTCCGCCTGAAGTCGCGCCTGAAGGTCGGCGATGTCCTTGGCGTCACCCGCCGTCGAAATCTTCTCGCGTAGTTGATCAATGCCATCGACGCGCTTGGCCGCGGCATCGTAGATATGCTGCGCTAGGCTCATCTGCCCGGCATTCTTGTTCTGAATGCGCGAAAGCTCCTGCGCGTAAAAGTCATCTGCGCTGGTCCGATAGGTCGAATTCCCCTCAAGGAACTTTGAGGCCGTATCGCCGAACACGCCCGTGCCGCTTCCCTTGAACAGCCCTGCGATGACGTTAAAGTCCCCGGGGAGCGCCTTGCGAACGACGGGATCGTTCAAGACGCCGGCAACATCCGCCATGTCGGTGATCTTGTTGAGCGAGCCGTAGAGCTGCTGCGCCTGCTCGATCTGCTGGTTGAGCGCATCGAGCTGGGCCTTCAGTTGGGCGATACTCTCGAGGTGCTTGGCGATCGCGGTCCGGTCGATCACCGGGATTCCCTGCCCGGCTGCCGTGCCGGCGAAGAGAATGAGCGCGGCGGCAATTGCCGCGCCGTGATTTCGATAGGAAGCCATTAGCTCAAACTCCTTCTTTGCTGAAAAATCGGAAGCCAATCCGCGAGCCGGTCGCCGACTTCTGTGCGGATGGCATCGGCGAGTTCGACATTCGCGGTGCGGCCGGAGAGGATGGCAAGTTCGTCGTCGAAACCGCCGAGGTTCAGTTCGGCGACGACGCTATTGTGCCCTTGCTTCAGTATGAATCGGCGGCTCTCGACGGAGAGCTCACGTGCAATGAGTTCATACTCCCGCTCGGTGAGCTTGAAGCCGTCGACATAGTCGGCGTGGTTACCGCGGGCATTCGGTAGGAATATCTGCGTCGGGCATTGCTCGATGATCGTATGAGCGATCGGCGATACGATCGCATCGCGCGGGCTTTGCGTAGCAAAGAGCATAAGGCCGTTCTGTTTGCGGATCGTCTTGAGCTTGTTCTGTGCGAGATCGCGAAACCCTTCGTCCTGGAGCGCCTTCCAGAACTCATCGATAACGATGATGATGCGCCTGCCATCGATCAGTTGTTCGACCCGGTGGAAGAGGTAGGCCATCAGGGGCGTGCGGATTTCCTCGTTGTCGAGGAAGTCGGTCATGTCATAGCCGACGAACTTGCCGCCGAAACTGATGTCCTCGATGATGTTATCGAAGACCCAACCGAGCGGGCCTCCGCTCTCCCACCGCCGCAGCCGCGCGGCAATGCCTTCGGGATCGGTGTTGTTGAGGAAAGTCCTGAGCGCGCCAATCGTCCGGCGCTCCACCGGCAAGTCGGCAAGGCCATCGACGGCGGAGGCGATGTCTCGGAGTTCGGTCACAGTCAGCTCCCGTGTTGCCGAGCCGACAAGCCTGCCGACCCAGCGCGTGAGAAACACCTTGTTATCCGGCGTCAGTTCAAGTGCCTTCAAGGGAGCGCACCCGGTCGGGACACCATTCTTGAGCGGTAGATAGGTGCCACCGGCAGCGCGCACGTAGAGATCAGCTCCCCTGTCCTTGTCGAAGAACACCACATGCGGGTCATGTTTCTCGAGCTGTGACAGCAAGAAGTTCAACAGCACGGTCTTGCCGGCACCGGACGGTCCGCAGACGAAGGTGTTACCGAGATCGCCGTAATGAAAATTGAAGTAGTACGGTGACCCCGACGCCGTCTTGAAAAGGGCGACGGCAGGTCCCCATTCGTTGCCGTCCTTCCGACCGATCGGGTAGGAATGGAATGGCGCGAGCGCCGCGAAGTTGCGGGACGTGATCGCCCCGGACCGAGCGCGATAGCGGAAATTGCCCGGCAACTGGGCCCACCAGGCAGCCTCAAGGCCGAGATCCTCACGCGCAACAACCGCACCACCACCGGTCAGACCTGCGCGTGCCTTGCCTAGATTGTCGATCAGTTCCTTCACCGACCGCGCAAAGACGGCCAGCGTCAGATGGTGTTCGCCAAGTACGAACCGATTGGACTCCAGATCGTCCAGCGCTTCATCGATCTCCTCGATCTGCGAGAACGCCTTGTCGCCGCTGCTGACCATCTGGTTCTGCTTGCGGCCCATGATGACGCGGGCATCCGCCTTCGATACGAAGGAGAAGGATTGCGCCAGGATAACTTCGAAAGGACTGGTGAGCACACTGTCGAGCATCCCGGTCCGAGTTCTGGCCGGATATTCCTTGAAACTCAGCATGCCGGCATACCGACTTTCGGCCTCGTGGCGAATCTCGATCGTCTCGCGGCCGAAGATGACCCGGTCGGAGTAGATCACGGAGGCGATGCGACCCTCTGTCAGCGGAACCGGTTCCCGCCGGCCGCCGACGAGCTGGTGCAGTACCTCGCTCGGCTCCGAGAAGATCAGGCCCCTGTGCTCGTAAAGCGACAGCACGCGGGGATCGAAACGTTTCAACGCCGCCGTAACGTCGACGACCTTGTTTCTAAGATGCTTGAGATCCTCCTCATCCAATTCGACGCCCGTCCGACGGGACTGCAACAGACGCGACAAGAACGTCGCTGCCTTGTCGGCCGGGTGGCGTGCCGGAGACCAGTGGATCGTCAGATAAAGATCATTGCGGAACAGATCTTCGCCCACCATGCGCTCGCGGTATTTGTCGTTGAGCGCGGCCGAAAATGCGGTCGCGAAAGTACCCACCGGAAAGTCGCCGTCCCGGCGGCGAATGAGATGGGTCCACAACGCGAGCCGCTCGTCGGCGATGTTCCGATAGAGGGTATTGAGGTCGCGATGGAGAGCGTTCAGGTCGAAGGCGTCTGCGGTCTCGAAAGAGACGCCCTCTAATGCGATCATCACCATCAGTGCCCGGGAATCGAGTGCGATTGTCGACTCGTCGACGTGGCGGACGTAGGGGATGAAGGTCTCAGGACCGAGTTCGCGAGATCTGAGTGTGGCGAGCTTAGGCAAATCCGAGATCCCTTTCGTCGTAATTGCGTGCGAGCTTTAGGGGGCTAAGCGTCGCTCCGCCCCAATAGCCGCTGTTGCGGGACCGGCCGCGTGTCTCCACCCAAACCAGCAAGATGCGAAACTTGTTGTGGTCGTGTTTGACGAGTGCGCGGAACAGCAGATGGAAGACGACGCCGACGAGCACGTAGGCAACCGAGCCTGCAATGATGTAGAGGATGGTCGTCAGCATGATATTCATGCCCATGGCTTCCATCGTCACGCCGGCAATCATCGCCGGCCGGGTGCAGGCGATGAACAGCATGTCTTCCTCAAGGATTGGCCGCGAACTCGCCATGGTGTCAGCTTCCGACGATGGTGTTCACGAGCTCGGTAGCGCCGAAGATGCCGCCAATGCCAATGATCCAGAACCCTGCGCGCCTCAGATCCATGTAGCCAAACATCCAGGCTATGCAGATCACGATGACCGCGATGACGGCCAGAAGCTTGGCGATGTTGCCGGTCAGCATATCAACGATGTTCTGCAGCACGGTCTCGATGCCGGCCGCCTGCGCGAAGGCAGGTTCGACCATGGATGCCACGATAGCCGCTGCCATGGCGGCGGATGCGGCGATCGGGCGGATACGGGCACTGAAAGTCATTCACTCTTCTCCATTTGACTGTTCTGGAACACGAGGACGGAGGACCTCCGTCTCGAACTGAAAACATCCCAGGACGGCACCGATACCGTTTGATCAGTCTGGGCCTCGGCCTTGCCGGCATCTCCGATCGCCTCGACAAGAGGCGCTTCGTTGAGCTCCCTCTCTCGGCCACCATCTTCGATCGTGAGAGTCGTGATAGTTCTGGCGAGCCGGCTTTTTTCCTGACGGACCTGCTCATCGTACCTGACCATCGCGCCGACAGAGGGATCGTTCCGTCCGTAGTAGGAGTGCAGCATCACCTGTTCGGCCCGGCTCGGATCCGCGCCGGCTTTCACCGCCAGCCGGTAATATCGGTCGAGAATGGTCGCCGTGGCCCGAAGGTTGAGGCATGGGTCGAAGGCATCTGAAATGGAAAGGTTGAGCTTGCGGAGTTCTTCCATGCCGATGCCGCCGAGACCGAGCTGGATGTCCTGCCGGCCGGCTGCCATTGACGTGGCGATTGCGATCGCCTCCACCTTGGTCGTGGGTTGCTGCGAGAGTGATGCGCCGCTGTTGACCCGGATGGCGAAGGGTTCGAATTGGCTTTCAAGGCTGACGATAGCGGCGAGCGTCTCGGCTGCAATTGTGGGTGCGCACGTTTGCGCCAAATCGAGGAAAGCACCAGGCATGCTCAGTACCACACGCGTTGCTTGCCAACACCGTCGATGGTCACGTCGATGTAGTGGGGTTGCGGGCGGATGTTCGGTCGCGTCGTCACGTAGCGCTGGCACTGCGTACGGCCGTCTCTCCGCCGCCACGCTGACGACGAGGTCATCCGATCATCGTTGGAGTAGCATTCAGCATTTGTGACAGTCTGTGGCGTGGTCGAGATACAACTCGCTTCTATCCCGCGGTCTCCATACCGCGTTATCAGGCGATAACCGTCATTGCAGTAATAGGGGTCGTATCGAGGGCGCGAGGTCTGGAACCCAACGCCGCTGCACGCGGGAAAGGAGTGTCCTTTTGCAAGCGCGCGCCAGAGCTTGTGGATTGGCGGCCGGCACTCTGCATATTGTGTCGGACCGCTCGGATTGGAAAGGCACAGGATAACCTGGCAACCCCATTCAGCCGCTCGCGCTTTACTGTCGAAAACAAGATAGAATGGCGCTAGACTGGCTGCAGCGACAAATGCCCGTGCAAGAGACTTGTTCATGACCACCACCTTCACTGACGCGATTGTGTGCAATCCTAACAAGCGGCGCAATTTCGCGACGCGTTTTACAATCATATATCTGACAGTATAAAAAATGACAAGCGCACTCAATGCCCATTGGCAGAGCCAACTGTTTTCGGCTTACGCTCTGCAAGAAGTTTTCGACAAACCGGTTGAGGGAGAGACGCCGCAATCGCGTTTGAAGCAGGTTGGGATGATGACGGTGCTCTATATGATGCATCAAAACCACGAAAAGCTAACGCTTTCGAATATAAGCCAAATTACCGGTCTGACGCGCAACGCTGTGGCGGAATCGATTGATCCTCTCATTGAGCGGGGCATATTGACCGAAACGATTGTGAAGAACTCGATGGGACGAGGAACTGCGAGGCAATTTGAGTTCTGCCCGGACGTTTTCGAGCGCCTAAGGTTAAGCCCGGAGCAGCAAAAACCTGGAACTTAGTGACTTTTTTACGACACTAACAACGGCACACGACGGCGGCGTTGAGCCAGCCTGCGCGGGACTTGGACTTCTGACCACTCGAAAGGCGCGACAACTTCGAGCAGCTTCGTGACCTTCCAAGAAGGCGTTAGTTTGGGGGCCTAAAACTTCAAATCGGCCATCCAGATCTGCTTTTCGACGGCCGTCGGGCGAATGCCTGCATCGCGATATTCACTTACAGGACAGTTTCCATAGAGGTACGCTTTCACTTGGCCGTGCGCCGCAGCCCTTCCAGTAGCGGTCGCAGCTTGTGCTTGCGCCGGTGCTGCTCGATGAGCCCATCAAGGTGCGCAAGCCACTGGCCAAACCGTCCGCAAACCTTATGCGCGCGTCCGGCAATCCCGAGCCATAGTGCGGCCGTCTCATAGCGGCTTGATCTTCCTTCAGACATAATCGGATCGGCCATGCGGCATGCAAGGACAATCACCCAATCGGGGTGATCCGCCAATGCCCGTTCAGCAAGCCGACCCAGCGCAGGGTCACGTGGACTGAAGAAGCGTGTTTCCTGCAGGTTGATGCAAGCAACGGCTTCGGCGACCAAGTCCTCATCGAGCAGGATTTCGATCCGCTCATGCGCGTAAGGTGCCGCCATCAGCGCCGCAAGCAGCAATTCGCGCAATTTCGGCCAATCCGACGGAGCGACGAGTGTCTTGGCCACGCGGAAATCTTCACGTGCGAGGCTTTCTTCGAAGGCTATCTGCGTTGCCTTGAACATCATATCCCGGTTGCCCGCCTCATGCGCCTTTTCGCGCAGCCAGCGGGCCAGCATTGACCTGCCTGTTCTGTGACGCCAATTTTCTTCATCTTCGCCGCGCCCGTCTCGCGACAACCCCCAGGCGGCAATGTCGATCGCAGTTTCCAGTTGGCCGACAGCAGCGACGGCCTCGGCCAGCCGTAAGAGATCACCATGTGTGGTCAGGCGCGTATGGGCGAGCGCGACCGCCTCATCGACCCGGCCCGTCTGCGCCAGTTTCACAGCATGGTCGCAATGGAACCCCGCCGCACGGGAAAGGTTGAGGAAATGCTCGCTACGCCCCATGGCTTCGAGCGCGGCAAGTCGCGCCCGCGTCAGATCGTCATCGAGCGGATCACTACCTCCCCCAGGCGGCCAGCTCTGCCCAAGCCCTGAGAGCGTCGCCTGAAGGCCCGGCTCGTCCCAGCCCTGCATGCAAGCTGCAATAGCAGTAGCAAAGGCATCGTCGGCGCCAATTTTTGCGAGTTCGCCCTGCCAGTCGGCCAGTTCGCCGGCGAGGTCATCGCGCGCCTCCTGTGAGACACCATCCATGAGGGCGGCTTGAGCGATCAATTGATCAAGCCGCGGAAAGAACTCGTGCAGGGTTTCATCCCAATCGGCGTTTTCGGGCCAATATGCGGCCAGCCCCGAGGCGACGGGTATCAAGATCGTCAATGCATGGGCGCCGCGCCCTGCGGCAAGAAGGGTTTCAGCCTCGTCAATCAGTTGTTCGAGCGCCGCTTCATCGATACCCGCAGACCGTTCGCCCCAACTGAGCCGATGCCGCCCCGAACCGGTCGAAGAGAAAAGCGCTTCGGCGCGACGACGAAACGGCACCGGATCGAGCAGCGCGCTGGCCTCGTCAGCCACCGAAGCCGCGAATCTGGCATCGAGCCAAAGGGCAAAGCCCTCGTCTCTCTCGGCACGTTCGAGCACAAGCGCCTCAAGCCGATCACGCGAAATCGCCCGTAAATGCTCCGCGCGCTTGTTCTCCGCCTGTTTCACCTGTACTCCTCAAACTTCGACTTCAGATGCTTGGTGGCGATGCGCTTGGCTTCAAATCAGCTTTAGCTTCGTCGCCAGAGCCGTCGCCTGCGGAAGCGAGTAGGCATTGAGCTTCCTACGCGCATTATTCATGTGGAAGTTGACGTTCCAGTAGCTCATGTTCTCGATGGCGGCGATTTCTCTCATGGATTTGCCCTCAGACGCCCATTTGAGCATAAGCGCCTGTCTAGCGGTTAGGCCGATGCTCGGTTTTGCTGTGGGTTCAATGTTCGCTTGCTCGATCCGCACATGAAGCTGGGCGACCGCCATGGCGGCCGCTACCGGATCGATATCCCTTTTCAGCGAGAGGGAAGGCTTGTGCGAGGCCATTGTCAGCATCGCCATGCGTCTGAACGCAGTCGCGACCGGAATGGTGATGCCCGACCGAATGCCGAAACCGGCGGCATCCAGATAAAACTGCCGAACGCGCCTCGATCTGACAGTCCTTGAATTTTCGGAAGACGACCAGGTGAACGCTTTCATCGTGGCCCTGGCAATCTGGATTATCGGATCGATCTCGTTGAAGCGCTTGGAGAAATACCAATCCTGCCATTCTGGATGATAATTCGAAACGGCGAATGTTCCGATCGGTTGAAGATTAAGGTAAGCATAATACTCGAAGCCGAGTTCTTCAGCGAGCTCGGTGAGCGCTTCGTTGAACATCTCCTTCGTGCGAGCCACGGTGGAAACATCCGTTAGCTTCTGAAACCAGCTCTTCACCTTCTCCTCCTTTTGCTCTCGTCTTACTGAAGCAATGCTCGGCCCGGCAACATTCTGGACCTTTTGAAGAGCCATCGGCGAGTTATGCTCCTGCCTCGACTCCCGTTCAATATGAACGGCCCAAGGACAGTCATCGCCAACCTCCGACGGCCTACGTTGCCACTTACCTAGCTACTCGCCATGCGCCGGAAGACCGCGCTTGATATTGTTCCTTCCGGAATGGTTGCCCACAGCTTTAAGCGATCTTGATGCCGCTGCCAGCGTGCGGGCAATATCTACGATCTCTTCACGGTTTGCGGTAGGATCCTCCTTGTTCCAGGCAAGCCCCATGCCGATCGTGAAATCCACCCCCTTCACTTCTCGAAGTCGAAACGACTGGTGGGGCAAATCCCTGGTCCATTCCGGCACGAAACCCACCCCCATCCCGGCAGCGACCAGCGAAACCAAGGAGAGCGTGTCATCGCAACTACAGGCGACCTGATCGAGAAGGCCAAATTTTCTGAATTGCTCGAAGAAGTACTTTTCCGTGTAAGACAGATTTGAGCGGGAAAAGGAGATAATCCGCTCGCGTTTCAGATCGCCCATTGTAACGGTTTCCGCCGTCTCGAGCCGGCTGCCAAGTGGCACCGCCAGAAGATATCGTTCGTTGGCGATGCTCTGCCAACGGAGCGATCCGATGTTTTCGACCGGCCGGATGAAGCCAAGGTTGATACGGCCCTTCTCCAAGTCGCGGATGATTGCATCCGTGGAACCGCTGCTCACGTGAATCTGAATATCGGGAAACCGCTTGCCGAGCTTGTTAAGAAAAAGCGGCAAGACACCGAAGGTGGCGGGATATATGGTTCCGATGGTGATCCGATCGACATTCTTGCCCGCAACGGCGCGGACGACAGCGGAACTGTTTTCAATCTCCCGCAGAACATTGATGCACCGCTCGTAAAAAACTTCGCCGGCTTTGGTCAGTTGAACACGACGCGTAGAGCGGATGAGAAGCTGCACGCCGAGCTCCTTTTCCAACGTTTGTATCTGCACGCTAAGGGCGGGCTGAGCCATGGAGAGCGTCGCCGCGGCGCGACCGAAATGCAACTCTTCGGCCAAGGTTGCAAAACATCTCATCTGACGGAATTCCATTCGCCTGTCCTCTGCATCCGCGCAAGCCAATCTACAAGGACATAGATCATCCATTAATCGCCAGATTAGATCAATCTGTTATTTTTTAATAATATGAAACCCATGAATTCCTGCAGTAGACGGCGAATCGTCTTTATCCTATCGGTTGAGTATGAAAACGAGCCTCGAACATCTTCCCGAGAAGAAGCAGCGCGAGCTTGCCCGCGTCGTGGAGATCATCCACGAGGAGTTTGCCGATGCGCTCGAGGGTGGCTCGGCCGACTTCAAGAAGCGCGGGCGGATTTTGAAGATCATCCTCTTCGGCTCCTACGCCCGCGGCACCTTTGTCGACGAACCGCATACGATGAAGGGCTATCGCTCCGATTACGATATCCTCGTCATCGTCAATTCGAAGAAGCTCGCAGAACCGGAATATTGGGACAAGGCGACCGACCGGTTGATGTGGGACAAAGGAGTCTCAACGCCGGTTGGGCTGATCGTCCATGGTGCCCGGGAGGTGAACAACTTCCTTGCGGACGGACAGTATTTCTTCGTCGACATTCTGCGCGAAGGCATCGTGCTCTACGAACTCGACGACCGGCCTCTGGCGGAGCCGAAACGGCTCTTGCCTGCTGACGCGCTCCGGGTGGCTAGGGAGCATTCCGAAAGACAGGATGAAAATGCGAAGCGCTTCCTCGACTTGGCGCGCGTCGCGATATCCAATCGTTGGGCAAATCATGCCGCCTTTTTGCTACACCAGGCAGTCGAGACCGCCTATTCTCGCCTTCTTCTGACGCTCACCAATTACAGCCCTCCTTCGCACAACCTCAAGTTTCTCCGCGGTCTCGCCGAGGATCGGGATCAGCGGCTCGTCGAGGCTTGGCCGCGTGACCAACATCGCTATGCCGCCTGGTACAACATTCTCAACGAAGCCTATGTGAAGGCACGCTATTCGAAGCACTTCGAGATCACCGAGGAAGGACTCGGATGGCTTCTCGAGCGGACAGAGCATCTTTTTCGACTCGTTGAGATGGTCTGTCAGGAGCGACTGGCGGAATTGGAGCGAGGCTCGGGACAGCCCTGAGTTGACGCGAGCCACCACTTGAAGCCAGCCTCGACCATGCTGAGACGTCGTTGACATCGCCGATACCGTCGAGCGTCCCCCGTTGCGCATCGTCCATACTGTCGCGCTTCAGCACTCCGTCAGCGCTGAGCTCCTGATAGACATCCTGTTTGCAGGATGCATCAATTAGCCACCCGCCTGGTGCACTGGGTCTCCCGCTTGATGCAGGCGATCTCGGCCGTCGAGCATTCGGCAACACCGTTGACGACCGCGCAATGCGAGCACTGATCGGTGAATTCCACGCAATCCGGATTGGCCTTGATGAAGGCCTGCAGGCTCCTATCCTGGGCCTGTTGCGGTTGGGCCGTAGCGTCATCGCCGGTTGTATCCGCCGCCTGAGCGGACGCCATCTCCGCGATGGTAAGTGCCAGGCAAAGCGCGACACGAAAGCTGGACTGCCTCATCCCCCTGCTCCTCCCGAGCATAGATCCGAACGCGGCGTGAAACGGCTCTCAATCCGGAACTGCACAATTTCGAAGAGTGCCGTCACAACAGCCGCCGTGCAAGCGACCGCCCGCCCCCTCACCCCAGTTCGTTGCGGATCGCCCGCATGAACACCTTGGCGCCGATGCCGATCAGATCGTCTGGAAAGTCATAGTCCGGATTGTGCAGCCGCGCATGGTTCTCGCCGGCGCCAAGGAAGAACATCGCCGCTGGCGCCGCGCGCCCGAAAAGCCCGAAATCCTCCGACCCCTTCATCGGCAGCACGCCCTCGCCCTTGTCATGGCTGACGCCCTCCTCGTCCATCGCGCGTTCGAGCGCGGTCACAGCCGCTTTCGCGTTGCTGCACTGGTGGAACACGTCCTCGTAGCCGATCGTCACCTTCAGCCCGGCAGCCTCCGCCTCCCTGGCGACCAGCGCCTCGGCGCGGACCACGAGATCGGCCATGCGCGCGTCGGTCAGTGTCCGCAGCGTCGCCCAGATCTCGGCATAGCCGGGGCTGATGCCGAAGGCCGCCTCGCCGAGCCGCGCATGCGTCACCGTGACCAGCGTATAGGTCTCGTCGAGCGGCCCGTTGTTGCCAAGCGCCGTCAGACCGGAAAGCAGCGCGGCAACGGCAAAGGTCGGCGCAATGCCATCCTCCGGCGTCGAGGCATGCGCCGTCTTGCCGGACAGCGAAATCCGCATGCCGCGCGAAGCGCAATTGACCGGCCCTGTACGAAGGGCCGCGTGGCCAAAGCTTAATCCCGGAAAATTGTGCAGCGAGAAGACCAGATCCGGCTTGATGTCAGCAAATTTCGGGTCGGCAAGCACGGCCGCAGCACCCGCGCCGTTTTCCTCCGCCGGCTGGAACATCAGGATCGCGCGGCCTCTCATCGGGCGCTCGCGTCCAAGCCCTTTGGCCAGCGCCATCAGGATCGCCATGTGCCCGTCATGGCCGCAAAGATGCCCCTTGCCCCTGATCTCCGAGCGATGGCCGATCTCCGAGATCTCCTCGATCGGCAACCCGTCGAGCTCGGCCCGCACCATCACCGTCGGCCCCGGCTCTCGGCCCTCATAGATCGCCGCCACCCCGTGCCCGCCAAGACCTGTCATCACCGCATCCGGCTTCGTCTCGGCCAGAGCCTTGACGATCGTATCCGCCGTCTCCCGCTCCTCGCCCGACACCTCCGGCCGGCGGTGCAGCTCGCGCCGAAAGGCGGTGAGTGCCTCAAGTTCACGGTCGATCAGAAACATTCATGCCCCTCAGGTTCTTTATCCGGATAGAAGCTCCAGTTTCCGGGTCCACTGCTCACGCGTCTGGACAACGCATGACCTTCCCCTTCAAAAGTCTCCCAGACACGACCTTAGACCATCTCCGCTATTGAAAGAGAAGAGTGAAAGACTTCCTTGGACACAGCGACAGCGGATCGACTTCAGCACCATCTCGCACTTGCTTTGCCGACTGGAACTTGTTCGCCGCAGTTGCAGTCAGAAAACTGGTTGCTCGAAACCGCGCTCAAAGTCGGTCTTCAAGTGAAGCCTCTAACTTGTTGTGGCGTTGAATGACCTGTTAGGCAGTTTCGAACGCGATATGTCTCCCGCCAAACTGCATAGAACTTGTCGCGGAAGTTGCGTGATATCCGGTTGAATGGCGTACCACACCCAATTGCTGCAACCTCCAACTTCCCCTACATTGACCAAGTGGTAAAAAAGACGCACGCAAAACGCGCAATCAAATCAGAGGGGAACTTAATGCAAAGCGATTCCTTCAATTTTGCCATTTCCAGAAGAACCCTGATCAAAGCTGCCGGCGCCTCTGCCGTGGTGGCAGCGGCAGGTCTGCCGAACCGTCTGCTTGCTGCGGACCCGATAAAGGTCGCGGCCATCTACACCGTTCCCGTCGAGCAGCAGTGGGTCAGCCGTATCCACAAGGCGGCGAATGCAGCGAAGGAGCGCGGTGACATCGAATATGTCTATTCGGAAAACACCGCGAATAACGATTACGAGCGCGTCATGCGTGAGTATTGCGAGGCGGGTCACAAGTTGATCCTGGGCGAGGTCTTCGGCGTCGAGGATGCTGCCCGCGCGGTTGCCAAAGACTATCAGGATGTCGCCTTCCTGATGGGCTCGAGCTTCAAGCCCGATGCCGCCGTTCCGAACTTCTCGGTTTTCGACAACTATATCCAGGACGCATCCTATCTGTCCGGCCTCGTCGCCGGCGCAATGACGAAGTCCAAGAACATCGGCATGGTGGGAGGCTATCCGATCCCAGAGGTCAACCGGCTGATGAACGCATTCATGGCCGGCGTGAAGGAGGTAGCCCCGGACACCAAATTCCAGGTCGCCTTCATCGGCTCATGGTTCGATCCGCCGAAGGCCAAGGAGACCGCATTCGCCCAGATCGATGGGGGTGCGGACTTGCTCTATGCCGAACGTTTCGGTGTGTCCGACGCCGCCAAGGAGAAGAAGGTTTTGGCCATCGGCAATGTTATCGATACCCAAACGGACTACCCGGACACCGTTGTCGCCTCCGCACTGTGGCATTTCGAGCCGACGCTCGACAAAGCGATCAGTGAAGTGAAGGCAGGCGCGTTCAAGGCTGACGACTACGGCATCTATTCCTTCATGAAGAACGGCGGCTGTTCGCTGGCGCCTCTCGGCACCTTCGACACCAAGGTTCCGGATGCCATCAAGGCCAAGGTCGCGGAGAAGCAAAAAATGATCAAGGACGGTTCGTTCGCCGTCGAAATCAACGACGCCGAGCCGAAGTCGACCTAACCACTTCCTCGCGTTCATCGGAGATGATGGTCGGCAGTGCCGGACGAGGAATTACCACTCGCCGACAGCGACCATTCTCTCCCTGGACGGGAAAGGAAGCCCCCAACAATTCGTCTTCCGGTCGCCGACGTGTCTAGCAAACCCGCCCTTCGTCTTTCCCGCATTAGCAAGCGTTTCGGCCCGCTCCGGGCGAACGACGCGATTTCCTTCGACCTCAAGCAGAGCGAAGTCATCGCACTTCTCGGGGAGAACGGTGCTGGGAAGACGACTCTGATGAACATTCTCTTTGGCCACTATGTCGCCGATGAGGGAGCCGTCGAGGCCTTTGGCAAGTCGCTTCCGCCGGGAGATCCGCGCGCTGCCATTGATGCCGGCATCGGCATGGTCCACCAGCACTTCACCCTAGCAGACAACATGACGGTGCAGGAAAACATCACGCTTGGCACGCAGAGCCTTTGGCGCCTGCGGCTTGACCGGGCCGCAGCGCGACGGCGCATTGAGCAATTGTCCGCTGATTTCGGCCTCTACGTCGATCCCGCGGCTACCATCTCCAGCCTCTCGGTCGGCGAGCGTCAGCGCGTCGAGATCCTAAAAGCCCTTTATCGCGAGGCCCGCATCCTGATCCTGGACGAACCGACGGCCGTTTTAACCCCCGCCGAGACCGAGGCGCTGTTCCGGACGCTGAAGCTGCTCGTCGCGAAAGGCCTGTCGATCATCTTTATCTCTCATAAATTACACGAAGTGATGGCTGTTAGCGATCGTGTGCTGGTTCTGCGTTCCGGCCAGCTCGTCGGCGAGCGCGAAACAAGGTCGACCGATCGCAAAGAATTGGCAGCACTCATGGTTGGCCGGGAGCTCAAGCCAACGACGGTCAGCCCGCTAAGACTGGGAGGGCCGCTGCTGGCACTCGAACAGGTCTCCGCAACGCCTTACAATGGGGCGGGCCTCGACCAAGTATCGCTAACGCTTACAGCTGGAGAAATCACCGGCGTTGCCGGTGTTGCCGGTAATGGTCAGGCTGTCCTTGCTGCCCTCATCGCCGGCATACGGCGTCCAACCAGCGGCAGCATTTCCATCGCGGGGCAGGAAGTCTCCGACTGGTCGCCACGCGCGGCGCTCGCCCATGGCGTGGCCCGCATTCCGGAAGATCGCCACGCTGTCGGCAGCATCGGCGACATGAGCGTGACGGAGAACGTCATCGCCGAACGCTACCGAAGCCCTCGGTTCAGCCACATGGGCTTCCTGAACTGGAAGGCCGCCGGGCGCTTTGCCGAGAAACTCATTGCCGACTACGACGTCAAATGCCCTTCGCCCGAAGCACGCATACGCCTACTCTCAGGCGGCAACATGCAGAAGCTCATCCTCGGACGGGCCCTTGATGGCGACCCGGCGGTCATCCTGGCAAGCCAGCCAACACGCGGCCTCGATGTCGGCGCCGTCGCCTATGTTCACCGCATGCTGCTCTCAGCGCGAGATCGGGGCGCCGCGATCTTGCTCATTTCGGAAGACCTCGAGGAAGTCCTGGCATTGTCCGACCGCATCTTCGTTATGTTCAAGGGGCGCCTTTCCACGCCCTCTGCAAGGGGCGAACGCAGCATTCGGGAACTGGGGGAACTGATGGCAGGCCACAGCGGGGAGCGCGGTGATCATGCGGCTTGAACCGAAACCCGCGCCGTCCTTGGCGATCACCTTGCTGTTTCCGCTGGCGGCCATAGGCACCACGCTGGTGCTGACGTCGATACTGGTTCTCGCCGCCGGCGCTTCCCCACTGTCCGTCTTCTATCTTGTGGCGAAGGGGGCGGCCGGCTCACAGTTCGCCTTCTTGGAGACCTTGACCCGGGCGACGCCACTCATCTTCACGGGTTTGGCGATCGCCGTCGCCTTTCGGGCAAAGCTCTGGAACATCGGCGCCGAAGCCCAACTCTACATCGGTGGCGTCGTCACCGTAGCGCTGGGAACCGGCGCACTACCCCTGCCTTCGGTCGTTCTCATCCCGGTAATCATGGTCGCCGTCATGGCCGCAGGCGCGTTGCTTCTGCTCGGCCCAGCCGTGCTGAAGACGCGTTTCGGCGTCGACGAGGTGGTCACTACGTTGCTCCTCAACTTCATCGTCCTGCTGTTCGTATCCATGCTACTCGAAGGTATACTCAAGGATCCGATGGGGCTCGGCTGGCCGCAATCGCAGAAGGTCATAGCCGAAGCACAACTGCCCCGCCTTATCCAGGGCAAGCGCCTGCACTATGGCTTCGTCATCGCCCTTGCTTCGGCCGTCCTCATCTGGGTCGTTATGAAAAAGACGGTTCTCGGCTACGAGATGCGCGCCGTCGGCCTCAATCCCGAGGGCGCTCGTTTTGTTGGCATTCTGGTCGACCGCACTCTGATGAAGACGGCGTTGCTTTCGGGGGGATTGGCCGCTCTTGCGGGTTTTTCCGAAGTCTCTGGGCTCAAGGGCAACCTGACGCTCGACCTGTCGCCGGGCTACGGCTACACCGGCATCGTCGTCGCCATGCTGGCCATGCTGAATCCGCTCGGTGTCATCGCCTCGGCCATCTTCGTCGCCGGCATCTTCGTCGGCGCCGATGCCATGAGCCGAGCGGCCAAGGTGCCGAGTTACATAGCCGACGTCATGGTCGCCACCTCGCTACTGACCATGGTTGTCGCGATCCTTCTGACGCGATTCCGGATCAGGTGGAGGTGACATGGACGCGCTCGAAATCCTCTTCACCGCCTCTTTTTGGGTTGCCGCAATCCGCATAGCATCCCCGCTGATCTTCGCGACCATGGGCGAGTTGATCTGCGAGCGCGCCGGCGTCCTTAACCTCGGCATCGAGGGGATCATGACGGCAGGCGCTTTCGCCGGCTGGTTTACCGTATATTCTGGCGGCGATCTTTGGGCCGGCTTGCTGGTCGCTGCCCTTTTCGGCGCCATGTTCGGCCTGCTGCATGCCACGCTCACGGTACCACTCGGCCTGTCGCAACACGTCGTCGGCATCGGTGTTACGCTGCTTGCCACGAGTCTTACTTACTTCATCTATCGTCTTGCGCTGCCCGAGGTGACGTCGCCGCCCAAAATCGAGCCGTTCCAGCCCCTGCCGATCCCGGGCTTGTCCAGCATTCCGGTCGTTGGCGAGGCACTGTTTACTCAGACACCACTGACCTATCTCGCATTCATGTCGGTCGCCGCCGTTGCCTGGATCCTCTATCGCACGCCCATCGGTCTCGCCGTTCGTGCCGCAGGCGAAAATCCGTCAGCGGTCGAAGCGCAGGGCATTTCGGTCACTGGCATTCGCATGGGCGCCGTCGTCATTGGTAGCGCGCTGATGGCGGTCGGCGGCGCCTTTCTCACCACCTCGGCTTTCAACTCGTTCTTCTTCCAGATGATCAATGGACGCGGTTGGATTTGTATCGCACTGGTCGTCTTCGGCTCCTGGCGGCCAGGTAAGGCGCTGATCGGCGCCATCCTCTTCGCAGCCTTCGATGCCTATCAGGTTCGTCTGCAGCAGATATCGGGCGGCATCGTGCCCTATCAGGTTTTCCTGATGATGCCCTATGCGCTGTCGATCCTGGCGCTGATCCTGGTCGCACGTCGTGCTGCATATCCCAGAGCTTTGATGATCCCGTACCAGAAAGGCGAAAGATGAGCTTCGACCTGATCATAAAAGGGGGCACGCTGCCCGATGGAAACGTCGCCGACATCGGCATCAAGGGCGATAGGATCGCGGCGATCGAGCCACGCATCGACGCGCAGGCTGGTCGTGTCGTCGATGCCTCGGGCGACCTCGTCAGTCAGCCCTTTGTCGATCCGCATTTCCATATGGATGCAACGCTGTCCTACGGCCTGCCACGTATCAATGCCTCGGGTACGCTGCTCGAAGGCATCGCGCTGTGGGGCGAACTCAAGCCGCTCCTGACCCACGAAGCGGTCAAGGAGCGGGCGTTGGCTTATTGCGACTGGGCGGTCTCGATGGGCCTCCTCGCCATCCGCACGCATGTCGATACCTGCGACGACCGCCTTCTTGCGGTGGAAGCGCTGCTAGAGGTCAAGAAGGAGATCGCGCCCTACATCGACCTCCAGCTTGTCGCCTTCCCGCAGGACGGGTTCTATCGCTCGCCGAATGCGCGCGAAAACACCATCCGCGCCCTCGACATGGGCGTCGATATCGTTGGTGGTATTCCGCATTTCGAGCGGACCATGTCCGACGGCACGCGTTCCGTTACCGAACTTTGCGAGATCGCGGTCAAGCGCGGCTTGATGGTCGACTTGCACTGTGACGAGACCGACGACCCGTTGTCGCGCCATATCGAGCAGCTTGCCTATGAGACCCAGAGGCTCGGCCTGCAAGGCCGGGTGGCTGCCTCGCACCTTACCTCGATGCATTCGATGGACAACTACTACGTCTCGAAGCTGCTGCCGCTGATTGCGGAAGCCGACATCTCAGTGATCCCCAATCCACTCATAAACATCATGCTGCAGGGACGCCACGACACCTACCCTAAGCGCCGTGGCCTCACGCGAGTGCCGGAGATGCTAAAGGCCGGCATCCGCACCGGCTGGGGTCAGGATTGCGTGCTCGATCCCTGGTATTCCCTCGGTACAGCCGATATGCTCGACGTCGCCTTCATGGGATTGCACGTCGCCCAGATGTCCTCGCCCGCAGACATGCGCACCTGCTTCGACATGGTCACCAAGATCAATGCCGAGATCATGGGCCTCGATCATCTCGGTCTAGCCGTGGGCAAATCCGCAAGCCTCGTCGTGCTCGATGCGGGCACCCCCATCGAGGCGGTGCGCCTGCGCGCCGATCGGGTTTGTGTCGTCGCGAAGGGCAAGGTCGTGGCCGAACGCGAAAAGCGCGATACAGCCCTGTCCATCAAGGGCCGCCCCGCGACCATCAACCGCCGCCACATCGTGCCACGGCAATCGTGAGTTACGAATAGTTCGTCAGGCGAGCGGTCAAAGTAGCTCCGCCAGGATTCCTTCCGTGTTGGCCCCACAAGGCGTCCAAGAAGTCGAACAACGATGTCGGAGAAGAATTGGCTTCATCTAAAGCGGGAAATGAGTTAAGATTCAACCTGCTCGATATGAGTGGCACCCATGTGTTTCCGGACGACGCGATCTTCGCTGTGAGACCGTCCGGCCACATTTCCCCGCCGGACTCTCAAAGGAGAGTCGCCATGTCGAAGCCATTGAAGAATGTACTGGAACCGTCAAACGAGGCGGATGCGCAACATGACGTCGCGGTCGCGGCGGCTGTGGAACTTGCAATGGAGTTTTACGGCTGCGACGCCGTGACCGCTGCGGCCAAGCGCGCATTCGAGGCCAGGGACCTCAATCGCGAAAGCCATTACCGGTTCTGGCTTCATATCTTCAAATCGCTGAAATCCGATCCACACCTGATCAACGAAATCTGCCAGCCGGGGTGACGAAGCGGCTGCCTGAGGCAGCGCGCATAAACCCGAGCGCGGATTCATAGAGCTTGAGGCCCTCAAGACCGAATCCGATGCAAGCCGTCCGCCAGTTCAGCGAATGCAACACGATTGATATGGTTTCCGTATCAATACCGGGAATTCAATATTGGAGATCGCAAGACTGGCGGGCGCAATGTCACCGAACCGACAACACCAACAAAGGGGATCGTCATGAGGTACACTGCGCTGTGCGCACCTGCGATCGTATCAATGGTTTTGGCCGCGAACGGCCACGCCGAAACGCTCATCGTCAACAGCTATGGCGGGCCGTACGAAACCATCATCCGGGAGCGGATCATTGAGCCTTTCGAGGCCAAATTCGGGATCGAGGTTATCTATGACGCCGTCGGTTCGGCCTCCCAGGATTATGCCAAGATCAAGGCCACCAACGGCCGCCCCGGCTTCGATGTCGTCGTAATGACCGCTTCTCAATCGCTCGAAGGATGCAAGGAGGGCCTGCTTGAGGAATTCTCGCCAGAGGAGGTTCCCAATCTTCAGCATCTGTCATCGGTGATCGCCGGGGTTGCTGGCCCCTGCGGCGCGGTTCACGAAGTGCAATATCTCTCGCTTCTTTACCGGACGGACAAGCTGGCAGAGCGTCCGAATTCCTGGAACGCGCTTTTGGATGGTAGCCTCAAGGGCAAGATCATCCTGCCGACATTCCAAAACGTGATGGCGGCCTACCTGATGGAGATCTTCTCGGTCGCCCATGGTGGCGATCTGCTCGAGAACGTCGATCCTGGCTTTGCCGCCATGGCCAAGCTCGCGGGGCAGTCGATCGGCTTTGAGCAATCATCCTCGGTCATGGAAACGTACCTCAAAGGAGGCGACGTCTGGGCGATGCCCTTCTGGAACGGGCGCGCGCAACTTCTCGTCGATAGTGGCTTGCCGGTCGACTATGTCCTGCCGAAGGAAGGCTCGATCCCCTTGGTCGCAACCCTGAACGTGCCGAAGCACGCGGCGAACCGAGACGCAGCTCTCAAGTTCGTCAACTTCTTTCTTGAGAAGACCAGCCAGGAGGCATGGGTCACCGGCTACAAAGTCGGCAGCGGTCGGATCGACATCGAGGTGCCCGCCGATATCCGTGCCAAACAAATCACCACCGAGGCCGATCTGAAGGCCCTTCTGTTGCCCGATCTCGCTGCGGTCGCGACACGGCTCCCCGCCTGGGGAGAACGATGGGAACGTGATGTCGTCGCGGCGGCCAAGTGAGGTAGATCATGGCCGTCATTATTTGCTCCACTCCCACAAAGCCTCCGCGCGCCCTAGCCCCTGTCAAGGGACTTCTGCCGCTGATCGCGCCGTCGCTCGTCCTGGTGCTCTTCTTCGCGATACCGATGGGCATGATGATCGGGATTAGCTTTCAAAGCCCAACGGAGGGCAGCCCGACACTTGCGAGCTATAGCCGCTTCTTCAGCAACGATCTGGTCCTTGCGGGCCTGGCCCGCACCGTCGTGATGTCGGGCCTCGTTGCGCTCTGTGTGACCGTCCTGGCCTATCCCCTCGCCTACTATCTGGCACGCGCCACATCGCGCTGGCGAACGGTCATCTTCGCGCTTGCCATTGCGCCGGAATTGGCGGGGGTCGTGCTTCGCACCTATGGCTGGCTCATCATTCTCGAAGATCGCGGCTTCATCAACACCGCGCTGATATGGACCGGATTGATCACGGAACCCTTGCCTTTGTCGAAGAACCTTTTCGGCGTCGTGGTTGGGCTTACTCACGTCATCCTGCCATTTGGCGTGCTGTCGCTTCTGACGAGCCTCCAGGGTATCAACCCCAATCTGGAAAAATCTGCGCAAATTCTTGGCGCGTCACGTCTCGCTGTTATCCGGCACATCATCCTGCCGCTCTCCGTGCCGGGAATCGTAAGCTCTTTCTTGATTGGCTTCACCATGGCCGCAAGCGCTTATGCGACCCCGGCCCTCCTTGGCGGCGCAGGCTTCAAAGTCATGGCCACAATGGTCTACGAGCAGGTGCTGTTCTATCTCGATTGGCCCTTCGCGGCGGTCATGGCGAACGTTCTTCTCATCCTGATGCTGGCCGCCTGCTTCGTCGGATCCAGGCTGGAGTCGCGCCTCCACCAAAAACTTCACCTTTAGTCTCGGGAGGCTCCAATGAACCGACTGCTCACATATCTGTTCAGGATGGCGCTTGCCGCCATCCTTGCTTTCATCACCCTTCCGCTGGTGGTCGTCGTCGCGGCCTCTTTCAGTCCAACCTCGGCCGTGACGTTCCTCCCAAGCGAATGGACCTTGCAATGGTACGCGGCGCTATGGACCAGCCGCTGGCTCGATCCGTTTCTACTCAGCGTCGAACTTGCCGTCATCGTGTCGCTCGCTAGCGGACTGCTCGGCGTCCTTGGAGCCTACAGCGTCGCCTACGCAAAATGTCCGGGACACACCGCCATCATGGCGTTCCTCTTGTCACCCATGTCGGTCCCGCAAATCGTCAAGGGCGTGGCGGTCGTCCTGTTCCTGTCCTCGATTGGACTTTACGACCTGCTGGGGACGCCCGGCCTTGTCATGGCTCACATCATCCTGACGTTGCCCTACGTCGTGCGCATGGCGGCCACCGCGATGTTCGGTTTCGACAAGCGGCTGGACCGCGCGGCACGCATACTGGGCGCCAGTATCACGCAGAGGATCCGATACGTGCTGTTGCCGCTGATCCGCTCCGGCCTCTTCTCGGGGATGACCTTCGCCTTCATCATTTCCTTCAACAACATCCCGCTCTCCGTCTTCCTGGTCAGACCCGGTCAGACGACACTTCCGATTACCGTCATCAACCATCTCGAATACAGCCTCGATCCGGTGCTTGCGGCAGTGAATGTCGCGTCACTCCTCTTCATCCTTGGCGTAATCATCCTTTTCGAAAAGATCGGCGGCTTCTCCGCCCAGTTCCACGGGGGTAGCAAATGACCACCATCGATATTGAACTCCTTTCCGTCAGCAAGCAGTTCGGTGCAAACCGCATCGTCGACGATATCAGCCTTGCCATCCCGAAGGGAAAATTCGTCAGCATTCTTGGCCCGTCCGGATGTGGCAAGACGACGACCCTGAACATGATCGCCGGATTTGAAGCGCCCTCGAGCGGGCAGATCCGAATTCGCGGCCACGATCAGGAAGGCGTCCCGCCGGAAGCCCGGAAAATCGGATTGGTCTTCCAGAACTACGCACTCTTCCCGCATATGACGGTCGCCCAGAATGTCGGCTTTGGCCTAAAGATGCAGGGCCGGCCCCGCGAGGAAGTCGCCGACGGTGTCTTACGGGCCTTGAAAAGTGTCCATCTCGAGGGCTTTGAGGATCGGTATCCGAAAGAACTTTCGGGAGGCCAACAGCAACGGGTCGCGGTCGCTCGGGCGATTGCACCCTCACCGTCGGTGCTGCTTCTCGATGAACCGCTCTCAAACCTTGACCTTAAGCTCCGGGAAGCGATGCGCGTCGAACTGAAAGAGATCCAGGAAGATCTCGGCATGACCTTCATCTATGTCACCCATGACCAGGAAGAGGCGATGGCCATGTCCGACCGGATCATCGTCATGCAGGGCGGAGTGGTCGCGCAGGAAGGAGCGCCCGCGGACATCTACGCCCGCCCGAGGACCTCCTTCGTGGCGGACTTCATCGGCAAGTCCAATATCCTCCCGGCATCCGCAGAGAACGGGAGCGATCGGAACCTGAAGGTATCCCTCGGCGCAGGAAAGGCGGTGCTCACAGCCACGCGGGGAGACGACGTCGCTCCTGACAATGTGCGCTTCTGCTGTATCAGACCGGAGGCCGTCAGGCTCGCAGATGCGGCAGGGGCCCTCGACGAACCTGTAAACCGCCTGACAGGCACCGTCCAAAAGGTCGTCAATCTGGGCGCCTATCTCGAGGCCTGGATGCTCGTCGATAGCGGGATCACCTTGAAGTCCATGATCCGCTCGACCCGCATCGAGAAGCTCTCGGCCGGCTGCCGCGTAGAGCTCGCCATCGCCCATTCCGCTGTCCAACTGCTGGAGCAATAGTGATATTCATTGTCTTCCATTATCAATGCGAAAGAATTGATATTGGAATACCGATTTATCACTCCGCTAAGCTCTATGTGATCCCGAGCCCGGGATCTTCCCACACGGAGGCGAAAGACACACATGAAAACAAGAGTTTCGGCAATCCAGAATGACAGCAACGTCTGCGCAGATATCGTCGGGTTCGATTTCTCCGACTACAACGACGCGGACATTGCGGCGGTTCGATCCTACTGGCTGCAATATGGCGTCATTCGCTTTCGGGCGACCGATATCACAGACCAGCAGCAGGTCGACTTTTCCCGTCACTTCGGGGATTTCGTCATCCATCCTAAGCAATGGCAGGAAGGCGGACACCCGGTCCATCGCGAAATCCTGGTGATCAGCAATGTGATGAAGGACGGCAAGCCGAGCGGCGCGCTCGGCAACAGCGAGGCGACGTGGCACACGGACACATGGTTCTACGAGCGCCCGCCCGCCGGCGCCATCCTCAGGGCGATCGAGGTCCCCCCTTCCGGCGGAGACACGTATTTTCTGTCGACCTACCAGGCTTTCGAAACGCTCCCCGAGGAGCTGCGCAGGGCTGTTGAGGGGCGGCAGATCTTCTTCCAAAACGTCTACGACAAGACGGGCAAGTTGCGCCTCGGGAAAGGCGAACCGACGAGCACGGATTTTCGCGAATGGAGCGGCGTCGTTCATCCGCTGGTCAGAACCCACGGCGAGACGGGCCGCAAAGCGCTTTATCTTGGTGGGACGTCGGAGGGGGCGTGGATCGTCGGCATGCCGCTCGATGAAAGCAACGACCTGATCTCAAGGCTTTGGGAGCACACCACCAACACGCCTGAAGTCTTCGCCCAGAAATGGAGCGTGGGCGACATCGTGATGTGGGACAACCGTTGCACGATGCACCGACGCGATTCATTCGACCCAAATACCATCCGGATTATGCATCGGACGACGACATCCGGCGAGCGCCCGGTCTGATTTGTGAACCACAGGGCAGATCGGAGTCTCATCGATGTCCCAGCCTTACAAGATCGAAAAACAGCCGGAAGCGATCCCGGACGCACTGCGAACCCTGCTCGAGGGAGTCGAAACCGCAACCATCGGCCACTTCGAATATCTTGGATTTGTTGGGGCAGGAATTGCGCCGGTCTTTCCGGCCAAGGCAATTGGAACGGCAGTCACGGTCGCCGCGCCCGGCCGCGATGGAGCCGTCATCTATACGGCAATCGATCTGCTCCGCCCGGGAGATGTTCTCGTCATCTCCCGGGTCGACCGGGACGACGTGGCCTGCGTCGGCGGCGGTGTCGTTGCTGCTGCCCGAGCGCGTGGCGCCGTCGCCATTATCGTCGATGGTCCTTGCACCGACATCGAGGAGATCCGCGCCAGCCGGTTCCCGGTCTGGTGTCGCGGAGTCTCGTCCAAGACGACCAGCCGCCGGCACCAGATCGGTGGCGCGATCAATGTCCCGATCGCCTGCGGCGGGGCGGCCGTGCTGCCTGGGCATGCGGTCCTGGCAGATACGGAGGGTGTCTTCGTTGCCGATCCCTCCGATATGCGTCGCATCGCCGACGTCGCCCTCGAGCGCCAACAGCGCTCCCTTAAGCTCCGGCCCTACCTTGAGGCCGGCCATTCCATCTTCGAACTGGATCGGATCGTATAATGAAGATTTCCCTCGTCCAGATGAACTCCCAGCCCGACCGCGACAGCAATTTGCGCGCGGCCGAGAGCCTGATGCTGCAGGCAATCGCACGCGATACACCGGATCTCATCGTTCTCCCGGAACATTTCGACTGGTCCGGCGGCACGGTGGCGGAGAAACTGGCGGCGGCTGATCATATGCCGGGCGGCGACGCCTATCGCATGTTGCAGGCGTTCGCCGCCCGGCAAAAGGTCTGGATCCACGGCGGCAGCTTGCTCGAAAGGGTCGATGGAAGTTCGAAGATCTACAACACAACGGTCGTCTTTGACCCAGAAGGTAACGAGGTCGGCCGCTACCGCAAAGTTCACCTGTTCGACATCGAGGCGCCAGATGGCAAGATGTATCGAGAATCCGCCACCGTTGCGCCTGGAGAAAGCCTGTTCGTCTACGAATCCGGCGGTTTCAGGATCGGCTGTGCGATCTGCTACGACCTTCGCTTCCCCCGGCTCTTTGATGCGCTTGCAGACGCCGGCGTCGATGTGGTCATTCTGCCCGCGGCCTTCACGTTACAGACGGGAAAGGACCACTGGGAAGTGCTCTGCCGTGCACGCGCGATCGAGCACCAGGTCTATTTCGTCGCCTGTGGTCAGTGGGGAGGCTACACTGCAGCGGACGGAGATCGCCGTTTCACCTACGGCAACTCTCTCGTCTGCGACCCCTGGGGACAGGTCATAGCCCGCGCCGTCGATCAGGTCGGCGTGGTTTCCGCACACCTCGATCTCGACCGTGTGGCAGCAGTTCGCAAGCTCATTCCCGCCGCGTCGCACAAGGTTTCGTTTGTCGATCAGGCACGCGTCAACCGAGGTTGCAGCCGCAGTGAGCGTTGCAATTCCTCCTGCAGCTCGCCGGTGCAGACCTTCGGGGCACCAATTTCTTCTAGTAGCACGTAGACAACGCTCCCCTGAAAATGGACCGCCAATCGCCATCATCGGGTAATCGGACACCAGATATGACCGCTTTCATCACGCAAACGCTCGGCAGCTATATCGCCGAGGAAGCACTCGCTCGTGTTCCAGGCGACGTCATCGACAAGGGCAAGCTCTGCCTCCTGGACTCCCTTGGCTGCCTGTTCGGCGGGCATAAGCTGCCGATGGCTGGCATGCTGGAGGTACTGCGGACGGACAGCCAGGTCGCACCCGCCTTCGTCAAGGCAACTTTGATCAATGCGCTCGACTTCGACGACATCTACGAGAAGGGCCATCCCGGAGCCACGGTGATTGCGGCAGCCTTATCGGTCGCTGAGCACATGAAGTCTTCAGGCACAGAATTCCTCGAGGCCGTGATCATCGGCTATGAGGTGAGTTGCCGCGTTGGCATCTCACTTGCTCACGTCCAGCCCAGAAAGGCCATTCACGGCCATGGGACTTGGCAGACATTCGGTGCAGCAGCCGCGGCCGCGAGACTCATGCGTCTCGACGCCGGACGAGCGGCGCATGCGATCGCGATCGCTGCTGCGAATGCGCCAGTGGCGTCCGTCATGAAGACCGTCTACGGAGACACGCCTTCGATGGCGAAGAACAACTTCGGCATGGCCGCGCAAATGGGCGTCTTGGCCGCGCGCCTTGCCGCTGCCGGCTACGAGGGGCCTTTGGATGTCTTCGAGGGTGAGATGGGTTTCTGGCGGATGGCGGGCGCCGACGAGTGCCGTTTCGATAAATTGACCAAAGGTTTGGGGGCCTCCTACGAAATTCTCCGGGTTGGTTTCAAGCCATTCAGTTGCTGCCGGCTCATCCAAAGCAGTGTCCAGGCCAGCCGCGACGTCGTCCGGATGGCCGGCATTGATCCCGCCGACGGCTTGCATGCCAAGCTGGTCGTGACCGCACCTCCGATCGTGTGCGAACCGCCATTTAGCAAAGTGCGTCCACGGGACATGTGGGCAGCACAGTTCAGCGCACCGCACGCCATAGCCATGGCCGTATTCGGCGTCGAGTCCGGTCCCGACTGGTTCGTGGATGATTGGCTTCATGACGAGATCGCCGGGCGGTTTCAAGACAGTATCGAGCTCAGGCCACATACCAGCCACGCCTCGCCTCGAGGCGCTCACGCTGCAAGCGCTTGGTTACAGTTGCGCGACGGGCAGAGCTTCGAAAGGCACGTGGACGTTGCGGAGGGAGAGGCAAGTAACCCCATGCCGAAATCAGCTCTCGAGGGTAAGTTCTTGCGACTTGCGAGCCCGGTCTTGGGAGATAGCGGTGCTTGCGAAGCCATGGATAACGTGTACGCGCTGGATAAAGCGGGATCGCTCCGGACGCTCCTTCGCTTATTGGTCAGCTGATACCGGCATATACCGACATGACGCATTTTGTTCGCAAGCTAAGCCTGCAACCGCAAATCGACATTGTGGAGACGGAGTCCTCCACGGCCCCCCTGCATGGCGACTTCAGCGAAGACGTGCCGGCAGCCAAATTCTCCAGTCATTCGCTGCGCGCCGGCTTGCCCTCCTCGGCCGAAGTCGACGAGCGCAAAAGCAGCTTGGCCATGCGAGTGCGGAAATGAACCGCAGGTACCGCCGCCGACGCGACCGATTTAGGGTCAATCTGACGAAGGCTTCGGGGCTGTGGGAATCTTACCCCGCCAGCATGCGCGCGAGCATATTTCTGATGTGGTCCTGCGCACCATAGAAAATTGCCGCGACAACGATTGCGCGGCTATGCTCCAACGGAAGAAACCAAATAGCCGCCTTGTCCCGCCGAAGAAACCGGATTCCGGGATGAATATCGGGGCGCAGAGCCAGATCAGCGAGCGCCGAAGGCAGCATACGAAGCTGCGGCACGCTTAGAAGCCTTCCTTGGTCAGCTGTGCGGCTTTGGCCTCCAGCGCCGCATCTATCTCAGCATCGGACACTTCACCGCCCTCGGCAATCGACTTGTTAAGGAGGCTGCTCAGCGCCCTCAGCTTCTGTTCGCGTTCCTCGACCAGACGCAGGCCTTCGCGCACCACTTCGCTGGCGGAGCCGTAACGGCCGTCCTTCACGATATTAGATACAAAGGCTTCCCAGCGGTCACCAATGGAAACGTTCATGCCACACCTCCGGATTGCACCACAATAGCAATCCTTGCGCAATTATTGACACAGTCGCGACACCGCCGCGCCGAAGAACTCGCCCTTCGATCCGCGCGACCAGCTCGCTGCGCTCCTCACCGACGACGACGTCGCCACACTCAAACATCTCGCTGGCGAAGGCATAGGCGACAATACGCTGTGCGCACTCGCCTCCAATCTCGGCTACGCTCGAGGCCTGGTGTCAGCTTGCCACCGGCAGCCCCCTCCCCAGACCGGCGCCGGAAAGCTTGGGGTCCCATCAAGCGTGCAGAGGCGAGTCCGGCTTGCGGGATACCGCCTGCTTCGCGCGAAATGCCCCCATGCCCCTGATACGGTACGTCGACGTCTGACCAGTTGGTCAAATCCTCACCCGCTGGCGCGGGCTCACCGGTGCCTTCAACGGCCCCTCGCTCAAATCCTCCTTGCGCCTTGCGCGCGCGCCAGCGCTCGACCGCGAAAGCGCAAAAGCAAGAAGGCCGTCACGGCCGACATTCTCGCAATACTGCTGCAGGCCTGCGCCGGCGAGCGCCTGGTGGATCTGCGCGACCGGGCGCTGCTTCTGACCGCGTTTGCCTCCGGCGGGCGGCGGCGATCGGAAATAGCGAGACTGCAAGTTGCGGATCTTGTCGACGAAGAATCCATTCGTGACGATCCGAACGACGCGAATTCCCCCTCCCTTCCCGCAGCGCGAAATCGCCAAATCCGGTTCGGTTCTCGGCTCAGCGGCAAAAGTCGTTCATTTAAAGACGACAAAAATGTATCCGAACCTTTCCTTTAATCCCTCCGTTCCAGATGTGAAATTGCTCCCGGTCGCATGGCGTCGACAATTCCACGGAGAACGGTGATGGAGAGCACACCCAGATACATTTCACTTGCGGAAATGAAGCGCCTCGGCGTCCGTCTCGAGGCATCCGCGCTCCTCGATGCCGCCAGGGCAGCTTGGTCCGACATCCGCCTGGGCCAGGCCCATGGCCTGAAATCTGTTTTGTCCTTTCCCGAAGCCACCTTGTGGAACCAACCCCAGTTTGAAGCTTACCGGGATACGTTGCAAGGCGAGCGGTTGGGCTGGAAGCTCTCTGCGCTCTCCAGCGTCGGAGCGAGATACGCCGCCGTGAAGGTGGTTGGTGCCAATGCGATAAATCGGCGACTCGGTCAGCCGCGTTCGACGTCGACGATCCTGCTGCTCGACAACTTCACGCTGCGCCCGCTTTGCGTGATGGACGGAACCGATATCTCTGCCGCAAGAACGGCAACCTATGCCTCAATGGCGCTTGAACTTTTCTTTCCCAAAACAGAAGAACTGTCTGTTTTCCTCTTTGGAGCGGGCCCCATTGCCGAGCAGATCATCAGAGTGCTCGGTCATTTCGGACCCGGCATCATCTCGAAAATATACGTGCGCAGCCGCTCAGGCACTTCCGCGCACCAACTCGTAAAAAGGCAGAGACAGTCATTTGGCATTCGGCTCGAAGCTGTCGTGGATAATCAGAGGCTGCGTGATTGCCGGTTCGTCATCACCGCTTCCAATGCCAGCGCACCGGTGTTTGAGAGCGCAGAAATCTGCCCAAATGCCGTTGTCCTGCATCTCGGTGGAGACGAGACGCCGTCCGGCCATATCCAAAAAGTTCTTCGGTCGGGACTGGCGCTCTGTGATGACATTTCCATGGTGTCGCGGCGAAACTCGCAAAGCCTGGCGCTCTACTTCTCACGCAAGGGATCGACATTGGAGCAGCTTGGCCCAGTGCTCGGTGTCTTGAACTTAAAAGATTTCTGCGACACGGGCGGCGGATCGGAATTCCCGATCCTCATTACGTGCGTTGGCCTGCCTATGCTGGACCTCTACGTCGCCGCTCATGTTTATGAAACCTGGTTCTCGCCAGATGGGGGCATGGCGTCATCCGTCCAGTCATCTAGCACGAACTGACGCGCGGCGTCCTAAGCTTTACGGAGGGACCGGATGTATGTGACCGAAATCCTCGCAGAGTATCTCGCGAACTATCCTTCCGATGCTCTGCCGCCCGACCTGAAGTTAAGTGCCACCTGCTGTATTGTAGATGCGGTCACCGCCTACGTCGTCGGCTGTGATGTCCCGAGTGCGCGTGCAGCCCGCGCGGTCGCCCGGCAGGATTTTGGAAGCGGCCGGGCTTCGGTCTGGTTTACGGGTGAATGTCTCGGGGTCACTGCTGCGGCAGTCTGTAACGCTGCGTCAGCATCCGCGCTCGATTTCGACGACGGCCATCGCGCCGCGCGCGGTCATCCCGGTGCGGCTGTGATACCCGTAGCACTCTCCGTGGCATCTGCGATTGGTTCATCCGCCGATGATCTCCTGACCGCAATCGCTCTCGGATACGAGATCGGAATTCGCATCGCCGTGGCGCAGAACCCGCAAGCGATCAAAAGCCGACAATCGGGACGTTGGACGGGCTATGCTGCCGCGGCGACGGCCGGCCGCCTCTACAGAACCGATCCCCCGGCACTCGCACACGCACTCGCTGTAGCCGGAGTGCTCGCGCCAAATCAGGAGGCGAACGGCAGCTCTGGCTATGCCAACCTCACCGGGAACGACGTCAAGGAAGGTATTCCCTGGAGTGTCGTGACGGGCCTGACCGCATTGCGCCTCGCAGAGCGGGGATTTACCGGGCCGCAGGATTTGCTCGATCATGCGTCGCACTTCGACCGGCCGAGCATCATCGCGAACTTGGTTGATCCGGCTGAGATCTCGAGGGTCTATTTCAAACCCTATTCCTGCTGCCGCTACATCCATCCCGCTCTTGATGCCTTCGCGGCGCTTTCGGCAGGTGCTGACATCAGGACCGAACAAATCGCATCAATCGAAGTGCAGACCTTTCAATGGGCTCTCCGACTTTCAAACACCGTGTCTCCCAATACATTGACGGAGATCCAATACAGTCTGCCTTATTGCATGGCGGTTGCTGTTGTCGATGGACCTGCGGCGCTGGCGCCGGTCGGTAGTGCGCAGTTGGGCAGGCCGGACCTCATCGAATTCGCCAGCAAGGTTCGTCTCTCGGTCAATCCCGAGATCGACGCCCGTTTTCCAACTGAGACCCTTGCGCAGGTATGCCTGCAAATGATCGACGGCAGATTGATCACCTCCGAGGTGACCTCGCCCCGCGGCGACAAGGCGCGCCCCTTAGCATGGGACGATCTCATCGATAAGTTCTCCATAGCGACGCGGGGCAAGTTTTCTCCCAAGGCACAAAATACCGTCCTGCAGGCTTTTGAAGCACTTAAAAAAGGAGATGCTGTTCCCCTCCTCCAGCGCCTGAGCATGCGATTGATCGACTGAAGCCTCAACCACTGCCCTCTGTGTCAATCGGATCGTATCCGTCGCCGATATCTCGCAACCGCCGCCGCAGACAAACACTGTCGGAGTCGCCGTGAGAGCCATCTCCGGCTGGCGCCGTCAGATAAGCCGGCCATTCCTGACGACTATACGGCCTCCGATCACGACATGCCTAACCCGGCTCAGATTAACGTGGTCGACAACGATCAGGTCTGCGCGCTTGCCTTTTTCAATCAGCCCGCGGTCACCGGCCATTTGAGTGAAGACGCGCGCGACATTCCCGGTCGCAAGGGCCACCGCCTCCGCCACAGGCAATTGCTTCTTTCTGACCATTCGCTGGATCGCTTCAAGAATTCCATCCCAATGCCCGCCGGCAAAATCGGTCGAAATCGTGTCGACACAGCCCGCATCGATCAGTGCGTCGAGGTTGGAGGGATCGTTGCGCCAGCGCGTCCCTATACAATCCAGTGTCGAAACATCGATGATGGCCCCTTTTCCTCTCAGGTTCTGGGCAATCGAGACGGCCTCCTCCGGGAGAAAGCTCGGGTGATTGCTATGACCGGCGACGAGACGTGCTTTCGGGTGCTTCTCGACCGCGGCAATCAGACGCTTCGCCGATGGTGCCGCATTGTGGAAGATCGCGGGATATCCTAACCGCTCGGCTTCGCGTGCGATTTCATCGAATCCGGCCAGCGAGAGGGCAACCGAAGGCATCACCGATCGCGTGATGATATCGCGAACGCGGTCCGCATCGGCGAGCCCGGAAAGACCGCAGCACTCCAACTCGTTGGTCAATTTTAAATTCGACAGGCCGTCTGCCGGATCGAGATAGCGGCCAAGAACGGCGTTCTTCAAGCGCCTCGCGGCTGCGGGTGTCACTTCGACCCCGAACTCGTGCAGGAAGGCTCGCGGGATGAACTTGTACTCTTGCGCGCCGCCACCCAGTGTCTGCCCACCACCTGCCTCGCCAAGGGCGACCGCGCCGCAGGCCAACAGGTCATCTGTCGTCGCGCTCAGGTGTCGTGCTGAAAGTCCCTTTCCGTCGACCACAAGCGCCGCCTCGATGTTTTTCGGAGTGTGAGCCGTGGAAACGCGGATATCCATGGCATGAGGTTCTACGTCGTCGACATCTATTTCGTCGGCCATGGCCAGGCCGCAGACGTTGAGAAGGGTCGTTGTTCCCTGAAGAAGATGTCGGTTCCGGAAATAGGCAACATCCTCGCCTTCAAATGGCTTCGAGCCGCTCGGCATGGAAGGCCCCCGAATACATCCATGCGCATGTGCATTTATCAAACCTGGCATAACGATGCCGCCGGTTGCATCGATGGTTTCTCGCGCCGCGATTTCGGCGCCTGCGGCGTCGACACCGGCTATCCTTCCCTTCCGGACATACACGGCAGCCCGCTTGTGAAACGTCTTGCCGTCGCCGGTGATGAGACCTCCATTTCGGATTACCAGATCCATGACAGCTGCTCCTTTTCGACAACCGGAATGCTGTCCTAGTCGCCGGTCCCTTCGCCCGGCCGATGCGGCCTGTGCGATTGCTCCTGACTGGAACCATCGAGCATGTAGCCGGACGATCGAACCGTTCGGATGAGATCAGCGCCACCGGCCGCGCTCAGCGCCTTGCGCAGTCGGCCGATATGGACATTGACCGTCTTGGCGTCGACGAAACGACGCTCGGGCCAACCAGCTTCGATGAGTTGTGCGCGACTGCACGCCTGCTCGCGGTTCTCCATCAGGAACTGAAGCAACCGGAATTCGATCGGTCCCAAGTGGATGTTGATGCCGAAACACCTGACACTGTGCCTGTTGGTATTCAGTTCAATTCCTGCATAGGCGAGGATATGACCGTCGCCCGCCATTGAACCCGACGCGGGCGGCAGGAGGATACGGTCGCGAAGGAAGCTGAGCAGCTTGGAGGGAGTGATCGGTCTTACGAAATTCTCGTCAATCCCGGCCTTCAGCAGATCGATAAACCGACTTTCCGCGCCAGGTCCAATCAACCCGACCGTCGTAATCCCGAATGTCCGCGGCTCCTGCTTTAGCTTTACACAGGCCGCGGGAGCCCAATCTTCTCCCGATCGACAGTCAAGAAGGATGGCTCCGACATCGTACTCGCCTGCAAAATGGACGATCTCCTCGACCCCGGAACCAAGAATGACCTGATATCCCTCGGATTCCAGGATATGGACGAGTAGCAGATAGTAATCCGCATCGGTCGAACCGATCAGGATCTGCGGTCGCGCGGAATTCAAAGACCTCTCCTCTCTCGCGCAGCGTCAGTTGTGATCTGATCCCTCGTGAGGACCTGGATCGTTCTCTGTGGGCGGTGTGACCGATTGCGCGCAATCGGCTGAAGAGCCCGTTCCACGCCGTGCCGCCTCAAGCAGCGGAGTTGTGGTGCACGTGTGTTCCTGGCGACAGGCAGCAGCGCGAATCCGGTTAAGGCTCGCGGTGTCGGCAGGAAGCATTCCAGCTACGGCCATCGTGCTGCCAATGGGACACGGCCGACCAAGGCGTTGCATCGGCCAGCCGGCGCGTTTCAAAATGCGCTCGAAACGCAGGTCCGTTGCCGTGACGATCTCGTAATAGCCGTTCGCCATCGACCACTCGATGATGCCGGCGAACATCTCAAGCGTCGTCCTGTGGAGAACTCTCCCCGTCCTGCCCTCGTCGAGCGCCGTGTCGACGCAGAAGCGCGAGCTTTCGACCATGCCTGCATGGGCGTCGAGCCGTCGCGATGAGAGGAGCTGCGGAAATGTATTCGCAAGCATCGTCGGCCCGGTAGCCGGGAGGAGCCTCGCGCAGCCCGCCACTGCACCTGTGGTAGAAACAGCCAGGATATAGGTCGGATTGAATTGATCGTAAGCATCGGTCTCACGATCGTCCCTTATGTCTACATCCCAGTTCAGTCTGTCGCCAAACACTCGCGCACGCAGCCGATGCATCGAGTCGATCAAGTCAGCAAATTCTCCGCGCGCTGCGGCCGGCACAGCTAGTATCTCCATCTCCATTCTCCGAAGAAATCCTGCTTCAGGCCACTGGACACGAGTTTCCGCGCTCAGGCGACTAATAGAATTAGTAGTCGAGCGCTCGACCAAAGCGTGCATGAATATCGCACGTATGAGTTGTTCGATGCCGAGCGAACTGTATCGCAAACACCGGAATGGATGCTGTGCCACGAATGTGCAGGACTAAGGCGGCGGAGCCACCAAGGGGAAAAGGGAAGCACCAATGGCGCGGATTGGCAGCAAGGAGTTTCGATGTACAAGCATACCGCCGAGGCGTTCGTGCCGGTCCAACATGCAGTAAAGGTTACCCAAAAGGTCTGCGCCCGTTATGGCGACTATTGCCGCTCGATCGCCGCCACGGGCGTCGATCGATTGCTCGACTTCGGTGACGCACGCGCTATCCTGAGGCCGACAGATGAGGGCCTGCATTTCCGGATCGACGCGCAGGACACCATCACCTTCTATGGTATCCGGACACTTCTGCTGGGAAGCCTGTGCGGCGTCGCGACGTTTTCAGGTGAGCACGTTGAATGGCACCCGGCCGGCAGCGTGCCTTTCGGCGCGATGTAAGGATGCCTCGGAAGCAGTGGCCGCCCTGGACCTTCGTGGGTACCCTTCAGTCGCTCAGCGTGGTTGTTCAGCTGTTTTTCCCGCACAGGTTCGCAGTTCTCGCAAAGCGCCCTTTTCCGCATAGCCCCATTTTCGGCCCCCCGACGGCAGACGATATCCTCGCCATCATCAGACGTTTCCGCGGCATCGTCGAAATCGGGAAATGCTCCAAAATCATGGCGTTAGTGCCTCATGCTGATGTAACGCGAACACGGCAATTGGTGAGAAGGGCTTACTAGTCAGCCTTGCCCTTCTCCTTGTGCTTTCTTCAATGCTCTCCGGTAATACCGCGGACGAATTCGGCGACGCGCCGCTGACGCTCCGAAACGGTCTCCTGGCTGCGTTGCAGTCGCACAGTCTGCTGCAAGACCTGCAGCCGATCTCGCATCCCCTCGAAGGCGCGGCGCTGCGCCGGCGACACACGGTTGATCACGTCCTCCTCCCCGCGCAGGACGGCGTCGCGACCGAAGCGCTCGTCGAGCGCCCGGCTAACGGCGATGAATTCTTGGGCGACGCGCGGATCGATCAAACCCGCAGCAACGTCGAGCCCCCCACTCCTCTTCTTCATTCTTGCTGTCAACTGCCGCAGCGTATCCTCGGCCTTCTGCGATAGACCGGGAATGGCGACCGCCATACGCCGCCGCTCTCCGACGATAACCTGGGTCTCGGCCTCCAACGCGGCGGCAAAAGACGCTCCGAGAGAACGGACACAGCTTGCTGCTTCCGACACGGCCTGAAGCGCGGCCTTGCGCTCCCGTCCGGCAGCAAGCAACTTGTCCATGATGCGACCGGAGCCACGTAACGCGCCATAGGCGGCCGGATCGTTGCTGACGGCTGCGGCAATCCGCTCGCCGGCAAAACCCTTTGCGACAAGCTCCTCGATCTTGGCGACCGCGCCGGCCGGATCGCGCCAGATGCGTGTCGCCGCATCCATGAGGGCGGCGCGATGATGATTGTAATGGGGAACGGCAAGCGCCCTTTCCCGCGCTTCATCGGCGACGGGTGTCTTGAACTCCGTGACGGCGGGAAGCAAGGGCAACACGCGCATTGCCTCCTTTCCGAACTCGATGCTTGCGCCGGCTACGATTTTCGAGCGATCCTGCTTTTCTGCGAGATGCTGCTCGTCGCTGAAACGCCTGATCACCTCGAACAGGCGCACCAGCTTTTCGCGGTGGTCAGGGGCGAGATTTTCCGGCATGCGCTCGGCAACATTTCGCTCGGCGGTCGGATCGGCCTTTGCGGTGAAGGCACTCCAGCCGAAGCGCGCGGTCAGCGCCTCGTTGACGGCCTTGATCTCCTGGACCAGCAAGCGGTCCTCTACGACATAGGCGAAGGCCGTCTTGTAGGCATCGACCCCGCCGCGCTCCCGGACCGCCTCGACCTCGACGAGACGCGCCATCGCCTGTTTCGAAAGCGCGGGAATGGACAATGACATATGAGTGCGCCGCTGCTGCTCTCGGCTGGCGAAGCGCTCCGCCTGCCTGCGGAACTCGGTTGCATGCGCGCGCGCCAACGGCAGCAGCTCCGATAAGGTGGCCATGGCAGCGTTGCGCTCGGCGCGGGCAGCGCGACCATCGACCATGAGGTCAGAGCCACGCAATCGGCCAAGGCGTTCGGGCGCAAGGCCAAGATCTTCGGCAATCTTGCGCGGTTCGACGCCTGCGCCTGACGCCAGAGCGTTGAGCGCCGACAGCGCGCCATCCGGGTCGTGATAGATCTTTTGCAACAACGGCCGGAGTATTTCCTCCCGCTCCTTCCACGGTTGCGAGGCGACTTGCGCGAGACGCGCATCCTCTTCAACGCTACGGGGGAATTCGGTGGCGGGTGGGATCAAATAGTTTCCGCCCAACGGGATGCCGGAAACCAAGGATACCCTGCGCTCCTCGCTGTACGAGACGCTCCATTCCCGTTCGATCGCAAAATCGAGCGCAATGCTCGCCCGCTCCCAAAGCTCCGCCAACCGCGACCGCTTCTCCGCAAGCCACGTCAACCGTCGCGCCGCGCCCTCCTCGAATTCCGCAGCGGCCCGGGCGAGCGTGTCGATGCCACGCCGATGGGCAAAATCAAGGACATGCTCCCGATAGCCTTCCTCGCTTTCGAAATCGAGCGTCGTCGTCTTGGCGCCGGATCGCCCAAGGCGCTCAACAAGCTGTTTGAACACATGCGGCCGATGGCTTTCCTGCTCGATCCTAACTTTGCGCGCATCGGCAGTTTCGACTTGGGTTCCAGTCCAGACGTTACGCTCGACCTGACGTTCCTCGAGGCGCTTC
Organism: Ensifer sp. B1-9; assembly: GCF_050474445.1. NCBI lineage: Bacteria > Pseudomonadati > Pseudomonadota > Alphaproteobacteria > Hyphomicrobiales > Rhizobiaceae > Ensifer > Ensifer sp. B1-9. The sequence goes on from NZ_JBCHVG010000004.1 coordinate 95,766, forward strand.
TTGCCGGTCTTTTCATCAGTAATGGGCACCCTCACCGTGACCGTTTCGACGCCATCCTTGCGGAGCATCACAGTATCGCCTGCCGCGATTCCACCCTCCTCAAGTGCCTTCGGAAGGCTCACGCCCCAAAGTCGATGAACGGTTCCGTCGTCTGTCCTGACATCGGCGTAGGGGCTTTCCTTGGCATCTTCATCTTGCGGCCGGAACTTCGCCAACCCAGTATCCACCAATTCACCGGTGACGCCGACTGCATGGTCGACACGTGCGCTACTTCCCCACTGCGGCTTCGGTTCAAAGTTCTCGCGCGCTACGTAGAGATCGGCGCGGCTACGATGCCTTGTCATCGCCACGTAGGTCAGATGCTGGTCCATCATTCCGGTGGTGAGCACGAAGGTCCGGTCGATCGTCGAGCCTTGAGATTTGTGGATGGTCGCGGCATAGCCGTGATCGACATTGCTGTAGCTATCCTCGCTGATCACGACGTCCCGGCCATTGTCGAGATGCACCGTCAACAGCGCATCTGCGCGTTTGTCGCCGGATGAAACGACCGTGCCAAGCATGCCGTTCTTTACATATTGGGGACCAAGCCGCTTTGCCCGTGGTTCAAGGAAGCGGGCGTTTTCGAGGAAGATGACCCGGTCGCCCGCAGCAAACTCACGAACCCCACGTGCCGTCCGGAATTGGCGCGCACCTGTCAGCGCGCCCTCGTCGATCATGACCTTGCGCAGGGCCTCGTTCAGCTTTCTGACGTCATCGTTGGTGTGAGCAAGCACAAGCAGTTCGTCGCCGCGAAGACGCCCAGGATGCTCGCCTACGGCAGATTTCTGAAGCAGGTCACGGCGGGAACCGGCCCAATCGGCAACGATGCGATCGATGATCTCGGCCTGGGTTTCGGTCTCGACAATGCGGCCCTTCTGCGCATAAGCATCGAGCCCCTCTTCGACCTTGCCGCGCGCGAAGAGACGGGATGCATCGCGCGCCCAGACATCACGCTGCCGCCGCACGCCGGCAAGTTCCGCAAAGCCGATCCGTTCGGTAATTGCTCGGAACGCCGCACCCGCCTGGATCGGCTGCAGTTGCATAGCGTCGCCGACCAGCACGGCTTTTGCGCCGGAGTCCTCCACGGCTTTGAGGATACGCGCCATCTGCTGCGATGACACCATGCCGGCCTCGTCGATGACGAGCACATCGCCGCGTTGCAGTCTTTCGCGCCCGCCGGCCCAGGCAAGCTCCCAGGAGGCCAGCGTGCGCGACCGGATCCCGGAACTATCCTCCAGCCCTTCCGCGGCCTTGCCGGCAAGGGCCGCGCCGATTACCCGTCGGCCGTCGCTTTCCCATGCGACGCGGGCCGCCGAAAGCAGTGTCGACTTACCGGCGCCGGCAAGCCCCACGACCGCCGCGATGGCATTATCGCGCGTGACATGACGTACCGCATCGACCTGTTCCGCATCGAGCCTGAAGGATTTTTCCGGATCGGCCGTTTCGACGCTTCGGACGGCGGCGGCGGCCTTGGCACCGGAGACGCCGAAACCCTTTCGCATCGACAGAACCTCGGCTGACTGCGCCATGTCATATTCGATGCGCAGGATCCCCCGCGTTGTGAACACCGCCGGCTCTGTCACCTTGCCCGTTTGGGTGTCGATCTGCTGCGCCTTCAGCAGCACCAGCTCATCCGAAGCCATGAGCCGCATGCGGATATTGGCGAAGTCCACTGGATCATCGACATAGCGGTGCAGCGCCCTGGCGATATCGCGCTCGTCAAAGGTGGAACGTTCGTTGCCGAGCTGCGTGAGAAGAAGCGCAGGATCCGCAAGCAGCCGGTCGGCCATCGCCTGCCGCCGCGCCAGATCGGCGGGCGCGAAATACATCTCCACACCCTTGCGCGCGAGCGCCGCCTTCTCCGGGCCGAGGTGTTTCTGCGCGATCCCATCGAGGCCTTGCTCAGCATAGGAGCGGCCGTCGAGACGTATCTCATGGCCGGCCAGCGCCAGGTGGTGGTTGACCGTTTCCGCCCACGCGATCTTCCACGCCTTCATGGTTTCCTTGTCGCCGGCCCAGACCTTATAGACAATTTTGCCGTTCGGCCTGTTCGGTGTGACGACACGCAATGGCTCTCCATCATCGCCCAGGACTGGCACCTTCTTCGGCCCAAACCCCTCCTCCGTCAGGGGTCTCAGCGTCGTCATCAGGTGGATATGCGGATTGCCGTCCTTGTCGTGATAGACCCAGTCAGCGACCAAGCCCTTCGACGTGAAATTGTCCCGGACGAATTCGCGAACCAGGGCGATATTCTCCGCCCGCGTCAGCTCTTCCGGCAGCGCGATGATGAGCTCGCGGGCAAGCTGTGCGTCCACCCGCGTCTCGAAGGCGTCGAGGGCATTCCAGAGCGCCTCGCTCGCCTTGGCGACGGGTTGTCCGTCGATCGCGAACTTTAGCCAGGCGGGGATCTGGTCCGGCAGCGCCAGCTCCTCATGCACCAGTTCACGCGATCCGCCGCGATAGCTGAAGGATGTCCTAGCCTGTTCGTCCATCATCCGGGCGCGATGGCGGTAGGCAGCGGCCGAGACGATGCTGCGTCCTGCTCCCCTGCTGATCACCTGTGCTCTGACGAACATGATCGCCACGGCTGTCTCCGAACCTCTCAAGCACGTCGCGCCAGCGACGTATATTGCGCCCTCAAACCGATCGGACCGCAGGGCAGATGCCGCTTCTCCGGAAGACGGCCATCGGCCGGAATTCCGGCTGCGACGTTCTCGGGGTAATGCAACTTAACTTATTTTACTATCATAAAACAGATAGTATAATTGGCGTCGCAGAGATTTGCTCCAACAAGGGAAGGACGCTGGAATGGCCGCCAAATCATCGATCAGCGACATCGACGCCCAGATCGAGAAGCTGCGCGAGCGTAGACGCTCAATGATCGCAAAGTCCGCCGAGCGCTTTGCGCGCGCCGCCACGAAATCCGGGCTGGCGGAAATGGAGATCGCCGACGAGGAGGTCGATCGAATCTTCGAAGAGATCGCCGCGCGATTTCGCAAAGGCGAGAGGACGGGGACTGCTGGCCCAACTACTACGCCGCGTCGACCAGCAGATGACGGGACTGGAACGGCGGCGGAGGTTTCTCATGACTGCTGATCGCAAGCGCGAAGCGCGCGAGAAATTCCTGCTCGGCGGCATCGTCGTTCGTGCCGGTCTCTCCAAGGCCGATCGGGCGTTTCTGCTCGGCGGTCTCCTCGAACTGGCTAGAGTTGCTCCGGACTCACCAGAACATCGGCGCTTGCGCGACATGGGCGAAGAGGCGTTCAAGGGGCCTTCGTCGGCTGCAACTGAGACGCGAACCTGGGAGACGGCGGAATGGCATTGAAGGCAAAACCGCATCCGAGCCTGTTGCTCATTCTGGTACCGATCGCCGTCACCGCCTTTGCCGTCTACGTCGTTGGCTGGCGCTGGCCGGCGTTCGCCGGCGGCCTGTCCGGGAAAGCTGAATATTGGTTCCTGCGGGCCTCGCCCTTACCGGCGCTCTTGTTCGGACCGCTGGCAGGACTATTGAGCGTCTGGGCGCTGCCATTGCACCGGCGAAGGCCGGTAGTCATGGCGAGCCTCGCCTGTTTTCTGACGGTCGCCGGGTTCTACACGCTGCGTGAATACCGCCGGCTGTTGCCCTCAGTGGAAAGCGGCGCGCTATCATGGGACCGGGCACTGTCCTATCTCGACATGGTCGCCGTCATCAGCGCGATCGCCGGCTTCATAGCGGTGGCGGTGGCCGCGCGCATCTCCACCGTCGTGCCCGAGCAGGTCAAACGCGCCAAGCGCGGGACCTTCGGGGATGCGGACTGGCTGCCGATGGCGGCGGCGGGAAAGTTGTTTCCGCCGGATGGCGAAATCGTCGTCGGCGAGCGCTACCGGGTCGACAAGGACGTCGTCCATGAGCTGCCCTTCGATCCGAACGATCCGGCCACATGGGGGCAAGGCGGCAAGGCGCCGTTGCTGACCTACAGCCAAGATTTCGACTCCACCCACATGCTATTCTTCGCCGGCTCGGGTGGATACAAGACCACAAGCAACGTTGTGCCGACGGCGTTGCGTTATACCGGGCCGCTGATCTGCCTCGATCCTTCCACCGAGGTCGCGCCGATGGTGGTCGAGCACCGCACCCGCGTCCTCGGCCGCGAGGTGATGGTGCTCGATCCAACGAACCCGATCATGGGCTTCAACGTGCTCGACGGCATCCAGACATCCAAGCAAAAGGAAGAGGACATCGTGGGCATTGCCCATATGCTTCTATCCGAGAGCGTGCGGTTCGAAAGTCAGACGGGATCCTACTTCCAGAACCAGGCGCACAATCTCCTGACCGGCCTGCTGGCGCATGTCATGCTCTCTCCCGAATACGAGGGACGGCGAACCTTGCGCAGCCTCCGGCAGATCGTATCCGAGCCGGAGCCCTCTGTTCTGGCGATGCTGCGTGACATTCAGGAGCATTCCGCGTCCGCCTTCATCCGCGAGACGCTCGGCGTCTTCACCAACATGACGGAGCAGACTTTTTCGGGCGTCTACTCGACGGCGTCGAAGGATGCGCAGTGGCTGTCGCTCGACAGCTACGCCGCGCTCGTCTGCGGCAATGCCTTCAGATCGAACGACATCATCTCGGGCAAGAAGGACATCTTCCTGAACATTCCGGCATCGATCCTGCGCTCCTATCCGGGCATTGGCCGGGTTATCATTGGCTCGCTGATCAATGCCATGATCCAGGCCGATGGTAGCTTCAAGCGCCGGGCGCTGTTCATGCTCGATGAGGTGGATCTGCTCGGCTACATGCGCGTGCTGGAGGAGGCGCGCGACCGCGGCCGTAAGTACGGCATCAGCATGATGCTGATGTACCAGTCCGTCGGGCAACTGGAACGGCATTTCGGGAAGGACGGCGCGGCATCGTGGATCGATGGCTGCGCCCTCGCAAGCTATGCCGCGATCAAGGCGCTCGACACAGCGCGCAATGTCTCGGCCCAATGCGGCGAGATGACGGTCGAGGTGAAGGCAAGCTCCCGCAGCATTGGCTGGGACACGAAGAACAGCGCATCGCGCAAATCGGAGAGCGTCAACTTCCAGCGCCGGCCACTGATCATGCCGCACGAAATCACCCAGTCGATGAGAAAGGACGAACAGATCATCATCGTTCAGGGGCATAGTCCGATCCGCTGCGGGCGCGCGATCTACTTCCGGCGGAAGGAGATGGATGCAAAGACCAAGGCGAACCGCTTCGTCAAACCGGTGCAGTGACGACCGCAGCTGCACGGCAATGAGGCTTTCGCAAACGGAAGGTCAGCGGAATCGGCTGACCTCCATGGCTGACTTGCGGCGACTGATGAATTCGCGCAGCAGCGGAAGGAAGAAGGCCTTGCTGAAGCGGCCAGTTGGCGGCTCGGGCTCAAGATAGAATGAATTTCCGATAATGTCGGTATTAAACTCATCAAAAATGATCCAAAGCCTGCGATCGGCATCAAGGCCGGCGCGGCATTTTTCGATCGCCGGCACTTCCACGGCAAACCGCGACGCCTCCGGCTGCTTGGTGGTGATGGGAAAGAAGAGGACCAAATCGCCCTCCGGCCGCGGCATTCTCACGCCGACGGCGACCGGCCGCTCCTTGCGTCGTTTCTGTCTCTCCACGCCCAGCTTCTCGCGCCCATAGGTAAGGGTAGCGTATGACGCTTGCGGTCTGGATCAGTTCGTAGTTCATGACCGACCTGCCTCATCCTCGTCGGCATAGGCTTCGACGGCGTTTTCAAGGCGATCTCCCTGATCCACGACTGTGATCATCGTGCGAAGCGAGGCTCCAAGCCTGGCCTGCCGGTCGATCCGGCCGGCCAGGCTTGACGACACGGCAAACGCCGCCCTCAGAAGGGCGGCGCGGCGTCGATGGTGCCCTCCTGTTCGGCGATCGCCGCCGCCAGTTCGGCCTCAGCCATTTCCAGCTCCGCTTCGATCTGGCGGCGTTCGGCCGGATCGGCATTCTTGAGTTCCCGGCGCAGCTGTTCGACGTGGATTTCAAGGGTAATCGTCATCGTCTCCATCTCCTTGGATAGTGTGAAAGATGACGCCCGGGGGTCGTGAGGATCGGGCCGGGTCAAGGATCGCGTCAGCGACCGGCGGAGCCGGCGAGCGGAGGAACCGATTTTCTGACGGTGCCCCTTCGGGGCAGCGGCTGAAAATTGGAGGGGCCGCGAAGTCCTTGAGGCGGCGCGAGCCCTCATGGCAGACTTGGGTATCTGAGCAGACAGGCTTCCGTCCCGTGTGGCACGGCAGGAGGAGCAAATGCGGGCTCGATGCCCGTTTTTGCTCCCAATGCTGCGCGAAACAATCAAACCGAGAAGCGGCAAAGGCGGCCCCGATTGCTCGGGGCCGCTCGCTTGGCTCGTCAGTTCGGATTGTTCCAGAGGATCACCTTCTTGCTCGGATCGCCGCCGGGTGCCGGTGCGAGGTTGCCGAAGATCACGCCGATCTCGGGGGCCTCCAGCTTCACCGAGAGGTATTCCTCTCCGGTCTGGCGGGCGATGCGGTTCCAGGCTGCGCCAATCTCAAAGCCGGTCTTGCGGTGGATGACGCGGTAGTCGGGGGCTTCTTCGCTCGACTTGCTTGCGTTCGGGACGATGGCGATCGGGGCGTTGACCCGGATAGTGGCGAAGACGCCTTCGAGGATGCCGTCGGTCTTCTGCGTCAGGGTTGCGATCGTGGTGGCCATGGTTCTGTCTCCTTCGGTTGCTCGGGACCATTCCCGATGGCGCACGAAGAGACGGCCGACCTGCTGCGGTCAGCTCGGCCGAAATTCTTGCAAAATTCTATTTTCCGCCAGGACAAAAGAACCGAAATCGAATTTTGCAAGAATTTCGGGCGAGTCTTACCCCTTGGGGGTTGGCCGCAAAAGCAGGCGGTCGTCTATACGAGCGACATAAAACGGGAATGGTTCGGGGCAACTGAAGGACGCGACAAACCATCATGGCTGTCCGGTCCGACGCCACGGGATATCGGCCACGCATCCCTTGAACGTTTTGCCTCCAAGCCAGTCAATGCGTACTCTCGCCCGATCTCAACTACAGCAGACGGATGAGCACATCCCCTGCCAATATCATCCCTTTGTCGATCCGAGAGGTCAACCGCGGCGACGGCGTGCCGCCTGCAGACCGTGCGGCAACGACGGGTGAAGCTGTTCGCGTGGGCATCAGATGAGTGATCTTTCCCCCACTCGTCCGTCCGCGCCCGGCCATCTGAGCCGTCGGTGTTCGCCAGGCACATCGCCACTGGCAAGCACGCCATCTGAGCGATCGGAGCCGGCTTGGTCAGCGGAACCAAGCCCCTCGGAGATCACGAGACAACAGGATCCGAGCAAGTCACGAACGGAATGCCATAGAGCCCAGATGCGTCAAGCCGTCATTCACGCCACGGATAGCGTCCACGACGCAGGTCGCGTCGGGTCTTGCGGCCCTCGGTTTTCCGCACTCGTGTTGCCACGCCCAGAGATATAGGGATAGGCAATCACCTGGCCCGGCAGGAACTCACGACTCATCATCATACCCCTCGCCGCGCGCCATCCGGCCGATCTCCGCGGCAAAGAGTTCCTTATGTTCCTCCGGCATATCCGAAGCGCGGTGGGCGCTGCGCGGATCGCCGCCGGTGCGCATCCGCTCGTAATACTCATAGCTCATCAGCACGAAGCGGGGTTTCCGGTGCTTGGTGAGAACCACGGGTTCGCGGCTCGCAGCGTCGGTGACATCGCCCACCTGCTTGTTAAGATCGCCTGTCGTGAACTGACGCAAGATCATACTCCTTGCCGTTCTCCATAATATCCATCCAGATTTGCAAGAAAACGGCGCTTTGCGCCATCTGCTGCAGCCTGCGAGACATGGGATTTGAGCGACGTTGTGCCCGGTCCGGCGAAGTCGCCGGCTGCACCATTCGAATCTTGAAATGGCTCGCGACACATGGCACATACTGAACGACAGATGACATAGGAGAAAGATCATGGCCATCGCTGCAAAAGTACCTTCTTCAGCAAGCGGTGGCGAACTGCAAAAAATTGAAGCGTTGCTCGGCGGATCGCGCGTTCTGGCGCGCCACCTGACCAATGCGCTCGACGCGCATGAACTGCTTTTAAACGGCTTGCCCGCGTTGGCGCTCGAACATCTTATCGGTAGCCTCGTCGTCATCGGCAAGAACGAGTCTCTTGAAAAGGCGGTCGGTATGAGCCTGCGCACCTGGCAGCGTCGCAAGGACACGCCTTCCAAGCCCCTCAGCCAGGAACAGAGTGGCCGTGCCTGGAAGTTCGCCGAGATCCTCGCAAAAGCAACGGATATCTTCGGATCGCAGGCGGAAGCCGAGCAATGGCTGGAGCGTCCAGCCGTCGGCCTCGATCAGCGCCGCCCGATTGATCTTCTCGGAACGCCCGCCGGAGTCGAGTTGGTAGAAGATCACCTCGACCGCCTCGAATATGGCGTCTATGCATGAGCCTTTTGCCGATCGCGCTCGGCGGGACCGAGTTGATTGCATGGCGGCTTGATCAGGCCGTCCATGCGCCAACCTGGGATAGCGGCGAAGGAGCCTATCGGGTTGGAGGCCGCTGGAACAACAAGGGGGCGCGTGCCGTCTATTGCTCGCTCGATCCAGCAACCGCAATCCTTGAGGTTGCGGTTCACAAGGGGTTTCGGGCGCTCGACACAGTGGCGCACATGATGACGGCAGCAATCATTGCCGATCCCGGCGACGTCCATATCGTCGATCCAGCGAGCTTGCCAAACCCCAACTGGCTGCGCCCCGGGATTCCCGGCGCCGGCCAGCAAGCCTTCGGGGACGATCTGCTTCGCCGCTACCGTTTCGTCGCGATCCCGAGCGCGGTCTCGCCGCATAGCTGGAATCTGATTTTTCTCGCCGGCGGCGCCACCGGCGCCTATGCCCTGAAATTCCAGGAAGCGTTTGCCCTCGACACAAGGCTGCATCCTCCCACGGCATGAACGAGCTGTGGTTGCGCCGCAACCTGGGACGCGATCTCGTAACCATCCGGCTCTTCCCGTGCGAAGAAAACGGCGCTTACGCGCCATCTCCTGCAGCCTGCCAGACCGGGATGCCGACTCGGCGAGCCTTATCGGCGAGATTGCCGGTGATGCCGGAGCCGGGAAAGATGACGACGCCGGCAGGCATGACCGAGAGCATGTCGTCGTTACGCCGGAAAGGTGCCGCCTTGGCGTGCTTCGTCCAGTTCGGCTTGAAGACGATCTGCGTCACCTTGCGCGCCTCGGCCCAGCAGGCCGCGATACGTTCGGCTCCCTTCGGCGAACCGCCATGCAGCAGCACCATGTCGGGATATTTGGCGAGAGCCTGATCGAGTTTCGCCCAGATCCGTTCGTGATCGTTGTAGTCGATGCCGCCGCCGAAGGCGATCTTCGTGCCGGCCGGGATCATCACTTCGGTCTCGGCGCGGCGGCGGGCGGAAAGAAAGTCGCGGCTGTCGATCATCGCCGAGGTCATGTTGGCATGGCTGACCTTGGAGCCGGTGCGCGGCCGCCAGGCGGATCCGGTCTGGGCTTCGAAGAGATCGGCTGCATAGTCGCGCATGAACTCGAAGGCGTTGCGGCGCTCGAGGAGCGTGATGCCCTCGGCGATCAGACGCTCAAGCTCGACGCTTTTCACCTCCGAGCCATCCTGCTCGCTCTGTCCGGCGCGCTGGGCGTCCTCATTGCGCTGGAGTTCGCGCTGGATGCGCTCGCCGGCGCGGTGGAAGAGGTTGACCGTCGACCAGAGCAGATCTTCGAGATCGGGCTCCAGCCGCGTGTCGCCGAGCATCTCGAATAGGGCATCGAAGACCGCGGTCAGCGCCGACTGAACGACCGGCTCCTCGGGCAGTGGGCGCGGGTCCGGTTCGTCCTGGAAGGGGCGATGGCCGTAGATCTGCATCTCGTAGATGAATCGGTCGGTCGGGGAAGAGACGTGGTGGGGCTCGAAGGTGTCGTCGAGGGACAAGGTTAGGTTCATGATGATCTCCGTCGGTTGCGGCCGCGCCTCTCGCGGCCTGACGGCGATCTCTTCCATGCGGCAGATGGGCCGGAACCGCGGCGTGGCCTCACGCCGCGGCCCAGCGAAGCGCCGGGCGACGGAAGACGGGTTTCTTGGCCCGCGAGGAGCGCCGGCTTCCGCATCGGCCCGAAAAGTGGGAACCGGTTTTCGGAACAGCCGATGCGGCAGGCAAGTGCCCGCGCGGGGAAGAAATCCGACTGACCCGCTGAAGGCCCGACAGCCGTATGGTAAGGGTCGCCTCTCGGCAGGCCCGAGGGCGCGCCTACCCGAACGGCGACCGGCAGGGATCGGCCTTTCCTGCCGCGCCACACCCGCTCCCGCCTCCCGTCCAGCCGCATCAGGTGGGCGGCAAGGCCTGAACGTCTTCCGGCGCGAGCTGCGCTCTCAGATGCACAGTGAGCCGGTCGGGTCCGAGCCGGCGAAGGTCCTCGTTGAAGTCGCCGAGTTCCGGGGCGAGCACAAGCGGCAGGACCCCCAGCGCCTGCGCGCGGCGGCTCAGTCCCTCGATGGCGTGTCGACCTGCGGCATCGGCGTCGGCAGCGATGTAAAGGCGCAGGCATCCATCGGGCAAGCGGAAGGCGGCGAGGTGATTTGCCGTCAGCGCCGAGACCATCGGCATGCCCGGCATCACATGCGAGAGGGACAGAATGCTCTCGAGCCCCTCGCCGGCGACTATCACCGGAACGGGGCCATGGACCGGGAAACGGAAGCGCACGGCGTTGCCGAGCAGATTGCCAAGAGCGCGGCGGGGATCTTCGACCTTCGCCTTGCCGACGCCGCCCGGATCGAGCCCAGAGGACTCGAGATAAGTGCGATGGACGCCGGTGATCGCGCCGGAGGGATCGGTCACCGCGGCGATCAAGGCCGGATAGCTCAACGTGCTGCCGGTGACGAGGTCCCGGTAGTAGCAGGACGGATGGAACCGCAGGGCCGGATGCACGGAGGCCCGCGGGATGGCGCGCTGACACAGATATCGGTCGGCAAGCGTGCCGGCGAGCGGCTGCGTCATGCGGAATAGGCGTTTTGCTCGTTCGCCTGCCGGTCTATCGACCGGCGGCTCGGTGTGGGCGTCGCCCCTGCGGGACGACGCCGGATGGGGAAGGCTTAGGAAACGGAGCGCCTCCTCTGCGACATCACGGAAGTCTACCAACCCGCAGGTTTCTCGAACGAGGTCGAGGAGATCGCCATATTGACAGGTTGCTGCATCTGTCCACCGCCCAGCGCGCGGGCCGGAGAGATGGACATAGAGCGACTTGCCCTTGCTGTTGGCGACATCGCCGACGATCCAGTAGTTTCCGGCCTGATGGCCGGCAGAGAGGTAGTAACGGCAGACCGCCTCGGCGTTGCGCGCGAGACGATCGGCCAATTGAGAAGCGGACAGCATGGCGATCACTCCCGTGCAGTGACATCGACGATGGGATGCCGATCGATGAGGCGAGAGAGGATCGGCGCTCCTTCCTCGGATGCCGAAATGAAGAACCTGAGCTTCGGCCGGTCGGCGCAGAGACGATCGTGAAGCGGAGGAACTCCTTGCCGTCCGGCGCCACCTGGTCGTTCGGACTTCAACTCCGATGACGATCCCAGAGACTCCGGACCGGACGAGCTTTTCTCCCTCGCTCGCTTTGGCGCCCCCAATGCGGCCCTCCTCCCCCCCGGCGGCGCGTTCGACCGCAATGGATCACGGCATCGCGCAGCCGAATGGCTCTTGCGTCGCCACCGAAAGCAGGATAATCGGCGTTTCGTAATGTTATTACATACCAATCACCAGACACGACCCGAACCGGATAACCGAAAAGGCTCCAAAGAATGCAGAAGATGATCAAAAAACTCGGCTACGCACTCAGTGTTTCCTCAGCGCTTCTTTTCGCGGGCCAGGCTCTCTCCGAGGGAAAATCGGGCGCCCAAAAATCATCCGGGCATGATCACGCCCATACCCATTCCCATAATGCCAAAGGGTCCGTGTACGAAGGGTATTTCAAGGACGATCAGGTAAAGCCGCGCGCGCTTTCGGATTGGGAAGGCGATTGGCAGTCCGTCTATCCCTATCTGGTCGATGGGACGTTGGACCCGGTCATGGCGGACAAGGCAAAACACGGCGACAAGAGCGCCGAGGAATATCGCGCCTATTACGACACTGGATATAAGACCGATGTCGATCGGATCGTCATCGAGGGCAGCAACGTCACGTTCTTCCGCGGAAAACAGTCTGTCGGCGGAAACTATGAAACGGATGGCCATGAAATCCTCACCTACAAGAAGGGCAATCGGGGTGTCCGCTACGTCTTCAAGAAGACCGGTGGTGATGATGCCGCGCCGCAGTTTATCCAGTTCAGCGACCACATCATCGCGCCGGAGAAGGCGGGCCATTACCACCTCTATTGGGGCAATGACCGCGCCGCCCTGCTGAAGGAAGTCACCAACTGGCCGACCTACTATCCGTCACGTCTGAACGGCAATCAGATCGTCGACGAAATGCTAACTCATTGAGCCTGCCGAACGTCGGCTGACGGGCTGGAGTGCCCAGATGCCTGCGTTCTGCGGCGCGGGCGAGGGACCGATCCTGATCGGCCTCGCTACGCCGAACGCGGAACGCGGAAGACGTCGACGGCACAGATCACCCCCGCCCAGTGGTTCCAGCCGAGCTGCGTTCCCGCGGCGCGCGCCGTCGGCCATCTCCGCGACCAGGCCCGAAGGGCGCAAATCTGCACGCCATTGGATTTTACTATCTGTTTTTTGATAGTAAAATGGACGCTGCCCGTGTACCTTCGGCCGAAGCAAGGGGAGAACCAAAGTGCGAAACTTCACGATCGGCGATCAGACGCTGGACGAATGCTCGCCGGAGTTTCGGGCGCTGCTTCCGCATGCCTATGAGCAGAGGCTTCGCCCGATGTGCATGTGCAAGGAGCCCCCAGTTGCGATGTATATCGCGCGCCTGGAGGATCAGTATCTCATCAAGCGCATGCCGCTTTCGGGGCGAGACCACGATCCTGCGTGCCCCTCCTATGAGCCGCCCTACGAGCTTTCCGGTCTCGGTCCCCTGATCGGCAATGCGATCCAGATTGATGCCAGCGGCAAGGCCGACCTGAAGCTGGATTTTTCCCTGACAAAACGCGGGCCCCGATCGGCGCGGGACGCACCGACGGACGCAGCGGAGCCGGGCATCCGCAGCGAGCCCAGGAAACTGTCGCTCAGGGCAATGCTGCACTATCTCTGGGAGGCCGGCGAACTGACGGAATGGCGCTCAACATGGGCGGGCCGGCGCGGCTGGGGCCGGGTGCGCACAAGTCTCATCAATGCCGCCTCGCAGATGACCGCAAGGGGCGGGCCGTTGAGCGAAATGCTCTTTGTTCCCGAGGTGTTTCATGCCGACGACAAGGACGCGATCGCTGCCCGCCGCGCCGCGGCGCTCAAGAGCATACAGGCGACAGGTTCGGGACCGCGAAAACTCATGATGATCGTGGCCGAGGTGAAGGAGTTTCCCCCGGCGCGCGAGGGGCACAAGATTGTCGTACGACACCTGCCCTTCCCGCTGATGGTCGAGGATGGCGCGTGGCGGCGGCTCGCAGCGCGCTATGAGACCGAATTGGAACTCTGGCGCTCGAGCGAGGCACTGCATCTGATTGTCATCGCCACCTTCGGCATCTCGACCGCCGGCATCGCGTCGGTGGAAGAGATCGCCCTGATGGTGGTCAACGAACATTGGCTGCCATTCGAGGACATCCACGAGCTACGGCTCTTAGAGAAACTGAGCCACCTCAAGCGAAAGAGCGTCAAGGGCCTGCGTTTCAACCTGCCGCGCGATGCGCCGATCGTGTCGGTGACATTGCCGGAACAGAAGCCCGCCCCCGTCGCGATGTTCATCGTGCCGGCGAGCGCCGGAGATGAATACGAGCAGGCACTCACCGATATGATCGACGCGAGGCCGGAGATCGCACCTTGGGTCTGGAGGGTGGCCGAGGGCGAGATGCCGCGACTTCCTTGATACGGGAACATGGAGTTGCGGGCGCGTTGACAGGGTGCGGAGAATAAGAGCACCTGCGCCATTATCTGCCTTTTCCAACCGGACCATCATGAAGCCTGAAAAGAAACCGTTCGTCGTCGAGATCAAAAATCGGCGTCGCCTGTCCCGGAGAGAGCATTCGATCTGGGGAAAAATCGACCTGAAAGCTGCTGGCGATCAGGTCGGCGCCGAAGAGAAATCCGGCGAGCACCGTGCACCGATTCCTGTGCAAAATTCCGATGCTGCGGCCGAGCAAAACGCCGAGATCAACGTCTGATCGCGTCATAGACCAGCTTCGGAACCGCCCATCCGTTGATGTAGAAATATCGCTTCGCCTTGAGACGCGCGATATAGGCGTCCTGGGCCTTATAGGAGGCGAGCCGATTGAAGTGCGTCCGGGAATAGTCGATCATTCCGTCCCCTTCGGTCAGCTCCAGCGGACCTGCCGCCGCCAGTTCCTCAATAAGGGAGCGGAGCGATTTAACAACGCCTTCAAATCGGTATTGCCTGTCCAGGGCAGCGTTCAGGCGGCCGCTCTGCATGGAAGAGAGTGCTTCGGTCTTGAACATGGGATTGCCTTTCCGTGAACGCGAAAACCCGGCGCGATGGCCGGGCTTTCGTCGGAACAAAGGAGAGATTCCGTGCGAAGACCGTAGTCAGGCCGCGCGTTCAAGCAGCTTTCGGGCCTTGCCTTCCAGTTCGAGCCGCGTGTCCTGATGGGCTTTCCGGCGGGCAAGCGCCGTGATGCCCTGAACAAAATCGAAAATGCTTTCGGGTGGCCTCCCTTCTTCGCAAAGCACCGTCTCGATGATCTTGCCGGTTTCGGCCTTGGAGAAGCCGCGCTTGCGCAGGAAATCCGAGCGATCCTCGTCATTTCGCGCAACGACCCGTGCGCGTGCGGCGCGAATGCCGGCGATGAAGGGCGCGGGCGAGGAATTAGCGAAGTTCGTCAACGCTGGGGCGGCTTCATAGGCAAAACGTTGCGCCGCGAACTTCGAGTGCCGGATGGTAATTTCCTCGAAATTTTCGGTGCCCCACAGATGGCGATTGGCACAAACCGCTCTGAGATAGAACGACGCGATCCCGAGTGTCTTCGACCCGACCTCGGAGTTCCAGGCATAGAACCCGCGGAAGTAGAGATCCGGCTCGCCGTTCGCCAAGTGGCCAGCCTCGATCGGGTGCGTGTCGTCGACGAGGAAGAGAAACACATCGCGGTCGCTGGCATAAAGCGTCGTGGTGTCCTTGGTGATATCGACGAACGGATTGTGGGTCATGGTTGACCAGTCGAGCACGCCCGGCACCTTCCAGATCGTATCGCCAGTTCCGTTGCCGGCGATGCTCATCACGGCGGCAACCAGATCTTTATCCCAAATGCGCCCATATTCGGGTCCAGTCACTGCCCTGAGCTCGACGCGGCCGTCATCCATCTCCGGTGTTTTGACCAGTTCGGCATTGTGGTTCAGCAGCCCGTGCTGCAGATTGATCGCGGCCAGAGGTGCCGGCAGTTGCCGCATATAGCTCGCAGGCGCACCGACCAGGCTGCAAAGCTGGCCATAACTCCAATGCGTCGGTGCAATCGGCTCACGCCCGCCGGGAACGAGCAAGGCAAGGCGCTCCGCATTGTCACGGGCGGCCTCCACACGGATTTCCGCGCTTTCGACCGTTCGAACACGCGCGGCATCGGTTCTGGCGCTCATCGCGCGGTGAAGATCGGTGAGCGACAGGTAGCGCTCATCGTCGGGGCGCGAGAACCATTCGGACGAGACGCGGCCGATGCGTTCACCGCGGGAAATATCGACCTTGAAGCCGGTCGAGACCGGCCGCGGGCTGGAAATCATGGTGTTCATGCTCAAATCTCCTGAAACGAAGAAGCCCGACTGATCGCTTGCGCGACAATCGGGCTGGTGGGGAGGAAGATGGCACGCCGCCGAAGCCTCCGTCCGACGCGGGCAGGCAAGCGGGACGCTCAAGGCGCCACCAGCGGGTGGCGCGTATTGGATCTCAATCGATCGCCTGGAAGATCTCGGCAGCTTCTGGATGGTCGGCCGAATAGGCGTAGAGACGGCCGTAGCCTTCAGTGAGACGTTCGGACTGATGCTGGAACGAGAGGTGGGAGAAAGCGAACAGCGTGGCGATGATGCCGGCGGCCTCGGCGGACACCTCACCCTGAAATCCGGTGATCTCGCCGGTGATCCGAAACCGTGATTTAGCTTGCGGAGCCAGGAACAGCGGCTTGCCCTCATGTTCGTAGAAATCCCAGAAGCCGCCGCCATAGTCGAGAGGGCTCAGCCGCTCCATCAAGCTATAGACCGCGTTCTCGGCGACGATCAGGAGCGAGCGACCGAACAAAGTGGGAAGGAATTCCTGGCGACGCTCTTCGGGGACGATGGTGGCGCCTTGGGGCCCAATCAGGGATGTCGACATCGATTTTATCTCCAGAGAAGTGACCGTGTTCAGGCCGGACAACCCTCTCTCCATTGCCCGGCTTCAATCCTCCCCGGCCCCTCTCTTCCTCCACCCCGAGCAGCCGCCCGTTTTCCGGCAAGACATGCCTTGTTTCCAACGCTCAGAATCAGGCAGGCCCGGCACGATGGCCGGGCCTGCGATAGACCGATGGAGCTGGGAGCGATTATTCCACCGCTTCGAGATGCGCGCCGTCGTCCTCCGCGAAATCGACGGATGCCTCTTCGGCATCGGCGCCTTCCGTCAGCAAGGCCGGCAGTTCGACGCGCGCACTTTCCACGGCATTGTCATCGATGATCTCGTCCGCATTTGCCGCGGGCGCAGCAGTGGCCTCCGCGGGGGACTCGTCGACCGGGAGCCGCAACACTTCAGGGAGCCATCCGCTGCCTTCCAGCAGCCGGGCAGCCTCACGCGCCATGTCGGGCTTCTTAAGATGATCAATGAGCTGCGCCGACTGTTCGCCTTTCGCCTCCCGAACGGCTTGCAGGATATGTGCCTTCGTGACGCGGCCGAGATAGTTGTCTACCGTCGGAGCCCAGCCTGCCTCGACCATGCTGAACCCGATCGACTGGGCAAGCTGCTTTGCATGAGCGATTTCCCGCGAGCGTCGGTTCCAGGCCTGGCTCGTGGCGTTCAGCGACAGCGAGACGCAATGGGCAAACAGCGCCATGCGGCTCGCCTCGTCGAGGGCGATCAGATAGTCCCAGACCTCGTCGGCATTGCCGGGAAGATCATGGCCCCAGGCGTGCTGCCGCTCAGCGATCTGCTTCGCCCAGACCGTATCGCCGAGCCCCTGTGTCTGGCTGAAGGTGGTGTGCTGCACCGTGATCTCCAGGCACGAGTCCGCTCCGTATCTGTAGAAGGTTTTCAGGACGAAGACGTGCAGGGCGGCGATAAAGGCCATCGCCGGATCATTGGCCAGCGCATTGCGGAGCGCGATAGTGCGGGCGGCCGTCAGATCCTCGATGACGCGGTCGGAGAGCGAGCGAATTTTCCCGTCATCTTCCTCCGGTTCCTCGATACCGATAGGCTTGCCATTGATCGGGACCCCGCGGGTCGCAGAGGTCGTAGCGGCATCGTCACCGCCTTCACCATCAGTGTCGCGACCGTCGGCATCGCCACCATCCGTCTCGACGACCGGTTCGTCTTCGGGCCGGACGAAGCCGCGTTCGATCTTCAGCTCGCCATTGGCTGCCAGCGAGATGAACGCGCCGCCGCGGGCGACGTCTTGCCTGTCGAAGACGTAGGGCCGATCGTTCAGCGCATCCAGCGCGTTGCCGAGCTCGTCGAGCCGGGCTTCAGTTTCCTCGCAATAGTCTTCCGCCGCGGCATATTCGGCATCGAGCTTGTCATATTCAGCCTTCAGAGCGTCATGGCGCACGAGCTCCTCGTCGGTGTACCCGCGCCGTTCACCGTAGAAGCGGCGGAGGCCCGCGGTGTGGCCATAAGGAAAGTCGAAGGCGGCATCGACCCATTTCCAACCCTCTTCGGTCTTCAGTGCTTCGGCGTCGGCGCTCAGTTTTTCCAGCACGAGCTGCTCAAGCAGTGCCGGGTCCTGCAGCCATCCGCCATTGTCCTCATCGAACAGGTCGCGCATCACGACACCGCCGGCGCGCTCATAGGCGTCGACACCAACATAGACGACGCGTCGATCGGATGCCCGGACCGCGGTTTCGGTCAGCAGCCGGCGGATATAATAGGCATCCTGATTATGGGACCGCGAGATCGTGTCCCAGACCTGCTCCTGCCGGACGTGGTCATTGGTGATCGAAAAGGCCATGACCTGGCCGAGCTTCATCTCGTCATTGGCATAGAATTCGAGCAGGCGCGGCGAGACGGAGGCCAGCCGTAGGCGCTGCTTCACCGTCGCAACCGAGATGTGGAAACGGGCGGCGATCTCTTCCTCGTCGAGTCCCTGCTCGCGCAGCGCCATCATGCCGCGAAACTCGTCCAGCGGATGGAGTTCGAGGCGCTTGACGTTTTCGGCAAGCGAATCCTCGCCTTCCAGCGTTTCGCTTTTGCTGACGATGCAGGGAATCCCAGCAGTGCTGGACAGCTTCTTCTGGTTGACCAGTAGTTCCAGCGCACGGTAGCGACGGCCGCCCGCCGGAATACGGTAGATGCCGGTCTCTTTGCCGTCGGCATCAACTTCGGCGCGGACGTTGAGGCTGCTCAGCAGTCCGCGATGGGCAATGTCTTCGGCCAGCTCCTCGATCGATACGCCCGCCTTGGTCTTGCGCACGTTTTGCTGGCTGAGAACGAGCTTGTTGAAGGGAATGTCACGCCCGGCATTGAGCGTGATTTTCTGGATGGCCTGTGCCATATCGTTTCTCCGTAGCGGGCTGGCCGGAGCCTCTCTCCAACAACCGCAACCCGCCGCGAACGCCCCCTTCCCCCTCTCCCTCCTAATGCGTCCGCAGCCTTCGCCGTTTCCGGCTGGCTTGCAAACCGCAGGTGAGGATCTTCCATTCCGCCACCGCCATTTCCATGCCACTCGCGACCGTCGGTCCCGGTAGTCAAGGCAGGAAGTTGGGCGGTATAAGCGCGGGCGGACGAAGTGATTTCAGGACAAATTCAACAGGATGTCATAGATTCGGGTCGGAGCAGCACGCACTGTTTTGGGGCGTCGAAACCCCTGCTGCCGGTGGTGCCGCCGGAAGGCATCGAACTCCTTGACCTATGCGGCCGGGGGGGCTGTGGCATATCCAACAGTCGGAGCGAAAGGCTTTGGAGCCGTCGTGCACGGTTTCGAACGTCCGGATCACCAGGGGTCAATGAGCATCGGACGGCGGGGCGCACCGCCGAAAATGCTCGAGGAGAAACCGTTGGCTGACCCGCTATCCTTCAACATCTACACATAGCGACCACAATCGCGAAACCGAAGAGATGTGGGATGAGCACGGAGCCTGGATTCCTGCGACAAGCCTAAGGAACCCTTCATGCGGTTGAGCCATCCGGTGGGACACGATCCTTTCAGCTCTCAAGGGTGAAGCCTGCCTCGCAGTGAAAAACGCGCTGCGAGCTGCCAGCGAGGCGAAAAGCGACAGCGTGTGCTGATCAATATCGAACAACACTATGATACCTGGATGGCAGCCGAACATGCTGCGCCAGCACCTAATCCACCCAAGGCTTTAAACCTTGGGTGGATTCTGCTTAATTTCGGTGACGAAAGTTCCAAGATATATGGCGAACAGCACCAGCGGACGTGTCCGCCGGGTCCGTTGACACATTTTGAGATGTTATCAGGCGCGCAGTCGCTGGCCGGGATCGCTTGCTTCCGCCTGCTCCATTTCGCGTTCGCGCCTGTTGTAGCGGATTGACGACCAGAGCGAGATGCCGATGAGGGCAGCCCCACCAAGGCCGGTGATCACTTCCGGAATGTGGATCAGGGTCTGGAAGTACATGACCACCGAGAGGATCAGGATCGCGTAGAATGCGCCGTGTTCCAGGTAGCGGTATTCGCTGAGCGTACCCTTCTCCACCAGCATGATCGTCATAGAGCGCACATACATGGCGCCGATACCGAGACCGATCGCGATGACGAAGAGGTTCTGCGTCAGCGCGAAGGCGCCGATGACGCCGTCGAACGAGAAGCTGGCATCAAGCACTTCCAGGTAGAGGAAGGCACCGAAGCCGCCTTTTGCCGCCGCACTCATGGTTTCCTGCGAGGCGTCGAGCAGGCCGCCGACCACCTCCACCACGAGGAACGTCAACAGACCGTAGATCGCCGAATAGACGAAGGTGTGGACCTCCGCCGGATCGAGCAGCGTCGAGAAGCCGAGGATGAGTGCCAGAACGAAAGCGATCTCGATGCCCTTGATGGTCGCAAACCGCGCCATCTTGCTCTCGACCCATTTGATCCAGTGCACGTCCTTCTCATGGTCGAAGAAGTAGGTCAGACCGACCATCATCAGGAAGGTGCCGCCGAAGGCGGCGATCGGCAGATGCGCGTCGTTCATGATGCGCGCATATTCCTCGGGCTTGCTTGCGGCGAGAACGATCGCTTCGATCGGGCCGATCTTCGCCGCGATGACGACGATCAACAGCGGGAAGACGATGCGCATGCCGAAAACGGCGATGATGATACCCCAGGTCAGGAAGCGATGCTGCCACTCGGGCGTCATGTCCTTGAGTTTGTTGGCGTTGACGATCGCGTTGTCAAAGGACAGCGAGATTTCCAGCACCGCAAGCACGGTGCAGATGAAGAAGACCGAGACCATCCCACCGACGGTTCCGGTCGATTGCCAGCCCAGCCAGGCGCCGAGCACAAGGCCCACCGCCGTGACGATGAAGGCCCATTTGAAATAGCCGAGCGCGCTCGCGTGCGATTGAGGCTGTGTCATCGACGAGCCTCCTTTGCGCGAACCACGCCGGGATCGGTGAAGAAATGCGGTTTCAAAACGGAAATGCGCACAGCCGAAGGGGCACATGCGTGAGGCATGAGATCAGTTTTCATTGGAGCTAATCCGCCGGCTAATTTGCTGGCGGTACCGACATCACGAGAGCGCCGTAAAAACTCTCGCCAGAGGGGCCCGGCACCAGTGTTCCTCCCGCGTCTGATGTCTTAAGGGCGGGAGCGATTTTCTAAATAGCAACGTCCGGAGGAACGTCAAGGGGGCGCTTCTTGCTTTGTCTGGCGATCACCAAACGGTTTGGCGGGATTGGCTTGCTGCCCAGCTCTTCGCAGACGTGGACGCAAGCACCAACATTGCAGCGGTTCCCAACGTCAGCTTCGCAGCTTTGGAATTGACAGGTGAATTCGACAAAATCGAATCTGATGCCCAACGCAACGCGGTCAAGAAGCTCGTCGAATCGTTGGCGCGCCGCGACTCGACACGTCCCGCAGATGACTTGGGTTTCGACCGCGGGCGCCCCTCGCTTAATAGAACAGATCGGCCGGGCGCCGCTAGCACCCGACGCGCCGCCAGCCGACTACGGCCCGCGCGCCGGTACGTCCGCGTAAGCCGGGAGGCCAGGACCTTGATCTACCCCGTCGAGAATAGGCACCCGAACGCTTCCAGAAGGACAATGCCCGCGCTGCATGTCTCACGGTGTTTCTTTCGGCGAAAAAGACCCGCACGACACGTAAGACGCTCCACGATCTTGCGAGCGTTAAGGACGATCGACTGGCCAATCGGCTCGTATCGACGAGCTGGCTCAGGCTTAGTCAGCTGCAGGCCAGTTGTTAGATGGTTCTTCGACAAACCGCTCGCTGACGTCATCGGCGGGATCGGAATCTCTGTCGTAAGCGAGGCGCAAGCGTTCTAAGTCTTCGAGTATGGCGGCGCAGACATCCCTATGCTGCGCTCCGCGGTTGACGGCCGCGTCGATCAGACTCTCGAGACCAAGACGCAGGTCGCCCCGCCAGTCATGTTTCGGCATTGCTGCTCCTCCGTCTCATGGTTGAAGGAAAAGCTCCATCCATGTGGGCGCGTGGTCAGTGGTATGATCCCAGCCGCGCACATGCTTGTCGACCCCTGCACCTGAAAGCCTTCGGGGAACGTCCGGGCTGAGAAAGAAGTGATCGCGAAGACCGACGTCTCTTACGAAGGCGTTTCGAAAGTACTCCCAGAAGGTATAGACACGTTCGCCAGGATGACGCTGGCGAACAGCATCCGTCCAGCTGTATTTGCGGGCCCAGCCCATGTCACTCAATCGATAACTTGGCCAAGTAAGCGGCGCTCAGGGAACAAATCCGCAACATTCCCGTTGGACTTCATTAGCAGCATTTGAACAGGGCGCTGCTAGCCGGGAGATACGTGCGCTTCCGCCCCAATCGGGAGCGCTCCGATGTACATCCCCAGCAACTTCCTTTTCCCCATCCACGAAACTCACCCGTCTCTTCTCGCCGTCATCGAACAGAACCTTGCTATGGCGGATGTGCGTCTCGAGGCCGCAAGGGATCAAGCATCCTGGCAAGACGATCCCGAGCGTCGGAGAAACTCCGAGGAAGCAGACCGGCGAGTACTTCTCGCCATGCACGAGAGGACCCTCGAACTTTACGCAGCCGATGTCCAAACCCTTGTTAGGGCCAGAAAGCGTGCCTTGGACCGGTGGGAATTAAGCTGAGGGGATCGCTGGTCCCTCAGACTGTCAGTCCGGCCACGCCGGACCGTGTCCCGGAGTGCTTGGCACGGATATACGGAGCATGAGTCTATAATCCGCAAACGCTGGCGCACGCGGGCGGCCTGTAAGCTTGAGGAACATATCCTTGGTGCCTCCCCGATCGCCGGCAGCCCCTCCTCGATCGCGCTAGTTGTGAGCAGTTTGCAAACATTACGCCGGTAGATCGACAAAACCTTTTCGTACGCGGAAGCGCCAACGCTCGCAGCAACATTCTATGCAGCATGCGCAAGTTGCGTTGAGTACGCGAACAGCCGCACCAGACTGAAGCCGGAACCCTTCTCGATCGCGCTGGTGGCCGAGGAGGGGAGTGTCAGCGTCGTGTTGGCATAGGGGTATCTTGGTTGGGCGCCCGAACACCCAAACCCATTCATTCGCAAAACTTATCGTTCCATATGCGAACGGCAATGGATCGACGGATCGGAATGTGTCATGGCGTGCACAACTTGCTGAAGGCCCCAACATGACTGTGATCACCGTCCCCGTAACCGCCCCGAATGCCGCCCGGACCGGCGTCCTCATTATGCTGCTCGGCATGCTGATGTTCTCGCTGAACGACGTTATGGGGAAATGGCTGGTCGCGACCTATTCCGTCAGCCAATTGATGGTGATCCGCAGCATTGCGGCCCTTTTGTTCCTCTCGCCCTTCATTCTCAGGCGCGGGTTGCGCTCGATGTTCCAGATCGAGCGGCCGGGACTGCAGGCGCTTCGCTCGCTGCTCTTTGCGATCGATGCCTCCGCTTTCTATTTCGCGGTCGCCTATATGCCGCTTGCCGACACCATGACCTACTGGCTGGCTGCGCCGATCTATGTCGCTGCGGCCTCGCCGTTCCTGCTCGGCGAGAAGGTCGGCTGGCGGCGGTGGACGGCGATCCTGATCGGTTTTGCCGGTGTCTTGATCGCGCTCGAACCTTCCAAGGAAAGCCTTGGCCTGCCGGCATTGATTGCCCTTGCAGGCAGCGCCGCCTTCGCCTTCGCGCTGATGCTTGGCCGCACGCTGCGTTCGACACCAGATACTACCCTCGTCTTCTGGCAGATCGTCGGCGCATTGATCTTCTCGCTCGTCGGCGTCGCAGCCAATCCTTCTGGCTGGGCGCCCGTTGGCGGCGAGGCGCTGCTACAACTCGGCATGCTCGGTATTGTTGCAATGCTTGCGCATATGCTGGTCAATCGCTCGCTCAAGCTTGCCGATGCTGCGACGGTCGTGCCCTTGCAATACACGCTGCTTTTCTGGGCCGTGGTCTTCGGCTGGTTCTTCTTCGGCGACACACCTCGTGCGACGGTGATCATCGGAGCGGCATTGATCGTCGCCTCGGGCCTCTTCATCTTCTTCCGCGAGCAACAATTGAAGAAGCGGCAGGCGAAGGCCTGATCGCAGCGCCTGCGCAAGCCGGTTTCACCGAGCGTGTTTCTGTTATCCCGCTCGCATTCAACGCCAAAGGAAACACTGATGGCCAAGGCGATCCATTCGATGATCCGCATTCTCGACGAAAAGAAGTCGACCGATTTCTATCGCCTGGCCTTCGGGCTTGAGGTCGCCGAAAGGCTGGACTTCGAAACCTTTACTCTCGTCTATCTCAGCAATGAGGAGAGCGAATTCGAAGTCGAGCTGACGGTCAACAAGGATCGAACCGAGCCCTATGCACTCGGCGACGGCTATGGCCATCTTGCATTCTCGGTCGCCGATCTCGATGCCGAGCATCAACGCGCCACCGATGCGGGCCTCAGCCCCGGCAAGATCGTCGCCTTCAACCGTGATGGCACCTTGCTTGCCCGCTTCTTCTTCCTGGTCGATCCCGACGGCTACAAGATCGAGGTTCTTCAGCGCCACGGTCGCTACAAGTGACGCCATGCTGAAGATGGCAATCAACCAAAACAATACCGGTTATCGCGCCTATCTATTTCGCTTATAGACCTCGGCAGCATAGTCTTCCCTGGAAAGCATCAGGAATGATGCAAACAAGGGGAACGTAAATGAAGAAGCAGATTGCAGCAGCCGTACTCGCCATCGTGGCGGCAACCGCCTCGTCGGCTCACGCGGCGGAGAAGATCAAGATCGGTACCGAAGGCGCCTATCCTCCCTTCAACTTCATCGATCCCGCCGGCAAGATCAGCGGCTTCGATGTGGATATCGGGCTTGCGCTCTGCGAGCGCATGAAGGTCGAGTGCGAAGTGGTGGCCCAGGATTGGGACGGGATCATTCCCGGCCTGCTCGCCAAGAAATACGACCTGATCATCGCCTCGATGTTCATCACCGAGGAACGCAAGAAGCAGGTTGCCTTCACCAATCCCTATTATCTTGCCGCGATGACGCATGCCGCGCCAAAGGGCTCGGGCATCACGGAGTTCACCAACGAGGCGCTCAAGGGCAAGGTGATCGGCGCGCAGTCCGGCACTACCCAGGCCGAATACATCACCGCGACCTACCCCGACGCCGAGATCAAGCTCTATCCGACCCAGGACGAGGCCAATCTCGACATGGTCAATGGACGCCTCGATCTCCAGGTCGGCGACATGCTGCCGCTGCTCGATTGGGTCACGAAGAACGATGATGGCAAGGGCTGCTGCGAGCTCATCGGCGAACCGATCACCGACAAGAAGTTCGTCGGCGAAGGCGTCGGCATTGCCGTCCGCCAGGAAGACAACGATCTGCGCGAGAAGATCAACAAGGCACTCGACGAGATTCGCGCTGACGGCACCTACAAGAAGATCAACGACAAGTACTTCAGCATCGACGTCTACACGATGAAGTGACGCGCCGCGGGTCGGTTTACGGCCGACCGGACGAAAGCCGACCGCGCCCGAATGGCGCGGTCGCTTATTCCTCAATTATAACAGGCAGCGCGTATAACAGTGCGTTGCCGCTTTACGATCGCATCGGACTCGGGATCACCGACAAGCGATTGGCCGGCCCATTGGCCTTCGAGCCATTCAGCTTCGACCTATCCAACCACCATCCACATACGGGCCGAGAGTGCTCCCTGCTTCCCCGTCAAGGGGCCCGGCATCGATCAAGGCCCGGTCGGTCGGCATCGTTCAATCTGCACTGATGCCGGCAGCCTGTGGGGGAAAACCAGCCGGACAATAGGAGCCAGCATCCGCCAGCCGCGCGATGCCCGGCTCCACGAGACGGTCAACCCGGACATCGCCACTGGTCGTGCCATTGGTTGTGCCATCGGGCGGCCGCCGAGACAGCGAGCGACGGAAGGCACGCGAGGGTATTCTTGGCGGATGCCGCGGCAGGCGCTAAAGCTCGTCTGTCGAGATTGATCGACCTGAAAGCGGCCACTGATACGGAGACCGATATGTTCGACCTCAGCGGAAAGACCGCCCTGGTGACAGGCGGTGGTCGCGGCCTCGGCCTCGAAATGGCAAAGGCTCTCGCCAGAGCGGGCGCGGCGGTAGCAATCAATGGTCGTAACCGTGAGGCACTTGAAGCGGCACGCCGCCGACTTGCCGACGATGGCATAGCGCTCGATATCGCCCCAGGCGACGTGGCGACGAACGCCGCACAAATTGTCGACGCGGCGTTGGCGGGAACGGGACAGCTCGACATTCTGATCCATGCGGTCGGCGAGCGTGACCGGCGCGGTACGGACGCCATGGACCTCGCTTCCTTTGCTGCGCTGATCAACGCCGACCTGACGGCTGCCTATGGAATGGCGAAGGCAGCGCTTCCTTATCTTCGCCGCTCCGTCGCGGGGCGGCTGATTTTCGTCACCTCCATCGCCGCCTTCGTTGCACGCCCCGGAGACCCCGCCTATACGGCCGCAAAAGGCGGCCTTGATGCCCTCACCCGCTCGCTCGCGGCCGAACTCGGCTCCGACACGCTGACAGTCAATGCGATCGCGCCCGGCTGGTTCGCAACGGAGACCAATGCGGCGCTTGCCGCCGATCCGGCACTCCAGGCCTTCGTCGATGTCCGCATTCCCTTAAAGCGTTGGGGCCGACCGGAAGAGATCGCGCCTGCGGCCGTGTTTCTGGCATCGCCCGCTGCAAGCTTCGTCAATGGCATTACCTTGACCGTCGACGGCGGCATGACCGTGCAGATGTAGTAGCCGCCCCTCCGGCTCGGTTCACGGCCCGCTTTCGCCCGGCAAACCTTCGGCAAGAAGCGTCGCGAGACGGGAGGCCGCCTTGTCCGCCTTTGGCTTGAGCCGCAGAGAGAACTCAGCATTCGGCAGCGTCGGCAATGACAGAGCCTGGGGTGCGAGGGCGATGCCCTCGCCTATAAATCGCGCGGTCCGCGCGGTGATCGCGATCCCACTTCGAACTGCAGCGCGCAACCCGGAAAGGCTCGGGCTGGTCGCCGCGATACGATAGCTGTGGCCCGCTTTATCAAGTGCGTCTGTGGCCGCCGACCGGAATCCGCAGGGTGGGTCCAGCACCGCGATCGGCAGCTCGCCACCGGCGGGAGCCGGCTCACCCGATGCCGACAGCCACAGCATCGGCTCGCTCAACAAAGCGACCTCGTCGGGCTGCGGGCCCTCGCGCATGACGATCAGAACGTCGATCACGCCTTGATCATAGGCCGCCGTCAGCTCCCGTGACCGTCCGACCCTGAGATCAAGCCGGACGCGCGGATGCGTTCGGGCAAAGAGGCGCAGGAGATCAGGCAGATTGCTGTCGGCAAAGTCCTGGGTGCAGCCGAGCGCCAGGCGGCCATCGGCCTTGGCGCCTTTGAAGCTGAGCCAGGCGTCACGGTGAACTTCGAGAATCCGCCGCGCGTGAACCAGCAGTTCCTCTCCCGCGGGCGTCAGCATACGTCTTCTTCCCGATGGAGCGAGAAGCGGCTCTCCCACCATATTTTCCAGCCGCTGCATCTGAGCGGTGATAGCGGAAGCGGTGCGGCCGACCGCGGCGGCCGCATGCGCGAGCGAGCCGCCTTCGGCGAAGGCGAGGAACGTTCGGAGCAGGTCAGGATCGAAAGCTTGCATTACTTCAACATAATCGAATCGTTAATATCAAACAATTCGATTTTATCTCACCAAATGAAATGACAGATTGAAGACAACAAGGGATCACAATCAACAAAAGGAGTCTTCGATGCCTATCATCAATATCACGGTCAGCGGCAAGGCCGACGCGGCTCTCTCTTCGCGGATTGCCGCCGCAGTCAGCGAATTGACGGCTACGCACCTGCGCAAGGACCCGACAATCACTGCAGTCGCCATCACCTATATCGATCCCGCCCATTGGTTCGCCGGCGGCAGGTCGCTGGCGGAGCAGGATCTGAACAGCTTCTGGCTGGATATCAAGGTCGTCGACGGCACCAACACAAAGCCGGAAATGGCGGTCTATCTGGAAGCGGTTTACGGCCGGTTCGAACAACTGCTCGGCAATCTGCATTCAGAGAGCTACATTCTCGTGCACGAGGTTCCGGCCGCCGCCTACGGCTACGGCGGCAAGACGCAGGAGTTCCGATACATCAGCGGGAAACTGAAGACCACCGCATAGCTACGGACACGCTCCCATCTGCCCGCCCCTCCGCGTAGCTCTGTGGGGTGGGCAGATGCATTGCGCGGCGAAGTTCGCGACGCAGAGAGCGCCGGAGGGAACAATCGCCTAGCAAGGCCGTTCGACGCTGAATCGACACCAGCAACGGAAGGCCGATCATGATGGATCCGGTCCGGCAGACGGGTTTATTGGGCGAAGACGGCGACAGCGGAAAGCAGGAGCGGCGTTCATCAACGACTTCGCGCGAACAGCACGGCGACAGTTTTTTGCGCAAGCTCGGCGCCGGCCTGATATCCGGTGCTGCCGATGACGATCCAAGCGGGATCGCCACCTACAGCCAGGTCGGCGCGCAATTCGGCTTCTCGCTCGGCTGGACCGTGCTGTTCTGTTATCCGTTCATGGTTGGGGTGCAGGGTTTGAGCGCCAGGATTGGTGCCGTCACCGGTCAAGGTCTTGCGCGCAACCTGCGTCGGCACTATCCCGCGTCCTTGGCGCGCGTGGCCACATTGATGCTGTTGATCGCAAACGTCATCAATATCGGCGCCGATCTCGCCGCGATGGGCGCGGCCCTGCGGCTGCTCGTCGGTGGGCCACAGCTCGTCTATGCCGTGCTGTTTGGCATCGTCTGCGTGCTGCTCGAGATTTTCGTACGCTACAGGCGTTATGCGATGTTTTTAAAGTGGTTGACGCTTTCGCTCTTTGCCTATGTCGCGGTCGTCTTCGTGGTCGATGTTCCCTGGATGGATGCGGCGCGTGGCGTTTTCATTCCCTCGTTTACCTTTGGCGGCGAACAGGCGATGGCGCTCGTCGCCGTGCTGGGAACGACGATCAGCCCCTATCTGCTTTTCTGGCAGGCGGGCCAGGAAGTCGAAGAGCTCGGACGACGGCATCATCCAAGATTGGGCGCCAACCCGCAAGCCGCCGAGCCGGAGCTCGTGCGCATAGAGATCGACACCGTCGTCGGCATGGCGTTGTCGGGCCTCGTCGCCCTCTCGATCATGATCGCGACCGCCACAACGCTTCACGCCAACGGCACCACACACATCGAAACGTCGGCGCAGGCGGCCGAGGCTCTGCAACCGATCGCCGGCAACGTCGCCTTCGCACTCTTTGCTGCTGGCATTATCGGAACGGGCATGTTGGCGGTTCCGGTTCTGGCGGGTTCGGCCGCCTATGCCGTTGCGGAACTGTTTCAATGGACAGAAGGGCTGGATCGCGCACCTCGGAGGGCAAAAGCTTTCTATGGCACGATCGCTCTGGCGACGTTCGGTAGCGTTGCCGTTTTTCTTGTCGGGGTAGATCCATTCCTGCTGCTCTATTGGAGTGCGGTCATCAACGGAGTACTCGCAGGCCCCCTCATCGCCATCATGACGATGATGGCCGCCAATCGCCGCATCATGGGCCAGCTCAAGGCGCCGTGGTGGATGTTGGTGCTCGGTGGAACGACCGCCATAGTGATGGTCTCCGCGACGGCCGCGATGTTGTTGCTCTAGGAGCATCCCGCTTTGGTGTCGAGCCAGCGGAAGTGGAAAGATGCTTTAGAACCAAGGCCCTTAGCGTCCGTTGCGTGTTCATCGGAGCGCCTAAGGGACGCCCTATCCAAACCGCCAACATGTCGGTCCGCGCCTCCAAGAAGAGGTGACGGCGCCACTATTTCGTTTCCGCATCATCCGCGGCGCGGACTTCAGCGCGGCTGACGATGTCCATCAGTTCTTCGCTGAGGGCGTTCTGATAGGCAAAGTCCGGGCTTGGAACGATCCCCGGGTCCTCCTCGTGATCCTGGACGACGAGATCGTCGCGCAGATGGGCCATGAGCCTTTCCCAGCATGCGTCATCGCGCGCAGCAACCGCCAGGAGCGCGGTCAGGATTTTTCGGTGAGCCATAAGCTTCAGCTCGATCTTTTTCATTTTGTGCCTCGTCTTGGCCGACAAGCTCGGCTGGAGTTCTTCCAACGGCATCTCCAACAGAAAGGAAGCGGCGTTGGTTCCATCATGCTGCCGGGAGCGCCGCGGCTCGGAACATAAAGGCCGACCGCGCATTGTCTAAAGAGCAACTCAGCTACCTCGAAAGGCAGTATCCCCATGCCTTCCACCCCTGAGAAGGAAGACCAAACGCAGCCGCTGGAGACCCAGGTCGTTGACCTCATTCCGGCGTTACGGGCGTTTGCACGCACCTTCGTCACCTCCAACTTCGAGGCGGACGATCTCCTGCAAGAAACCCTTTTTCGCGCATTGCGCGGTATCGATGGCTTCGAACCCGGCACAAATCTGAAGTCGTGGCTCTTCACCATCATGCACAATGCCTTCCGCACGCAGTACAAATTGCGTCGGCGCGAAGCGCCCGGCGCCGTCAACTGCGCCGAATTGCCGATACCAATGGCCCCACCACAAGAATGGTGTGTGCTGAACTGCGAATTGCGCTCGGCGCTGGAAACGCTCGCCCCCGTCCATCGGGAGGTCCTTGTGCTCGTCGCCGGCTATGGCCTTAGCTACAAAGAGGCAGCCGAAATCTGCGACTGTGCCGTTGGAACAATCAAGAGCAGATTGAGCCGAGCTCGCGATGAACTCGCCTATCGCATGAGCGGTGTGCCGGTTCAATGAGCCGGCCCTTCCCGATCACTGCATGAAAATCAGGTAGAGCGCGCCGACGAGGGCCAAGCCGAACAGAACGACGAAAGATCGGCTCGCGACGCGATCGGTATTCTGCCTGCGAAGCGCCCGGCGGGCAGCATCGACGCGGTCAAGCCGCGTCCCGCTCGTCAGATTTGAATTCAGGCCTTCAGCCGTTTCGTCCCGCTCTGCGAGCGTGTCCTGGCTGATGATTTCATCAAGCAGGTGCAGCCGGCGTCCGTATTCGGCGCCGTTTTTTCCGAGGCGTTGGAGCTGGGCAAGATTGTCGCCGAGATCCGCCCGCTTCACCTCCAGGCTAAGCGGGTTGGCGGCGGCGCGGATCGTCAACGCATCCTTCGTTTCACCCGGTCGCCGCGTCAGAGATTCGACAGCGGTAACGACCTCCGGTGAAAAGCCGGAATCCAGCAGCCTTTCAGCCGTCCATCCCGGCGATTTTTCAAGCACATCATGGAGGAAGGCAACCGTCTTGGCCTTGTCGCCCTGAACGGCGTCGGCAACGCGCTGACAATGCCGTATGTAGGGTTCGCCTGCCTTGTCACGCTGGCCGGCGTGGGCGTGAACGGCGACTTCTCGCGCCCAGGCACGCTCCTCGGGCGCCGATAGCAGGACTGGAGAGCGCCAGAGCGAGCGCCGGTCGCGGGTGTCAGCCATTGCTACGGCCTTTGGTTGTGGGCGCCGCCCGGAGCGGTCACGCCTTTGAGGCCAACGCCCGCCAAACCGGGATCTCGACGCGCCGCATCTGCCAGCGAAACGATGCCGACAAGCCGCTTGTTACGATCAACGACGGGCAAGCGGCGTACCTGCTCATCGCCCATGTTGCGCGCCACGTCGGACACGTCTTCGTCGTCGAAGCAGTATTTGACGTCGGCGGTCATGATGTCGCCAACACGGGTCTTGTCGTCGCGACCGTCGGCGACACAGCGTACGACGATATCGCGGTCCGTAATCATGCCGACCAGGCGATCATTATCGCCGACCGGCAGAAAGCCGATATCGTTTTCGGCCATTTCCCGCGCAACCGTTGAGATCGTATCGTCCGGGCTGGCAACGTGGACGTCCCTCGTCATGATTTCGGAAATTCGCATGACTGCTCTCCTTTCCGTTCAGGATTCATCGGGTCCGCGGCCGGCCTTTCCGTGCGGAGCCGTCGACGGCGCAACCACGGTTCCGGTATCGTCGTCGGCGTCGTCCGTGGGATGGAGGCGCTCACGTTCAGCCAGTTCGCGGCTGGCTTGTTCCCAATGGCGCTGGTCGGCACCTTCGGGCCGTCCCTCACTTTCCCATATCGCATATGCGCGCCGGCGAATGCGTTCCTCCCTATCGTCCATGACACTGACCCTCGTTTAGTGTTGCGCCTTGCAAACTCTAAAATCGTGGATTTGTTCCGGATCGGATTGGGGGGCGCACAAGCGCCGCTACAAGGGTTCCGACCGGATCGAACGCGCCGCACGCTGCAATCCTCGAAACTTCTCGGAACTATGCGGGTAAACGCCGGTTCTGCTTGGAAAATGAGGAAAAGGAAATGAGCCCGACCCCACGTAGACCCGGCGAGCAACAGCCACCAACACCGAGGCCGAACCGGACACCACGGCCGGTCGAAGAACCAGAACCCGAGGATCTGCCGGATGAGAAGCGGACGCCGAACCCGGACGAAGTCCGTGAACCGCCCATGCACGCCGAACTTCGCCTCTCGTCCATGTAGCCGCGAAGAGCTGCCTTCAGTTTGGCCCGTACGGGCTTTCGCCATGAATGATCATCATCAACTCGTGCAGCCATGCATCGAGCGGCTGTGTTCTCTGCCTCGTGGCGGCCAAGGCAATCGCGCGTTCGAGCGTACGCTCGACGAGGAAGTCCGCAGCCTTGACGCTCGACAGCAGCGCCCTGGCTCTGAGGCGCAGGCCGGGAATGAGATCCGTAACGGGTTGATCGGGCAGGCCTCCATAGATCGGGGCAAGCGATGATATATTCAGCAGATACTGTTCGAAAACGGCGCTCACCAGGTCTGACGAACCAGTGCATTTGCTAAGGCGCGCGGCCGAACTGAACCTTTCCGGAACACTCAAATCGTCGCAGCCGCTGAAAAAGATCAATGGCACCGATCGGCGCGCGAGCTCGTCCGCGACGGGAAAAACCAACTCCCCATTCAGGTTGATGTCGAGGACAGCAACCTGAATATCATCAGCCTTCGAAAGGCGCTTCAAGGTTTCTTGCACCGTTGGGGTGGGGCCAATGATGGTCGCGCCGGCCCGTTCGAGCCATAGGGCGATGTCATTGGCGACGTAGAACTCATCCTCCGCCACGAGCACCCGCAAATGCTGCAGTTCCGGCATCATATTCCGTCCTCGATCCTTCTGCGCATCTCAGTTCTTCCGGCGCTGCGCGCGGTTGCTCGCCGTTGTGGCTCGCCGGGAATCGAGAGCCCTTTGCAGCCTGTTGGCGAGTATGAGCAACCGATCCGGGACATCATCGATCGGCGCCGCATTCGGCTCGACCGCACGGGGTACCGCATTGTTGATCAGCAAGGTCTCGTTTTCATCAACCGTCTTCTTGCTCGAAGCCATCGCTTCTATCCTAGTCGTCCTTTACAGTGCTCTTCCGGGCATGTTCGCCGCCAATGGCAACGAAGTCAGGATACGCCCTGTGGGAGGGGAAGCCAAGTTTTCCGGCTCCGTGGCGGAGATCGATTGCTTCGGAACGAACGACGGTGCTGTCGGTTTGGTCTCCATGATGTTCCCGAACCAGATCAGCAACGCTCGCATCTCCAGTCGAG
Source organism: Ensifer sp. B1-9 (assembly GCF_050474445.1). Lineage (NCBI taxonomy): Bacteria > Pseudomonadati > Pseudomonadota > Alphaproteobacteria > Hyphomicrobiales > Rhizobiaceae > Ensifer > Ensifer sp. B1-9. Next base: position 129,266 of record NZ_JBCHVG010000004.1, read on the forward strand.
TGAGATCAGTCGCCATCTCGGCGAGAACCGCCCTGTTGACTGTGCTCGCCATTATACTGACTGCCCATCCGACATTCCCCCAGACCGGCGATAAAGCTCCATCCGCCGATTGCCAAACGGGCCCCGCAACGCCTGAGAACGAGCAGTCAGAGGAATGGACGCAGAAGCTCGAGAGATGCGCCGGCGTTCTTCTGCCACCCAAGACAGGTGACCGTGAAATGGTGGAACCGGCTCCGCCCACCGGGAAAACACGCATTATCAAGCCCCACGAACTGCCGCCCGATGAAGGCATTGAGCAATGAGCCGCCGAAGCGCTGCGGCGCCGCGCGTCCTTCAAGACGCGAGAAGGTCGCCGTAGCAATTCTGAATTGCTGCTGTTTTGCCCTTCGGCCGGCTTGGATTAAAGGAAATATGCAGTTGGCTTTGCCTTCTGGCGCAGCGGTCGAATGGCTGACCTCGAGCCCTATCGACTAGCACTGGAAGTCGCGTGCTCTGCCGACGTTTTTGCGCTGAAGACTTGGCGCCGGCCTTCGGTGATCTCCAATTCCCGGATGGCCAACCTTGCCGCATCGAGTTTCGCTTCGGCCTGAATCAGCCTCTTGCGCATGGTGAGCACCGCAGCCGAAACCACGAGAATATCGGCGATCACGACAATGACCGCGCCGGCAACACCTTCAACGCCAAACAGGATCAATATGACAGCGCCGACAAATATCGCAACGGCGCCGCATCGCAGGTTGCGGCCGCCTCTCAGGAAAAGCACGGCGGGAAAGGTCGCCATCAAAACGGCTACGATCCCGGATTTGTCCGCAAGGCTCTGTGAAGCGAATTCGATGAGTGTATCCATGGCGACCCACGGCTCGCTGAGACAGTTCAAGTTGAGCGTCTGATCAACCGGGCGTTCCATCCGAACGCGCCGGTGTTCCGGTTCATCAAAGTGTCGTCGAAAATGGCTAGGGTGCCAACTCGGCGGCCTTTTCGGCGGCCCCGGTCTGCTCCGGCTCGACGATTACCATCTTGAGACGCAATTCGTCAGCAGTCTCATTCGCGTATCTCCCCGTTGACCCTACCACAATAGTGGTACGCGCCATTCGCCTTTTGGCGATACAATTGGCCAAAGGTACTCGTCTCCTCATCCCTTGCTTCAGCTTACTACGCACTAGTGCTGATGGCACTGATATCAGCGAACCTGATATATTTTTCGGTGGCCGGCAGTTTGATCGGTCGACGGCGGAGCAGGATGACTTGGGCGTACGGCGAACCGGTGTGCGAATGCCGGGACTGCTGCGCGTGAGTGCGACTAACCATTAGCTCCTCAAACGTTTGTTTACTGCAGGCCCCTCCGCTGGTGCAGCACCGGCGAAACATAATCATTGTGGATATTTGAAGGGATTTGACAATGCAGAGCTCGACCGACCGCGTGATCGTGACACCGGAACCGGCGCTGCTCGACGTAAGGGAGATTATCGATTTTCTTCGCCGGCGTTGGAAATTCATATCGTGCACCGCGGTCTTAACGCTCGGAGCTTTCGTTGGAATCTCGCTCGTCGTCACTCCGTCCTATACAGCCATTTCCAGGATACTGCTCGACGCTCCGAAGGATTATATCCTCTCTCAGGACGCTGGGCCTGAACTGCGCGACAACTCCACATTCATCGAAAGCGAGATCGCCATCCTGACGTCCGCCTCGCTGCTTCAGAAGGTTGTCGAAAGCGAAAGGTTGGCGTCAGACCCTGCGCTTGAGGCCGGGGCCTTGACCTGGCTCGAGAGCGCGCTCGAGGTTTCGCGCGTCGGACTGGCCGATGTCATCGAGCTCAACGTAACCTCACATGATCCCGAACAGGCGGCGCGCCTCGCCAATGCGCTTGCCCAAGTCTACGTCCAAGACCGCATCGAATCCCGTTACGAAGGGGCCAAGAAGGCTTCCACCTGGTTGAGCGAACGCGCCGGAATTCTGCGCGAAGAACTGAGCCGCTCGGAAAACGCCGTCCAAAAATTCCGCACCGAGCATAATCTTTTGGCGACCCAGTCCGGAAGCCTGACCGGGCAGCAATTATCCGAGTTGAACATAGCCCTCATCAACGCCCGTGCTGAACTGGCAACAAAACGCTCGAAGTTCGAGCAGGCGGAGAAGGTCGTTAGTTCCGGAGGCGATGCCCAGACCCTGCCCGACGTGCTGCAATCCGATGTCGTCAGCGCGCTTCGCACCCAGGCCGGCGTCGTGACGCGCAAGGAAGCAGATCTGCGGCTACGTTACGGCGAGCAGCATCCTGAGGTGATGACGGTCCAGGCGGAGCACCGCGACATCGAGCAGCAGATCGCCGCCGAGATACAGCGGCTCGTCGGCAACCTCAGAAACGAGGTGGAAGCTGCAGAAGCGCGCGAAGCTGCGCTGTCTCGGGCGCTGGCGTCGGTATCCGGCCAGTCGGCGGTTGAGGATCAGGTCGGCGTACAGTTGCGCGATCTGGAGCGGATTGCAGCTGCGAACAAGGAACTGTTCCAGACATTCCTGTCGCGCGCCAAGATCGCCGAGGAGAAATCGACATTGCTGAGCAGCGGCGTGCGCGTCATTACACGCGCCGGCGTCCCGCTCGCGCCAAGCTTCCCGAACAGGCCGCTTTTTGCGGCCGTGGGCCTGGTGGTCGGTGCTGCCTTGGGCGGAGCCGGCGCGCTTGTCCGCGAGCTGTTTTCATCCGGCTTCATGGCAAGGCGCCAGGTCGAAGAAGCACTGGCCGTTCCAGTTCTCGCCTCCCTGCCGCGGATGACGGAATGGTCGCGGACAAAATCGCGCGTGCAGCCGGTGGCGTACCTGGAGCACCGTCCCTTGTCGCGCTACAGCGAGGCCGTTAGAAGATTGCGCCTGGGTCTCGGCGACATACCCGACACGGATAATGCGCCATCAATCACCCTCGTCACCTCGGCGATGCCGGGCGAAGGCAAGACGACGCTTGCACTCAGCCTTGCTTGCTCTGCCGCCGCAGACGGGGAGCGCGCGCTGATAATAGATGCCGATCTCAGGGTTTCGGCCACCACCGCCTTCTTTGGCATGACGGAGAATGTCGGCCTGGTCGACCTTCTGACGCTCCCGATCGATCCCGCCAAGGCAATCCACCTGGACGAGCGCTCGGGCATTCACGTTCTGCCGGCCGGCGCCAAGACCCTGAACCCTCCCGCTCTCCTTGCCTCGGCACGGATGCGGTCGCTCATCAACGAGTTCCGGGCAACCTATGACACCGTGATCATCGATGCGCCGCCGGTCGGCCCGGTGGCAGATGCCTCCATTCTTGCCGGACATGCCGACAAGGTGGTGTTCGTCGTGAAGTGGCGAGACACGTCCCGCGAAGCGGTGGCTGAGGGCATTCGATACCTCGGCGACAAATCCAAGATCGCCGGGATTGCCCTGACGATGGTCGATGGGCCGAAGTTGCCCAAATATGGCCGCTACGCGTCTCTCGACGGCAATGGATATGACGGCCGCTACCTGAATTGATGAGCAAATCCACTCGACTCTCGAGGAAAAGAAGCAGTTCACCTTTAACAAGATAGTTAATACATCGCGAATATTTAATAACAATAAACAAGCACAAAGTAACAAACAGAAATATACTGAATAAAAATCGAACAATTAAAAAATAAGATGGAGGTGAAAAGATGCTGAGTGACAACTCACACGATGGTTCACGTTCGGTGCCACTGGACGATGCACGCGATGCTCAGCCCGAACGCTGGTACGTGGTGCAGACACATCAACATTGTGAGACCCTGGCTGAAAAGCATCTGACTTCACAAAACTTGCGGACCTATCTGCCGAAACGGCGCCGAACCGTTCGCCATGCGCGCAGCATAAAGACTGTGTGCGGTGCCTATTTTGATGGCTATCTTTTCGTATCACTGGATATTCAACGGCAGAGATGGTCGCCGATCAATTCGACCGTCGGCGTGCGCAAGCTCGTGATGAGCGACCGCAAGCCGATACCAGTCCCTTACGGAATCGTCGAAGCCTTGATCATGGCCACCGACGAAGCGGGATTCCTGCACCCCAAGGATATGTTCCAAGCGGGAAAAACAATCAAAGTAGAGAGCGGCCCATTTGCAGATCAACTCGGCGTCCTTGACTACGTCGGGCGCTCAGGAGCAGTCCGAGTCTTGATGGATATTATGAATAGGGCCGTTCCAATTTATATAGACAGAGACAAGTGTCTGGTGATAAATTAACATCTGCTTAATTAGTACTTTTGTTGAGTTTGTTGCTTTAATCCTAGGTTTTTTGCGCGAAAGATGAGCCAGATCGACTCACCCTCGCTGCGGCAGCCTGCGAAGAATCGGCCGAGCCTGCGCTGTGTCGAAAGATTGGCAACGGCACATCACTGGATTTCACGTATGACGCTCCCGACAGTCGATTGTGAAGAGCTCCGTCTGCCATGGACCGCGAGGACGGGCGGGTCCCAACATAGCCTCTTGGAGAGAATCACGGAGCACAAGAGCGGCCGTGAACTCTACTGGCAGCTCCCATGAAGTCGCGCCCCATGTCTACCTGGCAAGAAAGCGTCGTGACCAAGGAGTCGTCGACTTCGCAGGCGAGCGGTCACGATCAGGCAGCGACGTTACGGAGCGGCTCAACCAGATGCCTTCCCTCACCTCCAGTTCCACCGTTGGCGATCGCGGCTGAACTGTTTGCGGCGCTGGATGCCGCCGATATCCACTACGGCATTGTTCAGGATCCGGGAAGCCTGCCGCAAGCCCTCGCCGGCCGTGACGATATCGACATGCTGCTCGATAAGCAGGACTACACAGCCTTTTGCGAGATCATGGCTCGGCTCCACGGCCTTCGTAGCGTCAGCCTCTCCTGCTACGACAATGTGTGCGACGGTCGCGAAGATTGGTTCGTTCCTGATTTTTCACGCAGCGCCTATCTCCACATCGATCTTCATGTCGGCATCCGCGTCGGCTGGGAGTTCCGCAAGCGTTATCTGGCGTTCGACTATACGGCGATCGCGCAGTGGGAGCACCTGTCGGTCGACGGAGTAACCATCCCGGTCGCCTCTCTCGAGGACGAAATTCGGTTGACGCTTGGTCGTTTCGCCTTTCGTCTTTGGGGATGGCCGTGGACACGATGGGTGGTCTTGCCTGGGGACTGGGAGGACCACCTTGCGCAACTGCCCTTTCGATCCGGCGAAGCGGATGAACGTGTCATCGAATGCGCCAGTGGCGGCGGCACGATGAGTTGCAGGATCCGGCCGAACGAAGGCGGCATCGAGGTCTATCGCGCTGATCTCGCGCGGCTCAGGCACGCGATCCGTCACCGGTGCGGGTACTCCCGCAGCAGCGGTCTGACGGATGCGACGGTCCACTTCATCCGCAAGGCCTCCTATCTTTCGTTGAGGATCCTGGGGCGACTGTGGCCAGGCAGCGTTCCGGCAAAGAGGCGCGCCTCTACAGGCGGGCTCGTGGTCGCGCTCGTCGCGCCGGATGGCCTTGGCAAGAGCACGCAGACCGATCTGCTGACACGCATCTTCGCCTGGAAGCTCGGTTGCGCGCAGGTTTATGTCGGTACTGGAGAAGGCGATGGGTGGTGGTTCCGCAAGGGATTGCAAAATTTTCTTTCCCCACGCAGGCACCAACTCAAGGCGGTGATCCAGCGTGACCGCAAGGAACCGCGCGGCAGGGCGATGGGCAAGGTGCTCGCGGCCGGGCTGGCTTTATGGGCCGTGCTGATTGCGATCGAGAGATATGGGGTCGTCAAGCGTGCGCATCGGTGGGCGACACGCGGCCTGATCGTCGTGTGCGATCGGTGGCCGCAGACGCTTCGCAAGGGCTACCTGGACGGACCGATGATCCAATCCGACCTGCCTGCCGTTCCCGGCCTCGCGGCGCTCGCCCGCTTCGAAGAGCGGCTTTATCAGAAGATGAGCGAATGCAAGCCAGACCTTATCCTTCACCTCGTATCGGATTTCTCGGTCTCTGAGAGCAGAAAGCCGGGAGAGATCAGCAAGGAAGGGTTCGAGGCGCGGATGTCGTTGATGAGCGAGCTTCGAGCACTCGACAAAGACATCAGGGCCATCGACGCAAGCGGCAATACCGAGACCGTCACCCGGGTTCTTTTCAAGCAAATCTGGCTTTCCCTGTAAGAGGCGACGCCTACCCCCGATATCCCAGCAGGTCACACGCGCCACGTTCCAGCGCGGCCCTCTGCCTGTCACCTTGAACCGTCGCCGAAACGGAATGCGCGCCCCGAAACGCCGTCGTTTCGCAACCAAAGCCCCTCAACGAACTACCAACAGCCGTCAGCCTCGCGGAGATACACGCAGATGAAGATCGTTCATGTGTTGACTCGCCTGCATCGCGCGGGTTCGGAGGAAAATACGCTGGCCTGTTGCAACGCGCAGGTGAAGCACGGCCATGAGGTCCTGTTGGTTCACGGCAACGAATATGATGCCAGCCTGCAGGCTTCCGTCGCCAAGACCATGCGGGTCGTCGGCCTTGACGCGCTTGTCCATCCGATATCGCCCATCAACGATTTCGCGGCCCTGCGGCAACTCAGCCGCCTTCTCCTCGAATGGCGCCCCGACATCGTTCACACCCATCAAAGCAAGGCTGGCATCATCGGCCGGTTGGCGGCCAAGCAGGCCAATGTTCCGGGCATCATCCACGGCGTGCACATTCTACCTTTCGTGCACGTCGGCAATGCTCAGAAACTGACTTTCCTTGCAGCCGAACGACTGACCGCACGGTTCACACGCGCCTTCATCGACGTCAGCCAATCGATGCGCGATATCTGCGTTTCCCACCATATCGGCAGCCCCGCACAGCACTATGTCGTTCATTCGGGTTTCGACCTCACGCGCTTTTCCCACGCCGATTGGCCGAACGAGGCGCCGCGGCTTCTCGGCATTGCGCCTGGCGAGCCCAAGCCACCGGTCGTGTTGATGCTGGCGGCACTCGAACCCAGGAAGCGCCATATCGAACTCATCGAAGCTTTTCCCGAGGTCATCGAGCGCGTTCCGGACGCGCGGTTGATCCTCGCCGGCGAAGGACCGGCACGGCGGGATATCGAAGCCGCCATTGCCCGCTCCCCGGTGGGCGGCAGTATCCATCTGATCGGATATCATTCCGAGCCGGAACAGTTGATCAGCCTGGCCGATGTCTGCGTGCTGACGTCGATGCGAGAAGGACTGCCGCGCGTGGTCATGCAGTACCTGGCCGGCGGCAGGCCCTGTGTCGTGTCGGAGTTGCCCGGGCTGGAGGAAGTCGTCAGGCATGGCGTCAACGGCATCGTCACCCCCACCGGTGACGTGAACGCTGCGGCGACGGCCATTGCCGATCTCCTCGAAAACAAGGCGCTTCGCGCCCATTTGGCCGAAGGCGCAAGACGCACCGACCTCACATCCTGGGGACTCGATGCGATGTGCGACAGCGTCGAGACGGTCTACCATTCCGTACTCGGGGCGCTACCACAAAACAACCTTGCAGGCGCGCGGGCTTATCAGTCGCAACTGCAATAGCAATCGCAGTGCCTGCAGACTTCCACACTTCGATCAGGGCCAGGCTCCCGCTGCCAAGGCAGGGGCGCCCGTCCTCCTCTTTCAAAGGCAATAGGTCCGTCCCGTTTCTCCTGGGAGATATATCGTGACTCAAATACCGGCCGAATCTTCACGTCCCTGGCACAAGGCGATTCCGCTCCCGATTGAGCAGATCAAGAATCGATTTGTGCTGCGCTGCCTGTTCTGCTCTCTGGCTATGCTCGGTGACCTATGCGTGATCCTTGCAGCAGCTGTCACGACCAACCTGGTCAGCCTGCACATGACCGGTCATGGGCACGGGCCAAAGCTCGCCTATGTCGTCTTGCCCACCTACCTGGTCGCCGCCTGGAACCTGGGCGCCTACCACTTGCCGACGCTGCGTTCGCGCTTGGCGTCTGTCAGAAGTTGCCTTGCCTCCCTGGCGACCGCGGCGAGCTTCTCGCTCCTCGCCGCGCTCGCCTTCAGCGTCATCGGCAGCTTCTCATCGCGACAAACGGCCTTCTTCCTTGGGCTCACCGCCGTCGGCCTGACCGTCTTCCATTGGAGCGTAGCGGCGGGATTGCGTCGCCGGGAGCATCAAACGGAGACGAAGGTCATTCTGCTGGGCGACGACAGCGTCCGTTCAAATCGCCAGCGCAACGTCGCAACGACGATTAATGTGAGAGCACGCGACTGGCGTCCGGTGGAGATGGATCCGAACTTCCTCAATGATCTGTCGTTGGCGGTAGCGGACGCAGACCGGATCGTGTTGTCGTTCAGAGCCTTCAAGGAACAACAGAAATGGGCAAAGCTGCTCGGCGAACTCGGCTTCGAGACCGAGCTGCTCGAACCGGGCCTTGCTGGCCTGAAACCGTTGGCGCTCCGCTATCTCGATTCCACGCCGACGCTCGTTGTCTCGACGGGACCGCTGACATTGCACAAGCGCGCGCTCAAACGCGGCTTCGACCTGATGCTGGTGCTGCTCGCAGCGCCCATAATCGTGCCTCTGATCGCCGTGCTCTCGGTTCTCGTTCGCGCGGATTCGCCCGGGCCGGCGTTCTTTGTGCAGAAACGGATCGGCACCAACAACAGATATTTCAACTGCATCAAGTTCAGGACCATGCGCGTCGACCTGACCGACGCGGCCGGCAATCACCTTACCGAACGCAACGACCCTCGGATAACACGGCTCGGGCATTTCCTGCGCCATACCAGCCTCGATGAACTGCCCCAACTTTGGAACGTCTTCATGGGGCAAATGAGCCTCGTCGGTCCTCGGCCACACGCGCTGGGCGCATCGGCAGAAGGTGCGCTTTACTGGGAAGTGGTCCCGGACTATTGGCATCGTCATTCGATGAAGCCTGGCCTGACGGGCCTTGCGCAAATCCGCGGTTATCGAGGTCCGACGGAGAAGAAATGCGACATCGAAAGCCGCGTCGCCGCCGATATTGAATACATCCATACGTGGTCGCTCTGGCTGGATGTGAAGATCCTTTTCAGGACCTTGCGGGTCCTTGTGCACAGCAATGCATTCTGAAGTGTCTTGAGTATCGTCACGTCCCCAACGTTGACGAAGGAGAAGGCTATGAAACCGTATGTCGAAAGCTATGGCTCTTCACGGTACGCAGGCGCACGCCGACGCCCTGGAGACTTTCACGGCCCCACGCGCGCGGTCGATTGCGGCCGACTGCTCTTGCGAATTCTCGCGGTGCTGGCTGCCTTGCTGACCGCCAATCTCGCCCGTGCCGAGGGATATGTGCTCGACACTGGCGATGTCGTGCGCGTCCTGGTCTTCGGCGAGGCGGCCTATCCTTTGGAGGTCGCGGTCGACGACCGCGGCTCGATCGCGCTTCCGCTTCTCGGTGACGTTCGCGCCCGTGGCCTGACGACAGCCGCCCTGTCCCAGAACATCCGCAATGCCTACCAGCAACGGAAATTGATCCTCGACCCCTATGTCAAAGTCGAGATCGGACAATACCGTCCGTTCTTCATTTCCGGCGCCGTCGCGCACCCCGGCTCCTATCCGTTCCAGCCAGGAATAACCGTCCGGCACGCATTGGCGCTTGCCGGCGGCTTCCGTCCAACGACAGCCGGAGAATCCGTGCCGGCATTACAGATCGCGGACCTGCGTAGCGAGCGGGCAAATTTGATGATCGAAGAATATCGGCTGAAGGTTCGCCTTGCCCGGCTCAACGCCGAGAGCAAACTGGCCGACAGTTTTGTTATCCCGACTGATCCGCCGGCCGAACTTGGCCAGGGCCTGATTGACGAGATCATTGGAACCGAAAGGGCGCAGTTGAAGGCTCGGCTGGGCGCATTCCGGGACGACGTATCTTACCTTGAAGCCTCGCTTGCGCGCCTGAAGAAGGAAGCCGAGACGCTGGCCGGTGCCAAGGACGAACGTCAGCAGACGTTGAAGAGCCAGCTCGAAGAGTTGGAAGCTGTGCGGACCCTGCGCCAGAAAGGTTTGATTACCAATACGAACGTGATGGCGCTGGAGCGTGCCCAGAACAACTATCGCCTCGACCTCGCCCAGTTCGAAATGCAGCAGACGCGGCTGCAGCAGGATCTGCTCAACATGGAGAGCGAGCTGCGCAAGAAGCATCAGGACCACGAATTCCAGTTGATTTCGGACACGCAGGAAACACAGGTTCAACTGGCGAAGCTTGCAAGCCAGCTCAGATACCTGTCGGACAAACTGCTTTTCGTCTTCGAATATGGCGAGCATCGGACAATCGAAGAACTGCAGGGATCGGTAAGAATCCTGATTTTCCGGCGCGGCCAGAAGACGGGCCAGGAAGTCACCGCCAACGAGGACACCGACGTCAATGCAGGCGATGTCATCGAAGTCTCGGTCGTAGCGAGCAAGGGCTTCTATTCGTCGGGAGATTCGCGTCCGGACCCGGCAGTGGACATGGAAAAGAAAGCGTTCTGACGGGGAGGCGAGCCGCCATCGACCATGTCGCGGGACGATTCCTGCGCCTTGCGACGCGCCCGCAGCACCAGCAAGCCGGTCACGGACCCCAACTGAACCGTCATCACGGCGAGCAGGCTCAGTAAGATCACGGCGAATACACCATCGATGCCATGCTGAAGCACCAGATAAACGGGCGTGATCAACAATACGACAATGGACGACAGGAAAATCCAGACGACCCGCCCGAAGCATCCTCCGAGAAAACCGATCGTCAGAAGGGTCGCGAACTCAAACACCTGATACCCCTCTCGTGCTGCGCTCTTCGTCAGAGCGACAGTTGGAGTCACGCGTAAATATCGCAGTAACCATCGGCGAAAACAATGACAGTCGTGCAACAGTCTTACAAGTTTCGGATGGCCAGGCGTTGCTTTGCGGCCACTTCGAAGACCAGGATGCACTGAGTATGGTATTCAGCGGCCACAGTATTACCGGCATTCTGACCTTCCTTTCCGGTGCAGCCTTCATGCTTGCGGCAAATCATAGGCATGCCGCGCCGCGCCACAAGGCTCAGCCGGCGAAACATGGGCAGCTCTTGCGTGGGCCGCGGCACAGGTCACGCCGTCGCCGCAGCGCGGTCACGCCATGGCAGGTGGCCGGGGCAATCCTCTTCTTGCTCCCCCTTCTCCGACTTGCATTCGAGTTCCTGCCCGCCAACAGCGCGTGGATGACTGCGCGATCCGCCTTCGCCGTCGCCCCATGGCCGGCCTGGATGGAGAGCCTCACCGCAAGCGCCGCCTCTGCGAGGGACCAACTGACGAAACTGACGGGCGTTGCTTTGGACGGGCAGTCTTTTTGGCTGGCCTTGGCGGCATTGGGCCTCATGCTGATGGTCGTTCCGCGGCGGCGCAGGCGAAGACGGGTTTCTGCCAACCCGCCTGCAGCCACCTTTTCGGCCACGCAAAGGCGCGTGCCGGGCACGGAACTTGCGGGCGCCTTGCGTTCCTGCCGCGGCGCACTCGCAGGTGTCGCGATCTTCAGTGGCGTCAGCAACATCCTCATGCTGAACGGCGCGATCTTCATGCTGCAAGTCTACGACCGCGTCCTGCCGAGCCGGAGCGTGCCGACGCTCATCGGCCTGTCGATCCTGGCTGCCGCCCTCTTCCTCGGGCAGGCGGTCATAGATCTGCTGCGCGGCCGCATCATGACGCGGATCGGCGCCGAACTGGACGAATGCGTTTCGGGGCGGGTATTCTCCGCCATCGCGCGCCTACCCCTCCTCGTCGGGCAACAAGGCGAAGGACTGCAGCCTCAGCGCGACCTCGACAGCATTCGCACCTTCCTTGCCAGCCCGGGTCCCAACGCACTTTTCGAACTGCCGTGGCTACCTTTCTACATCGCGATCATCTGGAGTTTCCACCCGATCCTCGGGCTGACGGCGATCGGCGGTGCGATCGTATTGGTGGCATTGACGATCACGACCGAGATGCTGACACGCAAGCCGGCGAGCGCGGCGACATCGTCGGGAATCCGGCGCAACAACCTGGCGGAAGCAAGCCGCCGCAATGCGGAAGTTCTGGCCGCCATGGGCATGCGTCGGCGCCTGCATGAGCTTTGGCAGGAAACGAGCCGCGAACACATCGCCCAGCAGCAGCGCGTCAGTGATGTCGTTGGGGGCCTCGGCAGCCTTTCCAGAGCGTTGCGGCTGATGCTTCAATCCGCGATGCTGGGCGTCGGTGCCTGGCTGGTGATCCATGGCGAGGCAACGGCCGGTGTCATCATCGCCGGCTCGATCCTCGCTGGACGGGCCCTTGCACCCGTAGACCTCGCAATCGCTCATTGGCGCAATTTCATCTCTGCGCGCCAAAGCTGGCGCAGGCTGAGCCAGTTGCTTTCACGGCTGCCTGACGAAGTGGGGCCGATGGCCCTTCCGGCGCCACGTTCCAGCCTCACCGTCGATCGCGTCGCCGTCAGCGCGCCTGGCACGCAACGGCTGATCGTGCAGGGCATCGAGTTCAATCTTAGCGCAGGCGTCGGGCTTGGCGTCATCGGCGCCAGCGGTTCCGGCAAATCAACCTTTGTACGTGCCCTCGTCGGCGCCTGGCGGCCGACGATCGGCCGCATAAAGCTCGACGGGGCGGCACTCGATCAATGGCCGCAGGACCATCTTGGCCGCTACATCGGCTATCTGCCGCAGGACGTGGAGCTCTTCTCAGGAACGGTTGCGACCAACATTGCGCGCTTTGAGCCGGTGGCAGATGCCGACGCCGTTGTTGCCGCGGCGCGTGCGGCGGGTGCTCATGACCTGATCGTCAGCCTGCCCAATGGATACGAGACCCAGATCGGCGAGAGCGGAACCGCACTTTCTGCCGGACAGCGTCAGCGCATAGCGCTTGCCCGCGCCCTCTATCGCGACCCATTTCTGATCGTGCTCGACGAGCCGAACTCCAATCTCGACGCGGATGGCGAGAGCGCCCTTGGCGAGGCGATCAAAGGGATCAAGGCTCGCGGCGGGATCGTCGTCATCGTCACGCATCGACCGAATATCCTCGCCGCGGTCGACCTGGTGATGGAAATGAAAGAAGGGCAGATGCAGACGTTGGGCCCGCGAGAACGGGTGCTTTCGAAGCTCTCCCCGCCGCAGCCGGCCAATACTGATTTCCTCAGGCCCATCGCCGCCCACCCCAAACTGCCGAATTGAAGGCGGTCAAAACAATCGTCGCCAGTCAAATGAACGCACCGCACTCGCACCGACGCTCTATTCGCCGCAACCTCCTGGGTGGCGTCACGGTCATCGCCCTGCTTTTCGGCGTGGTCGGCGGCTTCGCTGCAACGATGGAGATCTCCGGCGCGATCATCGCCCACGGCGTGGTGGTCGTCGCCTCCAACGGCAAGAAAGTTCAGCACCCGACCGGCGGCATTGTCAGCAAAATCCTCGTGCGCGACGGTACGCATGTCGAAGCCGGCGATCTTCTCGTGCAGCTCAGCGATGTCGTGCCGCGCGCCAATCTGGCCTTCGTGACCAAGAGCCTGGACGAGCTCTATGCCCGAAAATCGCGCCTCGAGGCAGAGCGCGACGGCGAGGAGCAATTGACGATCACCCCAACACTGGTCGCGCGGATGAGTGAGCCCGATGTTGCAGCGCTGGTCACGAGCGAGCGTCGACTGTTCGAAATTCGTCGCATCGAGCGCTCCGGCAACAAAGCGCGGCTTCGCGAGCGCATCGAGCAGCTCCAAAAGCAGATCGAGGGCTACTTGGCGCAAGGAAAGGCCAAGAGCAAGGAAATCGAACTGATCGGCGAAGAACTCGAGGGGATTCGCGATCTTGTCGAGAGGAAACTCACGCCGCTGTCGAAGCTGACGGCCTATGAGCGCGACGCGACCCGGATCGAGGGCGAGCGGGCGCAGCTGATCGCCAGCACTGCGCAGGCGCGGGGCGCGATCGCAGAGGTGCAACTTCAGATCCTGCAGCTGGACAAGGAGTTTTCGAGCTCGACCGGCAGCGAACTTCGCGACGTCGACGCCAAGATTGCCGAGTTCGAGGAACGACAGGTGACGGCCGCAGATCAACTGTTGCGCATCGATATCCGTGCGCCCGTCAGCGGCTCCGTCTATCAGTCGACGGTGCACACCATCGGCGGCGTGATTGCTGCCGGTGAGCCGATCATGATGATCATACCGGATCACGATGCTTTGGCGATCGAGGCAAAGGTTGCTCCTCAGGACATCGACCAGGTCCTTATCGGCCAAGGCGCCCAGTTGCGGTTCACCGCCTTCAATCAGCGCATCACGCCGGAATTCCAAGGTGTCGTCTCGATGGTCGCAGCCGACGTGACGCACGATCAACGCACGAATGAAAGCTACTACGTCGCGCGGATCACGCCGAAGCTCGATGGGTCGGAACGTTCCTTGACCCTCCTTCCCGGCATGCCCGCCGAAGTGTTCATCACGATCGGAGACCGGACGATGATCTCCTATCTGATGAAGCCTTTGTCAGACCAGATGATGCGCGCGTTCCGGGACCAATAGGCGCAACGCAGGCGGCACCAACGCCGCCGCTGAATCCGGTGTCTCCAGCGAAGGAGGATTGCTGTGATCGCGGACAAGCTCAGACCTCCGATATTCCTGATCGGCAACTATCGCTCAGGAACGACCATCACGCAGAAATTGATCGGCCTGCATCCGGACGTGGTGACCTGGTATGAACCGCGCACGCTCTGGCTCTACGCGGATCCCGGGAGGCAACACGATGTGTTCACCGAGCGTGATGCGACGGAAAAGGTCATCCGCTACATTCGCGGACGCTTTCTCGAATTTCAGGTGAAGAACGGCGGCCGCCAGATCATGGAGAATACCCCGTCGAACGTCCTCCGCACCTCCTATGTGCACGAGATCTTCCCGGAGGCGACCTTCCTCTTCATCACACGAAACCCGTTCTCCTACATCAGCTCGATGGAACTGAAATGGCAGAGAACGAAGACGCTGAAGGGCATGAAGAGAACGCTTTCGACCACGCCGCTGACACAACTTCATTACTATGCCGCCGTGCTCATCCGCCAAATGTTCGTCAAGAAAATACTGCGGAAGAAATACGCGCCGATCTACGGGCCGAAGTATGAAGGGATCCACCAGGACCTGAAGGAACATGACAAGCTGACAGTGATTGCGCGCCAATGGGCGCGTGGCAACCGCCGGGCCAGGGAGGATCTTGCCAGGCTCGGAGACGGCCGGGTGCTGACATGTCGATACGAGGACCTGATGCAGGATACCGAGAATACCTTGCGCCGCATCTACGACCACTGCGGACTCGCCTGCAGCGATGATATCCTTCGTGCCGCCAAGCAGATGGTAGACCCCACCCGCCAGGAGAAATGGCTTCGCTTCGATCGCGAGCAACTGCGGGCAATCCTTCCGGAGATCGAGGAAGAGATGCGCGTGTATGGCTACGAAGTTCCGCCTCCCCTTCAGTGAGAGAGTGCCGCAAGAGCAGCGTGTAGGTTCGTTCCCCCAAAGGAGAGCAAGGCGTGAGTAACATTCGACAGGGGCTGGCAAGGCGGAGTGTCGTGGGCATGTTCTGGACGGGCCTGTCCATGGGGGCGCTCGCCGTGGCGGAGGCCGTCGCGCTTCTCGTACTCGCCCGGCTTCTTTCCCCCAATGAATTTGGGCTTTATGCCGCGGCCGTCGTCATCATCAAGCTGGCGACCATCTTCGAAAACCTTGGCGTCGCCCCGGCAATCGTGCAGCGGCCCGAACTCGATGAACGCCACCTGCGGGTCGGCTTCACCTTGTCGCTGATCCTCAGCCTCGTGATCGCCGGGCTGGTATGGTTGACGGCACCCGCGATCGCACATGCCATGCGACTTGCCGACCTGGCGCCCATCGTGCGCGCCACCAGCGTGGTCTTCATTTGCCAGGGCGTCGCGCTGGTGGCGCAGGCCGTCGCCCAGCGAGCGCTGCGGTTTGAATGGCTGGCCGCCGTCGACGCGATAAGCTTTGCGGTCGGCTTCGTGATCGCAGCACCGATCCTTGCCTTGGCTGGTTTCGGAATTTGGGCGCTCGTCGGTGCGCTGATGACCCAAAACGTTCTGCGCACGATCGTGTTGCTTGTCGGCCAGCCGCATCCGAAACGCCCTCTGCTGGAGCGGCGTGCAATCAGCGAATTGCTGTATTTCGGTGGCGGGTTCACCATTGCCAGAGTGTGCAACTATCTCGCGACCCAGGTCGACAAGCTCATTGTGGGCCGCTGGCTCGGAGCGGAAGCGCTCGGTATCTATTCGCTCTCCTCACAGCTCATGACCACGCCGGCGGTCATCATCGGCCAGATTCTCGACCGTGTCCTGTTTCCAACGATGGCGCTCGTTCAACAGGAGCCCGCCCGGCTCGCCCGCGCCTATCGCAGCGCGGTTGCCGCCTGCGCTCTCGTGGTGCTGCCGGCAAGTCTTGTCGTCGCGATCGCGGCGCCCGAACTCGTCCTGGTGCTCCTCGGTCAAGGATGGGACGCGGTCGTCGCTCCTCTGCAGATCCTGGCCGTCGGTATGTTGTTCCGCACAAGCTACAAGCTCAGCGACTCCATTTCGCGGGCGACCGGTGTCGTCTACGCAAGGGCGTGGCGGCAGGCGATCTTTGTGGTCGCCGTGGCGGCTGGCGCTTTACTTGGATGTTTCTGGGGCGTGACGGGTGTGGCGGTCGGCGTTGTCGCGGCCGTCATGACCAATTTCATGCTGATGGCGCATCTCAGCCTGCGCGTCACCGGGATCAGCTGGTCCGAGTTCATCGGGGCGCATGCGCCGGCATTTGCGCTCGCGGGCGTGGTGGGCGCCAGTGCCTGGATCGCCGCGGATCAATTGCGCCAGGTTCACGTGATGCCGCTCGTCCTCCTCGTCAATGTCGCGATTGCCGCCGGCGCGACGGGCCTGGTGTCGTGCTGGCTGCTGCCGTCGCTGTTCCTTGGTCGGGACGGGCAGTCGATGCTTCGCCTGGTCGCCGGATTGGCGCCCGCTTGGCTGCGACGCAGTCGACCGAGCTAGGCAGACAATCTCCCACCGTTCGGCGGCATAGTCCGGACGACGAACACGAGCGTTCCAAATTCCGTCCCGCGATCCGATCGAGTGACGCCGTTCCTGCCCGACGGTCGCCCTCCTTCGGCCGCGGGTTTTGGCATTACCCAGGGGTGCCCGTCCCAGCGAGCACCAACGATCGCTGACCTGCAAAGGCCGGCTGAGAGGCCGCCTTGACAAAGGAGATACGACATGACCAGTTTGGCTCGGTTTCCTAGTATCAAAGAGCTTTTGGCAGATATCGACCTCGACTACGGCCTTAAGGGCGGATTGGGCGATGACGGACTGCTGGCACTGACCGGTGTGTCCGCTGGAAATGCGACACTGCCGCCTTTTGTCCAGAACGTTCTGCGCGCGACGGTCTCCTTCGAGGGGGGCAGCGACTGGGGCCTCTCACCAATGGGTCTTGAGCGCAATGATGGCTCCAGCGGCGCGACGGCACCGGCCGAAACCGGATTGGCGAAAGAGAGTGCAACAAGGCCATCCCCCGCCATGACGACCAGCGACGGAGAAGCGCCCACAACGATGGAGGTGCAGAGCCTTGCCGCTTCGACCAGCAGCACACCGACAGCACTCGAAATCCGTGTGTCCGGCGCCGCCGATGACGCCGAGGAAAAGGGCTCGGGGACGATCTCGGGCAACATCAACGATCTCGAACTCGGCTTCGACGGCACCACCCGTCAGACGGTCGGGATTCGCTTCACAGGTATCGACATCCCCAAAGGCGCCATCATCACCAATGCCTATATCCAGTTCACCACCGACGAAGTGAGCACGGGGGTGGTTTCCCTGCTGATCCGCGGCCAGGACTCGGACGACGCAGCAGCTTTCACAACCGCGAAGTTCGACGTTTCATCCCGCCCGATCACGGATGCATCGGTCGGCTGGACACCTGTGGACTGGACAATACGCGGCGAGGCCGGAGCCGGCCAACGCACGCCGGATCTCAAGGCGATCATCCAGGAAATCATCGATCGCGACGGCTGGGCGGCGCTGAACGACATTGCCTTCGTGATCACTGGCACCGGCACGCGCACCGCCAAGTCTTTCGACGGCAACGCCGCCGCGGCACCGCTCCTGCACCTCGAATATTACGTGCCGCCAGCAAGCGCTCCGGTCGCATTTAACACTCCGGCAGACACCAACGCCGCCGCCGACCAGATTGCAGAGCTGGCCGCCGTTGGAGCGGCCATCGGCATCACCGCTTCGGCCAGCGATCCCGATGCCACCGACACGGTGAGTTACAGCATCGACGATGCGCGTTTCGCCATCGACGCCAATGGCGTCATCACCCGCTCGGGCACCGGCACGCTTGACTTCGAAACGCAGGCCCAGATCACCCTGACGGTGACGGCGACCTCGTCCGACCGAAGCACGGCCACCCAGACCTTTACCGTCAACGTTCTCAACAGCCCGGAACCGGTCGCCTTCAATACCCCGGCCGATGCCGACACGGCCACCAACCAGATTGCCCAAGGCGCTGCCGCAGGCACCAAGGTCGGTATCACGGCGTCAGCGGCGGACCCGGATGCCGGTTCGACGGTGACCTATAACCTCAATGATTCGCGTTTCGCCATCGATGCGGGCGGCGTCATCACCCGCTCGGGGACCGGTACGCTCAATGCGCAGTCCCAGCCTTCGATTACGCTAACGGTCACGGCCAGGTCGTCCGACGGGAGCACAGCCCAGCATGACTATACCGTCAACGTCACGACGGGGATCCCGGGCCCGCCGACATCGGCAACCTTGGTGCACACCGTACTGACGTCCCAGTGGTCGCCGGAAAGCCCGGACCCGTCGGGTATCACCTACATCTCCCATCTCGGCACCCTGATGATTTCCGACGGGGAAGTCGATGAGATGTCGATATTCAAGGGAAAGAACCTCTTCGAGATGAGCCTGAACGGTACCCTGATCAGATCGCTCACCACCACCAGTTTCTCAGACGAGCCAAGTGGTGTTGCTTACAATCCCACCAACCGGCACCTCTATTTCTCCGATGATACCGGCACGAAGAGTGTCTACGAACTCAACCCGGGTTCGGACGGGCTTTACAACACGGCCGATGACATAGTGACCTCGTTCAAGACTTCTGCATTCGGGAGTTCCGACCCCGAGGGCATAGCCTACGACACCAAGCGTGGGGTCCTGTATCTCGCGGATGGCAACGCGAGGATCTATACGATCAACCCTGGCGCGAACGGCAAATTCGACGGAGTGGCCTCCACGGGCGGCGATGACGTGGTGACGAGTTTTTCGATCGGGACGCTGTCCAACGGGGACCCTTGCGTCGAGTATGACCCCGTTCACGACCTGCTCTATGTCGTCAAGTCGCGCACCCAGGTCGTGATGATGTCAACGACGGGACAGCAGCTGGGCACACTCGATATATCGGCGGCCAATGCCCGCAAAGTGGCCGGCCTGGCGCTTGCGCCAAGCAGCGACGATGCGAACCAGATGAGCCTCTACATCGTCGACCGAGGCGTCGACAACGACTCCAACCCGAACGAGAACGACGGCAAGCTTTACGAGTTCCGGCTCGACCATTGGCTGCTCGCCTGATTGGGGGAGCATGATCGGCCACCTGGCCAAAACCTGAAGCAGGTCGCGCAAAAGTGCGCAAGCGCTCTGCGATAAAGTCAAGAAATATCACTGGTGTAGGGGTGGCTGCGTCCACTGGTCGACCCCTGTTATCCGCAAGCCGCGGAAAGGAAATTGGCCATGTCTAAGGTGTCCCGCGTTCCATCTGGCCTAGACGACCCAAAACTGCTCGCGATCGAGTTCGGGCTGAGTTTTGGCGCCCATGGCGGTTACGTGTTCGAGGATGATGCTGGTTCGATCTGGACCGCTCATCCTCAAGGGCTGGCACAGCGATTGGTGGCTGACCTGAGGGCGAGCTGGGAGGAGCCCACGGTCGCCACTCATGGGCACCGCTCCTCTGTGGACGCCAGCACAGAGTACCAAGGCCCGCTCGTGGATACGACCGCTACCTCGGTGTCTTCCGACACCGACGGGAGGTCGCTTGGAAGCGATACGCACGAGAGCACCTTCCGCTCATCCAATACAACCAGCTTGGATCCGGCATCAAGCAATGTTGCCCCCGGCGTGGCCACGCTGAACAGTGCCACCGTCAACACGCTTGCCGCCGATCCGATTTTCGAGACAAGGATCGCCACCGCCGCTGATGACATCGAGGAAAAGAGCTCCGGCACGATCTCCGCCAACATCAACGATCTGGACATGGGCTACGACGGAACCACTCGCCAGACCGTCGGACTTCGCTTCACCGGGATCGACGTTCCCCGAGGTGCGGTCATTACCAACGCCTATATCCAGTTCACCTCCGACGAGGTCGGCACCGGCGCGGCGTCGTTTGTGATCCGTGGCGAGGATGCAGACGAATCGGCCGCCTTTACCGCCATCAAGTTCAACGTCTCCTCGCGCCCGACCACGGATGCATCCGTTGCCTGGACGCCAGCAAGCTGGACGGTGCGCGGTGAAGCCGGCATTGCCGAGCGAACGCCGGATCTCAAAGCGATCGTCCAGGAGATCATCGACCGCGGCGGCTGGGCGGCGCTCAACGACATGGCATTCACGCTCGTTGGCACCGGCACGCGCGTGGCGAAGTCTTATGAAGGCAGTGCCGCTGGCGCCGCGCTCCTGCACATCGAGTACACCGTTCCGGTGGCAGGCAGTCCCGTCACATTCAATACGCCGGCAGATGGGGATCCAGCCACCAACCAGATCGCCGAACTCGCATCAGCAGGCACCAAGATCGGTGTCACCGCTTCCGCCAGCGACCCAGACCCTGGCTCGACCGTCGCCTACAGTCTTGACGATCAACGCTTCACCATCGACAGCAACGGTGTCATCACCCGGTCGGGCACCGGAACGCTCGACTTCGAGACCCAGGCCTCGATCACGTTGACGGTAACGGCAACCTCCTCCGACCAAAGCACGGCCACCCAGACCTTCACCATCGGCGTTCTCAACAGCCAGGAACCGGTCGCCTTCAACACGCCGGCCGACACCGACACGGCCACCAACCAGATCGCCGAACGCGCAGCCGCCGGCACCGTCGTCGGCATCACCGCTTCCGCCAGCGATCCCGATGCGAGCGACACGGTCAGCTACAGCCTCAACGATTCACGCTTCGCCATCGACGGCAACGGGATCATCACGCGCTCGGGCACCGGAACTTTGAATGCCCAGGCCGAACCTTCGATCTCGTTTACAGTGACCGCCACATCTTCCGACGGAAGTACGGCAAGCCAGGCTTTCACCCTCGACGTCCTCGTGAGCCCGCAGCCCGTCGCCTTCAACAGCCCCGCTGACGCCGATGCGGCCACCAACCAGATCGCCGAGCTCGCAGCGGCCGGCACCGCGGTCGGCATCACCGCATCGGCGGGGGATCCCAACGCAACCGATACGGTCAGCTACAGCATCGACGACCCGCGCTTTGCCATCGACAACAATGGCGTGATCAAACGCTCTGGCACCGGGACGCTCGACTTCGAGACGCAGACATCGATCCTGCTGACGGTGACGGCGACCTCCTCCGATCAAAGCACCGCAACCCAGTCCTTCTCCCTCGCCATTCTCGACAGCCCGGAATCGGTCGCCTTCAGATCGCCCGCCGATGCGGATCCGGCCACGAACCAGATTGCCGAGCTTGCCGCAGCAGGCACCAAGGTCGGGATCACTGCCTCCGCAAGTGATCCCGACGCCGGCTCGACGGTCACCTACAGCCTCAACGACAATCGCTTCGCGATCGATGCCAATGGTGTCATTACCCGCTCGGGCGTCGGCACACTCGACTTCGAAACCCAGACTTCGGTCACCTTGACCGTGACGGCAACCTCATCCGACCAGAGTACGACCACCCAAACCTACACCCTCGGTATTCTCGACAGTCAGGAGCCGGTCAGCTTCGGAACGCCGGCCGATGCGGATACGGCCGCCGACCGGATCGTCCAGAATGCTGCCGCAGGCACCAAGGTCGGCATCACCGCCTCGGCGAAAGACCCCGATGCCGGCTCGACCATCACCTACAGCCTCAACGATAATCGCTTCGCGATCGATGCCAACGGGGTCATCACCCGTTCCGCCACGGGCACGCTCAATGCCCAGAGCGAACCGTCAATCGCCCTTCACGTGACGGCAACATCGTCCGATGGAAGCACCTCCACGCACGACTACACCGTCAACGTCGCCGCGCCGACGGGACCGCAGACCCTTTACCGCTTCGCGATCTTCGGCGACTACGGGGATACCAACCTCAATGGGGAAAAGGCCGTGTCGGCGCTCATCCATAGCTGGAACGTCGATTTCGTCCTCACTGTCGGCGACAACGTCTACGCGCCCCAGACAATGGATGCAGCCATAGGCCAGCAATATCACGACTATATCGGCAACTATCAAGGCGCCTATGGCGCCGGCAGCGCCATCAATCGCTTCTTCCCCGTGCTCGGCAATCACGAGTATGAGGACGGCAACTTCTCGAACTACCTGAATTATTTCTCGCTGCCGGACAACGAGAGGTACTACGACTTCCAGGTCGGACCGGTGCATTTCTTTGGGCTCAACAGCAACAAGCAGGAAACTGATGGCCGCAGCGCGACGTCGGTCCAGGCCCAATGGTTGCACGCCACGCTCGACGCGTCGAACGCGAGCTTCAACGTCGCCTACTTCCACCACACACCCTATAACCCGGGCGGCAGCACCCTCACCATGCGCTGGCCCTTCGAACCCTGGGGCGTAAATGCGGTGTTCGCCGGCCACGAGCACAACTACTACCGCGAAAACCGCGACGATAATGGTGACGGGGTACAGCTTCCCTACACCACCACCGGCCTCGGCGGTTCGGGCCGCGACGTCCCGAACGTCGGCACGAATCTCGTCACCATCACCGATCAGGGCATGCTGATCGAGTTCTACAAGGTCACCAGCTTCAACGGGATCACAGCGACCAGTTCTCTCACCGACTCCTACTTCATCGCGACGCCGGCGGGCCGCGCCCCGACGATCGTCAACGGCAGTTATGTGCTGAACGGCACGACAGGCGCCGACTATCTCTGGGGGCTCGGAAGCAATGCGACGCTGACGGGCGGGCGCGGCAACGATACGCTCGTCGGCGGCAAGAACAGCAATCTTTTCGTGTTCCACACCGGCGATGGGAACGACACGATCCTGAATTTCCGGGCCGGCGCTGCCACCGGCGACGTCCTCGACCTGCGTGACTACGGTATCGACAGTGCCAGCAAGTTCCAGCAGGTGGCGTCGAACCAGGGCGCAAATGTGGTGGCCAACCTCAGCGCCACGGACCACCTGACGCTCCTTGGCCTTCACGCAGAGCAGCTCCATGACGACAATTTCGTCCGGACAGGACTTCTTGTCTGAAATGAACTGACTGGGTCTGCCGTCTTCGGCCGACGAGATTAGCCCCGACGAACACAGAAGCACGGGCCCCGCATCGGCGGGTTCCGATTATCAGAAAGCCGCGGAAAGGAGATTGGACATGTCTAAGTTGTCCCGCGTTCCATCTGGCCTAGACGACCCAAAACTCCTCGCGATTGAGTTCGGGTCAAGTTCTGGCGCCCATGGCGGCTACGTATTCGAGGATGATACCGGAGGTTCGATCTGGACCGCTCATCCTCAAGGGCTGGGACAGCGATCGGTGGCTGACCTGAGCGCGAGCTGGGAAGAGCCCGCGGTCGCCACTCATGGGCATCGCTCCTCTGTCGATGCCAGCACAGAGTACCAAGGCCTGCTCGTGGATACGACCGATACCTCGGTGTCTTCCGACACCAACGGGAGGTCGCCTGGAAGCGATACGCACGAGAGCACGCTGCGCACCTCCGAAGTAACAGCCTTGGAGCCGGCACCGAGCAAGGTTGCCCCCGGCGTGGCCACGCTGAACAGTGCCGCCGTCAACACGCTTGCCGCCGATCCGATTTTCGAGACAAGGATCGCCACGGCCGCTGATGACATCGAGGAAAAGAGTTCCGGCACGATCTCCGCCAATATCAACGATCTGGACATGGGCTATGACGGAACCACCCGCCAGACCGTCGGACTCCGCTTCACCGGGATCGACGTTCCCCGGGGGGCGGTCATTACCAACGCCTATATCCAGTTCACCTCCGACGAGGTCGGCGCCGGCGCCGCGTCGTTCCTGATCCGCGGCGAGGATGCAGACGATTCGGCCGCCTTTACCGCCATCAAGTTCGACGTCTCCTCGCGCCCGACCACGGACGCATCCGTTGCCTGGACGCCAGCAAGCTGGACGGTGCGCGGTGAAGCCGGCATTGCCGAGCGAACGCCGGATCTCAAGGCGATCGTCCAGGAGATCATCGACCGCGGCGGCTGGGCGGCGCTCAACGACATGGCATTCACGCTCATTGGCACCGGCACGCGCGTGGCGAAATCTTATGAAGGCAGTGCCGCTGGTGCAGCGCTCCTGCACATCGAGTACACCGTTCCGGTGGCAGGCAGTCCGGTCACATTCAACACGCCGGCAGATGGGGATCCAGCCACCAACCAGATTGCCGAACTCGCAACGGCGGGTACCAGGATCGGCGTCACCGCTTCCGCCAGCGACCCCGATGCCGGCGACACGGTCAGCTACAGTCTCAACGATTCACGCTTCGCCATCGACAGCAACGGGATCATCACCCGCTCGGGCACCGGCACGCTCGACTTCGAGACCCAGGCGTCGATCACGCTGACGGTAACGGCAACCTCGTCCGATCAAAGCACCGCAATCCAGACCTTCACCATCGGCGTTCTCAACAGCCAGGAGCCGGTCGCCTTCAACACGCCGGCCGACACCGACGCGGCCACCAACCAGATTGCCGAACTAGCAGCCGCCGGCACCGTCGTCGGCATCACCGCTTCGGCCAGCGATCCCGACGCCGGCGACACGATCAGCTACAGCCTCAACGATCAACGCTTCGCCATCGACAGCAACGGCGTCATCACCCGGTCGGGCACCGGCACGCTCGACTTCGAGACCCAGGCCTCGATCACGTTGACGGTAACGGCAACCTCGTCCGACCAAAGCACGGCCACCCAGACCTTCACCATCGGCGTTCTCAACAGCCAGGAGCCGGTCGCCTTCAACACGCCGGCCGATGCCGACACGGCCACCAACCAGATTGCCCAGAATGCTGTCGCCGGCACCAAGGTCGGCATCACCGCTTCGGCCAGCGATCCCGACGCCGGCGACACGGTCAGCTACAGCCTCAATGATTCGCGCTTCGCCATCGACGCCAACGGCGTCATCACCCGCTCGGGCACCGGAACACTTAATGCCCAGTCCCAACCGTCGATCAGCCTGACAGTCACGGCAACCTCGTCCGACGGCGGCACTGCTTCCGAAACCTTCAATTTAAACGTCACCAGCGGCACGAATGGCCCGCCGATATCAGCGACCTTGGTCCATACCGTCCTCACCTCGCAGTGGTCGCCCGCGAGCCCCGATCCCTCGGGGATCACCTATATTTCGCATCTCGGTACGCTGTTCGTTTCCGACGGTGAGGTCGACGAGATGTCGATATTCCAGGGCAAGAATCTCTTTGAGACAAGCCTGAACGGCACGCTGGTAAGGTCGCTTACAACCATCAGTTTTTCCGATGAACCGAGTGGGGTCGCCTATAACCCCACAAACCACCATCTCTATTTTACCGACGACACCGGCACGAAGAGCGTCTACGAACTCAATCCGGGAATGGACGGACTTTACAACACGTCCGACGACATCGTGACCTCATTCAAGACCTCTGCGTTCGGCAGCACAGATCCGGAAGGGTTGTCCTACGACACAAACCGCGGAGTTCTGTACCTCGCGAATGGCGTCAATAATACCGTCTATACGATCAATCCGGGTGTGAATGGCAAGTTCGACGGCGTGCCATCCGTGGGTGGTGATGACGTGGTGACGAGTTTTGCAATGGGCGCGACGTCAAACGGGGATCCCTGTGTCGAATACGACCCCGTTCACGATCTGCTCTACATCGTTAAATCGCGTACCGAGGTGACGATGACCACACCGACAGGCGAATTCCTGGGAACCCTGGATATCTCCGCGGCCCATGCACGCAAAGTGGCGGGACTGGCGCTTGCGCCGAGCAGCGACGATCCGAATCAGATGAGCCTCTACATCGTCGATCGCGGCGTCGACAACGACGTGAACCCGAACGAGAACGACGGCAAGATGTATGAGTTCCGGCTCGACCATTGGCTGCTCTCCTGAGGAGACCCGGGGCTCATTGCCCGACCAGCTGCGCCGATCGATCAACTGGATCGATAAACCAGGGGTAATCGCAGCTCTCCTTCAGGCGGCCCGGGAGATGACCAGCTCCTGCTGCCATTGCTGCGGGGGCGAGCGCGACCCGGCACCCGCACGACGCGTTAGAGCACGCCGCACAAACATCACGCGTGAAATCAAATAGTTATGGCGCGTTGCGCGAGGCGTTTGATCGCAACGCGCAATCGTGCCGGCTGTGGCGTGTGCGGCACAGCCGAGGATTCAACCTGGAAACTGCGGAAGGGAGATTTGGATATGTCTAAGCTGTCCCGCGTTCCGTTTAACATAGACGACACGTTCGCTTTGAGTTTTGACATCAAGGGCGGCTATTCGCTCGATGGCGGTTTCATCGGGCCGGCCGAAGCGGCCAATCCGAACCTGGCGGGGTCTGTCAATCTGTACGAGCTACCGCCGGGTGCGGCGACAGTCGAGCTCAGTGGCGACTGGGTCGGCTCCGCCGATCAAAGCCACCGCTCCGCTGTCGAGGCCGGCAAGGGTGGCGAGAACCGGGCATCCGATGCCGCGCCGGGCGAGAATGATGGCTCGACTTTGACGCCCGCGATCACCATCGCCAAGGCGGCCGAGAGTGCATTCGGTTCCCCCGGTTTCGTAGAGGCCGCAGCCAGATTTGGCGTCCACGCCGACAGCAGCGTGTTCGATACGCCTCCGGATAGCCTTCGCGGTTCCTGGCGTTACGGCGCCGCCCAAACGGTCGGCCCCGAGGGGCACCCGACCGGGACAACTGAGGCGGATGGTCGGCTTGCGACAGCGTCCAGCACCAACGCCAGCCTGCTTGCAGCCAACGATCCGATCTTCGAAACAAGGGTCGCGTCGAGCCTCGATGACGTCGAGGAACGCCCCACAGGCTCGATGTACATCACCAGTAGCGATCTCGAGCTGACGATCGACGGCACTTTGAACCAAACGGTCGGTATGCGCTTCAATGGCATTGACATCCCCCATGGTGCCGTCATCACCAACGCCTATATCCAGTTCACGGTCGACGAGGTGACCACCGGGGCCGTTTCGCTGCTGATCCGCGGCGAGGACGTGGACGATGCCGCTGCCTTCACCAGCACGGCTTTCAACGCATCCTCGCGCACCAGGACGGACGCGTCGGTGAGCTGGGCACCGCCAGACTGGACGATACGCGGCGAGGCCGGCCTTGCCGAACGCACGCCGGACCTTAAAGCGATCATCCAGGAGATCGTCGATCGCGGCGGCTGGACTGCGCTCAATGATATGGCGCTCCTGATCACCGGCACCGGTACGCGCACGGCAAAATCCTTCGACGGTAGTGCCGCGGCCGCCCCGCTCCTGCACATTGAATATTATGTGCCGCTGGCGAGCGCTCCGGTCGCCTTCAACACCCCGGCCGATGCCAATCCCGCCGCCAATCAGATTACGGAACTCGCTGCAGCCGGCACGGCGGTCGGCATCACCGCTTCGGCCAGCGATCCCGATGCCGGCTCGACCGTGACCTACAGCATCGACGATCCGCGCTTCGCCATCGCCGCCGACGGCGTCATCACCCGTTCATCGACAGGTACGCTCGACTTCGAAACTCAGAGCTCGATCACTTTGACCGTGACGGCAACCTCGTCCGACCGAAGCACCGCAACCCAGGCCTACACCGTCGGTGTTCTCAACAGCCCGGAGCCGGTCGCCTTCAACAATCCGGCCGACACCGACACGGCCACCGATCGGATTGCCCAGAGCGCTGCCGCCGGCACCAGGGTCGGCATCACCGCCTCAGCCAAGGATCCCGATGCCGGTTCGACCGTCACCTACAGCCTCAACGATCCACGCTTCGCCATCGATGCCAATGGCGTCATCACCCGTTCGAGCACCGGGACACTTAATGCCCAATCCGAACCATCGATCGCCCTGCATGTGACGGCAAGATCGTCCGACGGAAGCACTGCGACACATGATTACACGGTCAACGTCGTTACTCAGACGGGGCCGCAAGTGTTGTACCGCTTCGCGGTCTTCGGCGATTACGGCGACACCGACCTTTCCGGCGAAAAGGCGGTGTCGGCGCTTATCCATAGCTGGAACGTCGACTTCATTCTCACGATAGGCGACAACGTCTACGCACCACAGACGTTGGACAATGCTGTCGGCCAGCAATACCACGACTACATTGGCAACTATCAAGGCGCCTATGGCGCCGGCAGTGCCATCAACCGCTTCTTCCCGACGCTCGGCAATCACGAATACAACGAGACCAATGTCACCAACTACCTGAATTACTTCACGCTGCCCGACAACGAGCGGTATTACGACTTCCAGGTCGGGCCGGTGCATTTCTTCGGGCTCAACAGCAACAAGCAGGAGCCCGATGGCCGCAGTTCGACGTCCATTCAGGGCCAATGGATGCACGCCACGCTGGATGCGTCAAACGCGAGCTTCAACGTCGCCTACTTCCACCATACACCCTATAACCCGAGCGGCAGCACCACCACCATGCGATGGCCCTTCGAGCCCTGGGGCGTGGACGCGGTATTTGCCGGACATCAGCACAACTATTATCGCGAAAATCGCGACGACAATGGCGACGGTGTCCAACTGCCCTATACGACAACGGGCCTCGGTGGCGCCGGCCGCAGCGTCCCCAACGTCGGCACGAATCTGGTCACCATCACCGATCAGGGCATGCTGATCGAGTTCTACAAGGTCAGCAGCTTCAACGGGACCACCGCCACGAGCGTCCTCACGGACTCCTATTTTGTCCCGACACCGGTGGGCCGCGCCCCGACGATCGTCAACGGTGCCTATGTGCTGAACGGCACGACAGGCGCCGACTATCTCTGGGGGCTCGGAAGCAATGCGACGCTGACGGGCGGGCGCGGCAACGATACGCTCGTCGGCGGCAAGAACAGCAATCTTTTCGTGTTCCACACCGGCGATGGGAACGACACGATCCTCAATTTCCGGGCCGGCGCTGCCACCGGCGACGTCCTCGACCTGCGTGACTACGGTATCGACAGTGCCAGCAAGTTCCAGCAGGTGGCGTCGAACCAGGGCGCGAATGTGGTGGCCAACCTCAGCGCC
Source organism: Ensifer sp. B1-9 (assembly GCF_050474445.1). Classification (NCBI taxonomy): domain Bacteria; kingdom Pseudomonadati; phylum Pseudomonadota; class Alphaproteobacteria; order Hyphomicrobiales; family Rhizobiaceae; genus Ensifer; species Ensifer sp. B1-9. Next base: position 158,600 of record NZ_JBCHVG010000004.1, read on the forward strand.
ACAGACCACCTGACGCTCCTTGGCCTTCACGCAGAGCAGCTCCATGACGACAATTTCGTCCGGACAGGACTTCTTGTCTGAGTGATCTGACTGGGTCTGCCGTCTTCGGCCGACGAAATCAGCCCCCGTCCAGCGGGGGCATTTCGTCGCTTGTATCCCGTTACCGACCGGCTCCCGAAAATCCCCTTCCCCGACGGACATAGAAGCACCGGCCTGCACCGGTGGGTTCTGGCTGTGCGCAAGCCGTGCAAAGGAGATTGGACATGACCAAGCTGTCCCGCATCCCGTCCGGCCTGGACGATCCCAAACTGCTCGCGATCGAGTTCGCACTGGGTTTCGACGTCGACGGCAATTACACCTTTGACGACCTCGCCGCTGTTTCAATCGGCTCCGTTCATCCGAAAGCAGCGCAACCGGGATCGGCAATTGACCTGGCTGGGAGTTGGGGGGCTTCTGCCTCTCTCGATCGCAGCGACCACTCGCCCGTCGCTGTGACCAACCCGGAGGAAGGATCTGTCACCGGCACGATTAGCACCGCGCCGACCCCAGGCACCCAGGGGCTCGACAACAATACGCTAGGAAGCGGGAGCCGCCTGTCCGACGCGGCCACCCTGGAGGCGCCGGCCGAAACCGACGCAACCGCGCCAAACAGCGTCCCAATCGCCGCACTTGCGGCCAATCCAGTCTTCGAGACAAGGGTAGCCTCGAGCGCAGACGACGCAGAGGAACGGTCCAGCGGTTCGACATCCTTGACCAGCAGCGACCTCGAGTTGACTGTCGATGATGGCGTTGGCCAGACCGTTGGGATTCGCTTTACCGGCATCGACATTCCGAAGGGCGCCATCATCACCAATGCCTATATCCAGTTCACCGTCGACGAGGTGAGCGCGGGGACGATTTCGCTGCTCATTCGCGGTCAGGATGTGGACGACGCCGCGGCCTTCACCGCCACCTCGTTCAACGTCACCTCGCGCCCGACGACCGACGCATCCGTTGCCTGGACGCCTCCTGACTGGGCCACGCGCGGTGAGGCCGGCGCGGGGCAGCGCACGCCCGATCTCAGCGCAATCATCCAGGAGATCGTCAGCCGCAACGGTTGGGCGGCACTCAACGACATGGTGTTCGTGATCACCGGTAGCGGCACGCGCACGGCGAGAGCCTATGACGGCAGCCCGACGGCCGCGCCCCTCCTGCACGTTGAATATACCATACCGACATCCGGCGATCCGGTCGTCTTCAATACGCCGGCAGACACCAATCCCATCGCCAACCAGATCGCCGAGCTTGCGGCCGCCGGCACCGCCATCGGCATTACGGCGTCGGCCACCGACCCCACCCCGGGCGACACCGTCGCCTACAGCATCGACGACCCACGCTTTGCCATCGACGCAAACGGCGTCATCACCCGCTCGGGAGCGGGCACACTCGACTTTGAGACCGAGACCTCGATCAGGCTGACGGTGACGGCCACCTCCTCGGATTTCAGCAAGGCAAACCAAACCTTCACGGTCAGTATTCTCAACAGCCAGGAACCGGTTGCCTTCGGCAGCCCGGCAGATAGCGACCCGACCGCCGACCGGATCGCCCAAAATGCTGCCGCCGGCACCAGAGTCGGCATCACCGCTTCAGCCAGCGATCCCGATGCCGGCTCAATCGTGACCTATAGCCTTAGCGATCCTCGTTTCGCCATCGACGGCAATGGCGTCATCACACGCTCCGCGATCGGGACGCTCAATGCGCAAACCGAGCCGACGATTACGCTGCATGTCACGGCGACGTCGTCCGATGGCAGCACCGCCGCGCACGATTACACCATCATCAACAGTCCGCCTGCCACCAACACCGTGATCTTCGAGAAGAGAGTTCTTGCCAGCCTCGACGATGTCGAAGAAGCGGCCTCGGGCTCGGTCTCTGCCACCAGCAGCGATTTGGAACTGACCGTCGACGGCGCCAAGGTCCAGACCGTCGGAATGCGCTTCACCGGAATCGACATTCCCAAGGGCGCGATCATCACCAATGCCTATATCCAGTTTACCGTGGACCAGGTGAGCACGGGAGCAGTATCGCTGATGATCCGCGGCCAGGATGTGGACGATGCCGCCGCCTTCACGACCGCTCAGTTCAATGTTTCTTCGCGCGCGACAACGGACGCATCGGTCGCCTGGACGCCTGCGGACTGGACGACGCGCGGAGCGGCAGACCTGGCTCAGCGGACGCCGGACCTCAAGGCGATCGTCCAGGAGATCGTCGATCGCGGCGGCTGGGCGGCGCTCAATGACATGGTGCTCCTTGTGACCGGCACCGGCACGCGCACGGCAAGGGCCTTTGATAGCAACACCGCGGCAGCTCCGCTGCTGCACATCGAATATTACGTGCCGCCGGCAAGCGCCCCTGTCGTCTTCAACACGCCTCCCGATGCCGACCTCGCAGCCAATCAGATCGCGGAGTTGGCTGCGGCCGGCACGGCCATCGGCATCACCGCCTCGGCAGGCGATCCGGACGCCGGTGCCGTCGTTACCTACAGCATCGACGACGCGCGCTTCTCCATTGGTTCGAACGGCGTCATCACCCGCTCGGGCGTCGGCACACTGGACTTCGAAACCCAGAATTCGATCTCGCTCACCGTAACGGCAACTTCATCCGACCGAAGCACCGCCAGCCATACCTTCACCCTCGGCATCCTCGACAGTCCCGAACCGATTGCCTTCAACGATCCGGCCGACACCGACACGGCGAACAACCGGATCGTCCAGAGCGCAGCGGCAGGAACCCGGGTCGGCATCACCGCCTCGGCGAAAGACCCCGATGCCGGCTCGACCATCACCTACAGCCTCAACGACAACCGCTTCGCGATCGATGCCAACGGGGTCATCACCCGTTCCGCCACCGGCACGCTCAATGCCCAGAGCGAACCATCGATCGCCCTTCACGTGACCGCAACATCGTCCGACGGAAGCAGAGCCACCCACGACTACACGGTCAACGTTGCAGCCCAGGCGGGACCGCAGACCCTCTACCGCTTCGCGGTCTTCGGCGATTTCGGCGATACCAACCTCAATGGGGAAAAAGCCGTATCGGCGCTCGTCCACAGCTGGAATGTCGATTTCGTCCTCACTGTCGGCGACAACGTCTACGCGCCCCAGACAATCGACGCCGCCATAGGCCAGCAGTATCACGACTATATCGGCAACTACCAAGGCGCCTATGGCGCCGGCAGCGCCATCAATCGTTTCTTCCCCGTCCTTGGCAACCACGAGTACAACGAGAACAATGTCACCAATTATTTGAACTACTTCACACTGCCCGACAATGAACGGTACTACGACTTTCAGATCGGGCCGGTGCATTTCTTCGCGCTCAACAGCAACAAGCAGGAGACCGACGGCCGCAGTGCGACGTCGGTCCAGGGCCAATGGATGCACGCCACGCTCGACGCATCAAACGCGAGCTTCAACGTCGCCTATTTCCATCACACGGCCTTCAACCCAAGCGGCAGCACCAGTACCATGCGCTGGCCCTTCGAGCCCTGGGGCGTAAATGCCGTCTTTGCCGGTCACGAGCACAACTATTACCGTGAAAACCGCGACGACAATGGCGACGGTCTGCAGCTTCCCTATACCACCACCGGCCTCGGCGGTGCGGGCCGCGATGTCCCGAATGTCGGAGCCAGCCTTGTAACGATCACCGATCAGGGCATGCTGATCGAATTCTACAATGTTACCAGTTTCAACGGGACCACCGCGACGAGTTCCCTCACCGACTCCTATTTCATCGCGACGCCGACCGGACGTGTCCCGACAATCGTCAACGGCGGCTATGTGCTGAACGGCACGACGGGTGCCGATTACCTCTGGGGGCTTGGAAGCAATGCGACGCTGACGGGCGGACGCGGCAACGATACGCTGGTCGGCGGCAAGAACAGCAATCTCTTCGTGTTCCAGGTTGGTGATGGCAACGATGCAATCCTGAACTTCAGGGCCGGCGCTGCCACCGGCGACGTCCTCGACCTGCGTGCTTTCGGCATCGACAGCGCCAGTGAATTTCGGCTGGTGGCGTCGAACCAGGGCGCAAACGTCGTGGCCAATCTCAGTGGCACCGACCACCTGACCTTGCTCGGCGTGCATGCCGAGCAACTCCACGACGACAACTTCGTACGGACTGGCCTGCTTGTCTAAATGAAGTGACCTACCGCGCCGTGCGTCATTTAAGACGCACAAAGGTCGCTTTAACACTTTGATTTACTGCATTTCTTCGTCCTTAAATCGAAGTCGATTTCAGGAGACATGCAGTCTGCCCCTTTCGGCCCAGCTAGGCTGACTCCTACAATCGGCGAAACGACAAAGCCGGAGCCCTGAAAGCACAGGGCTCCGGCTTTGTCGTTCTACCGCACCGCTCTATCTCAGAGGCGCGAAGGTCGCTTTAGCACTTTGATTTGCCTCATGTTCTGTCATTTGACCGGCTGCGATCAAAGCAACACGCACGCGTGTCCTGGAACGCAAAAAAGCCGGCATTCCTGCCGGCTTTGCTGAGACGAACGGCCTGCGACTTAACGCGGGCGCCTTCCCTCATTGGGGATCATTTCTTGTGGCTCCAAAAATCGAGGTTCAGGTTGACAAGCTTTTTCAATTGGCCAGGCGGCCCGTAGTGATCGTGGTTCTTGTCTCCCCATCCATTGCCTGGCTTCGGGAATTTGGGGTGCGATCCGCTGGATTTGGCAATGGCGCGCGAACTCAGGCTAGTGCCAAGCAACAAGGTTATGGCGGGAGGAGTTACAGCAGCAAATTTCCCGGCCTTCATGAGAAAATTCCGGCGCGCTTCCGCTTCCGTATTAAGTCTTTCTGGCGAATTGTCTACGCCTTTTTGGGTATCTATCGACATAACACTTCCCTTTTTGCGCGGACTGAAATTATCCGCTTACACTATCACTTTACATATTAGAGTTCAATTGGCGATATGCATACATAAATACTTTAAATCTTCGAGCGAAGATCTTTATTCAAGAGGACAGTCGTGATACGGCGAGCGAGATGGACCGGATTCCGTCGAGCGAGGTGGTGGACGCGTGAAAACCGCTTTGCGCCCCAGACGAGGTTGCCAGCCAGGCGCAGGGGCGCACCCAGGATCGGGTGACATGAGGCAAAGACGCGCCTCCAATGCTGGAAACGGATCGTCGGCCGTTCCCCGCACCCGGGCGGAATGCTCGTCCCGAAAAAGCGATGCAAGGTCAGTAACTGCGTTTCGACAGCATTGCGCGCGCTTCTGCCCGCGAGCGATGCTCGAAGCGGCGCCCAGTCGATAGCTTCGCTTTCGGCCAGTTGTGCCAGGTCATACATATGCCTGAGGTCGATCCTTCCCCGCCAATAGTCGCCTTCCTTGAGAAGGTCATGCACGATCCAGTGCAGGGCACGAGACTGCGCAGGAGGGATTTTCACGGAGAGCCCCCCCTGCTGCACGAGCTTCGGGCGCCCAAGGCCATCCGCACGATAGGCCCGCAACTCAAGCATGCCCACGTCCCGGTCGCGCGCCATGCCACGACCATCGGGCACGCCAACATAGCCAAGCTCTTCCAGGCAGGCTTGCGCCAATGGCTCGTCGCGTGCCGCAACAGCCAGGTCGATGTCGCTGGTTATCCGATCTGGAACGGTTTGCGAGAGAAACAGCGGAACCGCACCCTTCAGCAGAACGGGAGCGACGCCGATAGCGTTCAGAGCGGTGATGGCCTCGTCCAACTGCAGCCGCAATCTCTGATTGCGCTCTCGATTGCAGTCGCGAATGAACTGAAGATAGTCGCGCACGTCGCCGGGCACGTCCCCGATGCGGCCCGCCTGCTCGATTGACGCGAACAGAGCCGGCGTCAACAAGGTCTGGTTCGCCAGCGCAATTATCCCCGGCCAGTCCGGCTGGTCGACAACACGACCGCAAAGGCCGGCAATCAATGCGTCGAGTGGGTTTGCGGCGGGCTTCATGAGCATGCCCGCCCAATCAGCCTGACCGCCTCATCGAGCCCGGTATAGGTCAGGCGATACGCCTTCACGGATCCTATGACGCCAGCCAACACGTCGAAACCGGTATCGCCCAACTCGCCGCCCGGCGCGAACGCACCGCCAAGCAGGCCGCGCAGGACATCCACCGGATCGACCTTTTCCAAGCTCGGTTTCGCAGCGCGGTCACGATGGAGGAGAATGACAGCGCCCACCGGCCACGACTGCGCGGTCAGGGAGGCAGCAGCCTTCGGCACGAGATAGCGCACGCGCCGGTTGTCCGGACGTCGGAAGATCGGCGCTGCATCGAGGTCGGGAAAGCGCTCCGCCAGCAAAGGCCACGCGCCCGACTTGACGGCGGGTGCGAACGGGAGCCCGACGCAGCACCCGTCGGCATTCAGGAGGGTCACGTCGTCCGACGCGAAACCGAATCCGGCATGGGCCAACGCCATCGTCAATGTCGTCTTGCCCGCCCCCGGCTCGCCGCAGAGCAGAACAAGCCGCTCGTTCTTGAGGAGTGCTGCCGCGTGAAGGGCCAATTCGTAATGGCCGGCACCGAGGACATCGCTCAGCATTTCGCCCTTCAAAATTGTCGCCATTTGATCTGGAGCCGAGGCCAGGAGCCATTCGCCGTTGCGAAACAAGTGGAGCCTGTCACCATGCTCGGCCAGATGGAAAACGGTGTCGGGGGTGCCATCCCCAACTTCGAGATGCCTGAAGGTGGCCATCGTCGGTAAAGCGTGGGCAATCGGATAGAGGATGCGCATACGGCGCCCGGCAACACTCAGCATCTGGCTCACATGATCTTGCGCGGAAATATCGAGCGGCGAGATCCGGGGCCGGATCAAGCCCAGGCGCTGCCAATCCTCGATCGCCGCCTGGACCTGCCCACGCGCATCCCGGGCATCGACGCCGGCGCGCTCCACACCCTCCGTCGGCTTTCCCTGTTCCAGCAGGCGCCAGATATAGGCGGCAGTGTCATTCAGGGTGAAGATCGCGTGCTGCGATGCACTGAACAGAACATTCTGCCCCCTGATCCGGACGAGCCGTGCCTGGGTGACGAAACGGGGCGCCATACTGTCGCCTCGCATTCCCAAATAAGCTCCCATAGCCCTTCATCCCTCCCCATCCCGCGGCGCAGGCGGCTTTCAAACTCTCACTCGGCCGGCGATCCGGCCAATCCGGCAAAGACTTTCGGATTGCGCACGAGCCGCCAACGCAACCACAGCCCGGTGGCAAACGAGGTCAGGATCGAGGCAAGCACCAGGGCCGTGAACATGCGGCCGTCGATGATGTCTGCCGCATAGGCTACGCTGGCGAGCACGATGCCAGGCCCGCCGCGCGTGTTCATGGAGACGCCGTAATCCAGTGCCCGCGCCCAGTCGCAGTCGGCGGCTCTTGCGGCAAGAGTGCAACTTACGAGCTTGATGGTCGTGCTCATGCCGATGAACAGAACGGTCAACCCGGCATCGAACTCATGTGCGAGATTGAGCCGTTGTCCTACGAGCGCAAAGTAGATCGGGACGAAGAACCAGATCGCGATGTCGGCGATGTGCTGTTTGACAGGAGCGAGGTGTCGCGAGGGAAACCGCGCCATGACCAGACCCGCGACAAGCGCTGCGAAAACGATGTTCACGTTCAAAAGGCTCGCGCCGGCGACGAAGATCAGGCACAGGAGCATCGTATAGCCGGTAAAAGGCGCTTCACTGAATTTGCCGATCATCCATCGACGAAGTGCCCTGACGACCGCCGGTGCGAAAAACAGGGAGGCGAGCACGAAACCGAGCGTTATGGCGACCACGCGCCCGATGCCGGCTGCGCTCGCCGCCTCGCCATGCTGGACCGCCGTGGCGACGGCGAGGATCGTCCAGAGGATGAGGTCCTGAATCGTGGCTGCCCCGATGACGTTGCGCGCGAAGGGCGTTCCCATCAGGCCCAGATCGAGAAATAGCCGCGAGATGACGGGGATCGATGTGACGGCGGCGGCTATTCCCATAACGAGCTTGAAGGCGAAGGGATCACCACGCTGGGTGTCTGCGAACAGCGAGGCGCTCGCATAGCCGAGCACGAACGGGATCATCAGCGCGCCAACCACCAGGGCGACCACGATGCGGCCTGCCGCCCCACCGCCCTCTGCCTGAACCTTGAAGCCCGCCGTGAACATCAGGAGGACGAGGCCGAACCAATAGAAGGCCGTCAGCAGCGCGGACTGCGCCGGAAAGGCAGCGAACAGCCATTCATGCGCTTCGGGCGAAATCGTACCAAGCACCGATGGGCCAAGGACGATACCCCCGGCTATCTCGCCGATGACCCGGGGCATCTTCAGGCGCTCAAACAGGTGACCGCCGCCCAGCGCTCCGATAAGCAACAGCACCAGCGACAGGAAGAAACGCGCGGTTTCGGAATCGCTCATGACGCCGCCTCAAATGGCGGCGCGCGGTGAACGATGCGGCTGCCGATATCACGCACGGCCGTCAATCCGGGTGTAGGTGGCGACAACACGGGCTGCCAGCTCATCGAGCGAATAGAGTTCCGTATCGAGGACGAAATCGGGGTTCTCCGGTGGCCTGTAGGTGGTGTTATAGCCGATCAGGGTATCGATCTCGCCGCGCATGGCCTTGCCGTAGAGCCCCTTCGGATCCCTCTCGGCGCAGCCCTGGATCGAACAGGCGACGTAGCCGGTCGTCAGGTTTCTGACATTCTTGCGAACATATTCGCGCGCGTCTTCGCCGGCCGTCAGAGCCGCAACGACCACATTGAGGCCGGCCTCTGCCGCCTTGTTCGCCAGATGCGCGAGAATAGAAACGACATGCAGCCGGCTTTCTGCCCCGAAGCCAAGCTTTGCGCCGAAGAAGTCGCGGACCTCGTCACCATCGAAGAGAATGGCAGGAATCCCGGCCATCCTCAGATCGGCGACGACCCGTGTCGCGAGCGTCGTCTTGCCCGCCGACGTCGGTCCGAGCAGCCACAGTACCGTTCCAGCCTGTAGCGAAGCGCGCGGATGCCGCGTATCGGGCTGTAGATGCGTCCTTCCCTGCACGGTCTATCCTCCCCTGTCCTGCAGCTATTCCTGGAACAGCGCTCGTTTCATCATCAACTCGGCCCGAACGACGTCCTGCACTTCGGAGCGCATCATCCAGTTCGGCAAGGCTTCGCCCGCCTTCAGGGCGCGCCGGATTTCCGTACCGCTGATCGGTCTGGCTGTTCCGCAGGCGCTCAAGTCGACATAGCGCTCGGACTGGGTGTCGTAGCCGACGGCATCGAAGAAAATCGGTTCGATACCGATATCTCCGAGCTCCTCGAAGAGTTCGCGACCCGCATTTGCCCCGTAGAAGTCGCCGACGCCTGAGTGATCGCGCCCGACAATGATATGGCTGCAGCCCATGTTCTTGCGGCAGAGCGCGGTAAAGACCGCCTCGCGGGGACCGGCAAATCGCGGATAGGTGATGAAGCTTGCCAGCACCACCTTGCCGGGCGGGTAGATGCCGTAGTCCAGCATCGCCTGATAGCCGTCGAGGATCACGTGCGGCAGAAAATCTCCGCGCTTGGTATGGCCGACGATCGGGTTGACCAACAGGCCGTCGGCATATGTGCGTTCCAGGGCCTCGAGCTGAATCATCTCGTGACCGCGATGGACGAGATTGCGGCTATGGAATGCCACCACCCGGGTCCAGCCCTTGTGGGCAAAAACCGTCCGCAACTGCGAAGGGGTCAGATCATAGCGTCGCCAGGGCAAGGCCAGCGGCTGCACCAGTGTGACATGGCCAGCGAGGAAATGACCGCCGCGCGTCAGCACGCGAGCAACGCCCGGGTGTTCGCGGGACTCGGTGCCGAACCATTTGCGCGCCAGAAGCTCCGGCGGGAATTCGTAGGTTTCGGACACATCGAGTACGGAATGCGGTGATCCGTCTTGCGTGGTCAAGAGGACCCGATCGCCCTTGGCGTAGCGGATCGCCGTTTCTTTCGGCACGGCAAGCAGTATCGGCATCGTCCAGATCGGCCCGCCGGGCAGACGCCTTTCCTCCAGCACGCTCTCCAGGCAGGCCCGATCCATGAAACCGCGCAGCGGCGAGAAGGTGCCGCGACAAATCTGCTCGACGTCGGTCAATTCCTCGTCAGCCACCCTGATCGTCGGCAAATGCTTGATGTCGGGGATTTCGACCGGGCCCGGCGCCTGACAGATCAGGCGCCCGCCATGCGGCTCGACCCCAGGCATCAGTGCCGAAGGGCGAACGCGGATGGGGCGCCCGCCATTGTTCGTGTTCCGCAAGAATTGCTGGGCGACCTTTGTTACCATCCGCGCGCAATTGACCGGATATTGACCGATCGCGGTTTCCGCCGCCAGAACAAGGCCATCGGCGCCATCCGCCAGGGTATTGTAGATGTCGTTGACCTCGGCGCGCGTGGGCGTCGGTGCGCTGGTCATCGATTCAAGCAGGTTCGTCGCGACATAGGCTTTGGCGCCATGCGCCTTTGCCTGGCTGATGATCATCTTCTGTATGGCGGGGATTTGCTCGATCGGAACTTCGCGGGAGAGATCGCCGCGGTCGATGAGGATCGCCTGGGATTTTTCGGCGATCGCCGCCAGATGACGCAGTCCGCTGAGGCACTCTATCTTGGAAATGATGGTCGCGTCGCTGCCGGCATGCGAGCGGATTACGTCCACGTCGGAGGCGCGATGGGCGAAGGAAAGCGCGAAGTGGCGGATTCCCATTCGCCGGCCGATGGCGATCGCGGCGACATCCTTCGCGGTGAGCGGCGGCATTTCGATCGTTCGCTGAACCGTCACCGCCTTGTTCTGCCCGATCTCCCCACCGTTCAGAACCCGAAGCACGACCTCGCCGTCGCGCTTCTCGACGACCTGGGACAGAACCGCGTTGAAGTCGATGCTGACGAAATCGCCGACTTCGAGCTTGTTGACGATATAGGGCGGGTAGAGGCTGATGGCGGACTGGTTTCCCGTGACCGGTCGGGCATGCGCGGTCAGGAACCGATTTTCTCGTACCGTCACCTTGCCGTCGGCAAATGGCCCGGTACGAACCTGAGCCCCTTCCGTATCCAGGCAAAGCGGCACAGACGTGCGCTGCTTGATGTAGCCGATGATACGCTCGATATCCTCGACCTTCGTGTGGGAAAGATTGAGGCGCAGCAGCGACGTGCCTGTTCTTTCCAACCAATGGATCACCCTGTCATTGAGTGATGCGGGACCCAGGGTGCAAAGGAGCTCGACGTGTCTGGCTTTCATGGCTTTTACCTTCGGTTCAATTGGGTTGAAGGTCATGCGCGCGCTCGTCTCGTGTTTGACCTGGCGCATCTCGAGCAGCCGGCTGCGATCGCGTCACAGCTCGTCATCGGCAAAGCGGGCGACGTCCGGATGGGCACTGATCCACTGTCGACGGGCCTTGTTCCAATAGTCGCGGGCCTCATTGCCGGTCAGCAGATCAAAGCCCTCGGGCGGAAGCGGCAGTTCCGGCGGAATCGGATCGTCCGGGAGCCACAAAAGCGTGTTGCCGTGGCTTTCAAACACTCTTTGCCAAGTTCGCTCCAATCGCCGAAATCCTCGCATCTTTGCGGAGGAAAACGCGAAGACCGAATTGGTAATTTTCAGCTTCGGAGAGACCTCGGACGCTTTGACGGGGGATTGATGCGTTATGTCCCCTTTGGCCAGGAAGGCTTGCATCCGGATCAGCGACCGATCGATCGTCACCACTTCTTCGCGCCCGTCGCGATCATTCGATGCCGGGTCGAGGCTCACGCCTGAAAAACAGCCGTCGAAAAGGCAATCCTCGATGACGCCCCCGAGAAGGTAATCGTCTTCCACGGCATCATCTCGAATTTCGCTCAGCCAGCAGCTCTTGAGATGAAAGCCGCTCGCCTGGTCGGTGAAGCGGATGCCATCCCAGCATCGGCGCGCCCGCACACCTTCGATCGTCGGTCGTGTCGTTCCGTCTCGGATGAGCAAACCGGCACTGTTGCAATAGGTGTTGGCCCAATCCGACTGAAGCGGCACTTCGCCATTGATGCGGCCGCCAACGAAATGAACGCCGGGGCAATTGCGAAGGACGATCGGATAGGGGTTGACCGGCTGCATACCGATGTCGCAGCCGAGGACCGCGTTCGGAGCCGCGTTCCGGCTATTGGCAACAGTGAAGAGGGCCTGTGTGGCATCGACGGTGGTTTCAGGTGGAAGGTCGCGAATGGTCTTCTGTGCATAGCCGTATTCGCCACTCAGCACGATGCGTGCGCCATCCAGGTCGTCTTCATCGACCGAAGTCTGCCGGTCATTCGTGACGCCCGAACCGGTTAACAATGCGAGGGCGGGACCGGCACCGGCGAGGCGTATGAATGACCGTCGATCGAGTTTCACGTTCAGTGGCTCCCCGGTTCGATGGATCTTTGTCTGCGCTCATAGGTCAGAAGCACGGCCTGCAGCGTCTTGTCCGCCACCTCCTCGGGCGAGGCGGAGGCGCTCATGTCCACGACGGCAAGCATAGGCATGCTGTGCGCTGCGTTCTGTCGTCGCCAGAGGTCGGCAGCGATCGTGCAATAGGCGCGTTCCGCCTTGGTCCAGAGCGCCCCCTCACCCGTCGGAGCTTGCCGCTGAAGGCGAGAAGCGCGATCGTCCCTGCTCCGAATCCGATTTCGCGCAAGATCGATGCCACCGCGCAACTCGACGAAGACGATGTCGTCGAGCCCGATCGCGGCCATGATATCCAGCCAGTGCTCGGAGGTACCTCTGTGACGGCTCTTCAGCAGAACGGACCAGAACCCCTGCAGCAGCCCCTGATCCAAGACCGTGACCTTGTCGCCCTTTGATCGCTCGTCGGCCATATAGGCGGCGACCGACCAGAGACACCAGGTCCAACGCAGGAGGTCGACAGGCGCCTCCTGCCCGCCCTCGGCAACGAACCTTGCAATGCGCGATGCTATCGAGCGAAAGTCGCTGTGGCGCAGTCTTGGTAGGACGAGGTTGAGGCGATTGAATTGCCGCGCGACGAGCGCCTTGTCTTCCCATGTCGTCCTTTTTTCGTCGACGATGGCGCCAGCGCTTCGCAATCGGTCAGCCAACAGGCGGGAAGCCGTGGTCTTGCCGATGCCCGGAAGACCGAAGAACTCAATGAAACGAATGCCTGCCGGCAGCGCGTCGCCGCCGATGCTTCGCGGTTCGCCGCCAGCCATCGCACCCGGCTTCTTCGGAGCCGCCGGATCCAGATCCACGCCGGCCACCCTCATATCTCCAATGTCCGCGCCGCGGCCGGCATCGGCCGGTCGTAAGTCACCCGGCTCCGGTCCACCTCTGCTGGCACCGGCGATCGCTGCATGCTGCGATAGGCGATCAGTAGCGCGAGCGGGATCCAGAAGAATGGCGCCGTTGACGGGCCGAAAGAATCGCTCATCTGGTTTGCCACCAGATAGTTCCAGACACAGACCGCCGATCCGAGCAGCATGACATTGATGACGGTCGCATGCCTGCTCTCGCCTTGCCCCATCAGCGTGGGAACCACGGCACTGACGAGCAATATGACGACGAGCAGCACCATGATGGTGATCAGTCCGACGCCGGGCACGCCGAGGGTGCGGAAATATTCGATGAAGAGGTTGTGGCTATGGGGAGCGATATCGCCGATCGGTTGGCCCGCGCCGACGCCCGTGAACGGATGCGCGAGACCCAGGTTGATCGAGATGGTCCAAAGCCGCTCGCGCGACACCATGGAATGAGCCTCGCCGCCGGACACCTGGGTCATCAACAGCCGATATGCCCGCGGATTGAGGGATTGCAGGATGACCAGCGCCATCTGGAGCGCCACTGGTGCCGCTATCACGCCGGCGACGACCGTCAGGGGGCGCTGTCGTCTCACCGCGAGATAGATTGCATACAAGGCGAAGAAGAGACCGAGCCCAATGACACCGACGACGAAATTGGTTTTGGAGCCTGATTTCACCAGGCCAAGAAGTACGGCGGCCATACAACCGGCAAGGAGCAATCGGTGTTTGCGGGTCGTGACCAAGCGGGCGGCGACAAGTGGCAGGCCAGCCGAAAGCGCGATGCCCAACTGATTTGAATGCTTGAAGTAGCCTTCCGCCCTGTCGGCGAACTTGGCTCCACCGAGGCCGCCGACGACGAGGCACGCCGTTGCCACACTCATGACGACCATTGCCGTCACCAGCCGGTCGAGCAAAACCTGTCCATTCGGCCTGGTGGACAGGGCGGCAACCGCCGGGATCGTGGCGAAACCGAAGATCTGCGCGAAGATTGCTCGCATGGCTCGCATCGGATTGTCGGCGTGGAGCATAGACAACAGGGACAGAACGATGATCAGGGCTGCGGTGGTGAGCAATGCTGTCGCCAAGGTCGCCTCGGTGCGGTGAATGCGCTTTCCCAGCTCGCCATACGATGCCACGCCGACGACGGCGCAAAACAGCGCCAGCAGGAAGGAAAGCGATCCATCCGTTCCGGCAATCCGCGTGGCGCCCGGAAACCAGATCGACGCAATCAGCAGGAGGAGAGAGATTTGAAGCAATGATTGCTCGGGCGACGATGCACATGGCTCGATCAAGCAAGATACTTGCGAACCGGCGTTGCGTTGCGGGAAAGGATCTTCAGGGTGCCGGACCTTCGCGGCGGCCGACGGCTCACGCTGAGTTGTGAGCGAGAATATCTTAAAGGAAATTTTTAGTATGCTACCGCACTGCAGGTGAGTATTCCCTGCATTTCCAGTGCGTTTCTTTTTTTCGGCGCCGATCGGATACCAACGTAACCTCACGCGCACTCGGCTGAACGAGCTGAACTCTTACAATAAACGGAAGCCTTTACTTATGCAAGCGACGTGCCTCGACCCAGTCCGGTTAGCCCAAAACACCGAGGCCATGGGGCTTCGTTCTTGGTCCCGCACCAAGCGTGCGACACGTCCAGTCAGCGATACCGTTGTTCCATGCCGTCGACTGGCGGATCCGCAGGGAACAGATCGTTTATCTTGTAGGCGACCTCGGTCCTGTTCGTCGCCTTTATCTTCTTCATGATATTGCGGATATGAACCTTGACTGTGCTTTCGCGCAGATTGAGTTCGTAGGCGATGATCTTGTTGGCCTTTCCGCGTCGCAGGGCTTCGACCACTTCCGCCTGGCGCGCCGTGAACATTCCGGCGAGCGGACGCGCGGCCGTGCTGCCCGTTTCCAGCAACTGGCGCATGGCGAACACACTGCTGGCAGGAACGAATGTGCCACCGGCCAAAGCAAGGTAGACGGCCTCTATGCACACATCGATGCTGACGGAGGACGGAATGTAGCCCTTCGCCCCGCATTCAAGCGCCTTCATGATCTGGCTAAGTTCGTCTGTGTCTGCCAGGACGATAACGGGCGCCGGCTCAAAATCGGACGACAACCTGCGAATTTCTTCGGCGACGGCCGGCTCAGAAATTCTTCTCCCGCCAATGTTCAGCAGGATCGCGGACAGTTGAGGCCATTGGCTGTGTCGCTGTCTCCACTCCTCGATTGATCCAAAGGCCAGCACACGCAGCTCCGCCTTGTGGGCGACGATGCTCTGCGCCAGGCATTGTCGGTCAAGCGCGCGACCGTCGATGATAACCAGCAGGCGCTCCCGTTGTGATGCCGCCTCCGGGCCCGCTTCGACGGTTTCGAAATGTTTACCGGACAAGTGGAAGGTATCGTTAGCTAATTGCTTTCCATTCGACTTTTTTAAGATCATAATTACATTTCCCCCAGACCTGAAAATATTCAACCCACGAGTCGCAATGAAACCACCAGGGCTGCGCTACCAGGTCATAAAAATACTTCGGTTTATACTTGGAGATCGTTCCACCACATTAACTTGACAGAGACTCTCCGCTAAAAAATTTTACGAAACGCGCTTACTCTACAACAACCAATATATTAGAGACTACTGCAAAAGGCGTCTCCGGAATACGATCAAATTGGGGTGTTGCGGATGAAAAAGGAAGTAGTTCCTCCGTGTCCTCTACTTTGAAATAGGTATCGAACATCATACCTAAGGAGTATGCAGCCAAAGAAGTCGAGCTGAGTTCGTGACACGGGGTTCGACAGGAGCGCCTGCTCTTTTTAGAGGGATGCTCTGGTGACACCAACTTAATGCCGCGTATTGCTTTTGGGAACGAACCTGGCGTGCGCCACGGCAGGTTCCAATGGCGTGCGCATGGCGGCGACATAGTCGTCGGTCAACTCCAGCAAGGCCATGGCGATTTCGTCCCAGGACCACCCGGCATGTTCGGCGAATTCCGTCAGCAGCCGAAATTGATCGCTCATTGCCAACTGACATTCGAAGTCACGTCCGGCACCAGCGTCGACGTTCGTTTCGATCGTTTTCACCATTGGTTCCTCCTGTTCGATAAATAAACTCGGAGGACGACGACGGGTTCCGGGCAAAGTTGGGGTCATCGATCGCAATTCGTCGAACAGGCCCCTTCGCCGAAGTTCGAAAAGCGAGACGTTTCCCGCAGATAGGTTGCGGATGCTCTGCCGCTGACAATCGTGATCTCGGCACCCGTGCGGCACGACAGTCGCACGGGCGAAAGTAGTCCTCACCCTACCCGCTCGGCCTGCCGCTATCGGCTGCATTTCGGAACCATTCTCGCAATCGTCGGTTAGTCCACACCAGTTAGGAGGCTTGATCATGAAGAAAATAATCCTGGCAAGTGTGTTTGCGGGCCTGTCCTTCGGTGGTGTCGCCGTCGCGCAGACCGCAACCGTCGTCGTGCCCGGTGAAGTCAAGACCTACGTTCTTGAGCAGAGCAGCCCTTCGGTCGTCTATCAGGGCGATCTGGTCGTTGGCACCCGCCTTCCCGATACCGTCGAGGTCCATACGATCCCAAATCAGCCTGCCTACGGCTACGTAGTGCTCAATGACCGCAGAGTGCTGATCAACCCGCAGACCCGTGAAGTCATCGAAGTCTGGTGATTCAGGGAGCGAATAGCGGAAGGACTGAAAGATGCTTGGAACCGTACTGCTGATCATCCTGATTCTGCTGCTGGTCGGCGCTTTTCCCGCGTGGCCCTATTCTGCGAATTGGGGCTACGGCCCGTCCGGCCTGTTCGGCGTTCTGGTCGTCGTCCTGGTGGTGCTCCTGTTGATGGGGCGGGTCTGATTGGGCACAGGCCAGAGCGTGACACCGGCTGAGCACGACCTTGTCTATGTTTCCGACAAGGAACCGGGCTACAGCCGGTCGCGCATCGGCAACGGCTTTTGTTATCGACGCCCAAACGGCGAACCCTTGAAAGACCCCAGTATCATTGAGCGCATTGAAGCGCTTGGATTGCCGCCAGCCTACGAACATGTGTGGATTTGCCTGAACAAGAACGGCCACCTGCAGGCGACGGGTTACGATGCGCGCGGCCGGAAACAATACCGCTACCACGATGCCTGGCAGGAATTGCGAAGCCGCGCCAAATACGACCAGCTTCCTGCCTTTGCCAAAGCACTGCCGCGGATGCGCCGAACGATCCGCAAGCATATGAGCGGGCCGATCGACGATCCGATCACAGTCCTTGCCACGCTGGCTGCGCTGCTCGATCAGGCACCGCTTCGCATCGGGAGTGCCAACTATGTCGAGCAGAACGGCAGCTACGGCGCCGTCACGCTTCTCAAGCGGCATCTCAAGATCCGCGACGATTGCATTGAACTGAACTTCAGGGGCAAGGGCGGGCAGCGTATCCGCAGACGCCTGCGCAATCCCAGATTGCAACGAATTCTGGAGGAAATTGCTGAACTTCCCGGGAGACAACTCTTCGTTTGCGTGGGGTCTAACGGCAAGGCACAGCCGATCGAGTCCGGCCGTTTCAATCGCTACCTCGCCGAGATCGCCGGCACCCAGATCTCTGCCAAGACCTTCAGAACCTGGGCGGGAAGCGTTGCTGCCTTTGCCGTCGCGCGACAAGCCCTCAATGAAGGCAGGCGCCCGACAATCAAACAAATGTGCGAAGCGGCAGCAAACGTCCTTCACAACACACCCGCCGTCTGCCGCAAGAGCTATGTCCATCCCGCCGTGCTTGCTCTTTCGCATCCTGGCGAAACAATCCCGAAAGGCGGCGCCAACCCGAAGCCTCTTGCGGGGCTTCGGGCGGACGAAACCCAGTTCGTCCGATTTCTAAGACGACGCCGTTCGAGGAAGAGCAGATAAGTCCATGGGCGGCTTCAAGACGTCACCTTAACGCGTCGAGTGCCCGGGCGATGCAATGGCGGGCTTGCGCCCACATCGGGAACCTTTCCTGTCGGCGCTTGGTTCAACGGGAGCACGCGAAACATTTCTCGCAGGATCGATGTGCCCAGCAGGAGGACGGAACCATGTACGACAACCCGATGTCCGAGATGAACGAATGCATCGACGATTGCCTCGTTTGCCATCGTGAATGCCTGGACACCGCCATGCAACGGTGCATCGAACTCGGGGGAAAACATGTGGAGCCGCGGCATCTTCGGCTCATTCTCTCCTGTTCCGAGCTATGCCAGGCGTCAGCCCGGTTGATGATGATTGGCACCGAACACCACCGGCAAGTCTGCCGGATTTGCGCGGACCTCTGCCAAGAGTGTGCGGATGATTGCATGCATCTTGGTAACATGGAAAGTTGCGTCGAAGCGTGTCGGCGCTGCGCCGAAAGCTGCCGCAGAATGGCAGCATGAGGCCTGCTATATCCGTTTCAGCGCCCATTGGGCGGCAAAAGCAGCCGGACCTAAACGGGCACCGCAAGCGTAAATCGATTTCGGTGATCCCGCCTATCCAAAGCCGCGTTGGCGAGGCATGGCAAAAATCCTTTCGCAGGAACAAAATCGCGGGGCGCAAGTTGGAGGGGCTTCTCCAGGAGAAACCCCCATGAACACCAACGGGCAAGATCGAAGCGCAGTCATCCGTCCACAGGAGATGGCGATGCTGCAAGACGTGCTCAATCAACTGTTGAGAGAGAAGAACATTTCGCCCGCGGACACGCGCGCGCAAACCCTTGCGGCGCGCGTCATCGAACTGTTTCGATCGGGCGTCCGCGATCCGGAGGCTCTCAAGCTCATGGCCGGATAACAACGAAGCTCAATCGCAGCATTCCGGCTGCACGCTATCCCCTGCGAAATCAAAGCCCGGGAACCAATTGCGCGTAGACCGGTTCGGCTGCCGGAGGAGTGCACGGTGATGCGCAAGGAAACGGTGACGCTCGATGCTGGACGGCATAACCAGGCATATCTCGATGCAGATGCGGATGCACATCCGCTCGAAGAGCAATTGGCAATGTTGCGGCAAATGACGAGAGAACTCGAACACGAGATCGACGACATCCTTGCGGACGCGAGCGAAGTCGTTGGCGTGGCTCCCGCCATGAACCGCTCCAAGGTGATCAAGGCGTTCGTTGCCGACAATCGGAAGAAGCTTCTCCGCCTGCAATCCTACCTGGCGAGGCTGGAGGAACGCGTGAGCCGCGAGGCGATCAATTCCGATTGACCGTTGCTCGCGACAGCGCTTGTCGCCGAAGGCCCTCGCCTCTCGTCCGCGGAGGTAGAAATGCCCATGTTGTTGCGTTTTCTCTTTTGGCATCTGTCGTCCGGCTTCCTGCTGGGCGCCATCACCGCCCTGGTGATCGTCGCCCGAAACCCGGAGGCGCTTGGCCACAGCGGCTCAATCGAACCCCTCGCCCTCTTCATGCAGATCTTTGCCTTCGGCGCCTCGTTCGCCATGGGCAGTCTGGGCACGGCGTTGATGGGAAAGATCGACTGACGACACGACGACCGCCTCTCGTAACCGGGGATCTTTGGGCTCATCCGCCCGACCGTAGCCTCGCCGCTACGTCTGGCCCCGAACCGCCGGAGACCAACCGACCGGAACCAAAGAAACAACAGTCGGTTGGGCCAAGAGAATCTGCGGAGTTTCTGGGTGAGCCAGTGCCGCCGGCAGCGATAAGGAGGTTTCGAATGCAAACGGTGACAGGATTGTTCGACGACTACGCCGACGCACGCGCAGCGGTCACTGAGATGGAGCAGGCGGGCGTTCCCTCCGAGAACATAAGCATCATCGCCAATAATGTGGGCGGCCGGCATGCAGACGAAAGCCGCGCTGTCGAGGGTGCCGGAACTGGAGCAGCCGTCGGCGCGGTCACCGGAGGCGCTCTCGGACTGTCGGCGGGCCTTGGCCTGATGGCCATTCCAGGGATCGGTCCCGTCGTTGCCGCCGGTTGGCTGGTAGCGACGCTCGCAGGGGCCGCCGCCGGCGCCGTTTCCATCGGCGCGGTGGGCGGCATCATCGGCGGGCTGATTGATGCCGGCATTTATGAAGAGGACGCCCATTTCTACGCGGAGGGGATACGCCGTGGCGGCACACTGGTGATTGCCCGTGTTCTCGACGAACCGATGGCCTACCGCGTTCAGGCTATCCTCGGGCGGGCGAGCGTGGACCCCGCAGAGCGCCGCGCCGCCTACGAGCAGACGGGCTGGGAACGTTTCGATGAGGCTGGCCGACCTTGGACGGACGGCGAAATAGATGCCGAACGGGATCGGCTGCGGCCGCGTCCCTGATGGCGCAATCCGGGCAAGCAATCCCGGCCAGCACCGGCTGATTGCACCCGAGGAACACACGTCTCAACCCTTCGGCCGGAACGACCGCCGCCAGGTCTCAATAGTGCATCGGGGGGCGTCGAAACCTCAGGATTGTCGCGCTCCAAAGCTTTCGGGAGGGAACAAAATGGACGTTTGAACACTTGGGCGCTGACGCAGCGCCACGGGTCGGCGTGGGTTGCGAACCGCAAACACCGACGTCGCACGACACCAGGAGATCGAGATGGCACAGCACCAGCCCGCTTCCCATGGAAGCAAACCGTCTGCACCTGCCAAACGAGGGCGCGCCAGGATCATCAATCCGTCGGAGGCGGTCTATTACGGCCATTACGACCTTGCGGAATTCATTGCGAAATACGGTTTGACGCCTCTGGTCGCACGCGAGATTTTCGGCCGGGTCGGGCCGGCGCGCAGTGATCTCGACAAATTCATGAACGAGCGCCGCCAGCACCTCGCTGAGTGACTGCGCGAGCCGCAGAGCCGCTAGAGCCGCTATGCCCCATCGGTCGGGCGCGGCTCAGTCGCGGCCTGGTGTGGCTCCAGGAAACGACCCGCAGGTCCTGCCAATCGCCACCGGAGCATTCCGTCGCCGCAGAGAATGTCCACGGTCGCGCTCAGCGCTTGCGCAACGCTGCGCCTGAGCACAACTGCGCCGAAGCCGGTTTGCGGAAGGCTCGGGCTTTTGCTTCCCGGCGCCACCCGCTCTTCCCATGTGATCGAGAAGCCTCGGATCGGCCCCCGTTCGGCAAGTGCCCATTGCACGGAGATCGCTCCGGCTCGCTCTTTCAGGACGCCGTTGTGCAGCGAATTCAGTGCCAACTCGTGGATCGCCATGCCGAGGTTCTCGATCGCGACTGGCGTCAACGCAAGGGAGGGCCCGGCGACCTCGTAGGTATCGCCCGGATGAAAGGGCGCCATTTGAGTCTCGACGAGACCACCGAGATCGACCCCCTTCCAGTCGGCGGAGGCAATCAGATCGTGGGAGGCTGCCAGTGCCCAGATACGCTCCTCGATCCGCTTTTGGAAAGTGGCTGCGTTGGATGCTTCACTGCCGCTCTGCCTGATCATCGCAAGGATGATGGCGTACTGGTTGCGAACCCGGTGGTTCACCTCACGCAGGAGAAGGCGAATGCGACGTTCTTTCTCTTTGTTCGATGTAATGTCGCGGGCGGCCACCGACGCACCCACGATCTTGCCCACGCCGTTTCGAATGGGCGAGACCGTCAGCGACACGGAAACATAACTTCCGTCCTTGCGCTGCCGTACCGTCTCGAACGTGTCGATCCGCTCTCCTCGTCCCACGCGTTCGAGCAGCCTCTGCTCCTCACCATGCAGATGCGGCGGGATAATGGTGAGGATCGATTGCGCCATCATCTCGTCGGCCATGTACCCGAACATCCGCTCCGCGGCACCGTTCCATGTGCGCACAGTGCCGTCCAGATCTTTGCTGATAATCGCATCGAAGGACGATTCCACGATCGCAGCCAACCTGGCCCGAAGGACATCGTCGGCGACTGCGTCCTCGTCGAAGGGGCGTGACGGCATCGGATTGCTCGCTTCCGACCGGGCATTGATTGGCGGATTCGTGTTGCCCGGCCCAGCAAGTACGTCCGAACTCTCAAAATGTTCCGCTCTGCGGAAGCTCAAAACCACTTTCAGGAGGGACGTGAGCGTCAGCGCGAGCTGCGATCTTCTATCGGTTTACGCGTCTCGGCCGCCTTCTTCGGAGACGCCGAGCGATCTGCCTTGGAACGTCGCACAGAGGCGTCCACGCTGATTTGTCCACCCTTCTGCAATGACGGTTCGCGTTCCGGTTCATTACCATGGCCAGTCTTGCGTTGATGGTCCTCAGTGTTTGTCCGTTTGTCTCCGCGGGGCACGACCGTTCTCCTCTGGTTGAAGCCGTCAAACCGCCGTCGCGACCAAATGTTCCGCACCAGCATCCGGCGCAACCGTGACGGAAAGATCACGGAACCTCTTCAGCCCGCAAATGTTCGATTAAGGACACAAACATCACGCGCAGAACAGTGGAGAGACCACTCATGTCCCGGAAGATAAAGGTCGAGAAAGCTCAAAAAATGAACCTGATGCTGAGCCAGGCCGTTACTGCGATGCGCGTGAATGAGAGGCTGATGTGTCGGTTGCTGCGATGGGCGGCGTCTCACAGCCAGGATCCGCATCGGTTCATCGAGAAGACGGTGGAAGAGGCGCGAAACGACCTGCGGGAGGCCGTTGACGACGGCAGTACCACCTCCGCAATCGCTGCCGGTGAGGCGCTCGAATATCTCGATGATCTCGCAGTCGAGATCAAGACGAAAGGCCGCAGAAAACGCCAGCGTCAGGACGACGCCGAGCCGCTGGCCGACCCGGGCTGAGCGTCCGATTTTTAAGGATTGCCCCCTAAGTTCCGAAGCCCCAGACAATTCTGGCCGCAATGGCGGCCAAAGAGACGGGCCGGCTGGCTGCCAGCCGGCCCGAACGACCGGTCAGGCAATGACCACGACAACCTCCAGCGAAGATGGATCAACAATGACGATCCGACCATCGGCAAGGACGAAGTAAAGGTAGCCTTGGTATGCGGGCACGATCTGCACTATGCGACGCGGCAGCGGTTGCAGCTTGGCCTTGATGGTCCGAGGCACAACGACGCCGACCGAAACGTCGAAATCGACGTCAACGGGTCTGACCTTTTCTTCCTTGATGACCTGCGTAATTTCGGTCTTCTGTTCTACGGTCACGTTGGTCGTTGACGAGTTGGACTTGCCTTGACCAGACTTGTTGGCTTCACCCTGTTGTGTAGGCTGCTCGTTGCCGCTCTGTCCGCTTCCGGATTTCTGAGTTTGGCTTGCATTGTTCTGTTGGGTCGTGCCGCTCTGCTCCTGCGTTTGGCTCTCGGCTGCACCGGTCTTCTTTCGGTGGGTCTTCTGTTGTTCGGTGCTTTGACCTTGCTGTGTCTGGCCTTGGGTGTCAGGCTGTTTCTGTCCCGTACCCATCTGCACGCCATTCGAATCCTGTTGATCCTGTGATTGCGTCTTAGACTGTGTGGAACCTTGAGTGTCGGGCTGTTGGTTCTGTTCCGTACCACCACCCTTCGGGCATTTGGTCCCCGCAGGACACTCGGTCGATTGCCCTTGGGCGGGCTGTTCTGTCTGGGCGAAGGCTGGAATGCCCACGGTACCAAGGCTCAAGGCCAAGGCACTTTTGATGAGGATATTGGTCATTAGAACTCTCCAACTTGTTTATCCGCACTGCCGCCCAAACCATTTTGCTTTCCTAATGTTCCGGATACTTCGCGCTTCGCCAGTTTGCCCAGAACCGAATCCACTACCACCAGTTGCAACGACGCCTGTAGATCGACGAGGACCTTGCGTGGACCGGTACGGTATCGAAGGAACTTGGAAGCCGATCAAAGACAAGATCCGGAGCCGTTTTCGCGGGCCAATTGCCGCGATCTGAGCCTTGGGCGAGGCGAGAAGGGATCGATCGCTTTTCGCTACATTGCGGTACATTTGATGGCGGGGGCCGACATATCCGGGATACCTCGCCGGACCAGATTGCGATCATCGCCTCACGAACCCGGAAGGAACGATCGCATGCGCCGCCGAATTCTCCCAACCATTGCTCTTGCGTTCGCAACGAGTGTTGTCGCCTTCGCTGCCCAGGCCGCGGACATCAAGAACATTGTCATCGTGCACGGCGCCTTTGCCGACGGTTCGGGCTGGCGGCAGGCCGGCGATATCCTGGCGCGGCGCGGCTACAACGTAACGGTGGTGCAGGAACCGCTAACCTCGCTTGCGGCCGACGTCGAGGCGACGAACCGTGTTCTGGACCTGCAGGACGGACCGACCTTGCTCGTCGGGCACAGCTACGGCGGCATGGTGATCAGCGAAGCCGGCCATCACCGGAAGGTCGAAGGATTGGTCTACGTCGCAGCCTTTCAGCCCGACAAGGGCGAGGACTTGGCAGCACTTGCCGGTTCGACGCCGCCGGCGGCGATGAGCATCAAGGAAACCACCGATGGCAAATACTTCTATCTCGACCCGGCAGCGTTTGCTGCTGATTTCGCCGCCGACCTTCCCAAAACGGAGGCCGCTTTTGCAGCGAAGTCGCAGGTCTTTGCCGCAAAGGAAGTTTTCACTGCCAAGGCGGGCGATCCCGCCTGGAGGACGAAGAAGAGCTGGGCGATCGTGGCAACCGAAGATCGCGCCATCAATCCGGACCTTGAGAGAAGCATGGCCAAGCGAGCCGGCAGCAAGGTAAGCGAAATCAAGGCGAGCCACGCCGTCTTTGCCTCGCAGCCGGAAAAGGTTGCCGAGATCATCGAGACCGCAGCCAAGGATGCCGGCAAATAGCCCGAACACGCCGAGCATCCGCGTGCTGAGTGCGGTGGCCCTTCCGCACTCAGCACGGTGGACTGGCTTTCCATTCTCAACCGTCGGCTTGACAGTCTGCTCAAAGAGCGGAAAACTTCATGCATGGGGGTGCGATCACCCCATGAGGCGCCAGCCGAAGAATCGCGTCCATTCAACCGCTCATCCGGAGGACGCGTCATGTCGTCATTTCTCGAAATATCCTCGGAAAAACTCTCCCGCCTCATCGGCACGCCGAATTGTCCCGTACTGATCGATGTCAGGATCGACGAAGACTTCGATGCCGATCCACGCCTCGTCCCAGGTTCCCACCGGCGTGACTATCGCCGGGTGCAGGACTGGATGAAGGATGTCGACCGGGCAGCGGCAATCATCATCTGCCAACAGGGCAAGAAGCTCAGCCATGGCGTTGCAGCCTGGCTTCGCAATGCCGGCATTGCTGCCGACGTGCTCGAAGGCGGTTTCGAGGCCTGGATCGGCGCTGGCTATCCGGCCGTGCCGGCTTCTGCCATCCCGGAACGGGACACCAATGGACGGACCATCTGGGTTACCCGGGCGCGACCGAAGATCGACCGTATCGCCTGCCCCTGGCTGATCCGCCGCTTCGTCGATCCGAAAGCGGTGTTCCTGTATGTCGCGCCGTCCGAGGTCGAGTTGGTCGGCGAGCGTTTCGGCGCCACGCCCTTCGATATCGATGCCCCGATCCGCTGGAGCCACCGCGGCGAACTCTGCACCTTCGATGTCATGGTCGAGCAATTCGGCTTGGCAACCGCCCCGCTGCTGCGGCTCGCGACCATCGTGCGCGGCGCCGACACCGCCCGTCTCGAGCTTGCGCCCGAGGCACCGGGTCTGCTCGCCGCCTCTCTCGGTCTTTCGCGCATGTACGCCGACGACCTGGAGCAACTGGAAGCAGGGATGCTGCTCTACGACGCCTTCTATCGCTGGTGCCGGGACGCGACCAACGAGACGCACAACTGGCCTTCACCGAAAAAGGATCTCTGAGATGACCGATATCGCTGACAAGGCCGCGCCCGATGTGGCGCGGCACGGGCAAAGCCACGGCATTTCGTTCGGCGAAGCGGCGCGGGTATGGGCGCGCATTGCGGCGCTGAGCTTCGGGGGCCCGGCCGGGCAGATCGCGGTGATGCACCGCATCCTCGTTGATGAGAAGCGCTGGATCGGCGAGCATCGCTTCCTGCATGCGCTGAACTACTGCATGCTGCTGCCTGGACCCGAGGCGCAGCAGCTTGCCGTCTACATCGGCTGGCTCCTGCACCGCACCGCCGGCGGCCTCGTTGCCGGCCTTCTCTTCGTGCTTCCCGGTTTCCTGGCGATCCTGGGCTTGAGCTACGTCTACGCCGCCTTCGGCAATGTCACCGTCGTCGAAGGGCTGTTCTTCGGCCTCAAGGCCGCCGTGCTCGCCGTGGTCGTCCAGGCCGTCTTCCGCATTGGCGGCCGGGCCCTCAAGAACCGGATGATGGTCGGCATCGCGGCGGTCGCCTTCATCGCCATTTTCTTTTTTCGCGTTCCCTTCCCGCTGATCATCCTGGCAGCCGGCGTGCTTGGCTATGTCGGGGCCCGCGTCGGCTCGCCGCTTTTTCGCATCGGCGGCGGACACAAGGGTGGCACGGGCGCATTTCTGAGAGACGAGGACTCCGCGCTCGGCGAAGAAATCCCTGTTCACGCACGCCCCAATCTTGCATGGTCGCTTCGGATCTCCGGAGTCCTGCTTGCGTTGTGGCTCTTACCGTTGGCGCTGCTCGTCATCGTCCTCGGCCGGGAGAGCGTCTTCAGCCAGATCGGCCTGTTCTTCAGCCAGATGGCGGTCGTCACCTTTGGCGGCGCCTATGCTGTGCTCGCCTATGTCGCCCAGGAAGCGGTCCAGCATTATGGCTGGCTGAAGCCGGGCGAGATGCTCGACGGCCTTGGCATGGCCGAGACGACGCCTGGGCCGCTGATCATGGTGGTGCAGTTCGTTGGCTTCATGGGCGCCTACCGCGATCCGGGCGCGCTCCATCCGATGGCGGCGGCGACACTGGGCGCGATACTGACCACCTGGGTGACCTTCGTGCCCTGCTTCCTCTGGATCTTCCTCGGGGCGCCGTTCATCGAGCGACTGCGGAGCAATATCGCGCTCACAGGCGCCATGTCGGCAATCACGGCTGCCGTCGTCGGCGTGATCCTCAACCTCGCGGTCTGGTTCGGCCTGCACACGTTGTTTGCGGAGCTCGTGCCCTGGCAATTGGGGCCGTTCGCGCTCGACATCCCGGCGCTGCGGTCGCTGGTCATGCCATCGCTCCTGCTGACAGTTGCCGCCGGCACGGCGATCTTCCGCTTCAACGCCTCGGTCATCACGACGCTGCTTGCCTGCGCGCTTGTCGGCATGGGCTGGACCCTGGGAACGACCTGATCGCGGATGCGACACCTGGTCTTGCTCTCGTCGCTTTGCGCAGAGGATTTGGCGGGTTTTGGCCTTGGTGGGTCGTCGGGTTCGATGAGCTATTCGACGCTTCGCGCGACGCAGGGCTGCCTTCGTGTCGATCCCGATCAACCCGAACGCGACGAGTTCTTGAGCATACTGCGGCTCGCCGTCGAAGCCTCTCGGCTTATTCGGCGCGACGGTCACCATCGTCACGAAGGCAACCTTCGCCCCAATCAGATCCAGCACCGAACGAACCAACGGGGCTCGCATGCGCCCCCTGCCCCCGAGCGCCCATAGCGCCAGCCATCAGCAATAGCGCGGGATCGCGCAACGCCGCTTCGTCCTCCCACCCTCGATCGGTAGAAAATTGTGCTTTCATCCGATAGAGGGCGGGTGTATATAGCTAGACAGCCTAGCTAGTTTGGAGCACAATAATGGAATGGCAGTTGCAGGACGCCAAGAACCACTTTTCGAAAGTGGTGCAGAAGGCCCGACACGAGGGACCGCAGATTGTCACGCTGCGTGGCGAGCGCGCGGCGGTGGTGCTGTCCGCCCATGACTATGACGCTCTGCGCGCCGGCCGACCGACGCTGGTCGACGATCTACTCGGCGGCCCGCCTTGGAACGATGAGCTCGCCGATGCGGTCGAGGCGCGCGTCAAGACACCAAGCCGCGACGTGGCCTTCTGATGTATCTGGTTGATACCAACATCGTTTCGGAGGCGCGGCGCGGCACGCCGCAGGCGGTTGCCTGGTTGCGCTCGGTCGATCCGCTCAGTGTCCATCTGAGCGCACTGACCCTCGGCGAAATCATGCGCGGCATTGCCCTGAAGCAGAAGTCGGATCCGAAGGCCGCTGCTCACCTCACCGAATGGCTGCGCAAGCTGCGCCACGACCACGGCGACCGCATCCTGCCGGTGACCGACCAGATCGCCGTCGAATGGGGCCGCATCGCCGCAATCCGGCCGCGTGGCGATATTGACGGGCTCCTCGCCGCAACTGCGATCGTCCACGACCTGATCCTCGTCACGCGCAACGTCAAGGATTTTGAAGACACTGACGCATCTGTGATCAATCCCTGGGAGACATCGGCGTGAGCGGCTCAGCGACGAGCTCGGAATCGACAAAAGTCGATCTCTCCCACCCGCTGGTGTAACGGTCGACACAAACCCCTGGCGGCACCGCACAGGAAGCGATGCCGCCCCGCCGACGCACCTCGAGCGCCTCGCCGATCGGGCTCGATTTGCGCCCGCTTGAGCTTGTGCGCCGGGTGCTTGCCGCTGCATAGTGTGCTCAAGAGTTCGTGGCGTTCGGATTGGTCGAGATCGACACGAAGGCAGCCCGGTGTCGAACGAAGCAATTGCTCGTCGAACCCGACTGCGCACCAAAGCTACAAGCCGTCAAATCCTCTGCGCAGAGCTACTCGTCGTCGTAGACCGATTGCGGCAGGTGAAAACCTTCCGGCAATTGCGATCCGTGGAAACGTTCCTCCGGCGGAGATGGTGGAGGTTCGCGATGTTTCACCGCAAAGGCGGCGAGCACGGCCTTGAGCTGTACCGGCCGATAATGTTCCACCAGACCTGGAGGTGGATCTTGCGCGTCCGTCTGTCGCGACATCAGGGGCCTCTTGGAGACAACTTCGTTACGCACCGACAGTGCCAGTCAATCGATCTCGCTGCAACTCTCCACAGACGCAGTCACCCGTTCGCCAGTGCAACCTTTGGACAATTGACCTCTGGCCACTCCTGGTTTCCTTTATGGCCCCGCGGGATGCCGGAGCGATCTAATGCGACGACGCGTCTGTCCACGGTTGCCGCCCACCTCAGCCTGCGCGCAGCCGGCGGGAGAGGAACGCACATTCATGAGGATATCGAACATGCTGGATCCCCTGGCGAAACTTGGCCTGAAACACCCGCTGATCGTCGCACCGATGGCCGGCGGCCCCTCTTCGCCGGAACTCGTCATCGCATCATCGGCATCAGGAGCGCTGGGTTCGATCGGTGCAGCCTATTCGGGCCAGGCGGCGATCACCGAGTTCGTCGAGAAGGTTCGCGCAGGCACAGAGCGTCCTTTTGCGATCAACCTTTTCATCCAGCACCCGCAGCCGCGCATCGAGGCTGCAATGGTCGAGCGGGCCTTGGCGGCGACGGCGAAATACCGCGCCGAATTGGATCTGCCGACGCCGCAATTCGTGGCACCTTACGAAGAGAATTTCGCCCAGCAGTTCGAGGCCGTGCTGAAGGCCAAGCCGGCAGTCCTCAGCTTCGTCTTTGGCGTGCTGCCTGCCGAGCACATGCGAGCTGCGCGCAAGGCCGGAATGCTGATCATCGGCACGGCGACGACACCGGCGGAAGCAGAGGCGCTCGAAGAGAGCGGCGTCGACGCGATTACCCTCCAGGGCTTTGAGGCTGGTGGCCATCGCGGCATTTTCGACCCCGGGGCCCCGGACAGTGAAATCGGACTTCATGACCTGCTGACCCAAACCCTCCCTAGGGTGAAGGTACCGTTGATAGCGGCCGGCGGCATCATGACGGCTGCGGACATCCGCTCTGCCCTCACAATGGGCGCCGGTGCGGTGCAGATGGGGACGGCCTTCCTCGCAACCAGCGAAGCCGGAACCTCGGCGCCCTATCGCTCGGCACTCCAAGGTCAGGAGCGCATAACGCGGACAACGCGCGCCTTCTCCGGCCGGTTTGCCCGTGGCATCGAGAACCGCTTCATGAACGAGGTGGACGCCGCCGCCGTGATGCCCTTCCCCGCTCAGAACAAGTTCACACGCGATATCCGGGGAGCATCCGCGGCAAAGGGGTCGGCAGACTTCCTCTCTCTTTGGGCGGGCACCGGTAAGGGAGAGCTTTGGCAGGGCTCGGCATCCGACCTGATCGAAAAACTCTTTGTAAATTGATCACCCGCTCCTCGGAACGTGGCCTTGACCCCGCTGACGAGAGAGAGCCGACCCTTTACTTCTGCCAAGCCACGGGTGAATGCTTGCCAATTGGCAACCATCATCGCGAAAGTCGGCAGAATGGATCGTATCGACGCCATGAAAGTCTTCGTGACTGCTGTCGACGAAGGCAGCCTCGCAGCCGCGGCCCGGCGGCTGCAGCGATCGCCGACGGCCGTCAGCCGCGCCCTGAACTTGCTTGAAGCCCATGTCGGGGTCGAGTTGCTGCATCGAACGACACGATCGCTGAAGCTCAGCGAGGCCGGCCAGCGCTATGCGGCCGCCTGCCGGCGGGTGCTGATCGATCTCGAAGAGGCCGATATGCTCGCAGGTGGCGAACGTGCGGCCCCTCGCGGCACGCTGACGATCTCCGCACCACCGATCGTTGGCGAGGAGCTCCTGCGTCCGATCCTCGACGACTTCCTCAACCTCTATCCGGCGGTATCAGCCAGGCTTCTCCTGCTCGACCGCTTCGTGAACCTCGTCGACGAGGGCGTCGATATCGCGCTGCGCATCGGCCATCTCGCCGACTCTTCGCTGATTTCGACACGGATCGGCGGCGATGTCCGGCGCGTGGTCGTCGCCTCGCCTCGCTATCTTGCCAACCATCCGCGGATCGATGAGCCGGCCGATCTCGCCAAACACCAGATCGTCGCCTTCACCAACTTCGGCCTCGATTCCTGGACATTCACGCCGGCCGAAGGCTCGTTGATCCCGCGCACGGTGCAGTTCACACCGCGGTGCATCGTCAACAGTGTGCGTGCCGCGCTCGACTCTGCCGCTGCGGGTACCGGCCTGACCCGGCTCTACTCCTATCACGTCGCGCGCTATGTCAGCGATGGGCGGCTGAAAATCGTGCTGGCCGACGCCGAGCATCCGCCGATGCCGGTACACCTACTTGCACCACAGGGCCGCATGTCGGTGCCGAAGGTTCGTGCATTTGCCGATTTCGCGCTGGCGCGTCTCAGGACCGAGTTCTCGCGGATGGCGACAGAAGCCGGCACGCTCGGCTAATTATACCGATTATCGGTTGATTGACTGCCGATAGGCGCCAATTCTCCCAATCATCGGATGGGTCTAAATCTGATTGCACCAACGCCGAGGGCGGAGGACGGGCCGGACCAAGCGCCCGTTGCAATCGAAGAAGGATCACATCCATGAGCAATGAGCAGAAGGTCGCCATCATCACTGGTGCATCGCAGGGCATCGGCGCCGCCCTGGTTCAGGCCTACCGCGATCGCAACTACCGGGTCGTCGCCACGTCCCGTTCCATCCAGGAAAGTTCGGACGCTGGCATTCTCAGCGTTGCCGGCGATATCAGCAATCCTGAGACCGCCGAGCGGGTGGTTCGCCTGGGCCTGGAACGGTTCGGCCGCATCGATACGCTGGTCAACAATGCCGGCGTCTTCACCGCCAAGCCGTTCACCGAGTTCACCCAGGAAGACTATGATCTGAACATGGGCGTCAACGTCGCCGGCTTCTTCCACATCACCCAACACGCGGCTCGCGAAATGCTGAAGCAGGGCTCCGGTCACATCGTCAGCATCACGACCAGCCTCGTGAACCAGCCGATTGCTGGCGTCCCGGCGGCGCTTGCATCTATCACGAAGGGTGGGTTGAATTCCGTGACCCAGGCGCTCGCCATTGAATTTGCCAAGACCGGCGTTCGCGTCAATGCCGTCTCGCCGGGCATCATCAAGACCCCGATGCACGCGCCGGAAACGCATGCGGCCCTCTCGACACTGCATCCCGTCGGCCGCATGGGCGAAATTCGCGATATCGTCGACGCCGTCCTCTACCTGGAGGGCGCCGGCTTCGTCACCGGTGAGATCCTGCATGTCGACGGCGGGCAGAACGCCGGGCGCTGGTAGGCAATTCTGAGGCGTGAGGGAGCGGCTGTCGGCCCAATCCCGGTCGCTCCTCCGCCATCCATTGCACAAGGGTGCGGCACCCGATGGGGCCATCACCTTCCAGATTTGAAAAGGAAACGACAATGCCGATCGTAACAGTTCAAGTGACCCGAGAAGGCACCACTGCGGACCGCAAGGCGGTCACGGCCGAGGAAAAGGCCGAAATCATCAAGGGCGTGAGCCAGGTGCTGCTCGACGTGCTCAACAAACCACTGGAATCGACCTACGTGGTCATCGAGGAAGTCGAACTCGACAATTGGGGCTGGGGCGGCCTGCCGACCGCGCAGTATCGCGCCCGGCGGGCGGCCGAGGCGAAGGCCTGACACCGCCGACCAGACGTTCCTGCTACCCGCCGCTCGAAAGCAAGCGGCGGGTTTCGTTTGCGTAATTGTGTCGAAATGTATCCGGAGGTGCTTGCATTACATTCTCATGCAAGTCTGGATGTTGCGAACACACCGAGGACATATCCCAGGCGCCAATCAGTCCCAGCGGGCCGGATGATGCCGCAAGGATGCGACGACCGAACCGGATATGAGGAGCTTGCTCGATGGAGCATATCGACCACGTACTGATTGTCGATGACGACCGCGAAATCCGGGAACTCGTGTCTGGTTATCTCAAGAAGAACGGACTGCGCGCAACGGCCGTCGCCGACGGGCGACAAATGCGCAATTTCCTCGAAGGAGATACCGTCGATCTCATCGTGCTCGACGTGATGATGCCGGGCGACGACGGGCTCGTGCTCAGCCGCGAGCTGCGCGCCGGCAAACACAAGGCAATCCCGATCATCATGCTGACGGCTCGCAGCGACGAGATGGACCGGATCCTCGGGCTCGAGATGGGCGCGGACGATTATCTCGCCAAGCCGTTCTCGGCGCGTGAATTGCTCGCCCGCATCAAGGCGGTGCTTCGGCGCGCGCGCATGCTGCCGCCGAACCTGCAGATCTCGGAGGCCGGACAGTTGCTGAGATTCGGCCAGTGGAAACTCGATACGACCGCCCGGCACCTGATCGATGCGGACGGCACGGTGATCGCGCTCAGCGGTGCCGAATATCGATTGCTGAAGGTGTTCATCGACCATCCCCAGCGCGTGCTCAACCGCGACCAGTTGCTCAATCTCACCCAGGGCCGCGAGGCCGAGCTCTTCGACCGGTCGATCGATCTGCTCGTCAGCCGGGTTCGCCAACGGCTCGGCGACGATGCCCGTGAACCGACTTACATCAAGACGGTGCGCAGCGAAGGCTATGTCTTCTCGGTGCCGATCGAAATCGTGGAGCCGCGGGTATGACGACGCGTGCCGCGCCAAATGGTTTTCGACTGTGGCCGCGCACGCTCAGGGCGCGGCTCTTCGTTATTCTTCTGGCCGGCCTCACCATCGCGCATGTCATGTCGTTCACCGTCCTGTTCTTCGAGCGCTATATGGCCGCCAGGTCGGTCATGTTCGATACGCTCGAAAACGACATTGCGACGTCGATTGCCATCCTCGATCGCCTGCCCGCGCCCGAGCGAGCCTCGTGGCTTACGCGCCTGGCCCGCGACAATTACGGCTTCGTTCTCGGACCCGGCATTCCCGGCAATCCGTCGCTCGATCCGGCCGCCATGGAGATCGCGTCAAAGATCGAGCGTGCGACGGGCCTTCAATTTCCGGTCAAGGTGGAAACGATCCCGGGCGACCGCCGCCATCTTCAGGCGCATCTGACGCTGAGCGACGGCTCGCCGCTGACGATCGACGTCTTTCCCAAGGGGGTCATGCCCTTGGCTGATTGGCTGCCCTTCGTGCTCGTGGCCCAGCTCGCCCTCCTGCTCCTGTGCGCCTGGTTCGCCATGCGTCAGGCGGTGCGCCCGCTCGTCAATCTCGCCGCGGCTGCCGATACGCTCGACCCGAACCGGAACACGCCGCGCCTCAGCGAGACCGGGCCTACCGAGGTTGCCTATGCGGCGACCGCGTTCAATGCCATGCGCGACCGCATCGCCCAGTATCTCGAAGAGCGGGTCCAGATCCTCGCCGCCATTTCCCACGATCTGCAGACGCCGATCACCCGCATGAAGCTACGCGCCGAGATGGCGGATGATTTCGCCGACCGGGAGAAGCTGATCCAGGATCTTGGCCAGATCGAAAGCCTGGTCAAGGAAGGCGTCGCCTATGCGCGAAGCGCCCATGGCAACGTCGAAAAGGCAACACGTATCGATCTTGCCTCCTTCGTCGAAAGCCTCGTCTATGACTACCAGGACACTGGCAGAGCGGTTGCCGCCACGGCTGTCGATAGCGGCGCGATCATCACCCGGCCCCAGGCCCTCAGACGTATCCTGACCAACCTGGTCGACAATGCGCTCAAGTTCGGCGGCAGCGCCGAGATTGAGGTGAGCCGGCTTGCGGACGACACGGTGACCATCAAGGTGCTCGACCGCGGGCCGGGCATTCCCGATGGTCAGCTGGATGCCGTACTCAAACCCTTCGTCCGGCTCGAGGATTCCCGCAACCGCGACACCGGCGGTACCGGCCTCGGCCTTGCCATCGCCCAGCAGCTCGCGGCCTCGATCAACGCCTCGCTGACCCTCAAGAACCGCGACGGCGGTGGATTGGTCGCGGAGCTCGCCATTCGTCATCATCAGGCCTGAGACATAACAAGGCGCGGTCATTTCGCATGCCTGTCCTCGCCGCTTCAATACAACCGATCCTCCAACCAAAAGGCGGCCGCCGCTTCCGTCGGATCGTGCTGCGGAATGCTCCGGCAAACGGAGTGATGAGATTGATCATTACGTCGATGCTGCCACGTGTCGCCTTGGAATAGGGGCAGGCCTGATGCGTGGCATCGACCAATTGACGCGCGATTTCAGCGTTGATCCCGGAATGCTGACATGCGCAAATTGCCCACCGACGGCGCCTGATCTCTTTCTTCGCCTGATCTCTTTCTTCGAAGGTCTGGCAGGGCCGGCCGCGCTGGAAGCGGCCGATCCCCCGTTTTCCGCCTAGATATCCCAATCGGAGTTCAACGAGTACGCCTCGATGTGGTCGATCTTCATCTCCGCCCCATCGGCAAAGTCGTCATTGGGCGTGTCCGCCATGCCACCGACCGCGAGATTGACGAGCATATACATCGGCTCGTGCATATCCGCGGGCGTGTCGGCGCGGGCGATCTCGGTATCGTCGAAGTACCAGACGATCTCCTCTTTCGTCCAAAGCACGCCGTAGTCGTGAAACCCATCGGTATCGGCAACCTGCACTCCGTCTCGGGTCATGGTGTGTTCGCCGCCTTCATTGGAATGGGCAGTGGTGATCACGGTATTCGTGTCCTGCCCACGCATTTCGACGACGTCGAGTTCCGGCGGCCAGGAGCCGTCGGCGGGCAGCAGCCAGAATGCGGGCCAGGCTCCCTGATCATCTGGCATGTCGGCCCGCATCTCGAAATAGCCGTAGGTCTGCGCGAACGACGAGTACGTCGTCAGCATGCCGGACGTATAGTCGTAGCCACCGATCTCGGCCTGGATCGCCTCCGAGGCATGCTCGGCGGTGATCGTCAACACGCCGTCCTCGACCGAAAACGGGTTGGCGGAAGCGGTCGGTTCGTAGCTCGGATTGACGTACCACTGCAGTTCACCGTTTTCGGCGAGCGTCGCCCCCTCTTCCGGCGCCCACCAGTATTTTGTGTCCCAGACACCGCCCGTGTCGTTGCGGAGCTGAAGCGTGTCGAAGTCGTCCGAGAACGTCTGCGTCAGGGACGACCGGTCCAAGCTCAACTGGAACTGGCTCTCCAGCAGCTCATCGGCTGTTGTATCGGAAAAGACCAGGCTTTCGCCCTCAGTCAGATGAAGGCGGAGATCATCCCCCTCCTGGGCAGAATTGGCCAGGACCTGGTCAAACGAGGTGATTCCATAGCCGTCGAGGCGGACAGTGTCGTTGGAGCTGAAATCGGCAATGAGGTCGCTGCCATTGCCATGCCCGAACACGAAGGTATCGGCCCCACCGGCACCGAAGAGCACGTCATTGCCGGCGCCTCCATCGATGGTCTGGCTGCCCGAACCACCCCTGATGATGTTGTCGGCACTATTGCCGAACGCGTGCCGGCCGTCGCCGGTGACGGTCAGGTTCTCGAAGTTCTCCGGCAGGGTGTAGCTCATCCACGTATTGATCGTGTCTACGCCTTCGCCTTGGTCTTCATAGGCTCGGTTCGTCGATGAATAGAGGTAGTAGATGTCGTCGCCCGTGCCGCCGACCATCGTTACGTCGACGGAACTGTCGCCCCAGATGGAATCATTGCCCGGCGTGCCATAGAGGGTCGGTCCGGATCCGGTTGCGGAAAACCATGCCGTCGAACTTCCGCTGTAATAGACCGGCTGTCCTAGGGCGTTCATGGCAGTTCTGCTCATCGAGAAGTCTCCTGCTTCATTGCGTGCCCCTTCCCGACGACCACCCCTAGCATCTCTGACTGTGGCCTGTCGCCCCCACCTCCCAACCTTTTGCGCAATGCACTCTCAACTGCGACGCAGCATCTGGTGCAGCCCAACTGCCGCAATAGCTGGGCTGGTCGAGGGACCGCTGCTGAGGCACTGCGGCCTCGTGCCCTGCCGCATATAAAGGCATAGGCCGGTTTCCTGCCAAACAACTGCACCGAAGGTGCGCACGTCATTGCAGAGCCCAACGAGATTTCCGTATGCCAGTTGGCGGGCGCTCGTAAGCACCGGCGACGGGCCAGATAACGGTGGCGCCTTCCATTACAGCCTTGTAGAAATCACCCGTCTTGCAGGCCGCCGAACCTGGCGTCGCCTGGTAGCGACCCGCTCGCGCCGCAGAGTGTCGGCTCGGCGGCCGATATTGTGCAGCCCGATGCCAAGCGCGGTATCGGTCGCGAGCGCAAAGCCACTCGGCCCGGACATGGAGAGATCTACCTGACCGGCGACCGTGTCCACGCATTCGCCGAGCCATGATGACACGTATTTTGCCGACCTTAGAAAGCACACTCGCAGGATGCCACCGGGGCTGCTCGCAGTCTCGATCTCAGAGCCGCCCTCGCCGGCCACCCTTTGCTGAAGGCGATCACGTTCAGGCCGCGCCGCGCTCCTCGATCGGCCGAACGTTCTGGTTCATCCGAAAGAGGTTCTGCGGGTCGTAGCGCCGTTTGACCTCCACAAGTCGGCGGTAGTTGCCGCCATAGGCCGCCTCAACCCGGTCGACGTCGTCTTCCGGCATGAAATTGACATAGGCGGTGCCGGCGGCATAGGGCTTGGTGGCTTCGAAGAGATGCCGCGCCCAGTCGATGCAGGCCTGGTCCATCGCCGTGTCGCGCCAGCGTGCGTGCACATTCATGACGAAATGCGAGCCGCGCTGCGGGAAAGCAGTCTCCTCGACCGCGATACGACCGGCGGCCCCGCCGACATGGCCTATGAATATCTCGCATTCCGGCCCCGGCAGTTGCCGGATGGCATTGAGCAGAAAGCCCGTGGTCTGATCGGAAAGCTCCATGAAATCATGGCTCTTCCAGTAGTTGCGCGCGCCGGGCGCCAGCAATAGATCGAAAGCCTGCTGCCAGCCGACGAAGGGATGCGGCGCGACTACGTCGGCGATCGGCCTGCCGATCGCGCGCAGGCCGGCTGTCGCCTTCTCACCCGCCTCGAGATCGCCGCAATAACACACCGCGAGCACGAGGACCTCCTTGCCGTGCCATTCGGCAGGAAGGAACGGCAACGGTGGAGCCTGCCGCATCACCACCCAGCAGGTGAGTTCGTCCGGCGCGTTTTCAAGGGCCCGCCGGTACTGCTGGAGCACGTTTTGCGCGTCGGCGAAGGGATGGACGACGAGCCCGGAGAGGACCTCCGGCCCGACATCGTGCAGTTCGAATTCGAACGCCGTGACGATGCCGAAATTCCCGCCCCCTCCTCTCAGGCCCCAGAAGAGGTCGCGGTGCTCCGTCGGGCTGGCGCGCACTAGTTCGCCGCTCGCCGTGACCACATCGGCCGAAAGCAGGTTATCGATCGTTAAACCGAACTTGCGCGTGATCCATCCAAAGCCGCCGCCGAGCGTCAGGCCGGCAATGCCGGTCGTAGAATTTATACCGGTCGGCAGGGCGAGGCGGAATGCCTGCGTCTCCTTGTCGACATCGGCAAGCGTCGCCCCCGGCTCGACCCAGGCCCTCTTCGTAGTCGCATCGACACGCACCGATTTCATAGGCGTCAAGTCTATCATCAGGCCGCCGTCGCAGACCGCGTTGCCGGCAATGTTGTGACCGCCACCACGCACGGCGACGAGCAGGTGGTTTTCAGCCGCGAAGCGAACCGCATGGGCGACATCGGCAGCCCCGGCGCACTGGACGATCAGTCCAGGTCTGCGGTCGATCATGGCGTTCCAGATCGTCCGCGCCTCATCATAGGCGGCGTCGGTCGCGTTTAGGACTCGACCGCGCAACCGTCCTGCCAGCACCTCGATCGCCGCGGCGCTGATCTTTGTTACTCCCGCTTGCAGATTGGTGAGGCTCATATCGTCCATAATTCGCTCCTCCCGACAGAAGCATTGCCCCAGCGGCCGGCATTCTGCGCCTTTGCCGCGTACCCGGCAAGCGTGCCGGCGACCCCCACCCATCGCCCTTTGGGGTGCTGTCAACCCAAATCGTCGATGCCGTGTTGTCCCCGTCACGACCTTCCGGAGTTGAGGAAGCTCTGTCGAATGCAGAGGCGTGCGTTGTCCCTGTGAGCTGGAACCCGCAATCGCCGGTTGAGCATTGATACAATGCCAGACCGGGCGCGTCGCTTGCCTTTATCCCGACCAGCGATTGCGATCGGACGTTTGTAGCCGCAGGCCGGGCAAGCCCGACCATCGGGCCATACCATGCTTTCCGGCAATCTGCGGCAATGCTTCTCGTCGCGGACGGTCGCAACCATCTCTTCGAGGGGGCGGATGCCTGCAGCGTTACGATCATTAACAGGCATTTTGCGTCTCCTCGGGCGAAGCCGAAGGATCGCAGGCAAGCCAAATATCTCGACGACAATGCTGTCTTTGGTTGATAAAGGCCGCGTTGTTTAGCAGGCGCTATGCCCTCCTATGGAGGATGCGCCCAGTCTCGGCCTTGCGTCTCGAGAGATGTGCATTGTCGATACGCCGAGAGTGTGTCAGCTTCCCGTTTAGGAGGATGGTCGATGACAACGTCGCTATCGCATATACGTGAGATAGAGCGTGTAGCTTCGGGAGGCGCGAGCCCGCGCGACGCACCCGTCGTCCAATCCTGGCTTCGCTGCCTCAACGACTACAAGCTGGATCCTACGATCGCGCAGGAAGCCTATATTGTTCCGGGATCGAAGCTGCGCGAGCATCGCGAGCAGGCGGAAGAGTTGATCCGCATCGGTCGCTCCGGCCTCGAAGGACTGTTCAGTCAAGTCGCCGAACAGAACTATGTCCTGTTGCTGTCCGATGCGCGCGGCGTGACGGTCGATTTCATGGGGGACCCGACCTTTGACAATCAACTGCGCAAGGCGGGTCTCTATCTCGGTTCGGAATGGTCGGAAAGCCGCGCGGGCACCTGTGCCGTCGGGGCCTGCATCGTCTCCGGCGAGCCGGTCATCATTCATCAGGACGATCATTTCGATGCCAGCCATATCGGATTGACCTGCACGGCGGCACCCGTCTTCGACACGCTTGGCGACCTCACCGCCGTGCTCGATATCTCCCAGCTCCGATCGCCTTCCGCTAAGGCGAGCCAGCAACTGGCGTTGCATCTGGTGTCCGCCACCGCGCGTCGGATCGAGCTCGCCAATCTCATGACCCGTACCCGCAATGACTGGGTCCTGCGGCTCGCTCGCTCCCCGGAATTTCTCGATGTCGACCCGGACGCTGCCATCGCACTGGATGGCAGCGGGCGCATTACCGGAATGACCCATGGCGGTTTTGGTGCACTCGCCCGCTCGATGAACATACGAAGCCTCAGAACGCGCGACTTCCTTGGCCTGCCCATTTCCGAGGTTTTCGATATCGACGTGGACGACCTGCCGAATTTCATGCGCGGGCGGCCGAACGGGGAGCGCCTGCTCCGGGCCAAGAGCGGCCTGGTCCTCTTCGCCAGCGCAATCGCGCCCGTCGTCAATGTTCGGGCGCCTGCCGTTCCGGAACCGCGGCTCCCCCGGGCCTTGCGCGACCTCAGCCACGGCGACGCTGCGATGGAACGGGTGCAGACACGCGCGGCGAAGCTTGCCACCCGCCATATCCCTATCCTCATTCAGGGAGAGACGGGCAGCGGCAAGGAATATCTTGCGCGTGCGATCCACGACAGTTGCGGCGACAACGGCAACTTCGTCGCCGTCAATTGCGCGGCGATCCCGGAGCACCTCATCGAATCCGAACTCTTCGGCTACGCGCCCGGCGCGTTCACCGGCGCCAGCCAGAGGGGTAAGCGCGGCCTGATCGAGGACGCCGATGGCGGAACCCTGTTTCTGGACGAGATCGGCGACATGCCGCTTTCGCTGCAAAGCCGGCTGTTGCGCGTGCTTTCGGAGAACGAGGTCCAGCCGGTCGGCGCACTGAAAGCCCGCCCGATCCGCCTGCGCGTTGTCTCCGCCTCCCATCGCGACCTCGCAGAACTCGTGATGGAGGGGCGATTCCGGCAGGATCTCTATTATCGCCTGAACGCCGCGACGCTTTCACTTCCCGCATTGCGCGAGCGCCAGGATCTCGGCTGGCTGATCGACCAATTGCTCTCTCGCATCGAGAAGGAGAACAACGAGTCCTACCGTATCGACAGGGCCGCGCGAGCGGCATTGCTCGCGCATGAATGGCCGGGAAACCTGCGCGAGCTTTCCAACGTCTTGCGAGTGGCCGCAGCACTTTGCGAACACGGCCTCATAGATGCCGAGTGCCTGCCGGAACATCTCTTCTCCGCCTCTGCCTCTCCGCCGCTTGGCGAGGACGACGCATTGCGTCAGGCGCTCAAAGACTGCGGCGACAACGTCTCGGCACTCGCCAGAAAGCTTGGTGTCAACCGCTCTACGATCCACCGTCGCCTGAAACGGCTCAACTGACGCAACGTCTGCAACACCTGTTGCAGAGCAACTGTTGCATTCCCCGAGGTCTACGGCGAAGAGCTTTTTTAAGCCGTTGATATCACGCTGCAAATAGGCGGACCGTCGATTTGGCATGCCGCTTGCTGCGCCTCCTGTGCAAGAACAACAGGAGGAAACGAAATGAAAGCTCTGCGCTTTCACGCAGCCAGGGATTTACGCATCGATGAAGTCGAGGCCCCACCTGAGCCCGGGCCGGGCGAGGTGCTGGTGGAAAATCGGTTCTGCGGCATCTGCGGGACCGATCTGCATGAATACGCCTATGGTCCGATCTTCATCCCGAAGGAACCGCATCCCTTCACGGGCGCCCATGGGCCGCAGATTCTCGGTCATGAATTCGGCGGCGTGGTGAAGGCGGTCGGCGAAGGGGTCAACCATGTGAGGCCGGGCGACCGGGTCTCGGTCCAGCCTTTGATCATGCCGCGCCGTGGCGACTACTATGCCGATCGCGGCCTGTTTCACCTGAGCGCCGACCTCGCACTTGCGGGGCTCTCCTGGCATTCCGGCGGGATGGCGCAAGCCGCCCTTCTCAACGACTACAACGTGCAGCCCATTCCTGATTCCCTCTCCGACGAGGAGGCTGCGCTGATCGAACCGACCGCAGTCGCCGTTTATGCCTGCGACCGCGGAGGCGTCACCGCGGGCAACAGCGTGCTGGTCACCGGCGCGGGACCGATCGGCATTCTCGTCGCCATGGCCGCGCGTGCCGCCGGCGCGGCGCAGATCTTCCTCTCCGACCTCAACGACACCCGGCTGGCCCTGGCAAAGGAGGCGCTGGGCGAAGTCCGCACGATCAATCCGAAAATCGAAAAGGTCAGCGACGTCGTGCAAGCCGAGACCGAGGGCGGTGTCGGCTGCGACGTCGCCATTGAATGCGTCGGCAACGAACATGCACTGAAGAACTGCGCAAGCGCCGTGCGCAAACAGGGTGTCGTGGTGCAGACCGGTCTTCATCCCGGAGAAAATCCGCTGAACTGGTTCGACGTGACCTTCAAGGACATCGATATTCGCGGCTCCTGGGCCTACCCGACCCATTACTGGCCGCGGGTCGCACGCTTGATCGCCAGCGGCCAGATTCCGGCCCGCCGTATTGTCACCAAATATGTCTCGCTCGCCGAGGCCGTTTCGGCAGGGTTCGACCAGTTGCTCGATCCCGCCGGCACCCATCTGAAAATACTGATCGACCTCAAGCGTTAGGCCGATCCGCGTTGCGGGACGGTTGAGGAGCCGTCCCTTTCTTCATCACAGAGCAGGAGGAGAAACGATGCTCGAGAAGACCCCCACCACCCGCGTCCAGGCACTGCTTGATACCTTTGGCGCCGCACTCGAAACCGGCCGCATCGATGATGCGACTGGCCTCTTTGCCGAAGAATGCTACTGGCGCGATCTCGTCGCCTTCACCTGGAACATCAAGACGGTCGAGGGCCGCGATCAGGTGCGCGACATGCTTCATGCGCAGCTTGCCTCCGC
The DNA here is from genome assembly GCF_050474445.1 of Ensifer sp. B1-9. Classification (NCBI taxonomy): domain Bacteria; kingdom Pseudomonadati; phylum Pseudomonadota; class Alphaproteobacteria; order Hyphomicrobiales; family Rhizobiaceae; genus Ensifer; species Ensifer sp. B1-9. The sequence goes on from NZ_JBCHVG010000004.1 coordinate 201,298, forward strand.
AAAGCCCTCCAATTGGCGCGTCGCCGCCGGAGAGGAAGCGACAGAGGCGGACGGCGTGCTCGAAAGCTGGATTTCGTTCGAGACGGCGACCGGGCGCGGCTATGGCCTCGTGCGCATCAAGAACGGCCTCATCTGGACGCTGCTGACGGCGCTGGCCGAACTCAAGGGCCACGAGGAGAAATCCGGCTTCACCCGCCCGCTTGGTGCCAAGCACGGCCAGAATATCGGGGCGAAGACCTGGAAGGAGGAGCGCGAGCACGAGGAGCGCACGCTCGGTTATGAGACGCAGCCCTATGTGGTGATCATCGGCGGCGGACAGGGCGGCATTGCGCTTGGCGCCAGGCTTCGCCAGCTGGGCGTGCCCACCATCATCCTGGAGAAGAACGATCGACCGGGTGATAGCTGGCGCAAGCGCTACAAGTCGCTCTGCCTGCACGATCCGGTCTGGTACGATCACCTGCCCTACATCGATTTCCCGAAGAACTGGCCGGTCTTCGCGCCGAAGGACAAGATCGGCGACTGGCTGGAATTCTATACGAAGGTGATGGAGCTGAACTACTGGACGCGCTCCACCGCCAAGTCGGCGAAATGGGACGAAGCCACGAAGGAATGGACGATCGTGGTTGACCGCGACGGGGAGGAAGTGCTGCTGCGCCCGAAGCAGCTCGTCTTCGCAACCGGTATGTCCGGCAAGGCGAACATTCCGGACTTCAAGGGCCGCGAGCGCTTCAAGGGCGAGCAGCATCATTCCTCGCAGCATCCGGGGCCGGATGGCTACAAGAGCAAGAAGGTCGTCGTCATCGGCTCGAACAATTCGGCTCATGACATCTGTGCCGCCCTTTACGAAGCGGGCGTCGACGTCACGATGATCCAGCGCTCGACCACCCATATCGTCAAGTCCGACACGCTGATGGATATCGGCCTTGGCGGGCTTTATTCCGAACAGGCGCTGGCAAATGGCGTGACGACGGGCAAGGCGGACCTCATCTTCGCCTCGCTCCCCTATCGGATCATGCACGAGTTCCAGATCCCGCTTTACGACAAGATGCGCGAGCGCGATGCCGACTTCTATGCGGCGCTGGAGAAGGCCGGCTTCCAGCTCGACTGGGGCGCCGACGGCTCGGGTCTTTTCATGAAGTACCTCCGCCGCGGATCCGGGTACTACATCGATATCGGCGCTTCGCAGCTGATCATCGACGGCAAGGTGAAACTTGCCGCGGGACAGGTGGAAGAGATCACCGAGACCTCCGTAAAACTGTCTGACGGCAAGGAAATCCCGGCCGACGTCATCGTCTATGCGACGGGCTACGGCTCGATGAACGGCTGGGTCGCCGATCTCATAGACCAGGAAACCGCCGACAAGGTCGGCAAGGTCTGGGGGCTCGGCTCCGATACGCCGAAGGATCCCGGCCCCTGGGAGGGCGAGCAACGCAACATGTGGAAGCCGACGCAACAGGAGGCGCTGTGGTTCCACGGCGGCAACCTGCACCAGTCGCGCCACTACTCGCAGTATCTCTCGCTGCAACTGAAGGCGCGATTGGAAGGCCTTCACACACCGGTCTACGGCCTGCAAAGCGTTCACCACAAACGCTGATTGAAGCCAGACGACGAGAGGGCGGTTTGACCGCCCTCTCGTCGCGCCCGGCCGAGCCATTGAAAAGAGGCTGGCAAATAACGACTCAGGTCCGGCTCGGTAGCGACGGCGCCGTCAGAGGTTCGCCGGGGACGGATCACTCGTCGCCGAACGCGAAGGGCCAAATCTGGGCGCCATGCAAAATACGAAGAATGCGGATCCGATCCGCCATCAGCATGTAGGCTGCGATGTATGGTGTGCGTGGCATTACCAACTCGCGCGTTCCTCTATTCGGCCAGGTCGACCGCTTTCGGGAAAATCGAGGAGACGGCGAACGGCTCGCGCAATCTCCTCGTCGACGCGAACCCGCCACCTTCGGGTTCTCATTTTCAATGTAAGTGAAGATGGCATCGCGACCGTCAAGCGCATACTGCGCCCAGACAAGCCTCATCGGCCGCCTGCTCCTGATTTACGCGCAGCCGCCATCCGACGCTCGCGGAATCGAGCCTCAGCGTCGCCATCCTCGAGATCGGGTCGCGTGTCCTCAAGAGCCTGCAACACCTTCGCGCGGAACCAGGCATCATGAGCGTCAGTGCCACCAACCAGTTCCAGTGGAAGCGCGCCTTCGTTTGCCGTCCGAGTTAAAAGGATTCGAACAGCATCCGAAACCGTCAGTCCCATATTCTGTAGGACAGCTGTAGCGCGGTCCCGAATATCGGGATCAATCCGAGTCTGAACGAGTGCATTTGAACCCATCGCAAATCTCCTTCACTGGGTTTCAGTGCAATGCAATTGCATGACAAACTCCAGTCCAGCCATACACGCCGAGCATTCCGGTCGATATATCATGCACTTCGGTCAGCTCTTCCAAGCGTTCTTTTCTGCGTGCGGCCCCGCCCTTGTGCCGGGGCTTTGTAATTTGCGGTATTGAAACCGTGGTCTTTTTGCAGCCTCACGGCCCTGAAGCGCACTCGAACTGGGGCCTCATCCAAACCGATGTCCGTTCGCATCGAACATGTGAAGCGCCTCGGCGCTCGCACCGACTTTCACCGCGTCGCCGATTGCATTGCGGGCTCGCCCGGAAACACGAAAGATCAGTTCACTGCCGTTTTCGAGCCTACCGTGCAGCAGGCTTTCGGCTCCAACCAGTTCGATACCATCGACGCGGACCGTCGCCTCGAAGGCCGGAGCCGCAGTATTGGCAGGTAGCGGGGAAAGGTCCTCTGGACGGACACCCAGCGTAAAGTCACCATTCGGACGCGCCACGTCAGGGGCGAGCGACCATCCCGCCGATGCGTCCCTGCCGTGCAGCAGGTTCATGGAAGGTGAGCCGATGAAGGTGGCGACAAAGGTGGTTGCGGGCCTTTCGTAGAGGTCCAGCGGCGTGCCGACCTGTTCGATCCGGCCGGCGCTGACGACAACGAGCCGGTCGGCGAGCGTCATCGCTTCCATCTGATCGTGTGTGACATAGACGCTCGTCGTTCCAAGGGAGCGTTGCAGTCGCTTGATCTCTATACGCATCTGCCCGCGCAGCTTCGCGTCGAGATTTGACAGCGGCTCATCGAAGAGAAAGGCAGCGGGTTGGCGAACGATGGCCCGTCCCATGGCAACGCGCTGGCGCTGGCCGCCCGAGAGCTGACGCGGCTTGCGGTCGAGATAGGGTTCGATCTCGAGCGTCTTCGCCGCGGCGGCGATGCGCCGATCGATCTCGGCGGCCGGCGTTTTCCGATTCTTGAGACCATAGGCGAGATTCTGCCGCACGGTCATATGCGGATAAAGCGCGTAATTCTGGAACACCATCGCGATGTCGCGTTCCGCCGGCTCGACATTGTTGACCTGACGCCCGCCGATGAGGATGTCGCCGCCTGTAATGCCTTCGAGGCCTGCGATCATGCGCAGAAGCGTGGATTTGCCGCATCCCGACGGGCCGACCAGAACGACGAACTCGCCGTCGTTGATGTCGAGCGAAACGCCCTTGATCGCCTCCACCGTGCCGTAGGTCTTGCGGACGTCTTTGAGGGTAATCTCAGCCATTACTTTTCTGTCTCCACAAGGCCTTTGACGAACCAGCGCTGCATCAGCACGACGACGAGAATGGGGGGAATGATCGCAAGGATTGCGGTCACCATGACATAATTCCAGGGTGTCGAGGCGTCGGTGAAATCGATCATCCGCCTGAGCCCGATGATGATCGTGTTCATTTTCGCATCGTTGGTAACGAGCAGCGGCCAGAGATATTGGGTCCAGCCATAGATGAAGAGAATGACGAAGAGTGCGGCGATGTTCGTTGCCGAGAGCGGCAGCAGGATGTCCCGCATGAAGCGGAATGGACCGGCATTGTCGATGCGCGCGGCCTCGACCAGTTCGCCCGGTATCGTCAGGAAGAACTGGCGAAAGAGGAAAGTCGCCGTTGCCGAAGCCATCAACGGCAGCGTCAAACCGGCATAGGTGTCGATCAGGCCGAGATCGACGATCACCTTATAGGTCGGCAGGATACGCACCTCGACCGGAAGCATCAGGGTGATGAAAATCATCCAGAAGAACAGCATTTTCAGCGGGAAACGAAAGAAGACGATCGCGAAGGCCGACAGGAAGGAAATCACGATCTTGCCGACGGCAATCGCGACCGCCACGACCGTCGAATTGAACAGCAGCCGCTCGAGGCTGACGCCGACGACGCGCTCGACGCCGCCACCGACCGCCTCCTTGTAGTTCGAGACGAGATGATCGCCGACCGCAAGCGACATGGGTGGCCGCACGATCTCGATCGAAGTGTGCGTGGAAGCGACGAAGGTGTAGTAGATCGGCAGCGCGACGATGATGATCCCGAGCACGAGCACCAGGTGGCTGATCAGGGTGGAAATGGGACGATTCTCGATCATCGGCGTCTCACGAATAATGGACCCGCTTCTCAACGAAGCGGAACTGGAAGGCCGTCAGTGCGACGACGATGATCATCAGGATCACCGACTGCGCCGCCGAACTGCCGAGGTCGAGATTGACGAAACCGTCGTTGTAGACCTTGTAGACGAGCGTCTCGGTCGCCTTTGCCGGACCGCCCCCGGTCACCGCGTGGATGATGCCGAAGGTATCGAAGAAAGCGTAGACGGTGTTGACGACGAGGAGGAAGAAGGTCGTCGGCGCGAGAAGCGGAAAGACGATGGTCCAGAACCGCTTGGTGCCGCGCGCGCCGTCAATTGCTGCTGCCTCGATCAGCGATTTCGGGATTGCCTGCAGACCAGCGACGAAGAAGAGGAAATTGTAGCTGATCTGCTTCCACGCCGCCGCGACGATGACCAGCCACATCGCCTGATTGCCATTGAGCAGCGGATCCCAGACGAAGCCGTTCCGCCGCAAGATATAGGCGAAGGTTCCCATCGCCGGATTGAACATGAAAAGCCACAACATGCCGGCAACCGCCGGGGCGACCGCATAGGGCCAGATCAGGAGCGTTCGGTAGACGTTGCGCCCGCGCACCACACGGTCGGCCGAGGTAGCGAGCAAAAGCGCGAGAGCCATCGACAACAGCGCCGTCGCGAGACTGAACACGACCGTCACCTGCAGCGAATGCAGATAGTCCGGATTGGCGAGAATGGCCCGGAAATTGGCGAGGCCGACAAAACCGGACTTCAGGCCGAACGGATCCTCACGCAACACCGACTGGTAGAGCGCCTGGCTTGCGGGCCAGAAGAAGAAGACGACCGTCAGGATAATCTGCGGCGCAAGCAGAAGATAGGGCAGCACCTTGTTGGGGAACACGACGGACTGCATGAAATGACCCTTCCATGAATAACCAGTCCGCACCGCCTACAGCGTCGCGCGTCCTATCAGACGCGCAAAGGCCGCTGTAGCACTTTGAAATGCTGCATGTTTTTGTCCTTTAATCGGCGACGATTAACGGAAACATGCAGTGGCGGTGCGGACGTTTGCTGAGAGGATCAGTTGCCGATCGCTGCAGTGATCGCCGCGTTTGCCTTCGCTACACCTTCGCTGAGGGCCGTCTTTGCATCCTTCTGGCCAGCAAGCATCGCCTCGAATTCTTCGTTGAGAATGTCGCGAACCTGCGGAAGGTTGACGAGGCGAACGCCCTTCGAATTTTCGGTCGGCGCCTTGCCCATCATCTGCTTGATCGGCGTTTCCCGGCCCGGGTTCTTTTCATAAAAGCCGGATTTCTTGGTTTCCTCATAGGCTGCGAGCGTCACGGGCAGATAGCCCGAGACCTGGTGGAGCTGGGCCTGGGTTTCCGTCTTCGACAGGAAATGGAAGAATTCGGCCACGCCCTTGTACTCGGCGTCACTCTTACCGGCGAAAACCCAGAGACTTGCGCCACCGGGAATGGTGTTTTGCGGGCCATGGCCTTCATAATAGGGAAGCTGACCGACGCCATAATTGATGCCCGACTTCACGATGTCACCGAGACCACCGGACGATTCAGTCAGGATCGCGCATTCACCTGACATGAAGAGCTGCTTTGCTTCCGAGGTGCGGCCGCCGTAGCGGAACGTACCGTCCTTGGCGAGGTCGGCAATCGACTGGAAATGCTCGACGAAAAGCGGAGCATCGATCTTCAGTTCCACTTCGAGGCCGGCAAGCCCGTTTTCCTTCGTACCATAGGGTACATTGTTCCAGGCCGCGAAGTTCTCGGTCTGGATCCAGGTCAACCAGGTCGAGGTGAAGCCGCAATTTGCCGCCCCGCTCGCCTTGATTTTCTTCGCCGCGTCGAAGACCTCAGGCCATGTCGCCGGCGGCTTTGCCGTGTCGATGCCGGCCTTCGTGAGAGCGTCCTTGTTGTAATAGAGCACCGGGGAAGAGGAGTTGAAGGGGAAGGACAGCATGGTACCGTCCGGCTTGGAATAATAAGCAACGATACCCGGCAGGTACTGATCCCTGTTGAACTCGTAGCCGCCCTTCTTAAGAACGTCCGCCACCGGGACCACGGCGCCCTCGGCACCCAACATCACGCCACTGCCTGCATCGAAGACTTGCAGGATGGCAGGAGCCTGCTTGGAGCGGAAGGCGGCGATACCGGCATTCAGTGTCTCGGCATAGGTCCCCTTGAAGACCGGAACAACCTTGAATTCCGACTGGCTTTCGTTGAACTCCTTGGCAAGCCGCTCAACCGTTTCGTTGTTGGCGCCGGTCATTGCATGCCACCAGGCAAGTTCCGTCGCCGCGAAGGCGCTCGAGGTGGCAAAGATCGAAAGCATAGATGTGGCCGCAAGGGTGCATTTCAAAGCTCTCATGGCGGTTCCTCCCATTGGTAAGACGATAAGTCCCGATACTCAGGCACATCGACTCTCCTCAATCGGACGCGCCCGACTTTCGTAGCGAAAGTGCACCGATTAAAAACGAACGATAACGAACCCGCAAGAGAAAACTGGAACGGAAAATTCGCAGATTTTTCATACTGGAATATTCGTTCTGCTTCATATGCGAATGGCGGATGAAGCGGCCCAACGGACAGAACGAGATGGATCCAGCAAAACGGCGGCGGTAACATGGTAATTCTCGAGCGGCCGGCGATCGCCGACCGCAAATAGATGGCTCCTGTCTCAGACGAGCTTGATGAGAGCGACGCCCGCAAGCAGCAGCAGCACCCCGGCAAGACGCAGGCCTGACACCGGCCTTTGCGGGAGGCGAAACCAGCCGTAACGATCGACGAACACGCTTGCCACCTGCTGGCCCGCGACCGTGAAACCAACGGCGGCAGCAGCGCCGATCACCGGGATCGCCGTAAAGACCGTGGTGACATAGGTCGCTCCGGCGAGGCCGCCCAGCCAACCCCACCAGGGCATGGCCTGCACGCCGACGATGTTGGGACGGGGTGTCTTCTGCCCGGCGAGCGCCAAGAGCAGCACCGCTGCCATGGCGAGCGTAGCGACGAAGAACGAGATCGCGCCTACCGCAAACGGCGCACCGCCAAGATCCTGGCGCAGCAGCGCATTGACGGCCCCCTGGACCGGGAGCACCGCACCGGCCACGAGTGCCAGGGCGATCCACCCAAGTTTGTCAGCCTCGAGCTTGTCCTTTGCGCCTTGGCCGAACACGATCATGCCGACGCCGATGAGCACGACGAGCGTACCGACCGCGGCTCCGCCCCGAAGCCCGGTTTGCACGACACCCAGCAGGCCGAAGATATCGAGCGAGAGAGAGGCGAGCATCTGCCCGGCGATAAAGAGCCCGACGGAAACGACTGCGCCGAGGCGGGGGAAGAGAACGATCGTCGAGACGACGTAGACGGCCGAGGCAGTGCCTCCAACGAGGTGCCACCACTTAGCCTGCGGAACGGCAGCAAGCACGGCCAGTGTCCCGGTGAACAGGGCGACCAGAACCAGCAAGCCGGTGCCGATCGCGAGCTGGAGCGTGGTCGCCGCGAACGGCGATCCGACCGCTTTCGAAAGTTGCGCGTTTGCGCCGGCCTGAACGGCGAGCAAGCCGCCCGCTAAGAGAGCCAATGGGACGAACAGGGTCTCCATGACGGGACCTCCTTGATAAGAATGACGTTGAAGACGGATGGGAGAGAAGAGATCAGGCGTTGATGCGCTCGCGAGCCGGAAGCCGCGGCACGACAAGTCCACGCAGGACCGCCGGGCGTGCGCCGACAGCCATGTACCAGCGCGCAAGGTTGGGCGTTCCGTCGAGTGTGAGGCCGAGCTTGGTGAGCCCGGCATGGATCCATGGCCAAACCATCACATCGGCGAGGCCATAGGTCTCGCCCGCGACGTGGGCGTGCCTCACCAGTTGCCCCTCGAGCACCCGGTAGACACGATTTGCCTCCTGCTCGAAGCGGCCGATGACGTAGGGGATCTTCTCCGGCGCGAAGACCTTGTAGTTCCAAAGCTGGCCCAGCGTCGGCCCGACATGGGCTGCCTGAAACAGGATCCAGCTTTGCACCTGGACGCGTTCCGCATCGCAGCCGGGCAGGAGCACACCAGATCGCTCGGCGAGGTAGTGCAGGATTGCGCCGGACTCGAAGACGGTGCGATCCCGATCGGGATCGACAATGACCGGAATCTTGTTGTTGGGATTGAGGGCCACGAACTCCGGCTTCCTTTGCTCGCCCGCTTCGATATCGACGACGTGAACATCGTAAGGCAGTCCAGCCTCCTCCAGCATGATCGAGGCCTTGTGACCATTCGACGTCTGGTAGGTGTAGAGTTGGATGGGGGTCATCTTGTGTCTCCATCGACCGGCCCGTCCGATCGTGGCTACTTAGTTAGACCGTGCTTTCTCGCAGAGCGATCTGTTGCTTTGCCAAATTCTTCTGCATATTTGCACATCCCGAGCGATGACGACGGCGCCGGCTGACGCAACATTGTGGGCGTGACCAGGCGAGGTCTTCTTGGCGAATCCGATCAATAATGGCGGGCACGGTGCTGCCACTTCGCTCGCTCGATCACCACCCCCTGTTGGAGCTTTGGGCAATCAATGCACAACCATCACCGTATCGACTGGGAAGACCTCCGTTTTGTCTTGGCGGTCGCGGAGGCAAACTCCCTCGCCGCTGCTGCCCGCGCGCTCGGCGTCAATCACACCACCGTGCTGAGACGCGTAGGATCGTTCGAGCAGAAACTGGGGGGTCGGCTTTTTGATCGCCTCCCTTCCGGCTACACGCTGACAGCCGGGGGCGAGGAACTGCTCGCGGTGGCCCGCCAGATGGCCGAGACCGTCACGGAACTCGAACGCCGACTGACGGGGCAGGACCTGCGTCTGGAGGGCAGCCTGCGCATCACCACTACCGATACACTCATGGCTTCGATTCTGCCGTCGATATTGGCAGCCTTCCGAAAGCTCCATCCCGGCGTCCTGCTCGAGGTGAGCACCTCGAACGCTCTCGCAAATCTCTCCCATCGCGACGCGGACGTCGCCATTCGGCCAGCGGTCGATTCACCGGATGCCCTGGTCGGCCGCCGCATCGCGAGCGTTGCCTTCGCCATCTATGCGGCGCCCTCCTATCTTCGGGAACGCGGCCTCGCTTCAGTCGAGGAGATCGAATACGCAAACGAACGCTGGGTTGGGCTCGGCGATGCGCTTGCCTCCACAAGCGTCGCACGATGGATGCGTGCGATGCTGCCCTCTCCAACGGTGCTGCGTTGTGACTCACTCGTTACGGCGCGCGAAGCTGCCGCAGCCGGCATCGGCCTTACCGCCCTTCCGTGCTACCTCGGCGATACGACAGCCGGGCTGGTGCGCATCGGCCCGCCTGTCGCTGAAATGACGAGGGAACTTTGGCTCCTTACCCACGAGGATCTCCGCCGCACGGCCCGCGTCAGTGCCTTTACCGAGTTTGCGGGCCAGGCACTCGCCAAACAACGCCCGCTGCTCGAAGGGCATCTTCCCTTGGAACGCTCCCGCTAGGGAAATGCGGCTGCCCCGACAGCGCCGCGCGTCTGATCAGACGCGCAAAGGTCTCTGTAGCATTTTGATTTGCTGCATGTGTCGATTTAAGGAGACATGCATTAGGTCGCGGGATCTGTCCCCTGCTTCAGCCGGTCGAGTGCTTCGGCGTGGAGCGTCTGGTTTGCTGCCATCAGGACCGTCTCGTACTGGCTCGCATCTGTCAGCGACCGGCCCTCCCAGTCCGTAACGATACCGCCCGCCCCTTCGATGATGGGTATCTGCGGGAGGATGTCGTAGTCGAACACGTTGCTCTCGACCAGAAGGTCCACGCTGCCAAGCGCCAACAGTCCGGCTGCATAGCAATCATGAGACATTCGCGTGAAACGCGCCCCCGCGGCGAGCCGCGAGAAGCGCTCTCTGGCATCGAGATCGAACTGCTCTAACGCCGATGTATAGACGATCGCCTCCTTGAGGCGGGCCGTATCGCTCGTTCGGACTGGCACACCGTTGAAGAGCGTCGGGCTTGTGTGCTGGCCGACCCAGCGCTCGTTCGTTATCGGCTGATCAATAATGCCGAGGACCGGCGCCTCCTGATGCAACAGAGCGATCTGGATGCCGAAAGCAAGCGAGCCGGAAGCAAAGGATTTCGTGCCATCAATCGGGTCAAGCACCCAAACCCATTCCGCATCCGCATTTGAAGTGCCAAACTCCTCGCCGCGAACACCGTGGCCAGGAAAGCACTTCTCGATCATCTGCCGCATCGTCATTTCGGCAAGGCGATCGGCGACGGTAACGGGACTGCTGTCCGCCTTGGCGGCGATCTCGATCCGCTGGCGAAAATAGGGACGGATAACGGTAGCGGCGGCATCGGCCATTTCGTGGGCAAATGCCAGAAACGCCGGCGGACAGACATGTTCAGCCGTCATGCTTCAACCTTCTCGGCTTGGGTTGTAATTCTCTGCAGCAGGATTCTGACGGTATCGACCTGTCGACGGGCAGCAGTGGCCTCCTGGCGCAACCGGGCTTCCTGATCGCCCGTTTCGATCGCCGTGAAGCTAGGCGAACGGGCAGGAATGAACGGGTCTCGAGCCTCGGCGGCGAACCGGAGTGCCGGTGCGAAATAGCCCTCCTCTTCTTCCAGCCCGAAGGCCAGAACCTGGGGCTTGTCGCCGCCAAGCAGCAGGAGTTCCACCAACATCGCGAGCATCGGCAAATCGCCGTCCCCAGACAGGCAGGCGAGATGGGCCCAGCCGCCGCGATCGGGTCTGACGAGGCAGTCCTTGACATGCACCTCGGTGATGTATGCCGACTGGGCGGCCAGAGCCGACATCGGCATTTCAAATGCATTGATCATGTTACCGAAATCGAAGAGAAGACTGAGGCGCGGATTAGCGACCGCCTCGATAATCTGGATCAATTCCTCCGACTTGAGATCCTCGTGCTGTTCAAGCGTGAAGCGGAGCCTGCCGTCGGGATCGAGTATCTTGAGCTGGCGGAGATCTGCGATCGTCCATTCGACGATCTCAGAGACCCGCCCCTCGTAGCGCGGATAGCAGCGAAGTGAAGTAGCGCCCGTGGCAAGCGCAATGCGCACGGCATCCGAGAGCCCGGGCAGCTCCGTCGTGCTGGTTTCGACATGCAATTCCAGGCCGAGCCCGCCAACCGCTGCCCCAAAGGCACGCAGCTCTTCGTCCGGCATTCTGGCGAGACTTGCCTGCTCGCCGTCTTCGACGTGAATCTTGAGACCCGAGAGCCCCTGTGCTTTGGCGAACTCAGCCAGATGCAAGGGTTTCATGCCGCCAAAGCGGAAGTTCAGATGAAAGGCATAGGCATGAGCAAAAAGCGGCGCACATCGCGCCCGTGCAGCCAGCAGCGCGCGGCTCTCAGCGGACAAGCTTTCTATTCTCTGTCGCCAATTCGGACGAGGCGTCATTTCCCACGACATATCGGTCACCATCCCCTATTCCTTCCCGCGCTGCGTCAGGCGGCAAGAACGAGCAGGTCGCGATCAGAAATGCTGACCTCGACCGGGGTGCCGACCGAAGGCGGAGGCCTGTCGGGTTGGTTGAACGTGTCGAGTGAGACGAACTGACCGGCAACCGCGACCCGGATGCGGATGACCGAACCCAGGAAATGCACCTCCGCGATGTGGCCGGGGAGAACGACGCTGCCTTCTCCCTTTCGCCCCAGCGCCACGGTTTCCGGCCGAAGCGCTAGGCTCACCCGGTCGCCGGTCCGCCCGGGCAGCTCACGGTTCAGCGCCACCGGTAAATCCCCCAACCCTACGCGCCCTGCGGCGGCGTCGAGAAGGCTGGCGTCCAGGAGATTGAGCGTGCCGACGAACTGCGCCACGAAACGCGTCGCCGGACGATTGTAGATTTCAAATGGCGTGCCGACCTGATCGGCAATGCCCTGATGCATGACCACAACCCGGTCTGACATCGACAACGCCTCTTCCTGATCATGCGTCACGAAGATGGTGGTGATACCGAGCTCGCGCTGGATGCGGCGGATCTCCTCCCGCAGGCTCGTGCGTATCTTCGCGTCAAGCGCCGACAGCGGCTCGTCCAGCAGCAGAACCTGCGGTCGGATTGCCAGCGCACGCGCCAAGGCAACCCGCTGCTGCTGACCGCCGGAAAGCTGGAAGGGGTAGCGTTCGCCAAGGTTCGGCAGGCCGACCATTTCCAACATTTCGCCGACACGCGTGCGAATGTCCGCCTTTCCTTCACCCTTTATTCGCAGCCCGAACCCGACGTTCTGCTCGACAGTCAAGTTGGGAAAGAGCGCATAGGCCTGGAAGACCATCCCGATGTTGCGACGGTTGGCAGCAAGTCCGCTGACATCGCGCCCGTCGATGCAAATCGCGCCTGATGTCGGCGTCTCAAAACCAGCCACCATACGCAGGACCGTCGTCTTGCCGCAGCCGGAGGGCCCGAGGAAGGAGATGAATTCGCCCTTCTCGATGTTGAGATTGAAATCCTTGACGACGCGATGCGCGCCGAAGGACTTTTCCAGATGAAGGATGTCGAGAAAGGCCATGGTTAGCGCCTCACGGTGGAGAATTTGGAAAAGCGGGTGAAAAGCTGGATCAGCCCCATACAGGCCCAGGTAATGGCAAAGGCCACCACCGCGAGCGCGGATGGTTCATAGGCTCGGTTGCCGCCCATCCAGACCATGTAGGGGCCGAAGGAGCCGACGTTGAGCAAGGCGGCAAAGACATATTCGCCGATGACGATCGCGAAGGTCAGGAACGCCCCGGAGAGTACCGAGACGAAGACGTTCGGCAGGATGACGACGGCGAGAATGCGCGCCCAGCCGGCCCCAAGGCTCTGTGCTGCCTCCGTCAGGCTGCCGATATCGATGGTACGAAGGCCCGTATCCACCGAGCGATACATGTAGGGGAGCGACAGCGTCGCATAGCCGAACAGAAGCAGGAGATTGGTACCCCACCAGCTTCCCGTCAACGGCAGGACCGAGGACGTATTGTAGATGCGGATATAGCCGAAGACGATGACAATCGGCGGAATGACCAGCGGCAGCAGCGTGAGGAACTCGACGATCGGGCGCAGGCCCGGAAACCGCAACCGCACGAAATAGGCGGTCGGGACCACGATCAGGATACCGAGCACGATCGTCAGCAGCGCCAACACGACCGAATAGCCGAACGTCTGCTGGAATTGCGGATCAGCCAGCACGACACGGTAGGCCTCGAAGCTGTAACCATCGCGCCGCATGCGCATCGAGAAATCGAACATGCCGACGAGCGGCAGCAGGAAGTAAAGTCCGCCGAAAAGGACGGCGAGCCAGGACCAGAGGCGTCTCTCCGTCATTTGACCCACCTTTCCGCGCGCATGCGCAGGAGGATGTAGATTGCATTGGCAATCGCGGTCAGCAGGATCATGGCGAAGGCAATGGCGTAGCCCAGATGCGGGTCGTTGAGCACGTCGCCGCGAACCTGCGCAAACAGCACGATGGGGGCGATCGAGAGCGACGAGCCCGTAAGGGCGATGGCGGTGGCAACCGCTCCAAAGGCATTGGCGAAGAGCAGCGCCAGTGTGCCGAGCAGCGAGGGCCAGAGCACCGGCAATGCGACTATGCGCCAATATTGCAAGCCGCTGGCGCCAAGGCTTGAGGCCGCCTCGCGCCATTCGCGCCGCAACCCTTCCAGGGCGGGGGTGATGATCAGCACCATCAACGGGATCTGGAAATAGAGGTAGGTAAGCGCCAGGCCCAGAAACGAGACGATGTTGAAGCCGGCACCGTAGAGATTGATGCCAAACCAATGGCGCAACAGCATTGTCACGAAGCCGAGGCGGCCGAGTGTTGCGATGAAGGCGAAGGCGAGCGGCACACCGGCAAAATTCGAGGCGACGCCCGAGAAGGTGAGGATGGCACTGCGAAGCGGGCGCGGGAGGCCGCCGAGCGTGATGGCGGCAGCGATCAGGAAGCCGAACAGACATCCGAGTGCCGCCGTCAGCAGGCTCAGTTCGATCGAAATCCAGAAGGCTGACCGTATGGAGGGTGACAGAAGCTTGCCAAGGTTCTCCAGCGTCAGTTGTCCGTCAGCGTTACGGAACGCGCCGAGCACGATGTTGAGTGTCGGCAGGATCAGGAAGAGCGTGGCGAAGAGGAAGAAAGGGGCAACCCCGAGCCAACTGAAAACCTGCCGCGGCCGGAACGCCACCGGCAGGGATGCGACGCTTGTCGTCATCGGATTTGTCCCTGGAATAAATTGCGCCAAAGCGGGCGAGAGGCTTCGTGACAGGTAAGCCTCTCTGCCCAAGCGGAAGACTTACTTCACGTTGGCGCCGACCACCTTGTCCCAGCCCTCGACCACCGCGGTCTTGTTGGCGGAAAGTTCGTCGACCGTCGGGAAGATCGCCTTTTCATAGGCTTCGGCCGGCGGCAGCTTGTCGAGCAGATCCTGCGGGAACTTGCCGGCCTTCAGCATGGCGTTGAAGCGTGCCGGGTGGCAGTAGCCCTTCAGCCATCCGGTCTGGCCCGCGTCGGAATAGAGATATTCCATCCAGAGCTTGGCGGCATTCGGATGCGGCGCATAGGCCGAGATCGCCTGTACATAGACGCCGGCGACGACACCGCTTGCCGGCACGACCACGTCCATCGGCGGATTGCCTTTCAGTGCATCGCGCCAGGACAAAAGATTGTAGTCCCAGGCAGCGACGATCGGCGTCTGCCCTTGCGCGATCGTGCCGGCCTTGCCAAGCACCGGCACGAAGTTGCCGGACTTATTCAGTTCTGCAAAGAGCTCCAGGCCCTTGCCGCCGGAATCCGTTCCGGGCTTGGCACCGCGCGAAATACCGGCCGACATCAATGCGAGGATCGCCTGCGCGGAGGATCGCGGGTCGCCGGTCAAGGCCACCGCCCCGGAGTATTCCGACTTCGACAGATCCGACCAGTCGGCCGGTGCGGTCTCAAGCAGGTCCTTGTTCACGCCGAAGGCCATGACGCCGTAATAATCGCCGTACCAATAGCCCTTATCGTCCTTGATGTTGTCGGGGATTTCGTCCCAGGTGGCCACCTTGTATGGCTGAAGCAGACCCTCTTGCGCGGCGGCCGGCGCGAAGGCCAGGCCGAGATCGACGACGTCAGGAGCCTGCGAACCCGTATTGCCCTTGTTGGCCCGGATCGCTTCCAACTCATCGGCCGTACCGGCGTCAGGGTTCAGTTCGTTGACCTCGATGCCCGGATATTTGGCCTTGAACCCCTCTATGACCTCGCCATAGTTGCACCAGTCGTGCGGCAACGCGATGACAGTCAGCATGCCTTCCTTCGTGGCGGCAGCGACCAGCTCTTCGGCGGGTTCGGCGCGCGCGAAGCCCGGCAGTGCTGCGGCCAAGGCAAGCGTGGAGACGAAGGCGCGGCTCATTGCGCGCGATACAAGCTTGTTCATAAATTCCTCCTGTTGTCCGTCAGCGACGGATCGTGGGCGATGGCTGCTTTTATGTCCTTGCATCCGGTCGTCGGCATCACCGCCTGCCCGGTTCCCCCGCACCTTGTCTGCGTCCTGCGAAGGGCTGCATCGGTGCGTTTTCGTGTAGGGACAGGATGTAACAATTGGACGACGAAGAAACGTCCATTATGATGCATTTGACTGTACCAATTTTCAGAGACGCATCGATGGTCAAACAACTTGAAGGCCCTATCCTGCCTTTCCTTCGCCTTGACGCCACGATCGCGCTGCCGAAATTCCGCCAGGTGCAGGACCAATTGCGCGCGGCGATCCTCAAGGGGCACTTACGCGCCGGAACACGGCTGCCCGCAAGCCGCATCCTTGCCGAGGAGTTGGGCTTGTCGCGCCAAACCTTGGTGCGGGTGCTCGAGAACCTGAAGGCGGAAGGTTACCTGGAGGCACGGCAGGGAGCCGGCACTTTCGTGTCGGCCGCCCTGCCCCGCCAATCCGCCAACCGCCGCTTCACTCCAATTCGGCGAGATCCCGCGGAGACTGCACCGCCGCGCCTTTCGCGTATCGGCGACCTCTCACGCCTGATGTCGGCCGATATCGGCCAGATGGAAGACAAGCCTTTCCTGCCGAATCGTCCGGCGCTCGACCGGTTTCCTTTCGCCGTCTGGCGGAAATGCTGGAATTCGGTGACGCGCGGCGGCAAGGCCGTGGCCATGGGCTATGGCGACGTTGCGGGAGAACTGGTTCTGCGCCAAAGGATCGCCGAATATCTGGCCCTGCATCGGCGCGATCCCTGCGATCCCGAGCAGATCGTCATCACGCCCGGCGGGCATGCCGCCTTTACGCTCGCAGCCCTGGCGCTTGGGGATCCTGGCGATGGGATATGGTTCGAGGATCCGGGGCCCGTGACCACCAGCAACCTTTTCCGCACGCTCGGGCTGCGGCTATGTCCGGCCGACGTCGACGCAGACGGTATGGATGTCGAAAGCGTCTTGGCGCGCCATCCCGATGCACGCCTTGCCTTCGTGATGCCGTCACGCCATCACCCACTCGGCATTACCCTGTCGCTGCCCCGCCGGCTTGCCCTGCTCGAGTGGGCCCGGGCAAACGATGCCTGGATCATCGAGGACGATTACGACAGTGAATTCCGTTATGACGGTGCGCCGCTGCCCTCCATGCGCTCGATCGATGGCTCCGACCGGGTGATCTATGCGGGCAGTTTCAGCAAGGCGCTCTACCCGGGAATCCGCGTCGGTTATCTCGTCTTGCCGCCGCAGCTCGTCGGGACCTTTCGCACACTCTCCGGATTGATCCATCGCAGCCTGCCAGTGGAAACCCAGCTCGCCCTCGCCGAGTTCATCGGCGGCGGTCATTTTGCCAGCCATCTGCGCCGCATGCGTGGCCTTTACGCCGAGCGCCGCGAGGCCTTCATCCAGGCCGGGCGAGTTACTCTTGCCGGACTTGCACGCATCGACTGCTCCGAAAGCGGGCTCAATGCGCTCGCCTGGCTGGAGGGGGGTCGAGAGGACCAGGCCCCGCACCGCGCGGCGCTCGATGCGGGGCTGCAATGTTATCCGCTATCCGACTATACGATCGCGTCACCCCGGCCCGGGGCGCTCATTCTGGGCTATGCCGGCGTTCCGGCGGATCGGATGAGACCTCTTCTTCTTCGGCTGGCCGAGGCGATTGCCCGAAAGGAAAGCCACCTCGGGAGATCAGGCGGTTGAGGAACCTCTCAGCCACCAAAGCCCAGCCGTTCGGCTCCTCCGTAACGCCGCGAACTCGCGGCGCCACTCTGTAACCGATGCCCCCCGCAACATACCGCACCGCCTTCTCTAACGTCATTGTCGAAGGGCGCGCAGCGGCTTGCCAAGCACCATGTCGGAGGCCCACGGCCGTTCGATGGAAGACGAAGCACGCGACATCTTGAAAATCGTGTTGGCGCAGCAGGAGACAACAGTGGAAAACCTCGCTGGCGCTATCCGCGCCCGTTTGCAGCCGCTTGGCGGCGTCGAACTGGAACTTCCCGCGCGTGAGCCGATACGTGACGTTCCGCATTTCTCCGCCCTCTAATCGTTTTCGACACAAACATCATACCCGAGCTGCTGTTGCCGGCTCCGGAGCCCGCGGTTGTCGACTGGCTTGCGGAACAGCCTTCCGCCGCAGTCTTCACGACCACGATCACCGAAGCCGAAATCCTATATGGTCTACGTCTTCTTCCCGATGGGCGCCGCCGGCGCGACCTTGAAGCGGCAATCTTGCCGATCTTTGCGCAAGATCTCGCCGGTCGCGTCCTACCGTTCGATCGGGAGGCCGCCGACGTTTACAGTTTAATTGCAACTGAGCGGCGCAAGGCCGGTCGCCGATTAGTCAGTTCGACGCGCAGATCGCCTCCATCGCCCTCTCGCGCGGCGCCGCGCTGGCAATTCGGAATGTTCCGGATTTCGAGGGTGTCGGTTTGGTGATCGTCAACCCGCGGACGGGCAGATAAGGTGGTCGAAGGTCGCAAAGCGCCTTGGCGCGCTCCTTACAGATGAAAACGTCGCGATGTTCAAGCACTTGGCCAGCGAAAGCATGGGCGACAATACGCTGCGGGCGTTTGCCTCCGATCTCGGCTATCTCGAGGCCTGGTGTCAGCTTGCGATCGGCAGCCCCTCCCCTGGCTAGCGCCCGAGAGCCTGCAGCTGACCTTCGTCCCGCACCACCTCTGGGTGGCGCGTCGCACGGTCGCGCTGTGGTACTGCGGGCGCCGACTAGGTGTAACAGCCACCAAGCCTTTTAAGCCAGGGTCATGCCGCCGTCGGCATGAAGTTCGATCCCGTTGACGAAGCTGCTCGCGTCGGAGGCGAGGAAGAGCGCGGCGCGCGCCAGCTCCTCCGGCCGTCCCATCCGCCCTGCCGGGATGAGCGACGCCATATGGTCCTCGAATGCGGGACGATCGGCCTCCGATACGCCGAGTTTGCCGAGGATTTCCGTCTCGACCGGTCCCGGGCTCAGTATGTTGACGCGGATGCGCCGTGCCTTGAATTCGATCGCCCAATTCTTAGCGAAGGCAGCGACGGCGGCCTTCGAGCCGGCGTAGACCGCGTGATTCGGCAACACCTTTGTCGCCGCCAGCGAACTCGTGACGATGATGCTGCCGCCATCGCGGATCAGCGGTGCGATCGTCTGCACACCGAAGAACACGCCGCGCGTGTTGATGGCGAAATGCCGGTCGTAGTCTTCCGGTGTCACACTGTGGGAGGCAGTGAGATTGATGACGCCGGCGTTGGCAACATAGATATCGAGGCCACCAAAATGGTTCTCCACCATGTCCACCACCTCGTGGTGATGTTCGAGATCGGTGACGTCGCCCACGATGCCAATGGCATGATGACCGATGTCGCGCACCGCATGGTCGACGACATCCTGGCGTCGACCGGTGATGATGACCCGCGCGCCTTCCTCGGCGAATAGCTTGGCGGTCGCCCTGCCGATGCCGCTATTGCCACCGGTGATAACGGCGACCTTGTCTTTGAGATGTTGCATTGTTTATCTCCTTTCAACTGAGTTTGAGATAAACGCCGGCACTCTCATCCATTAGACCATGGGCAGGCACATGATCTGTGCCGCGGAGTCGCAAATGCCGAACCTGCTGAACGAGACGTCTGGATTGATGGCCTTTGTGCGAACGGTAGAGGCCGGTTCCTTTAGCGCCGCGGCGCGCAATCTCGATACCACACCATCGGCGGTGTCGAAGAGCGTGGCGAGGCTTGAAAAGAACATCGGTGCGCGCCTCTTTCTGCGCTCCACCCGGGCCCTGACGTTAACACAGGATGGCCAGATTTTCTTCGAGCGCGTCGCACCGCTCCTGCGGGATCTGGAAACGAGCGACGAGGTGATCGGTTCCCACGCCGCACTCTCCGGCCGCCTTCGCGTCAGCATGCCAAGCGAGCTGGCACCCCTGATGCTGCCGCGGCTGTTTACACGCTTCGCGGCCGACAATCCGAACTTACATCTTGATATTGGCCTTACGGACCGATTTGTCGATCTGATCCGTGAGGACTACGATGTAGTCTTGCGCGCTGGCAATCCGACGCAAGGCGAATTGATTGTTCGCCATCTGGCCGACCTGCCGATGGTGATCGTTGCATCTCCGGTTTTTCTTGCAACCTGGGGCAATCCTCTGTCTGTCGAAGGTCTGATAGCCGTGCCTTTTGCCCGCTACGCGCTCGGTGGCTTGATCCAGCCTGTACGCCTGGCAGACGGCAAGAGCTTTGTTCCTGGCGGCCGCGTCGATTGCGATTCAGGCGCCGCGCTCATCCAGGCGGCCCTCGCTGGATTGGGCGCGGCCTATCTGCTGCGGTGTCTGGTGACGAAGGAGTTGCAAGCCGGTGCGCTTGTCGCGCTCGCATCGGAGATTGCGCTTCCAAGCCTGCCATTCAATGCATTGCACGCCTTTGGTCGCACCGTGCCCTCGCGCGTCAAACTGTTCTGCGACTTCATGGCACGCGAGGCGAGAGCCATCGAAGCGATGTGAGCCAGCGTATCATCGCCGGAATGGAGATCCTTCGCAGGATCGATCCCGTCAGAACAAGGCGCCGCCGGCCTCGCGCATCGCCATGGGCAGCGTCTCCCAGGCCCTGATCAACTCGCCGATCGACCCGGCCTCCATCTTGCGCATGACATTGGCGCGGTGCAGCTTGACCGTGACCTCGCTTATTCCGAGGTCGAAGGCGATCTGCTTGTTGAGCCGCCCTCGCGCCACTTCGCACAGAATCTCGCGCTCTCGATGCGTCAGCGTCTCAAGGCGTTCGATGTTGCGCTTAACGACCCGGGCATTGGCCCGTCGCGACGCATCGAGCGCAATGCCGGCGATCACCGCATCGATCAGCGTCTGGTCGCGCACCGGCTTGGTCAGGAAATCGACGGCACCTGCCTTCATCGCCTGCACGGTCATCGGGATGTCGCCGTAGCCGGTCAAGAAAATGATCGGCTTTGCATTGCCGCTCTGCACCAGCTGGTGCTGCAGGTGAAGCCCGCTCGCCCCAGGCATGCGCACGTCAAGGATCAGGCAGCCGGGGCTGTCCAGTATGTCGGCGTCGAGCACTTCACGGGTCGAGGCGAAACTCACGGGCCGAAAGCCTGCGGAGAGGATCAGTTCCGACAAGGCCTCGCGAACAGCCGCGTCGTCATCGACGATGACGACGATGGGCTCACTTGCTGTATGCTTGTGCTGCCGCCGCAGCGGTGCCGATCTCGGGAGCGGCTGGTCAATTCGCATATCACCCTCCATTTCTCGATTTCCGCAAAGCTTCCCCCATCGCGACGAGCAGGGCAGGCGCATCGAAGGGCTTGCGGAAAAAGCCGCTGATGCCCTGCGCGCGGCCTTGGTCAGCGATCTCGTGGCGGCCGGTGACTAGGAATACCGGCAGTTCCGGACGCGCCTTGTTGATGATGTCACGAAGCTCAAAGCCATTCGTGCCTGGCATGCCAATATCAGTGATCAGAAGGTCCAGGTCCGACAGGCCGCGGGCGAGCAGGTGCTCGGCCGAGCGGAAACAGCAGGCCGCATAACCGGCGGATTCCAGCAGTTCTTCCAGCGACTCCAGCAGCCGCGGATCATCGTCCACGACCGCGACGATCGGTTTAGTCTTCTCCATCTCAATTTCCTCCCGTCCGGCGCGAATGGGTGATCGGTATTCCCAATCGCTCCGCGATGCGCACGAGGTCGGCGAGCGATGCTGCCGCCATTTTCTGCATGACATTCCTCCGATGGATTTGCAGTGTCACTTCGCTGATTCCGAGTTGCGATGCCGCCTGCTTGTTGAGCAGGCCGCTGACGACGAGCGGCAGGACATCGCGTTCGCGTGGCGTCAATTCGAGATAGTGCTGCCTCAGCAGGCTCAGTTCAGCCCGTTCCGATCGCTTTCGCCGATCCTCGGAAATCGCCATATGCACTGCGGTCATGAGGTCCGCGTCGCTGAACGGTTTGGTGAGGAAGTCCACCGCACCATGCTTGATCGCCCGCACCGAGGAAGGGATGTCACCGTGGCCGGTAATGAAGACGATCGCCGGATGATCGCCCTCGGCGATTTGTCGCTGCAGTTCGAGGCCGTTGATATCGGGCAATTCAACGTCGAGTATCAGGCAGGCAGGTGAATCCGGTTTCTCGGCGTCCACATAGTCGCCCGCCGAACCGAACGCGATAGCGCGCATGCCGTGGGTCTCCAGGAGCTCGCCAAGCGCCTCCCTGATGCGTTCGTCATCGTCGACGATGAAAACAATAGGATCGTCCGTTGTCATAGCGCCGCTTTCCCCACGGTCGGCAGGGTGAAAATGAACCGTGCGCCGCGCGGTTCATTGTTCTCGGCCCATAAACGCCCGCCATGCGCCTCGACGATCGAACGGCAGATGGCGAGACCCATGCCCATTCCATTCTCTTTCGTTGTGAAGAAGGGTTCGAAGATCTGATCCGGGAACTCGATGCCGTTGCCGCGGTCGCCTATTTCGGTCTGCACCTCACTGCCCACGCGATGGGCGCGCACGGTGACCGATTTCTCCCCTGCGATGTCCTCCTCCATTGCCTCCATGCCATTGCGCATGAGATTGACCAGGACCTGCTGGATCTGGATGCGGTCGATCGCGATCGCCGGAAGGTTGTCTTCCATGTCGATGTCGATCCGGATCCGACGGCGCAAAGCCTCCCCTGCCACCAGGTTACACGCCTCAGTGATGACGCCGGAAAGCGACAGGCTCGTCCTATTTTCAACGGATTGCTTGAACAGCGCCCGGATACGGCCGACGACTTCGGCCCCTGAGTTGGCGTCGCGGATGACCCGTTCGATCGTGATCTTGGCGCGCGCGACATTGACGGGCTCAGCCGACAACCAGCGGTAGCACGCATGCGAATTGGCGACGATCGCCGCCAGGGGCTGGTTCACCTCATGGGCGATGGATGCCGACAGCTCCGCGAGGCTCGCTGCTTGGCTGGCGCGCGCAAGCCGTTCCTGCGCCAGGCGCAGCTCTTCTTGCATGCGCACCTCGCCATCGATATCCAGGCAGATGACGTTCCATTGTACGATGGTGCCGTCATCCTTGCGCATTGGCGCGGCCCGCGTTTCGACCCAGATATATTCGCCGTCGAAGCGCCGTAGGCGGTGCTTTCTGCGATAGGCTTCGCCGCTGGCCAGGCAATGGGCATAATGCTCCTTGACGCCCGCGACATCGTCGGGATGGACTCCGGCATCGAGCGTGCCGTTCAGCCGCGATTTGGCTTTCCCATCCAGCTCCTCCAGCTCATAGCCAAGGAACTCGCGCAGTTGCTGGCTGCGATAGACTGGCTCGCCGTTCGGCGCAGCACAATCGATCATCGCCGGCAGTGTTTCCACCAGTTGCCAAAGGAAGCGTTCTCTCTCGCGCAACGCCGCCTGCGCGCGCATCTCGTCCTCAATGTCGATCGAAGCAATATACCATTGCACGATTGTGCCATCTGCGTCGCGCAGTGGCTGTGCGCGCGCCTCTATCCAGCGATAGACGCCCTGCTTGTTGCGCCGGCGAAACCGGTTCGCGAAAGGCTGACCGGTCGCAAAGCCGTCCAATGCCCTCTGAAACATTGTTGAAAAGTCGTCTGGGTGAGCCACGTCTCGGGCCAGCGCATCGAAGTCTTTAATGTCCGCCGTCGGCGCACCAACGTCGTCGAGATATCGCTTGCTGGTGTAGGTCATCTCGCCTGAAGCGGCAAAGCTCAGGATATTGAAGGGCATGGCGTCGATCATTTGTTCCAGTTGCCGCTTGCTGCTCTTCAGCGCTTCTTCGGCCTGCACCTGATCGTCGATGTCGATGGATACCTGATACCAGTGAACGATCGCTCCGTCTTGATCGCGCAGAGGCTGCGCGCGCGCCTCCATCCAGCGATAGTTGCCGTCTTTCCAACGCCGGCGATACCGCATCATGAAGGCGTCGCCGGTTTTAAGCGAGTTGGCTGACGCTCGCAGCACCTCGGCGGCATCTTCGGGATGAACCAGCTTTTGCGCCACCCGGACACTATCTTCGAAGTTCGCCTTTGAAAGGCCGAGATCCTCCAAGGATCGCTTGTTGACGTAGGCCAGCTTGCCAGCAGGTGTCCAGCTCCAGATGTGGACTGGCAAGGCGTCCACAAGCTGCGAAAGCTCCCGCTCCCGGTCGCGCAAGGCCTCCTGTGCGCGCACCTCATCATCGATGTCGATGGAGATTGCGTACCATTGCACGATCTTGCCGCTGTCGTCCCGCAGTGGTTCCGCCCGGCCGTCAACCCAGCGATACACGCCGTCGGCGCGACGCATGCGATATTTCATCGAGTATGGTTCGCCTGTGGCGACGGCGTCGCGCACCGCCTGCAATAGTCTGGACGCATCATCCGGATGGACAAGAGTCTCGATGTTTGCCGCCAGTTGGCTGGTGCCCGGCCTTTTCAACTGTTGCGGGTCAAACCCGAAAAAATCCACCAGGCGTTTGTTGAAGAAGGTCGGCTCACCTTCGGGCGTCAGCCGTCTGATGTGGACTGGGACCATGTTCACGATCTGCGAGAGCTCTCGCTCTCGATCGCGCAGGGCCTCCACGCTCTCGCGTAATGTCAGCAACGCGAGCTGGTGCTGCCGGGATATGGCGGCCACGACCAGGGCCGAAAATGCCGAGATCGCCAGGAAGAGTTGCAGCACGATCTGGTTGTAGCGCTGGTTCTCAACATTTCCGGCAAACTGGCTGGCGCCGGATATCGTGAAGATCGCGGTTATCAGCGCCAGCAGGGCGAGAGTAACGGCAACCCCCTTGAATTCGAAGCGCACAGCAGCCCAAAGCAGCGGCGGCATGATGATGTAGGCGAAAGGCAGGATGCCGCCGAGGGAAAGAGCCGCTACCCCGAGAAGAATCAGTCCCAGGACGCACGCTTCAATCCATCGCGCAGTCGATAGCTCTGCCTTGCCGTTCCAGTTCTGGATCACGACCAGCGCGAGCGGCGCGACGATCAGGATCCCCGTGGCATCCCCGATCCACCAGAGAGGCCAAGCCCCAAGGAAGGTCTGCGAATATATGCCAAACCAGGCAAGCGTCGCGCTACCCAGCGTAGCACTCACGACGGGCGCGACTACCGCGCCCAGTGCGGCGAATACGAGAACTTCCTGCAGCGTTTCCAGTCGAGCCGGTCGGCCCAGGGCCCGGTTCATGACCCACGCGCCGAACACGGCTTCGAGCGCATTGCCTGCATATATCAGGAAGGCAGCAGGCAGCGGGCTATGGAACCAAAGGAGATTGCCGAGTAGCTCAGCGAGACCACCCACTATCACCCACCAGGGCCAACTCTTCATGGGAGCAAGGATGAGGGTGGCGATGAACAGCCCGCTCGGAGCCCAGATGGAAATGCCCGTTCCAGGAACGATTGCAAGAGCCTGCGCGAAGCCGCAACCGAGGACATAGGCCACAAAAAACAGACCCAGGTGCAGGAGTTGGGGGCGGTTCGACCAGACGCGCGTCATCGGCGGCTCCTGCAGGGAAAATAATGCCTGGGCGGCGCTGGCATATCGAGTGGTAGTCTCGACATCACAGCCAGCGATCCCGTGCCGTACCCTATTCGCGCTACTGCGCGGCCGCAACTTATGGAAATCCATGTATTGGCGGCGATTCCGTCGCTTGGCGGCCCTGGTGAAAAACTGTCTAGCCTCAATAATATCCGACATCCGTGTGGATGTTTCTGTCTCAGTCCAAAAGCCGAAGCGACGTCGAATCCATGTCGAAGTCCGTCGACCGGCTGACCGCGTTCCACTGCAGCGCGGCTGTCGATAGTGCCACGGGATCGAGGAACTGGCGCGGCAAGGCCGCGCCAGTTCCGGACGGGACGCGGAGCACGGCGGTTTGCTCCGCGATCCGGGGAGGGTTCAGCCCTTGAGGAAGGCGAGCAGGTCGGCGTTGACCTGGTCCTGATGGGTGGCGGTGATGCCGTGCGGCGCGCCGGGATAATAGATGTCCTTGGCGCCCTTGATCAGCCGGGCAGACTTGACGGCGGAATCCTTGACCGGAACGATCTGGTCGTCCTCCCCGTGCAGGACGAGCGTCGGCACATCGAACTTTTTCAGATCCTCGGTGAAGTCGGTTTCCGAGAATGCCTTGACGCATTCATAAGCGTTCAGCAGGCCAGCCTGCATGCTCCAAAGCCAGAATTGGTCGAGCGTGCCTTGGGAAACGTTCGAGCCGGGTCGATTGGCGCCGTAGAATTGCGGGGCAAGGTCACGATAGAATTGCGAGCGATCCTTGACGAGGCCAGCGCGGATCGCGTCGAACGCTTCGATCGGCAAGCCTTCGGGATTGCTCGCCGATTTCACCATGACCGGCGGCACGGCGGCGATGAGGACGGCCTTGGCGACGCGCTTCGTACCGTGCCGGCCGATATAGCGGGCGACCTCGCCGCCGCCGGTGGAGTGACCGACAAGCGTTGCGTCCCTGAGATCCAGCGCCTCGATAACGGCGGCCAGATCGTCGGCATATCCGTTCATGTCGTTCCCCGACGTCGGTTGGCTGGAGCGTCCATGGCCGCGGCGATCGTGCGCCACGACGCGGAAGCCGTGCTGGACGAGGAAGAGCATCTGGCCGTCCCAGGCATCTGAGTTCAGCGGCCAGCCGTGCGAGAAGGTGACGACCGGGCCGGTGCCCCAGTCCTTGTAATAGATTTCTGTGCCGTCCTTGGTGGTGATCGTGCTCATGGCTTGCTTTCCGTGATTGATGGTGGCGGGGAGAGGCTGCTTCGAAGTCTTTGCGGCGGCAACCCCGGGCAGGCCCACCGCGATACCGGCGGTGAGGCTGCCGAGCAGGGCGTCGCGGCGTGAGACGCCGACAGCCGATGGGTTTGAAATGTCTCGCATATTTTTTCCCTCGCTATGATTGGAATGCGAAAGAGGATGGAGACCGGCTGTTCGAAAAACTATTGGCCGAAAGCATCTGCGGACTGTGCGAAAGTCTAGGTGATCGCATCGAACCACTGGATTTCTCGGCCTTGACGACGGGCGGAACCGATTGAACGACCCCGATTGACCGGTTGGGATCAGGTTATCGTCGTCGGAATAGTAGAGGACGTATCTCGGAGATTTTCCGTACGGTGCAGGAAGCAATTCCGTGGCCCCAACGACTGAAGCGTCGTCGGGAACAATCCTTTGGATTGCGCCACCCAAACTTACGCATAGCTGACCGGCAACATCCGCGAACCTAGAGTTCGCTGCGTGGCCCGTGATTGCCACGCCTCAAATTTACAACTGGAGCGTATCATGTCGAACGTAGAAGCAACATCTCGACCGGTGGGGCAGCAGGTCAAGCCGGGACCCGACGAACTGGTTCCGTCGCGCTACGCAGTGCGGGTCGGTGATATCGACGTAATGGTAATCAGCGACGGTGTGCTGAC
The DNA here is from genome assembly GCF_050474445.1 of Ensifer sp. B1-9. NCBI lineage: Bacteria > Pseudomonadati > Pseudomonadota > Alphaproteobacteria > Hyphomicrobiales > Rhizobiaceae > Ensifer > Ensifer sp. B1-9. Next base: position 228,538 of record NZ_JBCHVG010000004.1, read on the forward strand.
GCCGCCGGCTGAATCGATGGCAACCAACGCCGATCCGGCCACGCGCGGGGCTTGGTTGGACAATCAATTTCTTTCGAAGGAGGCCTTCGACTGGGCACTCAACGCCGTCGTGATCCGCACCGGGAAGCAGACGATGCTAATCGACAGCGGCCTCGGCGAGGAGTATCCGGACTTTCCGCGTGCAGGGCAACTCGTGCATCGGCTGGAATCGGCCGGCGTCGATCTCGGATCTGTGACGGATGTCGTGTTGACCCACATGCATTTCGACCACGTCGGTGGCCTTCTTGCCGAAGGTGTGAAGGAGAAAATGCGTCCCGATCTTCGGGTACATCTCTGTGCCACCGAAACCGAATTCTGGAAGTCGCCTGACTTCTCCCGCACTGCCATGCCGCCGGCGCTCGCCGCGCTGGCCCGCAAGGCGTCGCTCGACTTCATGAATATCTACGGCAGCCACATTCGCACCTTCAAGGACGAGGCCGAGGTGGCTCCTGGCGTTTCCGTAACCCGCACAGGCGGCCACACGCCCGGACACAGTGTCGTCCGGGTGAAGTCTGGAAAGGATCGCCTGATGTTCGCCGGCGATGCGATCTTCCCGGTATCATTCGATCATCCGGAATGGCACAACGGCTTCGAACATGATCCGGAAGAGGCCACGCGCGTTCGTCTCCGTCTCATGCGCGAACTTGCAGATACGGGGTCCTGGCTAATCTCGACGCACATGCCCTTCCCGTCCGTGGGCCGCGTCGCGGCGGCCGGCGACCTCTTCCGCTGGGTGCCGGCTTGGTGGGACTACTGAACGTTACTCGATAAGATAGAACAATATCCGGAGAGGAATGCCCGGCGCATCGCTTGATGCGCCGGGTTTCGCAACAATGGCATGAAGTGGGACCGATCGGACTTGCCTGCTTGTTAGCACTGTGACTTGGGCACCTTGTCGGATTGTTGGTGGCGCGTTTCGCCTGGACGCCGGCCGAGCTCGCAATTTCGTTTGAGGAGGAACGTCTCCGCACCAACAACGCGGCAGCTCACCGGGCGAACGCCGCTTCTTCGATGAGGAGGGTTCGTCGAGCGCAGCCCGGGCGGCCGGACGCGGCGCCGAGGCCATCAGCGCCGCCTTGTCATCTGAAACGTCGGCGGCGAACTGGAAATGATATTTGGACGGCTGGATGTAGAGATCCTGCGTGCCATCCGGCAGCGTCACGGGTGCGAGCGCGCTAAGCGTACTGCCCGGGAATTTGCCCGACAGGGTGAGGCTGGATTCGCCGGCATCCAGCATGAAACCCGCGACATAGACCAGAGCCTTCACGTTCGGATTGCCGTTTGCGGCTTCAGTGATGACCGGTCCGCTATAGGAGTGACCGACCAGAACGACCGGGCCACGGATGCTGCATCCGACGCGACGCTGCGAAGCGGGTTGGCTGCCGCGATCGCCACATAGCCGTACTTGGTCAGGCTGCGATCACAGCATCCCAGCTCGACGACTCGGCAAAGGCGCCATGAACGAGAACGATTGTCGGCTTGAGGTCATGATCTCAGGGATTGTGCGCCGGCGCCAGTCAGCGTGGTGATCGCGGCACCAAGCGCCAAGGCCTGATAGTTTTGAGCATCTGCTTTTCCTAACGCTGCGGTTGCGTATGGCGGGAGAGTGCATGGGTTTGCGGCCGCAAACCATTCTACGTGAGCCGGGCCTATCCGCTGCCGAAGTATAGAAAGAGATGGCACGAAAGGCGGTGAAACCTGGTCAATCGGCAAGGCCCAGCTCCATCAGGTGCTAACCGGGAGCGCCTTCCGGCCAGATGAATGATCCGCGATATCGTGGATAGTTGGTGATCGGGCGACCCGCGTGGCTTCGACCCCATCACAACCAATCCACGGAGAGCAGGATGACCAGACGTTTGAACATATTGGCCAGGAAGAATGACGGCATCGATGGCCTCATCGCCGTCGAGGCCTGGATAGCCAAGAGCTTTGATCCAAAGCTAATGGAGCTCGTCAAGGTGCGCGTGTCGCAGATCAACGGCTGCGTCCATTGCCTGCACATGCATCGTCAGGACGCGCTGAAACAGGGCGAGACGGAAGAGCGAATGCTTCTTCTGAGCGCCTGGCGCGAATCGCAGCTTTATAGCGACCGGGAGCGCGCCGCACTCGCCTGGGCGGAATCGCTGACCAACGTCGCCGAGAGCCGTGCACCGGATGCGGATTATGAAGTTGCCTCGAGCTTCTTTTCGGAAGACGAACTCCTGGCACTGTCTGTCGGCATTGCCATGATCAATGCCTGGAACCGGTTGGCGATCGGCTTTCGGCTGCAGCATCCGGCAGATCACAAGCGCGCCGCCTAATCGCCAAGCAGACGCGAACGTGCCGGGCGGGTTCATCGCCCGGCAAGCTCCAATGCAAGGCGTCCGCTCCTTCATGCCAGCCACTTCGCTGCCAAATCTCCGCAGCGGCCGCGCTGAGAGCATAGGCTACCCTATCCTCAGGTATGGCCCCTCCTCTTCTTCCGCCGGATCGACCGCCAAACGCGCCTCAACATAAAATCCGCCGTGGCTTGTAACCGACACTTTCGATCACGCAGCACAGGAGAACATCATGTCGCAGACAGAAACAAAGCCCCGTTCGATTGCTCAGCAGGAGACCAACATGAGCTTGGAAAACAACTCACACCTCGGAAGAGCGGGCGCCGACGAACTGGTCCCGTCGCGCTACGCGGTGCAGATCGGTGATATTGAGGTGCTGGTGATCAGTGACGGCGTGCTGCCCCTGCCGACCAAGATGCTGGGATACAATGCCGATCCGGCCGAGCACGCGGCCTGGCTGAACGACATGTTCCTGCCGCCGGATGCTTTCGACTGGGCACTGAACGTGGTCGTGGTGCGCAGCGGCAAGCAGACGATCCTCATCGACGCCGGCCTGGGGCTGGACCCGGAATTGAACCTGCCGCGGGCCGGGCAATTGATCAAGCGACTGGAAGCCGCCGGCATCGACCTTGGATCCGTAACCGACGTGGTGCTGACCCACATGCACATGGACCACGTTGGCGGGCTGCTCGTCGACGGGGTGAAGGAGCGGCTGCGTCCGGACCTCAGGATCCATGTGGCGACGGCAGAGGTCAAATTCTGGGAGGCACCCGATTTCTCTCACGTGTCCATGCCGCCCGGCTTCCCGGACGCGCTTCGGGCGGCTGCCAAGCAGTTCAGAAAAGAGTATGAGAGCCACCTGCAATTGTTCGATGATGAGTACGAGGTAGCGCCAGGCGTGGTGGTCTCCCGAACCGGCGGCCACACACCCGGGCACAGCGTGGTCCGCGTGGCATCGGGCAAAGACCGGCTGATGTTTGCCGGCGACGCGGTGTTCGCGGTCGGCTTCGATCACCCCGACTGGTTCAATGGCTTCGAACACGACCCGGAAGAAGCTGCCCGCGTCCGCGTTCGTCTTTTGCGGGAGCTGGCCGAGACCGGCGAACTTCTGGTCGCCACTCATATGCCGTTCCCCTCCGTCGGCCATGTGGCAGCCGACGGCGATCACTTCCGATGGGTGCCGGTCTTCTGGGACTACTGACCGCCTGGTACACTAGAGCCGAGCCGGCGCACGGCCTTTAAGGCCACGCCCCGGCTCGGCCGAGTGGATCTGCAGAACCGGCAGGGCCGGCCCGATCCTCGACCAATCGTTCAGAAACGAATGAACAGTGCGGTGCGCGAGACGGCCGCAAATGGAGAAGCTCATGAAAATCGTCATCATCGGCGGAACCGGCCTGATCGGTTCGAAGACTGCCGACCGCCTTCGCAGGCAAGGCCATGAGGTTGTTGCCGCCGCTCCCAAAACCGGCGTCGACACGATCACGGGTGAAGGTCTCCCCGAGGCGCTCGCCGGAGCCTCCGTCGTCATCGACCTCGCAAACTCGCCGTCCTTCGAGGACAAAGCCGTGCTCGAATTCTTCGAGACGTCAGGCCGCAACCTGGCGGCGGCGGAAAAGGCCGCCGGTGTAAAGCACCACATCGCGCTCTCCATCATAGGCACTGACCGCCTGCCTGAGAGCGGCTACATGCGAGCCAAGGTCGCTCAGGAAAAGATCGTCAGGGGCGCCGGCATTCCCTATACGATCATCCACTCGACGCAGTTCATGGAATTTCTCGGTGGAATCGCCCAGGCGGGCACCGTCGGCGACACGGCTCGCTTGTCGACCGGCTTTTTGCAGCCGATCGCCTCCGATGACGTCGCGGACTTCGTGACGGATGCGGCCCTTGCGGCGCCGGTGAACGGCGTCATTGAGATTTCCGGCCCCGAGCGCGCCCGGCTTTGCGATTTCGTCGCCCGTTACCTGAAGGCGATGGGAGACACCCGCAAGGTCGTCGCCGATCCCGAAGCCCTCTATTTCGGCACGAAGCTCGAGGACGGCTCGCTGGTCTCCGACAACAATCCCCGCATCGGCCGCATTACCTTCGAGCAGTGGTTTGAAACCGCGGCAAGGAAATGACCGAGCACCGGTGCGTCGCGTGAGGCGGCGCACCTCACTACCTCACGAAAAGAGTTTCGCTATGATCAAGTTAATCCTCACTGCCTTTACCATGACGGCTCTCCTGTCCGCTGCCGCCGCTGCTGGTGATGCTGGTCGGAAAGATGCCAAGGTCACGCTGGTTTACGAGCACGAATTGCCGAACGCCGCAGGCAAGAGCATGAAAGGCGTTCTTGTCGAATACGGTCCCGGCGGCTTCTCCTCGGCCCACACGCATCCCAATTCGGCCTTCATTTATGCGACGGTGCTGGAAGGCGCGATCCGCAGCCAGGTCAATGATGGTCCCGTCAAAGTCTACAAGGCGGGCGAAAGCTTCTCTGAAATGCCGGGCGATCGCCATGGTGTCAGCGAAAATGCCAGCAAGACCAAGCCTGCCAAGCTGCTGGCTGTTTTCGTCGTCGATAGCAGCGAGAAGGAACTGACCTTCCCGATCAAGAAGTAGGCGAAAGGGCCAGTGGCCGTCTGTGGCATTTGGCCCTTTCCCAATCGTTAAAAATCACCGCTGGTGAGCTCGGCCATGTTGGGCGAAAATCATTTCCTGCTGCTCGTCCTGATCAATATTCTAGGACTTGCCGGCATTCTCGTATGGCACGTTCAGGGGCGCAGCCGTCCGACCGGGCGTCTGATCGTGCAAATTCTCTTCTTCGCCACGATGAGCGTCGTGCTCGGGCTGGGCGGAATTTCGCCTTACCGGCTCGACCAGACCGAGCTTCAGGGCGCCGGCCTATTGGTTGCCAAGTCGGCGAGGATCCTCTGGTGGACCCATCTCGCGTGGACGATCATCGGCTTCGTGCACATCTATATCGGTCTCAACCACAGGCCGCGGGAGGCACATCTCCTGCAGGATCTGATCGTCGCCGTCGTTTATCTCGGCGTGGCGCTGTCGATCATCGGCTTCGTCTTCGGCGCGCCAATAGGCCCGTTGGTTGCCACCTCGGGCGTGGTTGCCGTCATCATCGGCCTGGCGCTGCAGAATACGCTCGCCGACGTCTTTTCGGGGATCGCGCTCACGCTCGGGCGGGCTTATGGCATCGGTGACTGGATCCGGCTCAGCGAAGGCACGGAAGGGCGCGTCGTCGAAACCAACTGGCGCTCGACGAATCTCCTGACCGGCGCGCACAATGTGGTGGTGGTACCCAACAGCATCCTGGCGAAGCAAGGGGTCACCAATCTCAGCCGTCCTGACGAGACACACTGGATTGCGTTTGCCGTCCACATTGCCGCCACCCACGCGCCGTCCGTCGTTGAACAGGTCATGCTGGGTATCCTGCAGGACTCCGAGCAAATCGTTAAGGTTCCGCCGCCGGCCATCGCGCTCAAGGCGATCGACGCGACGGCGATCGAGGTCGAGCTGCAGTTCTGCGTGGCGAGCCCGGCGAGCAGAATGCCGGCCAAAAATGAGGTCATTGATCTCGTCTACCGCGGTTGCAAGACGAACGGCCTCTCCCTGGCAATGCCGCCCGAGAACCTGCTCTGGGGACCAGCCGTTGCGGGCGATAAGCCCGCAGCCATCGTCAGGCCCCGCTCATCCAGCACGGTTTAGCCATGGACGTCGCGCTGAGGCGCAGGAGTGAAAAGCTTGAGCGACAACTACTCGGTCGGCTCGCTGCCGGCATCGCGCATGAGATCAAGGGGCCGCCGTATTGCTCATTCCTGTTGAGCGGGCATGCTCTTCGCATCCCGTGCAAGCAACAGGCAGGGCGAGCAGGCGGTTTGCGTTACACATTGCTCAGGCGTCAGCTCAACTCAATACGTTCTCCCGTTGCCGCCGAGCGTTTTACCGCATCGATTACCCTCAAGGTTTCGAGCCCCTCACGCCCGCTGACAAGCGGCGGCTGGTTTCCGCGGATCACCTTGCAGAATTGCCTGATCTGCAGAGCGAGCGGGTCCTCGTCGTCGACCTCGATACGCGTTTGTTCAAATGGTTCCCACCAACTCCGGGTACCAGGATTGCGCCACACCTCGAGCGACGGAACAGCCAGCGACCCGTGCGTTCCTCCGATCATGTAACAGGATTGCTCGGTTTTCGGGTAGGCCGGATTCTCTGCGGTTGTCATCTCCCAGCTCCAGGGTGCGACCACCGCGTCCGAGACTGAAGCAGTTCCCAAAACTCCATTCTTGAACTCGATCAGGATAACAGCCGTTTCCTCAACTGCATTGCCGCGCACCGCGTTGGACTCGCGTGCCTGAACCGCGGCCACATCGCCGAGAAGGTAGCGCAGATTATCGACATCGTGGATGAGATTGAGGAAAACCGGCCCGGCGCCGCGCTCACGACGCCACGAGATGTCGAAGTAATCGTCGGGCTTGAACAGCCAGAACATCGCATTGACAACAAGAACGCGGCCGAGCTTCCCGCTTTCGATGACTTCCTTTGCCTTCTGCATCATCGGATTGTGTCGGCGGTGATGGCCGGTCAAAAGAGGAACACCTTTTGCCTCGGCCGCTGCGATGAGCTTTCCCCCGGATACAATGTCGTCGGCGATAGGCTTCTCGATGAGTGCGGGAACGCCGGCTTCAACGGCTTCCAACCCGTTCTGGACGTGAGCCTGATTGGGTGTAGCCACGATGACCCCATCAGGCCGGTCTGCGGCAATCATGTCCGCGAAGCTTGGAAACCACTTCACGCAGGCTTCCTTGGCAATGGCCTCGCCAACCGGCGTGGGATCGACCACGGCGCTGAGTTGCGCCGAGGGTTCGGCCAGGACATGCTGAATATGGCGCTTACCGATGAGGCCTGCCCCAACTACGGCGAGCTTAACCCGCTGGGTCATGGTCACCTCAGCCCTTGCTCGCCGCCTTGATCATTGTCGCCACGCGCCGGATGCCAAGCTGGTATCCTTCTGTTCCAAGGCCGCAGATCACGCCGTCCGCGCGGTGCGAAACGAACGAGTGGTGTCGGAAGCTTTCGCGCTTGTGCACATTGGAGATGTGGACCTCGATCACAGGCCCTTCAAATGTGTTCAGAGCGTCGAGGATGGCGAGTGAGGTGTGGGTGAAGGCGGCCGGATTGATGACGATGCCCGCACCGTCCTCGCGCGCCTCATGAATCCAATCGATGATCTCGTATTCCCGGTTGCTCTGATGAAAGCGGAGCTCATGGCCGAGTTCGGCTGCCAGTTTGCGGCAGTCCGCTTCTACGTCTGCAAGCGTCTCATGCCCGTAGATATGCGGCTGACGTTTGCCAAGCAGGTTGAGGTTTGGTCCATTGAGAACGTAGATCAGGCTCATAGCATTGTGTCCTTCTTGAAGAGGTCGTTCTGGTCAGGCGAACCCGGTTGCTTGAACAGCAAAATCAGGGTCCGACTCGTAGAGATCCGCGCGCAAGCCGAGCCTTCCCGCTTCGAGAGCAGGCGCGGCGATCGCGCGCGCGGCGTCGAGAATGGCAGTGAGAAGCTTCTGCTTGGTCTCTGCAGTACGACCCGGTGCCATCCGTACGATGATTTGGATGAAATGATTATCGACATCCTCGTCGCCCACGCACGAGTATGTCGCCTCCCGCGCCAGCGTGCGCACGGCGGAAGGTTTCACAAGGCCGCCATCGCGAACGCAGCGATGCACGGTCATCGTCAGCCGGTCCATGGCTACATGCTCGCCTGCGCCCCGGCTATAATCGATGATGATATGCGGCATGTGGGATCTCTCCATCAAGCCGACAGGTGGCACAAGTCCATGAAGTGACGGGACATGCGCTCTGCGTCGGGTGCTATCCCGGTGAATAATTCAAAAGCCGCTGCGGCCTGGTAGACGGTCATGCCGCCGCCACGAAGGGTCCGGCAGCCTGTTCTTTCCGCGAGGGCAAGAAGCTCTGTGACGAGCGGCATATAGACGATGTCGGCGACCCAATGCCGTGGCAGAAGCCATTCCGGGTCGATCGGCAAACCAGGATGGCTTTTCATACCCGTCGGCGTCGCGTGGATAAGTCCGTCGGCGGAGCGCAGGGCGCCGCCGACATCCGTCGTGGCACGAGCGCAATCCCTTGAGAACCGATCGTTCAACTGCCCGGCCAAGGTTTCTGCCCGTTTCGAATCCTGGTCAAAGATCGATAATCTCTCAATACCGAGCTTGATTGCGGCATGTGCCACGGCGACACCGGCGCCGCCGGCGCCAAGCAGGACGGCATGCGACTTTGCGACGTCCGGAAGGCCGCGCTGGAAATTCTCGTAGAAACCGTACCAATCAGTGTTATGGCCGATCCTCTCGCCGTTGCGAAAAACCACGGTGTTGACCGCACCGAGCATCTCCGCATCCTCGGAAAGACGACTGAGGTGGGCGATCACCGTCTGCTTGCACGGATGTGTAATGTTGCTCCCGGCGAAACCGCGCCGCTCTTCCTCGTCGAGGAGGTCCGGCAGCGCCGAGGCGGGAAGGCCTCGCTCGGCCAGGTCGAGAAGCTCGTAGCGGTAATCGAGGCCCTGATGTCGAGCCTCCGTTTCGTGGAGCGCCGGAGACTTCGACATCTGGATGTCGGCACCGATCAGTCCCACGAGAAATTTCTTGTCGCGCATTGGTATCGCTTTCGAACGTCAGTGGTGGGCCAGGATTTCGCCGAGGAAGGTTTTCGTGCGTTGGTGCTTGGGAGACTTGAAGAAGACCTCCGGTTCGGCCTCTTCGACGATTTCTCCTGAGGCCATGAAGATGACGCGATCAGCGACCTGGCGGGCAAACCCCATTTCGTGCGTGACACAGATCATCGTCATGCCGTCACGGGCGAGCCCGATCATGGTGTCGAGCACTTCCTTCACCATTTCTGGATCGAGGGCAGAGGTCGGTTCGTCGAAGAGCATGACCTTCGGCTCCATGCAGAGCGCGCGAGCGATGGCAACGCGCTGTTGTTGCCCGCCGGATAGCTGTGCAGGATACTTTTCCGCCTGGTCAAGGATCCGAACACGCTCGAGATATTTTCGAGCCAGTCGCTCTGCGTCAGCGCGGCTTGTGCCTCGAACACGCATCGGGGCGAGTGCACAGTTCTGAAGTACTGTCATGTGCGGGAAGAGATTGAAGCTCTGGAAGACCATCCCCACTTCGCGACGTATCGCATCGACGGATTTGGTGCTTCCATCCAGTACCTGACCCTCGACGACGATCTTGCCGTCCTCGATCGTTTCGAGGGCATTGATGCAGCGAATTAATGTTGATTTCCCGGAGCCTGACGGCCCGCAGAGGACAATTTTTTCGCCTTTGCGGACCGACAGGCTGATGGATTTCAAGGCATGGAAAGCGCCGTACCACTTCTGCACGTCCTCAAGGGAAATCAGCGTCGATTGATCGTTTGCGGAATTGAGCACGGAACCCTCCATTTGGGCTTTAATTGACGGTGAACGGGATGTTCGGAATGGATTCCGGGAACTGCGGCAGATCGATCGCCATCCACTTCTTCGTGATCGCGGCAAGCTCACCATCGGACTTGATCTTGTCGATGAAGGCGTTGACGGCTTCGTTCCAGTCCTTCTCGCCGAGACGGGTCCCGACGCCGTTGTAGGTCGTCAGAAAGTCGATTTTGCGCTCATAGGTGCCGGCACTCGCCGCATCCAGACGCTGACCATAGAACTGGTTGCCGCCAACCGCCTTTACCTGTCCGGAGATCAGTGCCTGGATGGTTGCGGCGTCGTCATCAAAGCGGCGAACCGTTGCGGTGGATCCGACGGCGTCCGTTACTGCCTTATCTTGCGAACTGGACTTCGGAACGCCGATCTCCCATCCCGCAACGTCTTCAGGCTTCGTAACCGTGTCGGACTTCGCGGCATAAAGCGAAATCGTGTTGGCGGCGTAGGGCTTGCTGTATTGAATTGATTTCGCGCGTTCTTCCGTCATCGCCATCGTTGCGAACAGGATGTCGACCTTGCCGGTCGTCAGCGCCGGGATTCGGTTGGCAACGGCGAGCGGCTGGAATTGAACCTTCACGCCCAATTCCTTGGCAAAAAGGTTGGCGACGTCAGCGTCGAAGCCATCCTGCACGCCGCTTGTATTGACGAACCCCCATGGCGCATTGTCGCCCTGGATGCCGACCACAAGCGTGCCCTTGGCCTTGATTTCCTCCACACTTGCCGCAGAGGCGGTGGCCGCGCCAACGGTTGCGAAGGCAACGGTGGCCAGTGCAAGTCCGAGAAAATTCCTACGATTGTTATGCATGCTTATTCTCCTCCTCCAGAGTTTTTGCTTCGAGCGAAGCGGTTAGCGGGCAGCTTTCGCCATCCGTTTTTCGAGACCACTTCCGGCATGGGAGAGCGGCCAGCAAATGATGAAGTAGATTGCGCCGACGATCCCGAAGACGAGCAGCGGACGATAGGTCTGGTTTGAAATGATCTGGCCGGCGCGAGTCAGTTCAATGAAGCCGACGATTGCTGCCAGCGACGTGCCCTTGATGAGCTGAACAAGGAAGCCGATCGTGGCCGGCATCGAGATTTTCAGGGCCTGCGGCAGGATGACGTCTTTCATCCGGGAGACATAATGCAGACCGAGGGCGTTGGCGGCTTCCGTCTGGCCCTTCGGCACAGCCTCGATGGAGCCGCGCCAGATCTCGCCCAGGAAAGCACTGGCATGGAGCGTGAAGGCGATTGCGACCGCGATCCACGCGTTGACCTCGATGCCCAACAGCGCAACGCCGTAATAGACAACGAATAGCTGCATCAGAAGGGGCGTGCCCTGGAAGACGCCGATATAGCCTGCGGTGATCGTCCGGGCGACTTTCCTCTTTGAGGTGCGCAGCAGCGCGATCAGGATTCCGAATATCCCCCCACCGATGAAACCCACGATCGCGAGCAGCACGGTCCACTTCAAACCCTGCATCAAAAAGAAGAATTCATTTACGCCGATGGGACCCATGGCTGCCTCCTATCGCGTCGGGTAGTTGAAGTAGTGACGGGAAATGAGGGCAAAGAGGCCCATCATCAGCGTCGAGATGACCAGGTAGATAGCGGTCACCGTGAAATAGACTTCGAAGCTGCGGAAGGTGTCAGACTCAATGCGCTGCGCGGCCGAGGTCAGTTCGTAGGCAGCGATTGACGTGCAGACAGACGTTGTCAGTGTCAGCATGATGAACTGGCTTGTAAGCGAGGGATAAATCGCCCGCAGCGCCGGCTTGAGCACGATGAGCCGGAAGACGTCCGCCTTATGCAGACCAAGCGCGAAACCTGCTTCGATCTGGCCGCGCGATACGCTTTCGACCCCGCCTCGGATGATTTCGATTGCGTACGCCCCACCATTGATGCCGAGGGCAAGGATCGCCGTGGCGGTCGGATTGAGGCGTATGCCCATGAGCGGAAGGGCAAAATAAATGAAGAAGATCTGCACCAGAAATGGCGTATTGCGCACGACTTCGACGAAGACGATGACGGGCATGCGCGCGATCTCGCTCTTGGAAGTCCTTGCAACAACGCCCAGGATTCCGATGACGAGTGCGAGGAGCATCCCAGCCAACGCAAGGCCAAGCGTTCCAAGCGCACCCCATAGCAATTCCGGGGCGCGGTCGAGGACCGCACCGAAATCAAACGTATAGGTCATGTAAGACTTCCTCCCTCCGACCGGCCTACGCCGCGTCGGCGCCGGATCATTGGTCCGGTTTCAAAATCCGAAGTGCGCTCTCATGCAGATGTTTTAGATGTGCCTCCGCATCCACCGGCCCGACGAGTGGCACTTCCACCGAGATAGCGGCGCCGTATTCAGTTGCCGCCCAGAGGTCCTTCAATGGCAATTCGCCTTCTCCAGGAGCGAGCCTGCCGCTTCTCGCCTCGGCGATCATTGCCTCCGATGTTTTGGGCGCAGGCCCGCGGACATCGCAAAGCTGGACGTGCTTCACCTTCCCAACATTTGCGCGAAGCTCGTCGAGCGAGGCGCCGTTTCGGAAGAAGTGAATCCCGTCAACAAGGACACCGGCGTTCTCGGCTCCACAGGAATTCACGATCGCTACGCTGTCGCGAAAGGTTCTTACCGTCCGCCAGCCCATGTTTTCGATGTCGACTGAGATGCCATATCGCGCCGCGAGGACGCAAAACTCAAAAAAGTTCGTGGCAAGACGGCCGCCGTCTCGATCATCGCCGCAAACACTCAGGCGGCGCGCCCCTATGTTCGCAGCGGCTGCCACGGTCGCCTCGTGGGAGGCCGCAACGAAGTTCTCGTCGATCACGAAGAACTCGATATCGAACACCTTGATGCCTTCGCTATCGGCAACCGTCTTGAACTCCTGGGCACTGTGACTGCCCACCGGCAACTCATAGAAAGGGGCTCCGGGAAAGGCAGGGTGCAGGCGCAGACCTATCGACGCAAAACCCGCCCGAGCAGCCATCACGGCGAATTCCCTAGGCGGCAGCGCGATGGCTGAAAAATGCGCCACGCCCAGTTCAAGGCTCGGCCCTGGCGTCGCGACGGTCATCACAAGATCCCCTTTGTCGCGAGGTGATTGCGCAGATTGGTTCCCGTGCGGTGGATATGCTGACGCAACATGTCGCACGAATAGTCCAGATCCCGCGCGACGGCGCCCTGAGCAATCTCACTGTGCTCCTGGCTGACGTTGCGGTCACCCGACGTGCGGGTCAGAAACACCCGACGATAACGATCGTTGAGATTAAGAAGCAATCTGCAGAAATGGAGCAGGATCGGCTTCCCGCAGCCAGATATAAGTGTCAGATGAAATTCGCGGTGGAGCTCTTCCCAGCGCTCCAGCGTCTCTGGCCGAGCCGCGTCACGCTCGGTGCGGTTTAGGCGATGCAGCGCGCGCATGACGTTGCCCTCCCACTCCACGTCGCCGAGCCGCATGGACTCGCGAAGCGCAAAGACTTCAAACTCTTCGCGCAGGGTGGTGACCTCTTCCAGGTTGGCCAAGGAAATTGGCGAAACGCGGTAGCCGCGATTGTCCTCGAACTCCACCAGGCCGTCCGATATCAGCCGCGCCAACCCTTCACGCAGCGGACTGAGGCTCACGTTGAACGTTTTGCGCGCCTTGTCGAGGTTGATCTTGCTGCCGGCCTGAAGCTCGCCGGAGATGATCGCCTCACGAAGACGGGATGCAAGCTGGCTTCCAATTGTGTTTTTGCCGTCGTCGAGAAAGCCAGAAGACGATGAAGCATCTTCTGTCGTCGGAGCAAAAGCGCCGTCGTCATTCGGTACCATTGTTCCTCCCAAGGCCCCTTAACCAATTGTCGATGATCGATACAATAAACGATTATTCATGTCAACTTTAGTGCGCTGAATTCTGCAAAACGTCAAGTCTCAGCTTCCCTTTTGCGATTAATATGCAATGAAATCAACGATACACGCGCAGACACCCTGCCTCTCTCGGCTTATCATCGTCGCAAGAATGTCCGGCCGCCTTGACAAATAATCGATTATTTTGATAGTCGGGGAAATCGGGAGGTAGCCCACATGGTGATCAAAACTGAAAGCGATCTGACGCCAGCCGTCCTCGCTGTGATGAATCGCACTGAAAACCCCCGCCTGCGAGAAATCCTCGTGGCGATGGTCAAGCATCTTCATGCGTTCGTGCGCGAGGTTCGACTAACGGAGGTCGAGTTTCGGGAGGCGACAGCCACGCTGAATGAGATCGGGAAGCTGCATACTGATCACCACAACGAGTTTGTGCTGATGGCCGGTTCTCTTGGCGTGTCTTCGCTTGTCTGCCTGCTGAACAATGGCGACAGAGGACAGACTGAGACCTCCCAGTCGCTGTTGGGTCCGTTCTGGCGCCTCAACTCTCCGCGAGTCGAAAATGGCGGATCGATCATCCGATCCGAGACGCCGGGCACTCCCTTGTTCGTGCATGCCAGGGTCGTTGACCGCGACGGTAAGCCAATTGCCGGCGCCGAAGTGGATGTATGGCATGCGTCTCCCGTCGGGCTTTATGAAAACCAGGACCCGGACCAGGCCGAAATGAACTTGCGCGGCAAATTCATGACCGACGAGGAAGGTCGGTTCTGGTTCAGGACCGTCAAGATGGTCGGGTATCCGATACCGGTCGACGGCGTGGTCGGACGCCTGCTCAAAGCTCAGGGACGCCATCCTTACCGACCAGCGCACCTGCACGCACTGATCTTCAAGCACGGATACAAGACGCTGATTTCCCAGGTCTTCGACCCCAGCGACCCGAACATCGATTCCGATGTTCAGTTCGGTGTCACGGCAGCGCTGACCGGCGACTTCATTCGTCATGAGGAGCCCCATCCGACCGAAGCGGATATTCCCGGTCCGTGGTTCTCGCTCGACTACACCTATGTCATGGAGCCCGGCGAAGCCGTTTTGCCGCGTCCCCCAATCAAATAAATCACGACCAGCGGAGCAAACGATATGATCACTGAAGAAGAACGCCGGGCCGCGGCAGACGCGCTGCTCAAAGCTGAAATCGAGCGCAAGCCGATCGTACAGCCAAGCAAGACCTACCCGAACCTCGAACTCGAGGACGCCTACCGAATTCAGGCTTTGTGGGCGGAAGCGAGGGTAGCCAAGGGCGCACGGATCGTCGGGCATAAGATTGGCCTTACGTCACGCGCGATGCAGATGGCTTCGAAGATGACGGAGCCGGACTACGGCTGCATTCTTGACGATGCGCTTTACAATGACGGAGCGCAGATCAGGGCTGACTTGTTTATCAAGCCGCGCCTCGAGGTCGAGCTGGCCTTTGTTATGGGTGAGGATCTCGCAGGGCCCGGCACCAGAATCTATGACGTCATGCGTGCGACCGAGTTCGTTGTCCCGGCGCTTGAGATTATCGACTACCGGACCGAAGTCCCTCGCGCGATCACTGACACCATTGCGGACAACGCAGCTTTCGGCGCCCTCGTCGTTGGCGGCCGTATCATTCGCCCGATGGACATCGATATCCGTTGGGTCGGAGCGACTCTTTCCAAGAACGGCATCATCGAGGAGTCGGGCGTGTCTGCGGCGATCATGGGACACCCGGCAGCCGGCATCGCGTGGCTGGTCAACAAACTTCATGCTGTGGGCGGAGGCCTGAAGAAGGGACAAATAGTCCTGGCCGGCTCCTTCACGCGTCCTGTCGATATCGCAAAGGGTGATGTCATTCAGGCCGACTATGGCCCTGTTGGCTCCATCGGCGTGTCGTTCGTGTGAGGTGCCAGATGGAACATCCTGTCAATCGGTTCAAGCAGAAGCTTCTTTCTGGTCAAAGTCAGATCGGCCTGTGGTGTGGCTTGCCGGGAAACTACGCCGCGGAAATCGTTGCACCTTCAGGTTTCGACTGGCTCCTGTTCGATACGGAGCATTCTCCCGGTGACGTTCTGACCGTCCTGCCACAATTGCAGGCGGTCGCACCATATGACGTTTCCCCGGTCGTCCGCCCGGCCATCAACGACCCCGTTCTCATCAAGCGGTTCCTGGATATTGGCGTTCAGACGCTGCTCATTCCCTACGTTCAGAACGCGGAAGAGGCGAAAGCCGCAGTCGCGGCGGTGCGATATCCTCCGGAGGGAATTCGTGGCGTTTCTGCCCTGACGCGCGCCACGCGTTTCGGCCGAGTTGCGAACTATGCGCAAAATGCGGAACGGGAAATTTGCCTGTTGCTGCAAGTTGAGACGCGGGAAGCGCTTGCCAACCTCGAGCAGATTGCGTCGGTAGAGGGAGTGGACGGCGTATTCGTAGGTCCGGCAGACCTGGCAGCGAGTTTCGGACACAGGGGCCAACCGAGCCACCCGGAGGTGGTCGATGCCATTGTCGACGCGATTGAACGCCTGAAAGCGTTGGGCAAGCCTGCGGGCATTCTTACCCCGGATGAGAAGTTCGCGGCACGATGCATCTCGCTGGGAACGCTATTTACTGCCGTTGGTGTCGATGTCGCTGTTCTGGCAAGGGGTTCGGAAGCACTCGCGGCACGATTTGCATCGCAAGGAGCGCATCGCGATGCCGCAACGTGACGAACTCCTCACCGAAATCGCACCGACGGGAGTGATCAGAGCGGCGGTCAACATGTCGAATGCCGCGCTTGTCCAACTCGATCCGGTGACAGGCTCTCTGACAGGGCCGAGCGCGCAGATCGCGATCGAACTTGCGGCAGAACTCGGCTGCGGTTTGTCACTGGTTCAATACGGATCGGCCGCTGACATTCTTGCGGCTGCCGAAGGCAACGAGTGGGACGTTGCGTTCATTGCTTCCGATCCATCACGTGCCGACAGGTTCTCCTTCTCGCCTCCCTATACCACGGTAACCGCCAGCTTTCTGGTGTCAGACAGTAGCCCGCTTGGCAGCGCGGAGCATGTTGACGTCGAAGGGGTGCGCATTGCCGCCGCCAGAACCGCTGCGTATACAAAACAGCTTGAGCGACAGGTTAGAAACGCAATTGTCCTCCATACCGAAAATCCCGCCGCCGCCCTGGACATGCTTGTATCCTCCCGGTGCGATGCGGCCGCGGGCTTGACGGAGTCCCTGTCACGTTTCTGCGAAGAGACTCCAGGTTTCCGCGTGGTTGAGGGGACATTCTCGGAAGTGCCTCAGGCGATCGCTGTGCATCGGAGGTGTGTTCACGCTTCAACCTTCCTGTCGGACTTCATCCAACACCATTGCCGTGCGGGTAAACCGAGCAACTGAAGCGTGGCGGGACATGCGAGGGAGCGAGGTCGAGGGGACGCGACACGTTTACGACCATTCGGCGTCCTGCCGACCGCGTGGATGTACCCCGCGCGTCGGCCACGCCCCGCCGCACCGCGAGAATGGCCCAGATCGGCGCTCCCCCCAGCACCATGACCGCCGGGAAAACTGCGAGCGCGATCGCGCCCGACCGGGTGAGCGCGTTGTCCCCGAGGTCGAACGGGCTCATTCCCGGCTGTGCCGGCGTTCCGGCGGATCGGATGAGAGCTCTTCTTCGGCTGGCCGAGGCGATCGCCCGAAAGGAAGGCCACATCGAAAGATCAGGCGGTTGAGGAGCCTCTCGACCGCCAAAGCCCATCCGTTCGGCTCCTCCGGATCGCCCCGAGCTCGCCGAGCCACCACGTAACCGATACCCCGCAACATGCCGCACCGCCTTCTCTAACGTCATTGTCGGATGGCGCGCAGCGGCTTGCCACTGCGCTGCGTTACGCCGACACCCGGCGCCACACCGACTTCGGCATTGGAGGCCGCGAGCAGCGGCTTTCCGCGCACCATGTCGGAGGCCCGCTCCGCCAGCATGATCGTCGGCGCGTTGAGATTGGCGTTCGGCTCGGACGGAAAGACGGAACTGTCGATGACCCGCAAACCTTCGATGCCACGCACCTTAAGATCGCTATCGACGACCGCCATCCCATCCTCGCCCATCCGGCAGGAACCGCAGGGGTGATAGGTGCTCTCCATGGTCTCACGCACCCAGGCGTCGATCTCGTCATTCGTGCGAACATTCGCCCCTGGGGCGATCTCCTCGCCCCGGAAACGGTCGAAGGCCGGCTGGGCGATGATCTCGCGCGTCAGCCGCAGGCAGCGGCGGAACCCTTCGCGGTCCTCTTCGCGGTCGAGATAGTTGAAAAGGATGTCCGGCTGCTCATGGGCTTCTGGCGAACGCAGGCGGACATAGCCCCGGCTCTTGGGCTTGTTCGGCCCGGTCAGCACCATGAAGCCATGGCCGTCGAGCGGCTTCTTGCCGTCGTAGCGCATCGCCGCCGGCAGGAAGTGGAACTGAACATCAGGCCACTGAAGCGAGGCGTCGGAACGAATGAAGCCGCCGCTCTCGAAGTGGTTCGAGACCGAAAGCCCCTTCTTGAACAACAGCCATTCCGCCCCGATCAAGGCGCGGCTCAAGAGGTTCATCTTGCCATTGAGCGTGATCGGCTCCTTGCAGGCATATTGAATATAGACTTCGGAATGATCCTGCAGGTTCTCCCCGACACCCGGCAGATCGTGCAACACCGCGACGCCTGCCTGTTGCAGAACCGACGCGGGGCCAATGCCGGAGCGCTGCAACAGGTGGGGCGATCCGATCGGGCCGGAGGAAATGAGCACTTCGCGGTTCGCCCGCACAACAACGCGTTCGCCGCCAAGTTCGTATTCGACGCCAACGGCGCGCTTGCCTTCGAGCAGCACCCTTCGTGTCATGGCATGCGTGACCACGGTGAGGTTCGGCCGGTCCATCGCGGGCTTCAGATAAGCATTGGCCGTCGACCAGCGCACGCCATTCTTCACGGTCATGTGCATCGGTCCGAAGCCTTCCTGCATATGTCCATTCGGATCGTCGGTGGCGATGTAGCCCGCCTCGCGGCCGGCATCGACGAAGGCACGGTAGAGCGGGTTTTTCATCTTGTTGCCGGCATTGGTCGCAAGCGGCCCGGAGGCGCCGCGATAGCTGTCGCCGCCGTCCTGCCAGCTTTCGGCCCGCTGGAAATAGGGCAGGCAATTGGCGTAGCGCCAGCCGCGCGCGCCCAGTTCCTCCCACTCGTCGAAGTCCCGAGCATGGCCACGCATGTAGACGAGCCCGTTGATCGAGGACGAGCCGCCGATCACCTTGCCGCGCGGACAATGCACCCGGCGGCCGTCGAGGCCGGGTTCGGGCAGGGTCATGTATTTCCAGTTGTACTTCGTTCCGTTCATCGGAATGGATAGGGCCGTCGGCATCTGGATGAAGATCGACTTGTCGCTGCCGCCGAATTCAAGCACGAGTACCCTGGCCGACGGATCCTCCGACAGGCGGTTGGCGAGCACGCAGCCGGCCGACCCTGCGCCGATGATGATGTAATCGTATGTGTCGCTCATGGCGGTGATCTCCGGTGTTACGGGTATTGGCCCCAGCCGCGGCCGCGGGCGAAGAGCCGGGTCAGCACGTAGTGCACGGCGCCTGCGGCAAGACAGGACGGCACGGAGGCGGTCAGGTATTTGAAGGCCGGCAGGCTCGCGAGCGTCTGCGGGTTGAAGACGGCGACATAGACGAGGAAGCCGACGGCAAGAGCGAAGAGCCCGATGGGATTGAAGCCAGCGCAGAAGCGGTAGGGTCCGTTTTCCTGTGGGCCGTGCAGGCTGCGCATGTCGAGCTTCTGGCCACGCAGGAAGAAATAATCGGCGATGCCGATGCCGGCGAGTGCGGAATTCAGCGCCGAGGTCCACACCAAAAAGATGAAGAAGCCGTCGTACATCTGCGGGTAGAAGATCACGAGCCCGAACGGGATGAGGCAGAAGAGAAACAGGATCGTGCCCCAGGAAATCGCGCGCACCGACGCCGTGCCGACCTGCCTGAGGCCGACAATGGACGTGTAGAGGATGTTCGCCATCGAGGTCATGTTGGCGAAGGCGACAAAGAGCAGCGCCACAATGCCGATCATCGGGCCGGCGATCTTCGTCATCCAGATGGTCGGATCGCTTTCACCGAGCGCAACCGCCGCAAGCAGGCCGACGATCTCGCCAAGTGCTGCCGCACCAAAGATGCCGAGAATATTTGGCCAGAAGGCGGTGCGCTCGTTCTTCGTCAGCCGCGCCAGATTGCCGATATAGGGCCACCAGGAGAAGCCGGCGGCGAGATTGACCTCGACCGCGACGACGAAGTTCAGCGTCTTGTCCTCGAAGGGCGGCGCGAGCGCGGGAAGCGCCAGAAGCTCGCCGAACGAATGGTGGCTGAGGATGAGATAGAGCATCACCACCATCAACAGCACCAGCGCCGGCGACACGACCATATTGAAGAACTTGATCGAGGTCGGCCCCTTGGCGACGATGAACCAGGTGAGAAGGATGGCGCCGATGGCGGCGACGATCATCTTGGTGCCGGTCGGGTTGGCCGCTTCGTTGGCGCTGAGCGCCATCAGGCCGTCGATCGAGCGGCCGAACATCATGGCAAGGACCGCAAGCCAGCCCATGGTCAGCACGACCACGGCAAGCACATAGACGACACGGCTGCCGTTGTAGCCGAACTGGCTGCGCAATGCGACGAATTGCTCGACACCGTAGCGACCCGACATGGTTGTCGTGGCGAGCGCGGTCAGAACGACGCCGACGATGTTGCCGATGACAATGGCGGCGATGCCCTCCTTAGGCCCAACGAAAAGACCGACGGAGCCACCGATCAGAAAGGCCCAGGTGGCAATTGCCAGCGCGGAGTTGGCGTAGGTGAATTCCCAAAAGCCCCAGAGCCTTTCGGATGGCAGCAGCGGCGCGTCACCGCGTTCGGCGGCGGCGCGGTTGCGCGCCGCGTCTGCCTGCTCGGTTTCGACGGACGCCAGCCGATCCAGTGCGACGTGATCGGTCATATCACGCCCCCCAAAGCCAGAAGCCGACGACCAGCACCAACGTCAGCACGGTCATGCCGGTGTAGTCGAGCTTGGTCATCGTGCCCTCGAAGCGGTCCCCAGCCTCGATGTCCTCATAGATGCGGGCGCGCCGCGACAGCTCGCTCTGCCAAGCGATATCGTTGTGTTCCATTGTCGTTCCCCTTTTCGCGTCGCGCCTTTTGGCGTCTTTCCCGCGAAGACAGTCGCGGCTCCATCAGCCGCCGATCTTCGGAAGCGGACGAACCCGCTTCCGGCTACCGAACCCGCACGGGGTCGGAATAGTAGGGCAGCCGGTCGATCCTCGGCGACCAGCTGCCGTTTTCGACAACGCGCCGCACATGGGCGGCGATCTCCTCCATCGGCGCGAACCAGACGTCGCCGCGTGTGAGAACCTGTTCGAGAAAGCGGTGCACCACCTCCCAGCGGGCCAGACGCCCGGTGGCAAAGGGATGCACGACCGGCACCCAGAGAGCGCCATGGCGATAGGCGGCCTCGAACTCTTGCGCGAAGGCGGCAAAGCCCTGTTCCGGGGCCCGGATCGGCATCATGTAGTCGAGGTCCATCGACTGGACGTATTGCGGCCAATCGTCGAGACCCCAGTGCGAGGGAAGTTCGACGAGGCGCCCGGCGTCACACTCGAGGAGGTAGGGAATATCGTCGCCCATCAGCGAGGCGTCATACTCAAAACCACGCGATACCAGGAGATCGGCAGAGCGATGGGAGAAATTGTAGAGCGGCGCTCGCCAGCCGCGCGGCCGCTTGCCGCTTGTTTTCAAGATCACTTCGATGCCACGATCGAGCCAGTAGGCCTCTTCGTCATCGGAAAGCTCTCGCGGGTGTTCGTGCAGGAAGCCGTGGTGAGCAAGCTCGTGACCGCCTTCGAGGATGCCCTCGATCGCGTGCGGGTATTGCTCGATGCACCAGGCAGGAACAAAGAACGTCTGTTTGATCCCAAGTTGCCGGTAGCTCTCGACGATGCGCGGGATCGCCACCTTCGGCCCGTATTGCAGCATCGAGATCGCCGAAACGCGGCTATGGCCATCCTCGGGATGGGCGATATGGACGAGGCTGTCGGCATCCATGTCAAAGGTAATAGAGGCGGCGCACTTGGCGCCATTCGGCCAGGGGATGGGATTGCGGATCATGGCATGACGCTCCCGCCGTTGCAGCCGATCCCCTGACCGGTGAAGTAGCGTCCTCCGGATCCGGCAAGGAACAGCGCAAGTTCACCGATCTCCTCCGGCTTGCCGAAGCGGGCAAGCGGGATCGCCAACTCCCTGGCACGCCATTCCGCGCTCATATGGGCGGCACCCAGCATCTCGGTGTCGATCGGGCCGGGGCAGATGGCGTTGACGAGGACGCGTGGCGCGAATTCCTTCGCCCAGGAACGCACCAGGCCGAGCACGCCATGCTTGGAAGCGACATAGGGCGAAAACGTCTCGCGGCCGTAATAGGCCATGTCGGAGGCGATCATGATCAGCCGGGCCGGTGCCTCGGCCGTTCCGTTCATCAGCCCCAGCGCCATTTTGCCGACGAGGAAGCTGCCGCGCAGGTTGACGGCAATTACCCGGTCGAAATCGCCAACCGGCGTTTCGAGCAGGGGCGCCTCGTGGATGATGCCGGCGCAGTGGACGACGACATCCAGCGCACCGAAGGTCTGCCGCACCGCCTCGCCAACGGTGGCGACGGCGCCTTCGTCAGACACGTCGCAGGCGAGCGTGACCGCCTCGGCCGCCCCTGCCCGTGCGGCCGCCGCCGCGGTCTCCTCGGGTTTGCGGATGTCGGCAAGCG
This sequence comes from Ensifer sp. B1-9, assembly GCF_050474445.1. Classification (NCBI taxonomy): domain Bacteria; kingdom Pseudomonadati; phylum Pseudomonadota; class Alphaproteobacteria; order Hyphomicrobiales; family Rhizobiaceae; genus Ensifer; species Ensifer sp. B1-9. Next base: position 251,005 of record NZ_JBCHVG010000004.1, read on the forward strand.
CGACGCGCGCGCCGGAGGCGGCGAAAGCCAGCGCACAGGCAGCGCCGATACCGCGATAAGCGCCGGTGATGAGAACGCGGTGTGTCATGCCATCACCTCACCGCGGTCGAGCATCAGCGCCTGACCCGTCATATCCTTTGCGCCGTCGGAGGCGAGGAAGAGATAGGGAGCGGCCAGGTCTTCCGGCTCAAGCAGGCCCGGCAGAACCTGCGCGCCGACGATCTCGGCCAGGAGATCTTCTTCGCTGCGCCCGGTGCGCAACGACATGTTCTTCAGCGACAACATTGCCGCCTCGGTGCGCACCCAGCCCGGGCAGACGGCGTTGACGCGGATCCCCCTGCCGGCGAGTTCCTTCGCCATCACGCGGGCAAAGCCGAGGTTGGCGTGCTTGGAGGCGATATAGGCCGAGAACTCCGGCACCGCGACCCGGCTCCAGATCGACGCGGTGACGACAATACGGCCGCCGTCGGCCATATGCGGCACCGCGTGGCGGGTGACGTAGAAGGTGCCGTTGGTGTTGATATCCGTGATGCGGCGGAACGTATCCTCGACGGCTTCACCTTCTTCGGTGAGCGGCGTGATGCGCTCCAGCCCGGCATTGTTGACGAGAACGTCGATCCGCCCGAGCGAAGCAAGTGTCGCCTTCACGGCGGCGCTGTCGGTGATATCGCATTCGAGCGCCGCGATCTTGCGGCCGAAACGCGCCGACATTTCGCGGGCTGCCGCATGGATGCCGGCGCCGGAGGAGAGGATCGTCACTTCGGCCCCGGCAGCGGCAAACCCCTCGGCCACTGCGCGGCCGATGCCGCGGCTCGCGCCGGTCACCAGCACGTGTTCGCCGGAAAAATCGTAACGGATGCGCCCCATGGTTTCAGTCCCTCTTCGCGTGCATAACGCGGCCAATGAGGTTCATCAGCACCTGCGCGGCGAGGATCGACGTGGAACCGGAATGATCGTAGTCCGGCGCAACCTCGACCAGGTCGATACCGACGATCGTGCCGCGCTTGGCAAGTGCCGCAAGGATCTCCAAGACTTCGTAGTAGATGAAGCCGCCATGCGACGGCGTGCCGGTGCCGGGCGCGATCGAGGGATCGAAGCCATCGATGTCGATGGTGACATAATAGCGGGCGCCGGCCGGTACACGCGCGGCGACAGCTTCCGTTCCCAATGCGCGAATCTGGCGCACCGAGAGTATGTCCGAGCCCATGGCGCGGGCATCCTCATACCCCTCCTTCGCTGTCGAGGAGACGTTGCGGATGCCGAGCTGCGAAAGCCCGCTGACATAGGATTTTTCCGCCGCCCGGCGCATGGGGTTGCCGTGGCCGTAACGAACCCCATGGCGCTCGTCGACGAAATCGAGATGGGCGTCGATCTGGACGATGTGGATCGGCCCGTTCCGGGCGCAGTCCTCGTCGAACGCATTGATGCAAGGAATGTTGACGGAATGGTCGCCGCCCAGCACCACCGGCAACGCGCCCGCGGCGAGGATCTTGCGCACGCCGAATTCGATATTGGCGTGGCTCTTCATCGTGTCGGTGTGCACGATGTCGGCGTCGCCGATATCGACGATCGAAACCTTGTCGCTCGGCAGGTAGGTGACGTCGTCTTCGTGGTCATAGGCGCCACCGTGGCCAAAGGAAAACAGCGTCGACGCCTCACGAATGGCGCGCGGTCCGAAACGGGTTCCGGCACGCCATTGCGTGCCGCAGTCGAACGGCGCACCCAGGATCGCGACGTCGGCGTTTATCGCGTCCCAATCCGGCTGATAGGGATATTTGCCGAAGGTGCAGATGCCGACGAAGGGCAGGTTCAGTCGTCCGGAATCGTAGGAATTGCTCGCCATGTGTCTCCTCCACAGGTGAAGGAGTGTGGGGAAGGACGATACCTTTAAAAATATCTATGATTGGATGTTTAGTTGTGACTTAATCAATGCATGATCAACAAGGTTCGTCACCGCGTTCTCAATCTGTCCCTCGGCGACGCGGAGCTCAGGCTGCTGCGCGTCTTTGCCTCCGTCGTCCAGTATGGCGGCTTCTCCTCCGCGCAAACCGCGCTTGGAATGACGCAGGCGACGATATCCACCCATATGCGCCATCTCGAGGATCGCCTAGGCTTGCGGCTCTGCAGCCGCGGGCGCAGCGGCTTCCTGCTGACGGACGAGGGGCGCCTCGTCTATGAGGCGACGCTGGAACTCTTCGGATCGCTGGAGAAGTTCCAAAGCCGGGTCGGCGAGGCGCAAGGCGAGCTGACCGGCAGTCTTGCCTTCGGCACCGTGGATGCGATGATCACCAACAGGGATCTCGATCTTCAGGGCGCTCTTGCCGCCTTCCATCGGCAGGCGCCACGCGTGCATCTCGAAATCGACGTCGCCGCGCCGCAACTCCTGCAGCAGGGACTGCTGAGTGGCGGCTATCAGATCGTGCTGATGCCATCGGTCGGCAGCGTGACGCCGCATTTCCGTACCCGACCGGTCTTTTCCGAGGTTCAGAAACTCTATTGCGCGCAAGGCCACCCGCTCTTCGGCGTGGCGGATACGGCAATCACGACGGAGCTGCTGGAAGCTCAGTCCTTCGCTGGCCGTACCTATATGCTGAACGAGACGATTTGCGGCGTGAACTTCCGCTGGGCGGCAGCCACGCCGCATATGGAGGGAACGCTGCTGCTTCTCCTCTCCGGCGCCTATATCGGATTCCTGCCCGATCATTATGCTGAGGAATGGGTGCGCAGCGGCCGCCTTCGGCTGCTGGCGCCAGAGCGCATGACCTTCGAGGATCTGTTCCACATCGCTCACCCGCGCAATAAACCGTCGCGCGCCGCGGAGACGCTGGCGCGCGCCATTGTCGACAGTGTGCGCACCCATCGTTGATGGTGACTGGAGCGCGCCCATCTCCTTTTGCTCACCTCGTCGCTTCCCGTCATCGAGATTGCCGTCGCCTGCGGCTTCTCCACCGCCTCGCATTTTTCCCGCACCTATCGGGAACGCTACGGCAGCACGCCGCAGCGCACGCGTAGCGCCGAAATGGAGCGGCTTCGTAAAGGTCGTGAGTTGAGGACAGTGAGGGAAGAGCTTCGGGTGGCATAAAGAGGCGCCGCGCGTGAGGCGCCTTCCTTCGGGATAAGGCCTTGCAGGGGACGGGCTGCCCGCCGCGATTGGCTATCGCCAAGCCTGCGTGCGGGCCAGCAGACTGCGGGCGATCAGCGCGTGAGCGAGCTTGGCAATAACATTCGTGTAGAAGATCATCATGCCCATGGCGGCGGCCGGGGCAATGTCGCCCGCATCGTCCATGTTCAGCACCGCAACCGAGGCGAGCTTGGTGTCCGTCGCATAGAGAAAGACCACCGCCGAGACCGTCGTCATCGCATTGACGAAGAGATAGATCGCAATGTTGAGGATTGCCGGAAGGCAGACCGGCACGGTCACGCGGAAGAACAGCCGATGGAACGGCTGCTTGAGGGAGGCGGCGACGGATTCGAATTCCGGGTCCATCTGCTTCAGCGCCGTCAGTGCGGTCAAATGCGCGACGGTATAGAAATGCGTCACCGTCGACACGACGAGGATCGTCATCGTGCCGTAGATCGGGTGCAGCGGATTGGCCGGGTTGTTGAAGAAGAAGATATAGGCAAGGCCGAGCACCATGCCGGGCACCGCCATCGGCATCATTGCCAGGAAATGAAAGAAGCCACGGCCGACGCGGAAGCCATCGGCCTTCTCGACCATATAGGCGCCGGCAAAGACGACGACCGAGCCGAAGAGCGCCGTCAACAGCGCGAGCCGGATCGAGTTGCCATAGGCTGCCCAGCCACCGCCGTCCATCAGGTCGAAGGCAAAGTTCTTGGTCGTCAGCGTCAGGTCATAGGGCCAGAACTTCACGATCGCCGCGATCTGGCACATGGCGATCATGCCGAGAATGAACAGGCTGACGAGGCAGGCGAAGGCGAAGCAGAGCCCATCCATACGCATGTTGGGCTTCGGCGAATAGGGTACCGCGCGCGCCGAGAGAAGCGCCACCTGCCGCTTCTGCATATGCCGATCGACGGCAAAGGCAAGCACGGCCGGCACGAGCAGGATGACGGAAACGACCGCGCCCATCTCGAAATTCTGCTGGCCGATCACCTGCTTGTAGATATCGACCGCAAGCATGCCGTATTGGCCGCCGATCACCTTGGGCAGGCCAAAATCCGTGATGACCAGCGTAAAGACGACGAAGGCCGCCGACACGATGCCATAGCGCGCGCCGGGCACGGTGACGGTGGTGAAGGTGCGCCACTTGCTGGCTTTGAGGGAAGCGGCCGCCTCGTAGTGACGGGCATCGGCGACGGAAAGCGCCGTCAGGATGATCAGGAAGGCGTGCGGCAGGGTGAAGAAGATCGAGCCGATGACGATGCCGATCGGCCCGTAGATCGAAAAGCCGAGCAGCCAATCCCTGAAGATGCCCTGATTGCCGAAGAGATAGACCAGCGCTATGCCCGGCAACAGCGACGGCACCAGGATCGGAATCGTCAGGATGCCGCGAAACAGGCCCTTCAGCGGCATGCAGCTACGCGTCAGCCCATAGGCGAGCGCAAAAGCGATCGAGACCGTGAACGCGGTGCTGATCGCTGCCATCAGCACCGAATTGTAGATCGACTGGGCAAGGGCCGGCGTCGAGAAATAGGTCGCGAAGTTCTCGAAGCCGAGGCTGCGCATGGGCCGCAGCACAACGCGCCGGAACGCGCCGGAATCGTATTCGCGCCATTCCGACCCCTTTTCCAGGGTGGAGCCGACGAGGAAGGCCGTATCATCCGTGGTGCCGCGAATGCGGTAGCGAACGGCACTGCGGAACTTGAACTCCGGAAAGAACTTCGTGGCGGCGAGCCGCCCATCGGAACTGCTGGAAAGCTCGCTGTCCGCCACTGCTTCGAGCGTCCGGTTGAGGTCCGCGGCACTGACGACCGGTCCCCAGTTCGCGCCCGTCTCGTCGCTCACCTGGAACTCGAAGGCCGCAAGGTCGAACCGGTGGGTGGACAGCGACTTCGACAGCATGACGAAGAGCGGCGCACCGAGCGCCACGATCAGGTAAAGCCCGATGACCGCCATGAAGCCGAGCTTGACGCGGTCGTCGCCGGAGGCCTCCTGCCGGAGCCGCTTGCCGATAACGGGAAGATGAGGCGCTTCGAGGACCATGTTCATCGTCAGGCACCCCTCGGATAGAGCAGCAGGCGTTCGCGCGGGATCTCCACCTGGATGGCGCCGCCCGTTTCGATCCTGAGGCGCCTGACGGCGTTGACGGAAAAATCGGCGACGAGCGTGCGCTCGCCGAGGCGCGGCGCCGTCAGGCGCGTGCGCCAGAACATGCCGAGGAATTCCATTTCCCGCACCTCCGCATCGATCAGGTTCTGCGGCGTTGCCGGCCGGTCGCTGGCGTTGGCGGCATGCGCATCGGCACCATGCGGGATAATGTCGACGGGACGCACGACGGCCGTCGCCGCATGACCAGCCGAAAAATCCTCGGTCGAGCAGCAGAAGGCCGAATGGCCGATCTCGACCTCACCGTCGCTTAGCACGCGCGCGGGAAACTGATTGGTCTCGCCGATGAAGTCGGCGACGAACAGTGTTTCGGGATGGCGATAGATTTCGGTGGGCGAGCCCACCTGTTCGATAACGCCGTGGTTCATGACGACGATCCGGTCCGCCATGGCGAGCGCCTCCTCCTGGTCGTGCGTGACCATGATGGTCGTCACGCCGAGTTTGCGCTGCAGTGCCTTGATCTCATGACGAAGGTGAACGCGGACCTTGGCGTCGAGCGCGGAGAGCGGCTCGTCGAGCAGCAGCAGCCCGGGCGAGATGGCGATCGCGCGGGCAAGCGCGATGCGTTGCTGCTGGCCACCGGAAAGTTGCGCCGGATACTTCTTGCCGTGGGCCGAAAGGCCGACCGTTTCCAGCAATTCAGCGACACGGGCCGCCACCCCCGCCTTCGATCGGCCGGTGTTTTCCAGGCCAAAGGCGATGTTCTGTTCGATCGTCAGGTTCGGGAAGAGCGCGTAGGACTGGAAGACGATGCCGTAGTCCCGGCTGGAGGCCGGCAGGGTCGAGATATTGCGCCCGTCCTGCAGGATGGTGCCCCGTGTCTGCAGATCGAGGCCGGCAATCGCCCTCAACAATGTCGTCTTGCCGCAGCCGGACGGTCCGAGGAAACAGATGAATTCGCCCCTCGCTATGCTGAGCGATATGTCGCGCAGCGCAACGAAATCGCCATAGGTCTTCCACAGATCCGAGATCTGCAGGTAGGGGGCCGGGGCCGCATCATCGTCAGGGCGCTGACGGCTGGTGGACATCGGTTCGATCGACAGGGCATGCCTCATCTGCAAGCTCCGCTGCTTGAGGTGACTTCGGGAGAATGCGGGGTGGGCGCAGCGCCAAGGCGCTACGCCCGGCCGATCAGGCTCAGCTCTTCGGTTCCGACTTGGCGTCGTAACGCTTCTGCCATTCCTTCAGGATCGCCGCGCGATGGTTGGCGGCCCATTCGAAGTCATTGTCGATCATCTTCGAGGCGATGTCGGACGGCAGGTGCTCGACCTGCTTGGCGACACCCGGATAGGCAACAACGGCGTAGCCGGCGTTGTACATCTCGTTGGCTTCCTTGGTGACCGACCAGTCGACGAGGGTCTTGGCGGCTTCGAGATTTGCCGTACCGGCGATGATCGCCGTCGCCTCAGCCTCCCAGCCCGACCCTTCCGAGGGGAAGATGATGTCGATTGGCGCGCCGGCGCTCTTGGCTTTGGCGCCCGGGAACTCGAAGGAAACACCGATCACCGCTTCGCCGGCGCCGGCCATCTTGCAAGGCTTGGAGCCGGAATGCGTATAGGCAGAGATGTTCTCGTGGAGCTTGTCCATGAAGCCCCACGCCTTCTCCTCGCCCCACATCTGCATCCAGCCCGAGACGTCGAGGAAACCGGTGCCAGACGAGGCCGGATTCGGCATCACGATGTGGCCCTTGTATTCCGGTTTTGTCAGATCGTCCCAGCTCGTCGGCGCCTTGAGACCGAGCTTTTCGCCCTCGACCGTGTTGTAGCAGAGTGCTGCGACATAGGCGTCCATGCCGACCCAGCTCGGCGGCGTATCCTTGTCGACGAATTTCTTGTCGAGGACCTCGGCACCTTTGGGCTGGTAAGGCTCCAGCATGCCTTCCGTTTTCAGCAGCAGCAGCGATGTGGCGGCTAGACCCCAGACGACATCGGCCTGCGGATTGTCCTTTTCCGCCAGCAGCTTGGCCGTCATGACGCCGGTGGAATCGCGCACCCAGTTGATCTTGATGTCCGGATGGGCCTTCTCGAAGGTTGCCTTGTAACGGTCGAGGTCCACGGCTTCGATCGCCGTGTAGACGGTCAGTTGGGTTTGAGCGGCAGCGATGGCAGGAAGCACGGCGGAAGCAGCGCCGGCAAGCATAAGGAGGATGCGTCTGTTCATGATTGAAGTTCTCCTCTGAAGTCCTGGAAAAACCGGGGAAGCGCGGCGGGCAATCTTGATGCTGCCCCTGTTGTGATCGGCTTCGGGAAACATTCTGCGCAGCGGCTTCCGGTAAGTAAAATTTATTATTCTTATCGTTCAGTAGATAAAAACTATAGATTGCTTGCCGCAAAACCAGGCATATCGACAGGCAAACGGGCAGATCTTCGGCAACCCTCAATAGAACTTTGGAAAGACTGCAAATTCCCGAGGCAGATCTACGATTGCGCCCGGATCAGGCTGCCGAGCGACCCGACGGCGCAACAAAAAAGGGAGCCGCCGCGGCAGCTCCCAGAAGGGTGATTGCGCGGGGAAACGCTCAGATCACCATGGCAGGGAGAAGGTCTTGACGTTGGTAAAGCTCTTCATCGCCTCGATGACGCCTTCCTTGTAGCCGTTGCCCGAATCCTTGATGCCGCCGAAGGGGCTCATCTCGATGCGATAACCCGGCACCTCCCATATGTTGACCGTGCCGACCTTCAGCCCGGCGATGTATTTCTGCATGCGCCGGAAGTCGTTGGTGCAGACGCCTGAGGAAAGACCGAAGGCCGTCGAATTCGATAGCGCGATCAGCGCGTCGTCGTCATCGGGCGCGCGCACGATCGGGATAATCGGCGCGAAAGTTTCTTCCATCACCAGTTCGCTCGAGTGCGCGACCCGGTCGACCACGATCGGCGGCAGCAGGGCGCCCTGCCGGCCGGGGTTGTAGAGGATCTCCGCTCCCTCTTCCGCCGCCTGGTGCACGCGCCGCTCGAAGATTTCCGCCGCGCGCGCATGCACGACCGTGCCGAGCTCCGTCGCGCGGTCCATCGGATCGCCGAACTTGAGCTTCTTCGCCCGCTCCAGCACCAGCGGCACGAAGCGGTCGGCGACACTCTCCTGGCAGAGAATGCGCTTCACCGCCGTGCAACGCTGGCCGGAGTTCTTCGTCGCGCCGGCGACGGCGAGATCCGCTGCTTTGGCGAGATCGGCGTCCGACAGATCGTTGAGGATGATCAGCGGGTCGTTGCCGCCCAGTTCCAGCACCTGCCGCTTGTAATGCGCGTGCGCCGCGATCAGCTTTCCGACCGGCACGCTGCCGGTAAAGGTGATCAGGTCGAAGTTCGGGTTGGTGATCATTTCCATGCCGATATCGGTCGGCCAGCCGGTCACCACAGAGAGCATCTCCGGCGGCAGGCCGGCTTCATAGAGAATGTCGGCGAAGACGAGCGCCGTCATCGGTGTCAGTTCGGTCGGTTTCAACACCACGCAATTGTTTGTCGCAACCGCCGGCGCCACCTTGTGTGCCACCATGTTGAGCGGGTGATTGAAGGGTGTGATCGCCGAAATGGCGGTCAGCGGTTCGCGGGTGGTGAAGATCTTGCGCGCCTTGCCGTGCGGGGTGAGGTCGCAGGAGAAGATTTCGCCGTCGTCATGGATGCACATCTGTCCGGACAGCGTCAGCACGTCGAAGGCACGGCCGACCTCGTAAAGCGAATCCTGCTTCGAAATGCCGAGCTCCAGCGTAATCAGATCGGAGATCTCCTCCTTGCGTGCGACCAGCAGCTCCGCCGCCCTCAACAGGATGCGCTGACGCTCGTAGCGCGTCAGCTTCGGCTGGTAGGCGGCCGCGATCTCGAAGGCCTTGCGGGCGTGCTCGGCGTTGCCCGCCGGCACGGTGCCGATCACGGCATCGTTCCAGGGATAACGTACCTCGATGCGCCCCTCGGTATCGACCGCCTTGCCGGCGATCCGCATCGGCTCGTGACGAATTGCGAATGTCGTTTCCACCTTGGTCATCGCGTCCTCCCTAATGTGCGGCTTGCGCGGCTGCGACGAGCGCATAGTAGAAGGCGTCGAAATTGCGCAACGTGCCGGCCGCCGAAAGTTCGGGCAGCTTGCGGTTGGCGATGAAGGGGACCTGCTGCTCGGTCAGGCCACCGTGCGAGCGCAGCGGCTCGTTCAGCGCGGCAAGGTCGTGACGGTGCTCGCTGGTGCCGAGCGTCTTGTTTTCGGTCGAGATCAGCACGAGATCGCCGATGCGGTCATCGGGCAGTTCGAAGCGCACGCAGGCTTCCGAACGGGAGAGCACGATGTCGATGCCGTCGATCGCCTGCAGGCGCTCGATGATCTCCTCCTTGTCCGTCCCTTCAGGCAGATAGGCGGTCGCAAAGGAGCCGAGCGCCCCGTGATGGACGACATAGGGGTCAGTGATCGGCAGGATCACGCGCGCTGCGTCCTTGCCGAGCCATTCGTCGAGCAGGTCCTGAACGTAGACGACATCCGGCGAACCATCGGCCTTGTGCTTCGGCTTCATGCCGTGGTCGGCGGTGACGATGATCGCCGCCCCCAGCGCGTCGAGTTCAGTCAGGTACTTGTCGAACATCTCATAGAAGGCGTTCGCTTCGGGTACGCCAGGAGCATATTTGTGCTGCACGTAGTCGGTCGTCGTCAGGTACATGACATCCGGGCGGAACTCCTTCAGCAGCTTGACGCCAGCGGCGAAGACGAACTCGGAAAGATCCGCCGAATAGACTTCCGGCACCGGCCGGCCGAGCCAGGCCGAAGCATTGTCGAGGCCGTTTTCCGCCCTGATCGTCTTATCGGATTTTTCCGACGAGAAGCAGATCGCCCTGCCCTCGTCGAACTTGAGACCATGGCCGAGAAGCGCCCGCAGCTTGTCCTTCGCCGTCACGACCGCGACCTTTGCACCGGCATCGTAGAACGCCTTGAAGATGGTCGGCGCGCGCAGGAAGCGCGGGTCGTTCATCATCACTTCCTTGCCGGTCTGCGGTTCGAAGAGATAGTTGCCGCAGATGCCGTGGATTGCCGGCGGCCGGCCGGTGGCGATGGACAGGTTGTTGGGGTTGGTGAAGCTCGGGATGACGCTGAGCGCGGTGCGCTCCGTTCCGGTCTTGCGGATGCGCTCGAGCGTCGGCATCAGCCCGGCCTTGATGGCTTGGTCGAGATAGGCCGGTTCGCAGCCGTCGAGGCAGATGGCGATGGCCGGGACATTCGGCCAGGGATAGGTGCGGCGGTTGGCGGTGACGGTGATCTTGGACATCTGGTTCATGGGAGTTTCCTCTGTGTTCAGGCAGCGAGGCGGCGGCGTTCCTCAAGGGCAACGGCCGGCGGGGCGGCGCTGTCGACGCCCATTTCGATCAGGGATTCGCGGGCAGCCGCGACCACGCGGCGCATGACATGCTCGTCCATGCGGCCGATGCAGCCGACACGGAAGCTGTCGACGACGGTCAACTTGCCCGGATAGATGATGAAACCCTTCTCCTTCATCAGGTCGTAGAAGCGATCGAAGGCGAAGGCCGGATGGGCCGGGCTGAAGAAGGTGACGATGATCGGCGACAGCCACTGGTCGGCAAGCAGCGTCTCGAACCCGGCCTCGCGCATGCCGGCGACCATGACGTCGCGGTTGCGGGCATAGCGCGCTCCGCGGCCGGCGACGCCTCCCTCGTCCCGGTGCAGCCGCAAGGCTTCCAGGAAAGCCGCGACCACATGGGTCGGCGGCGTGAAGCGCCACTGGCCGGTCTTGTTCATGTATTCCCATTGGGCATGCACATCGAGGCTCAGCGAATGGCTGCGGCCCTTGGCGGCCTCCAGCTCGCTCTTGCGGGCGATGACGAAGCCGAAGCCGGGCACACCCTCGATGCATTTATTGGCGGAGGAAACGATCGCCTCGTAACGGAAGTCGTTGACACCGGCCGGCACGGCGCCGAAGGCGCTCATGGAATCGACGAGCAGCTTGCGGCCGCGGGAGTAGACGGTGTCGGAGATCTCCTTCAGGGGATTGAGGATGCCCGAGCTGGTCTCGCAATGGACGACGACGACATGGGTGATCGCCGGATCGCCATCAAGCGCCGCGGCGACTTCGGGACCACGGGGCGGCATGTAGTCGCCCTTGTCGATCGTCACGTGATCGCGGCCGAGATAGGAAAGCGTCTGGGCGATGCGCTTGCCATAGGCGCCGTTCATCAGCACCAGCACCTTGCCGTCCTTCGGAACGAAACTGCCGAGCATCGCCTCGACCGAGAACGAGCCGCTGCCCTGCATCGGCACGCAATCGAACGCGCCCTTAGTATCGCCGGCAATCTCAAGCAACTCGCCGCGAAGTCTGGCGGTCATCGCGCGGAAGTCGCCGTCCCAGGACCCCCAATCCTTCAGCATCGCTTCCTTGACTTCATAGGCCGTGGTCAGTGGGCCGGGCGTCAGGAGATAGGGCTCGCCGAGTCTCGGCTTTTCCAGGGGCGCGATGGTTCTGTCAGAAGCGGTGTTTGGCATGGTCCGTCCTCGCAGTTGGCGTGTTCGAGAAAGACAATGCGGCGGAAACATATATCTGTAAAATCGTTCTTTTGTATCAATCTATAGATCAAGCTTATATATCTAGGCTGCGGGAACCAGACGGCTTTCGAGCAGGTCTCCGCTTTCGCGCAGACGCGGATAGGCCATGGTCGTGACCAGTGAATTGACCTCCTTCAGCGCCCGCACGATCTCCAGATGCATGTCGCTCGACAGGATGCTCGCCGCCACGCCCTGGCGAAGCCGCTCCAGATGGCTCTTGCTGCTCTCCTCGACCAGGCGGCGGACATGTTCCTTTTGCCGGACCATCTCGCGGGCGATTACCGGGTCGGGCGAGACGAGAAGATTGGCCGCGAGCCTGACATTGGAAGATACGGCCGTGTGCAGCAGGGTGAGCTCGCGCCACCCCGCCTGCGAGAAGGTGCCCGCGCCCTCCAGCCGCTCCTCTGCCATTTGCAGAAGGTTCTTCGCGACGACGTCGCCGGCATATTCGAGATGGATCGCCGCCTCCGTGAGCTCGATGCCGCGCCGGGATTGGTCTTCGGTGAGCACACCGCGGTTGACGGCGGCGATGTAGAGCTTGATCTCGCTATGCGCCCGGTGGACGTCGGCGTCGATGCCGCGCAGCGTCTTGACCGCCTCCGGCGTTGGCGATCGAATGACCGTCATGACCGGCTCAAGCATTCGCGCAATGAGATTGCCCATGTGCAGCACTTCGCGCGCCGCGGCCGCAAGCGCCTGCGCCGGCTTGTCGATCAGTGTGGGTTCAAGCGCGCTGACATGGACCGAATTGTCGCCAGCACCGGCGGCGTCCGGCATGAGCAACTGAACGAGCCGCGCCATCGGGGCGCAGGAAACCACCCCGACGAGAACGAGGGCGGCGTTGAAGAGAACGTGCAAATTGACGAGTTGGCCGGCGGCCGTCTCACCCGGAAGCCAGGCGAAAGGGACATGCAACGAAAACAGGCCGAAGATGGTTGCGCCGAACAGGGCGCGAAAGAGGAGGTTGCCGAGCGGCAGGCGACGGCCCTCGACCGTCAGACCGCGCGTCAGCCACAGCGCGATCAACCCGCCGCCAATGTTGACGCCCAAAACCAAGGGAATGCCGACCTCGATGGGCACGATGCCTTTCGCGGCAAAGGTCAGGATCAGCAGGATCGCCGCCACGCTGGAATGCAGTGCCCAGGTAAAAAGCGCCGCAAGGATCATCACCGTCAGCGCGTCCCTGCCGATGAACGCGACGATGGAGGGCAGCAGCGGGCTTTGCGTAAGCGGCTGTGTCGCATGGCCGATCATCTGCAGCGACAGCAGCAGGAGGCCGATGCCAAGCATGGCGCGTCCGCCTTCAACAGCCTTGCGCGCCGAAGCCTTCAGATGCATGAGCCCGCCCACCGCAATCAGGAGCGGCGCCAGCCAATGGAGATCGAAGGATAGGATCTTGACGACGAGCGCCGAACCGAGATCGGCGCCAAGCAGCACCGCCAGGCCGGTATCAAGAGCCAGCGCGCCGCTGACGGCGAAGCCGGCGGCAAGCATCGCGACGGCCGTCGAGCTCTGCAGGGCAATGGCAACGGCGCAGCCACAGGCGGCGGCGCGCGGCCGCCCGCCAGCGCCGCCGACGGTGCGCGCGACGATGTCGCCCGCCGCCGCTTCAACGCCTTTCTTCACGAGACTGACGGCGTAGAGCAACAGGACGGTTGCGGCGGCGAGTTCGAGGGCGACAGCCGGCAGGTTCATGGGCGTGTTCCGGAAAGAGGAGCAATCCGAAAACTATCCTTTGCGACTTTACATAAATCAAATCGTTCGTTCTAACAAATCCATAGGTCAAATCTATCCTGAAGAGGGTCCGCACGCATGCGCTATGTCCAGCTTCGCGCCTTCCACAATGTGGCAATCCATGGCGGCTTCTCGCGCGCTGCGGAAGCGCTATTCCTCACACAGCCGGCCGTTTCGGACCAGGTACGCAAGCTCGAGGAAGAATACGACGTCCTGCTCTTCAACCGAAACAAGAAGCAGGTGACACTGACCCAGGCCGGCCAGCACCTCCTGGAAGTCACGCGCCGCATGTTCGACGTCGAGCAGCAGGCGCTGGACCTTCTTTCGGAATCGCGGGCGCTCAGGGCCGGAAAACTTCGGATCGTCGCCGATGCCGCTCACCACCTGCTGCATATCCTTGCCGCCTTCCGGCGCACCTACCCGACGGTGCAGGTCTCGATCGATTCCGGCAATACCGAGACGGTTATCACCAGCCTGCACGCCTATGAGGCGGATATCGGCGTTCTCGGCGAAATCCCGCAATCGAGCGACTTCGACATCCTGAAACTCAACTCCACGCCAATCATCGCCTTTGCCAGCTTCAACTACCCGCTGGACAACCGGAAAAAGATCACCTTCGCGGAGCTCGTGAAGCACCCGCTCGTCATGCGCGAGCAAGGCTCGAAAACCCGGCAAAAGCTGGAGGCCATGTCGGCACGATGCGGCGTGCAGCTCACGCCGCTGATCGAGGCCGAAGGCCGTGAGGCCGTGCGTGAGATCGTGGCGGCCGGCGGCGGCGTCGGTTTCGTCTCCTCCGCCGAGTTTGGCCAGGACGCCCGCCTCGTTCCCATCGAGATCGACGCGCCCGAGATGCTGATGGACGAAGCGCTGATCTGCCTGCGCGAGCGCAGCAACGGCAAGCTCGTCAGCGCCTTCTTCGACATTGCGCGCAAACTTGCAAACGCGCCCGCGTGAGCCGCCAGGGGATCATGACCCAACAACTCCGACGGATGGCTGAACCCTCGCCTGGGCTCGGGAGTATGCTCTCAGGCACTATAGCGCCGCGCTTCTTCTCGCACGCAAAGGTGTCGCTGTAGCGCTTTGAATTACTTCATGCTTTGTCCCTTTGATCCGCTGTCATTTAAAGGAGACGTGCAGTCGGCCGCCGGTTTGATGCCTGAACGACAGTCACGGCGATCATGTGGAAGACGTCATCGACAGTGCAGCCACGCGAGAGGTCGTTGGCGGGCTTGTCAAGTCCTTGCAGGATCGGGCCGATGGCGGTGGCGCCGCCGATGCGCTGAGCGATCTTGTAACCGATATTCGCCGCATCGAGATTGGGGAAAACGAAGACATTGGCCTCACCCTGCAGTGCCGAGTTGGGTGCCTTGGCGGCGCTGACTGCCTCGACGAAGGCGCTGTCGAACTGCAGTTCCCCATCGATGACGAGACCGGGTGCCGCAGCATGGGCAAGCCTCGTCGCCTCCACCACCTTGGAAACGCGCTCGTGTGCGGCACTGCCCGCGGTCGAAAACGAGAGCATTGCCACCTTCGCCGGCTTGCCGGAGAGCGCCTCGAAGGACTGTGCCGAAGTCACGGCGATATCGGCGAGGCCTGCAGCATCGGGATCCACCACCAAACCGCAATCTGCAAAGACGAAAGCGCCCTTCTTCGCGTGATGCGGCGCACAGAGCATCATCAGGAAGAAGCTCGACACGAGACTGACATGTGGCGCGCGGCCAATGGTCTGGAGCGCGGCGCGCACGGTGTCGGCGGTGGTCGCAACCGCGCCGCCAACAGTGCCGTCGGCCGCATCTTCCCGCACCATCATGGCGGCAAAGACGAGCGGCGAACGCACCGCTTCGCCCGCTGCTGCCTCATCCACACCCTTGTTTCGGCGCAGTTCATGGTAAGCCGCAGCGAGGCGCTGGGTAAGCGGTGACGAGGTCGGATCCTCTATGCGGATTTCGTCCGGGCGCGCACCAGCGGCCTCCAGCCGCTCTGCGACAATCTTTCGATTGCCGACGAGCGTGATCTCGGCAAGACCGGCGCGAACGGCCCTGAGGCCCCCTTCGACGATGCGCGGGTCTTCGCCCTCGGCAAGTACGATATGGCGCGGCGCGGCCTTCGCGGCTTCGAGAATGCGATCGAGCGGTTTCATCAGGCGTGCCCCAGATAATGAATGCCGACGAGAATGAAGAGAGCGATGAAGATGGTTTCGGCAACGATCAGCGCGACAGCATCGCCGCCGACGTCCAGCACGCGGCGAAGCGAGGTGCGCATGCCGACGGCGACGATGCCAGCGAGCAGCGCCCAGCGCGAGGTCTCCATCCCGGCCTTTGCGACCATTTCCGGCACGAAGCCGAAGGAATTCAGCGCCGCGAAGATCAGGAAGGCGACGACAAAACCGGGCAACAGCGGCGGGCGTTTGCCGGTCTCACCCTCGGGCTGCGGCACGTTGCGCAGCACCAGCGAGAAGGTCAGCACGACCGGCGCCAGCATGGTGACGCGGATCAGCTTGACGAGGGTCGCCGTCTCGCCCGCCTCCGGCGAGACCGAGAAGCCGGCGCCGACGACCTGGGCGACATCATGGATCGTACCGCCGAAGAAGATGCCGGTCGCCCGGGCATCGAGCCCCATGGTCTGGGCAATGATCGGATAGGCGATCATCGCAAGCGTCGAGAGCACCGTGACAGAGAGCACGGTGAAGATCAGGTTGCGCTCGGAAAACTCGTTCTTCGGCAGTACGGCGGCAATCGCCATCGCCGCCGAAGCGCCGCAGATGGCGACGGAACCGCTGGTGATGAGCGCCAACCGCCAGCCGCGGCCGAGCAGTTTCGCGGCGAGCAAACCGAAACCGATTGTCGCGGCGATGGCAGAAACGAGGAGCAGGATCGTGCTGGCGCCAAGCCCGATCAGGAGGTCGACACTGATGCGCATGCCGAGCAGCGCCACGCCGATGCGCAGCACTTTCTTGGCGCAGAAATCGATGCCGGCGACGCAACGCCCCTCTTCCGAAAGAAAATGAAAGGCGATGCCGAGCAGCAGCGCCATTAGCATAGCCGGCGCACCATAGTGGTCGGAGAGGAACTGCGCGGCGACGGCAACCGCCGCGGTGACGGCGAAGCCTGGCCAATAGGTCCAAAATCCGGAGGGCATGCTGCGGAAACGTTCGTGGACGGAGGCGGTGAAGGTCATGTTTGCGTTCCGGTCGCTTGCGGGAAGCTTCGCCTGCCCGGGCTGACCGGGCAGGCATGGTCTGTGAACGGTCACGCCCGCTTCTGCGGACGCATGTCGGCGCGGTCGATGCCGGCAACCGGCACCGGCCTCTTCATCGCGTCGCGACGGAACGGCTCGCCGAGCTCCTGGTTGAGGATGACTTCCACGAAGGTCGTGACACCCTTCTTCTGGTCGGCGATCGCATTGGAGAGCGCCTCGGTCAGCGCCGCAGGCGTATCGACGGCGACGCCCTTCAAACCGCAGCCCTCGGCGACCTTCGCGTAAGAGAGATTGGGATTGAGCTCGGTGCCGACGAAATTGTTGGCATACCAGAGCGTCGTGTTGCGCTTTTCCGCACCCCATTGGTAGTTGCGGAAGATCACCATGGTGATGGCCGGCCAGCCCTCGCGGCCGATCGACCCCATCTCGTTCATCGAGATGCCGAAGGCCCCGTCACCGGCAAAGCCGACCACCGGCACATCCGGGCAACCGATCTTGGCGCCGACGATCGACGGGAAGCCGTAACCGCAGGGCCCGAACATGCCAGGTGCGAGATATTTCCGGCCGGCCTCAAAGGTCGGATAGGCGTTACCGATCGCGCAATTGTTGCCAATGTCTGTGGAGATGATCGCCTCCTTCGGCAAGGCCGCCTGGATCGCCCGCCAGGCCTGGCGCGGCGACATGCGGTTCGGCTCGCGCGAGCGTGCCGTCTCGTTCCACTGCGTGCCCGGATCGTCGTCCTCGTGGTCCATGGAGGAGAGCTGCTGCTGCCAGGCCGATCGGGTCTGGTGGATTGCAGCCTTGCGCTCGTCGCGGCCGGCATCACCGGCCGACGGCGAGAGCTGCTCGAGGATCTGGCGGGCGACTTGCTTGGCGTCGCCGCAGATGCCGACCGTCACCTTCTTGGTAAGGCCGATCCGGTCGGCATTGATGTCGACCTGGATGATCGCGGCGTTCTTCGGCCAATAGTCGATGCCGTAGCCCGGCAGGGTCGAGAAGGGATTGAGCCGGGTGCCGAGCGCCAGCACGACGTCGGCCTTTGAGATCAGCTCCATCGCCGCCTTCGAGCCGTTATAGCCGAGCGGACCGACCGACAGGCGATGGCTGCCGGGGAAGGCGTCATTGTGCTGGTAGCCGCAGCAGACCGGTGCGTCGAGCCGCTCGGCAAGCTTCATGGAATCACCAATGGCATTGCCGATGACGACGCCGGCGCCGTTGAGGATGACCGGGAATTTTGCTTCCGACAGCAGCTTTGCGGCCTCTGTGATCGCCTGCGGCCCACCGGCCGGACGTTCGAAACGGACAATCGCCGGCAAGTCGACGTCGATCACCTGGGTCCAGTAGTCGCGCGGGATGTTGATCTGCGCAGGCGCGCAACCACGCCAGGCCTTTTCGATGACGCGGTTCAGCACCTCGGGAATGCGGGAGGGATCGCGCACTTCCTCCTGATAGCAGACCATTTCCTCGAACATGGCCATCTGGTCGACCTCCTGGAAACCGCCTTGCCCGATCGTCTTGTTGGCCGCCTGCGGCGTGACCATCAGAAGCGGTGTGTGGTTCCAGTAGGCGGTCTTGATCGCGGTAATGAAGCCGGTGACGCCGGGGCCGTTCTGGCCGATCGCGATCGACATCGTGCCCGTTGCACGGCTGAAGCCGTCCGCCATCATGCCGGCGTTGGTCTCGTGGGCGCAGTCCCAGAACTTGATGCCGGCCTTGGGGAACAGGTCCGACACGGGCATCATGGCCGAGCCGATGATGCCGAAGGCATGTTCGAGGCCATGCATCTGCAAGACTTTGACGAAGGCTTCCTCGGTGGTCATTTTCATGGGGCAGTTCCTTTCCTGAGAATTATTTCAAAGAGTTAGAGGATCTCGTCGCGGAGGTAGTACCAGCGGTACATTCCCCATTGGCCAAGCCTGCGGAATGGAGTCAGCAGCCCGTGGCTCGGCAGGGGCGAGGTGAAGATGGGAAGGTCGAGAGCCCCGCCCTTGCCGGCGACCATCTGGGCCATGCGGCGGCCGGCCTGCGCGGAATACATCACGCCGTTGCCGCCATAACCCATGGCGTAGAACAGCCTCTGGCCCGGATCCGGCTGGAAGATGCGCGGCATCATGTCGTGGCTGACATCCACCCAGCCCCACCAGGAATAGTCAATGTCGATGCCGCGCAGCGCCGGGAACTTGCGGTAGAGACCTGCGAGCAGCAGTTCGAGATGCTTCGGGTTGCCGGCATCGCGCCCGGTAATGGCGCTGCGGCTGCCGATCTGCACTCGGCCATCGGGCAGCATGCGGTAGTAATGGCGGAGCGTGCGCGTGTCGGTGAGCGGTATGCGCGCCTTGAAATTCAGCGCCTGCTGCTCGCCTTCAGTCAACGGCCGCGTAACGATCGAGTTCGACAGGATCGGCATCAGCCGGTGGCGCGTGAGCGCATTCATGCCGGGCGACGTATAGCCGGCGGTTGCAATGCAGACGGCGCGGGCACGAACCGTGCCGCCCGGCGTCGTCAGGTGGTGCACGCCACCCTTCGCCGTGCAGGACAGCACGGGACTTGAGGTATGCACCTTTGCGCCAAGCCGCCGCGCCAGTTTCAGATAGCCGAAGGCAAGCCTTGCCGCATGAATGCCCATGCCGTCAGGCTCGTACATCGCCCCGCGCGCTTCCTCGTCACGGACGAAATCGCGATGGATCTCCTCGCGCGAGACCATGCGGGCCCGGTAACCGAACATGTCGTTGAGGACCCGAACCTCGCCTTCGAGCGCCGGCAGCATCTTGTCGCGGTGGGCGATATAGAGATGGCCGCCATCCTGCGGATCGCAGTCGATCTCCGGCTCCCGGACCAGCGCCCGGAAAAGCTCGAACCCTTCGGCGATCTCGGCGTGCATCTTGCGTGCGACGTCGACGCCCCAGCGGGCGATCCATTGCGAGCGCTTCAGGCGACCGGCGGAAATCTGCGCCTGCCCGCCATTGCGGGTGCTGCAGCCCCAGGCAACGCCATTGGCCTCCAGCACCGTCGCACGGATGCCGTGCTCGCGTGCCAGGTGGATGGCACAGGAGAGGCCGGTATAGCCCGAACCTATGATGGCGACGTCGACATCTATGTCCCGCGTGACGGGGCCGTCATCCTCCGGCTCAGGTCCGGCGGTGCCGATCCAGTAGGTCGGCGCATAATCTTTGCCCGTGCCGGGGCTGCGGGCATGGTTGGGGTCATAGGCCGGATCAAACGGCTGCCTTGCGGGCTTGAGAGGGGTGGCGCGCAGTTGCATGGCTCGTGCTCCAGGCCATCAGTAGCGGGGCTGCAGGAGCGGGCGGTTCTTGCGGAACGCCTGCTTGCGCACGATCTTGCCGTTTCGGAACGTGAAGAGGTCACAGCCCTCGGCCTCGATGCGGCTGCCATCGGCGGCCGTGCCCGAGAAGGTCCATTCGGACACGCCTCGATCGCCGTCGACGAAATGGCTGTGGTTGCCCCACTCGGCGTCCGGCATCGATTTCCAGACGCCGCTGAAAGCATCGGCGATCGGCCCTGTACCGACGAAGCGGGTGCCGTGCACCTCAGGGCCGCCGACCGCATTGAATACGCAGTCCTCGGCGAAGAAGCGCATGACCCCATCGATGTCATGCCGGTTGAAGGCATCGAACAAGGTTTTGAGATCGGTTGCAGAGAGTGTCATGGTCCTGTCCTTTGGCTTGGTCCACAAGGCATGGCTTCGCCGGAGACGGGAAATGCCGTCTTCAAAAGGCCGCCAGGCCGAATTCAGATGAAGTGTCGAAGTCGCCGCCGGTTACAGACGGCCCTTCCAGGGGATCAGCGCCTTTTCGAGGTAGCGGATCAAAAGATCGAAGGCGAAGGCGAAGATGCCGATGATGAAGATCCCCATGATCACAGTATCGCTTTCGAGGTTTTCGGCGGCATTGAGGACCATGAAGCCAAGACCTCTGTTCGCAGCAACCATTTCCGCTGCCACCAGGGTGGTCCATCCGACGCCGATGCCGATGCGCATGCCGGTGAAGATCTCGGGCAAGGCGGCCTTCATGATCACCTGACTGATCACCTGTCCACGGGTGGCGCCCATCGCATAGGCCGCGTGGATCTGCTCGGTCGAGACCGAACGCACCCCTGCCCTTGCGGCAATCGCCATCGGCGCGAAGATCGCCAGATAGATCAGGAACACCTTCGGGAACTCGCCGATGCCAAGCCAGATGATCACCAGCGGCAGGTAGGCAAGCGGCGGCAGCGGCCGGTAGAATTCAATGATCGGATCGAAGAGCCCGCGCACGACGCGATTGACACCCATCAGGATGCCGATCGGCACCGCCGTCACCAGCGCCAGCAGGAAGGCGCCGAAGACGCGACCGATACTTGCGAGCGTATGCTCCATCAGCGTCGAGTTCGAAACACCGTCGGTCAGCGCCAGCATGAACTTGTCCCAGACCGCCAGCGGCGACGGCAGGAAGAGCGGCTTGACCCAACCGGATTCGGTGACGGTGAACCAGAGGGCGAGGAGAACGACCGTCGTTGCGAAACTGATCAGGCCGCTGCTTCCGTCACCGGGCGCACCGAAGATTTTGCCAGCCTTGGCGGGCTTGGCCCGCGTCACTCTATCAAGCATGGGCCACCTCCGGGTTTCCGGACGCACGTTCGTCGCCATAGATGATGCCGAGCACCTCCTCGCGCATGCGGATGAATTCCGGGCTGGACTTGATCGCGCGCGCATTGCCTTCGGCGAGGAAGCGCTTGTTAAAGTTGAGCTCGTAGGTGTGGGTGATGCGGCCCGGCCGCGGCGACATGACAATCAGCTGCGAGCCGAGGAACAGCGCCTCCTCGACGCTGTGGGTGATGAAGAAGAACATCTTGTTGGTGAGTTGCCAGACCTTGAGCAGCAGTTCCTGGATGGTCTCACGCGTCAGCGCGTCGAGTGCTGCCATCGGCTCGTCCATCAACAGCATGGCAGGATCGCATGTCAGTGCCCGCGCAATGCCGACGCGCTGCTGCATACCCCCCGACAGGTGGTAGATCATGTGGTGGTGGAAATCCTGCAACCCGACGAGAGCAAGGTTCCTGGTGGCGAGTTCCCGGCGTGTCGCCTTGTCGACACCACGCAGCTTGAGACCGAATTCGGTGTTCTCGATCACGTTGAGCCACGGCAGCAGAGCGTGTTTCTGGAAGACCACGCCGCGCTCAGCGCCTGGCCCGTTGACCTGGTGATTGCCAAGCGTGATGTCGCCCTCCGAGGGGGCCATGAAGCCCGCCATCAGATTGAGCAAGGTGGTCTTTCCGCAGCCGGAAGCACCCAATGCAACGACGAAGTCGCCGCTGTTGATGGTAAGATTTACACCTTTCAAGGCGATGATCGCCTGGTCCGAGTACAGGCCCGGATAGGTCAGACTGATGTTCCTGACGCTCAGTGTTTCCATGAGAAATGCCTCCCTGCACCTCGGTCACGGTCTCGATGATGGACGCACCGGCCGCTCCCCACGGCCGGCGCAACAGGCAGAATACGTTATTGCGCGGCAGTCTTCGCGAAGCTCGCGTTGACGTAGGGCGCATAGTCGTCGAGCGAATTGCCGATCTGCTTCTGTTCGACCAGGAATTTTGCGCTCTCGCTGAGCGCGCGCGTCGCACCGCCGCCGAGCCAGACCTCGGACGCCTGCTCATCCGCATTCGGGAAGGAGAGGAGGCGCAGGGCTTCCACGGTGCTTGGGCCATCGCCGCCGATCAGCTTGACGATACCCTGGACCTCGGCCGACTCCTCCGTCCAGGCGGCCTTGTTGGAATTGTAGTCGGCATAGGCTTTCGCCAGGACCTTGGTGAAGGCCTCCATCAGCTTCGGGTTCTCCTCCGCCCAACCCTTGTCGACCACCAGTCCGTCGAAGGTCGGAACACTTGCCGCACCGATCACCTCGGAATCGGAGATCGTCTTGCCGGTCTTCTGGATTTCGGAAAGCGCCGGCGGCCAGACATAGGCGGCATCGATATCGCCGCGCTGCCAGGCGGCAACGATCTGCGGCGGCTTCAGATTGAGGATCTCGACCTCGCGGGGATCGACGTTCCAGACCTTGTTCATGCCGACAAGCAGATGAAAGTGCGAGGTCGAAACGAAGGGGACGGCGACTTTCTTGCCCTTGAGGTCGGCCGGCGTTTCAATGCCCGAGCCGTCGCGCGCAACGAGCGCTTCCGACTGGCCGATATTGTCGAGGATCCAGAAGAGTTGCAGGTCAACGCCGCGTGTTGCGGCCGCCGCCGTGCCAGTCGACCCGAGAACGCCGATCGGCACGTCTCCCGAAGCGAGCGCCGTCGTGATGTCGCCGGCCGAACTGAACTGGCGCCAGTCGATCTTGTAGCCGGCCTCCTTGGCGGCGGCGTCGAAGCGGCCATCGGCGATCGCGGCAACGAAGGGGCCGACAATCTGCTGATAGCCGACGACAAGCCTCGTCTCCGCATAGGCTACGCTCGATGCGGCAAGGCTCGCCACGATGCTGGCCGCCGCCGCTAACCGCTTGAAATGTCCATGTAGCATTCGTCGTTCTCCTCTTTGATTATTGATTGGCCGGTTTTTCCGGTCTTGCTGATGACGATACGGCCGGGGCTTGGCTTGCGTTATATCCAGTTTGGAAGTTGAATAGATCCAGATTGACCTCGCTGAGGGCCGCCTTTGTGCGCATGAGCGTTTCGGAAACGATTTTCTTCATCGAGCGCGAAAGCGGGATCGGCTTGCAGGCGCAATTGCGCGAGACGGTGGTTTCGGCGGTGCTCGCCGGCCGGGTGCAGCCCGGCGCGCACCTGCCCTCGACGCGCAAGCTCGCCGACTATCTGCGCATCTCGCGCATCACGGTAACACTCGCCTATCAGGAACTGATCTCTCAGGGGTACGTCGAAGCCGCAAGCCGCAGTTCCTATCGCATCACCGACAATCCGCCAGGCAGGGACGTGGACGACAATCTCCCGTCGGGCGGTTCCGCCCCGGTGGACTGGAGCCGCAAGATCAAGATGAGCTTCGGCGTCGTGCGCCAGATCCCGAAACCGCTGGATTGGCGCCGTTATCCGTTCCCCTTCCTTTATGGCCAGATGGATCCGACGCTCTTCGACCTCAACGCGTGGCGTGATTGCGCCCGCCGGGCGCTCGCCCGTGAGGACTTCGTCCTGATGGCGAGCGACTTTGCCGCGGCAGATGACGTGCGGCTCGTCAATTACATCTGCTCGCGCACGTTGCCGCGACGCGGCATCCATGCCACTCCGGACGAAATTCTCGTCACCGTCGGCGCCCAGAATGCGCTCTGGATCGTGACCCGACTGATCTTGGACGAGGGCTCCGCCGCAGTCTGCGAAAACCCATGCCACCCCGACATCAGCGCCTCGCTGCTGCTGAGCGGTGCCGATGTCATGACCGTCGACGTCGATGGCGAGGGCCTTTCGCCAGATGCCCTGCCGGAGAACGTCGACGCCGTGTTCGTCACTCCGAGCCACCATTCACCGACGGGCGCGACAATGCCGGTCGATCGGCGCGCGCGACTGCTTGAGGCCGCCGAGGAGAAGGACTTCGTGATCGTCGAGGACGACTACGAGTTCGAGATCAGCTATCTGGCACCGCCCTCGCCGGCACTGAAGGCCCTCGATCCGACCGGGCGCGTGCTCTACATCGGCAGCTTCTCGAAATCGCTGTTTCCAGGCCTGCGGCTCGGCTACCTCGTCGCACCAGCCCCCTTCATCCGCGAGGCCCGCGCGCTGCGCTCGCTGATGCTGCGCCATCCGCCCGGTCACCTGCAGCGCACCGCAGCCTATTTCCTGGCGCTTGGGCACTATGACGCCGTGCTGCATCGCATGCGCACGGAGTATCACAAGCGCCACGTCCTTATGGCGGAGGCACTCCGCCGCGAGGGTTTGACGATCGCAGGTTCGTCGGCCTTCGGCGGTACGTCTTTCTGGATGAAGGGACCGGAAGGGCTCGACGCCGATCGACTTGTGAGCGAACTGCGCCAGGATGGCGTGCTCGTCGAATCCGGCTCTCCTTTCTTCCCCAGGAGTGAGGAGCCCTGTCGCTATTTCCGCATGGGCTATTCGTCCATTCCGGGCGCGAGCATCCCGGAAGGTGTTGCCCGTGTTCGCGCCCGCATCGATCTCCTTGCAGGCCAGCGACGATAGTAGAAAATCGGATCGACGGTTGTGAGCGGAACATCACCGCACTTGCCGATGCGGATGCCCAGTCGGAACTATTGAAGATGACCTCGGTTGTATCCTTGGCCCCTTTCCTCGTCGGGTAGCGGGCGCAGAGGCTACGTATGGAGGTGGACAAATGATTGAGCATTTGGACGAGCGCGGCGAACCGGAATCTGCAACGCATGACGCGGAGCGAACCCAGTTTTCGCCACGCGAGGCCAGGCAGGGAGGACTGGGCACGCGCGTCTTTCTGGTGCTCGCCGCCAGTCTGACTTTGGCGCTGGCCGCATGGGGCCTCGTGGAATGGGGGCAAGGCGGTGGCTCTGATCAAACCGGTTCGGTTGAACGCACTGAGCCCGCCTCTACGGGCCAGCGGCCGGAAGCCGAACAGCGCCCGAGCACCGAGAGCCCGCAAGGCCTGGCACCCACGGATCGCAACCCGACCCCACAATCCGGTACGGGCGCACCAAGCAACAACAGCGCGCCCGATGACACCAACAGGTGACGGGAAACCCAGCCTTCGATGTTTGAGGGAGACAGCCGGCGATGAATAGTGCGCCGGGCATCGGCGAGTTACGCAAATTCCCTCAGGCGCGTTTGGCCAGGTCACAGTCGGAAGGGTCGTCCTGGCTCCTGCTCGCCGGCAGGATCAGGGCCGGTCCACGAATTTGTTGAACCTGCTCAGGCTGCCATCTGCCGTTTTGTCCTGGTGAAGAAACAGCAGCTTGTTGTGATCGAAGATACGGAAAAACTCGTCCCACGAGATCGGCTCAAGGTTCATCTCTGCTTCGCCGAAATCGATCCGCAATATTCCGCCATCAAGCGCACCTTTTACCCGGGCGGGCCTTCCCTTCCGTTTTTCGGCCCAATGGCGAATTTCGTCGTGGTTGTTGGTGGTTTGCGCCTCGCTCATGCATTCGCTCCTTGCGCTCAGTCGCTTTGGACACCGTATCGAACCGCGTCCATGCACGTTTGTTCCCCGCGTGCGCGCCGCCGCTGCGGACGCCAACGAAGGCGCGGGGTCGGATGCGAGCGTCTACGTTCGCACGCAAAAGCCGTGGTCCTCGACATGATCGGCGTCCGCTAGGGTTGGCCCCTATTGCAGGCCACATTCCACGCTCCGTCGCCCCCCAGCGGAGCGCTTCGGCACCGAAAAAATTGCCGCGCACTTTTGCGCGACATTCTTTAATCGCAGCTGCTGGATCTAAAGCTCCGAACGCAACCGATCGCGATGCATTCCGATTTCGGTCTGTGTCAGTGGCTCCCCTTGTTCATCAAAGCGACGCCAACCGGTCGATTCGTAGGCGGCGCGACGTTCGGCGAGATCGACGCCCCTGTTACGCAAGATCATCTGCGCCTGCTCGGCCAGAGGTTCGCTCAGCGACCGCACCGTCACGAGTGCGCCGCCACGGCGGACGCCCTCGGCATACACATTCGCATCCGCTTCATCGATGCCCGATTCCGTCAGCGCGCCGATCACGCCGCCCACGGCACCGCCGGCAATGGCGCCGGTTGCGGCGCCTGCAGCCGTTGCAGCCAGCCACCCCGCCGCGACAATCGGACCGATACCGGGAACCGCCATAAGGCCGAGGCCCGTCAACAGGCCGACCGCGCCTCCACTGGTGGCGCCGATGGCCGCGCCGGCTCCGGCGCCCTCGGCAGCGCCGCTCTCAGGAGAATATCGGCCGGCCGCGTTGCTGGCGATAATACCGATATTTTCCGCAGGAATTCCCGCCTGCACCAGTTCACGAACCGCTGACTGCGCATCCGCATAGTCGTCGAACAAACCACTTACGGTTTTCATGTCGAGATCTCCTCACTATTTCGCCTGAGACGTGACATTGCCCTGATAATCCAGGGCGACCTCAACTGGTTTTCCGCCTTTTGTCGCCTCAGCCCGCCAAATGCCCTGGTTGTCCAGCTTCAAACCCTGCACCGAAGCGTAGCCAGCCTTTTCAATACGATCCTTGGCCTGAGCTTCAGTAAAACTGCTGGCGCCAGCCACCGGTGCGGTCGGATTGCTCGAGTTGGGAGTCGCAATGGCGGGCGTCTCCCCGTTTGGGTTGGGCGTCGTTTGCGCGAAGGCCGGCATTGCGACAGCACCGAAGAGCGCTGCCATTGCGAGAGTGGTGCGTTTCATGGAGTACCTCCTACCGGGTCCAAATCGGCCCGTGGCGCTCCAACCGGGGGATACCCTGCAAGTTCCGAGAAACATCCGAATGCTGACACCATCGACCTGGTTCTCGATGCCGAGGAAAGCGGCCAGCCGTGGTTCGAGTGGAACAGTTTCGTCCAGTGCTGGTTCTTTTCGGTTCATTTCAAAGGAGCAACGAAAATGGATCACGCCAATCACGTACGCCTCGACCCGACGGAACTCACGCCTGCTGTCCTTGAAGGTGCGACAGTATATGGGGTGGATGACGATAAGGTCGGCACGGTTGATCACGTCCACGGCGCCGGTGCCGCCGGCACCGTTATCATCGACGTCGGCGGCTTTCTCGGCATCGGCGCAAAGCCGGTTGCAGTACCCACTGCCGACCTCGATTTCATGCGTGATGAGAACGGTGAGGTTCATGCCGTGACGGCCTGGACCAAGGATCAACTCAAGGCGATGCCCGAGCATCGTGATTGACCGTGGTGGCCCGGCCTCGTGCCGGGCCTCTTCGCGCCCCGCCTGCCTTGACGCGAAGGGCGAACCTACGCCCTCCGCTTCTCGACTCCGGTCAAGCTGCAACCTTTGCCTTGTTGTTGGCGGCGGACAGAGCGATCTTGGTGAGCGCCTTGTCGGTTGCCCCTTCTTCTTGAAGGGTCTGGTCGAGCAGCAGCGCCGCTTTCTCCAACCCAAGTTGCTTGGCCCAGGTCTTCAGGGTGCCGTATCGCGCGATCTCATAGTGTTCGACCGCCTGGGCCGTGGAGATGAGGCCCGCGTCGAGAGCCGGGCTGGCCTTGAATTCCTCCATGATCTCCTCGCCCTCGGCGATGATCCCCTGAATAGCCTCACAGGTCTTGCCCTGCGCACGTTTGCCCATAATCTCAAAGACTTGTTGCAGGCGCTCGACATGCTCCTCCGTTTCGTCCCGGTGCTTCTGGAATGCCGCTTTGCTATCGGGCAATTGCGCCGCGCGCGCCATCTTCGGCAGCGCTTTCAGTATCTGCCTTTCCGCATAGTAGATGTCCTTAAGGCCGTCATAAAACAGCGCCTCGAGTGTCTTCACCGGCATAACAAACTCCTGTGTCATCTGATCGGAACGCCTCCAACACCTGCGGCGATAAAAGGTTCCGGACGGCGTCGAAGCAGGCAATCGGAGGACGAAGCGTGCTCGGCCCTTCGACAGGCTGGCGTAAACGGGCGGAATTGATCCGTAACGACATTCGACTACCGACACTTAGGTCCGGAGATGAAAGGTTCTCTGCAATTGGCGGGAGCCCTGGTCCTGCTGCTGCAATATTCCTCGGATTTGACAAGTTGGATTTGACAAGCCCGATCCTCGCCCCAGTTCATGGAGATGGCTTTAAGTGAGGTCGTGCGCAGTAACGCACAGCGAACAGCAGCACTGGTCAGATGGACCTTCGGGCGGGTGCGACGGCGCCGGACCAGTCCTGTTTCTTCAATGCGCAGCTTTTGGGGTCTGTTGCTGGCCTACTGGCTCTCCGAGCGTTGGCGCGAGGCCTGGGGCTTAACGCTTCTTATCCTGCTGCTCACCGGCTTGTCGGCTCAGGCAAGCGTATGGTTCGCTTTGACCTCCGGCGAACTCGTCAATCGGATCGCTAATTTTCACCATCCTACCGTGCCGACGACGCCCTGGTCGCTCCTGACCACCGCAGCCACGCTTGCCGCGATCGCCATCACCAGGGACGCAGGCTTCACTGCGGTCCGTCACTTCCTCTCGACCACACTCCACCGGAAATGGCGCCAATGGCTGGACGATCGCTTCAACCAGGCGCTGCTCGACTCCAACCACACCCATTTCCACCTCCTGCAAAACGGGTTTGGCGCCGCAAGCGAGGCGGAGGCTTCATCGCCTGACAACATCGATCAGAGGATACAGGAAGCCATAAAGGGCATGACGGGCGGTGCAATCGGCCTGGGCGTGGGCATAGCCGGCGTCGTTCTATCGCTTGCATTCGTCGGGCTAAAACTGATCGAGACGTCGAGCACCGTCAGAGGGCTTGATCTTCTGGGCAGCTACGGCAGCGCCTGTTTGACACTGCTGGCAATCGCGATCTACGTGCCGCTGAATACGTTCCTCGCAGCCAAGCTCGGTAGTGTCCTGCAGGGCCTGTCGATAAGCATCCAATCGGCGGAAGGCAGTTATCGCAGCGAATTAAACCAGTTGTTGCACCGCAGTTTTCATGTTGCGGTCATTAAGGGCGAACCGGCCCAGAAGGCAGTCAACCGGCGCCGATATCGCGAGATAGATCGCACCTGGGCAAGCCTCAATCGCGTGACCGCCGGGTTCATGGGTTTCGAGCTGGTGCACAATTTCATCGGCTCGCGCATTGTCGCGTACGCACCAGGGCTGCTCCCCTACGTCGATAAAACGATCAGCCTGCAGGACTATGTCACCGGCGCCGAGCTGGCGACGGCGCTCATCAACGAATGCTCGTGGTTCATCCACGCGATGCCCGACATCGCGACGCTAAGGGCCGATGCACGCCGGATCACCGAACTTGCGCAAGCGATAGAAGCCGTGCAGGAACCACAGGACTACTATGCTCGTAGTGGCCCTTCGGTGTTCGAATACAAGACCCAGGATCCCGGGCAGGGCCTGACCATCCATGCGATCGAGCTCCTGCATACCGGCGATGACGACCCTTTTCTGATTGCCGACAAGCTGCATTTCCTTCCGGGAGAATGGACGTTGGTGGTTGGTGAATCCGGAAGTGGCAAGACGTCGCTGCTCAAGGCGATAAACGGTCTTTGGGCGCATGGCCGCGGCACGATCACGATGCCGGAGACGGTACGAAGCCTCTACGTTGCCCAGGACGTCAAGCTCCAGGGCGTCTGCCTGAAGGACCTCGTTTGTTTGCCGGATGGGGCTGAGACCCATACCGACGGCGCTGTCGCGGCGGCGTTGGAAGAGGCTGGGCTCGAAGAATTTGCCTCCGAGCTTTCGGAAGACGGTCGCGATGGACAGCCCTGGGACAAACTTCTTTCCGGAGGCGAGAAGCAGAAACTCGTCCTGGCGAAAATCGTCTTGTTAAGGCCGGGCCTGCTCTTCCTCGACGAGGCAACCAGCGCCCTGGATAGCCAGGCGGTCCAGGCATTTCATCAGTCGATCAAGGATCATTGCCCAGAGGCGACGGTAATCGCCATCATGCATGATACCTCGTCGATCCAATCAGACGGTGACGCCGATTTCTTCGACAGCGTCCTCACCATCGACAACGGCGTCGCGAAGAAAACGCCGATAGCTGCCTGGCGCGATACGTAGGAGCAGGCTGCCTTGGTGCGGTGTCGTCCCGCTCTATTTCTTCAGTCATGCGCGGTGCATCAGGCGCTGGCGCGACCGGGACCAAATTCCTCCATCCGAAGCTAGGAGCTCCAATGCGAATCGCCCTCCTTGTCAACGCACTCGAAACCGAAGAGCCCGCCTATACGACCACCGCGTTGGCGCTTGCTGCGCTCGCCCGCGGGCATGAGGTCCTTTATGTCACGCCCGGTGATTTTATCCTGCGCCCGGACGATACGTTGATGATACGGGCGGCCGGTTTCGTCGGAACACGACCAAAGAAACCGGAGACGCTTTTGCGCGCCCTCACGGACGGAGACAGGACCGTCGTCAACATTGAAGACGTGGATGTTCTGTTTCTGCGCAACGACCCGTCGGAGGATGCGGATAGCCGTCCTTGGGCATCGTACGCCGGGGCGAATTTCGGTCGTCTCGCCACAGAGCGCGGTACGATCGTCGTCAACGATCCCTGCGGCTTGGCATTGGCACAAGACAAGCTCTATTTTCAGGATTTCCCGGTGGCCGTTCGCCCGACAACTCTGATCTCCAAGGACATCGATGAAATCCGCGCGTTCATCGACGCGCACTCGGAGGGTGTGATCATCAAACCGTTGCAGGGATCGGGCGGTAGAAATGTTTTCAGGGTGGCGACCAGCACGGAAGGCAATCTTACTCAAATTGTCGATGCCGTCGGCGTCGTCGGCTATCTGATCGTGCAAAGCTACCTTCCGAAAGCATCGGAAGGTGATACGCGGTTGTTCCTGATGAACGGACGACCGCTCCAGAGGGGCGACGTCTATGCCGCGTTCAAACGCGTCCCGCCCAAGGGAGACGTCCGGTCCAACATCCACGCCAGCGGCACTCCAAAGGCAGCCAACGTTACGAAAGAGATGCTGGCGATCGCCGAAACACTCCGCCCGAAACTGGTTGAGGACGGCATGTTCCTGGTCGGTCTTGATATCGTCGGCGACAAGCTTCTCGAAATCAACGTCTTCACGCCTGGCGGCCTCCAGACCATCCGCGAGCTCCACGACATTGATTTCTGCGACGAGATCTTGGATTCACTGGAAAACAAGGTCGAGATCAAGAAGACCTATCGCGGATCGCTCAGCAACCGGATCCTGTCAACGCTTTGAATCTGCCAGTCTTCCGTCCCGCGTTCCACTTTCGCGTAATGTGTTGGCGGAACAGAAGCGGCTATCTGGTTGTTATCCCCTATCTTCGAGCGGCAGACAGAAGCCCGCCTGCCGCGGAGGGCAACAAAGGAGATAGCGTTTCTGTGAATTTTCTACATCAAATTGCCTCTGACGTGCAGTTGATGCTTCGCCGGCCGCCACGCATGCAATACGCGGCCCTGTGTTATCGCCGTAAAGACAACGCACTGGAAATCCTTCTCATCACCAGCCGGGACACCGGCCGCTGGGTCATTCCGAAGGGCTGGCCGATGAAGGGAAGGCGCGCGCATGAGGTCGCGGCGAGAGAGGCCTATGAGGAGGCAGGCGTCAAAGGCACTTGCCAGAGGTTCCCGTTCGGCCACTACTTCTACAAAAAGCGACTGGACCACGGGCTCAAGATTTCCTGCAGGGTTCAGCTCCACCTGCTCGAAGTCGGGCGCATGCGCCAGAAATTCCCCGAGAAGGGCGAGCGAAAGCTGGCCTGGTTCGACTATCGGGAAGCGGCAAAGCGTGTCGCCGAGCCTTCACTGCGGGACCAGATGCTCCGTTTCGGGCAGCAATGCGCTTCTTAGTGGACGCTGGCGACCTTGACGGCGCTGGCGAAATCTTCCGCCACCAGTTCACTGATCGCGATCAACACCTCCTCCACCGAAAACCCGGAGTCGATCGTTTCGCGGATCAAAAGCTGAAGATCAAGCTCAACGACGTCTCGGCAATCCTCGAGCCGTTCCTCAGATACCGTGATGCTCTGCAGTTCTTCCATCGCGAGACTCCTCTTGACGTGGATTCTGCTGGCTCGCCCTCGCAGGCTTCCTTCCAACCCTTGGGAGGAGGTTTGAGTTCCGGCGAGAACTTCTCGAAGAGATCAAAGAAAGAGATTCGCTGCAATGCCTTGCTGCCACACGAGAGCCGTCTACCGGTCGCGGCGACCCAGACGGGGCGACCGCTCCGCGTCCTCCAATGGTCCTGCCGGTCCTTCCCAGCCAAATACACTTCGGCCGCCGAACTCTTGCGATTGGCGAAACTCGCCGGCCACGATTTCCTTGAGATCCGGGCCGGTTACATATTTCTCGATCTGGCGAGCCTGATCGTCCAGGCGTTTGAGAACCTGCATCTCTTCGTCGCGACCGAGCTTCGCCTTCGACACGGCCGACTTCATCACCCGGATCGTCTCGTCATAGACTTTCAGGGGCACCGGAAATGGGTGGCGGTCCTTGCCTCCATGGGCAAGCGAGAAGCGCGCCGGATCGGCGAACCGGCATGGTGCACCGTGCACGACTTCGGCCACCATCGCCAGCGCCTTGACGGTCCGCGCCCCAACGCCCGGCACCAGCAGGAGATGTTCGAAATCCTCTGGACCGCGGTCCGCAGCCGCCGCGAGCGTGGCGTGCAGACGTTTCATGTTGACGTCTTCCTGACGCACGTCGTGATGGGCAGGCATGATCAGATGCGGCAGCATCGGCTGCGCGGTTTGCCTGGCCTCGCGCCCGGGCTCGATAGCCACGACCTCCCGGACAATCCGATCCGGTCCGAGCGAAGCCAGCAGATCGAGCTGGCTGTTGCGCGAGGCCGCGGCACGGCGGTCGGCAAGATTGACGATCTCGCCCTGCCGCGCACCCTCGATCGCCGTATGAGGCGAATCCACGAAGCTGGTGATGCCCTCCGACAGCCAGTGGTAGCGCCGGGCCTGCCGCTTTTCGCCGTTCATGCCCTGTTGCACGACGACCCATTTGCCGTCATCCGTGACGATAAAACCGTGCAGATAAAGGTCGAAGCCATCCTGCACCGCCGCACTGTCGACCTTTGCGACGAGGCGACTGGTGGTCGCAAGGCCACCTCCGTCCAGACCCACGCGCTCGCCGATCGCAATCAACTCGCCGGGCGTCTCCCGAGAATTCCGCCCTCGCCCGCCGCAGACATGAATGCCGAGTTCGCCTGACAGAGGCGACAAACCACGCTTCAAGGCGCCGATGACGCTGGTGGTGATGCCGGAAGAGTGCCAGTCCATGCCCATCACGCATCCGAAAGACTGAAACCAGAACGGATGCGCCAGCCGGCGAAGAAATTCGTCTCGACCGTATTCGATGACGATCGCCTGGGTGATGATCGCGCCAAGTTTCGTCATGCGCTCGCCAAGCCACCGGGGAACCCGGCCACCGTGAAGCGGAAGATCGGCGCTGCCTGCTCTTTGGACCATTCGGCCTTATACACCGGCGGATGATCCTGTCACACAGGAAAGTTCTCCAAACGTTCTCATCTGCGCCGGCAGGCCGCAAGGCGACGGTCTCGGCCGGGAACATTAAGCACCATCGCAGGTTCTAATATAACCCTGCAGGCCCATGGCGGTTCGGCCCTGACCATGGGCGCACGACAGCATCAGAGCAGTCCCAAGAGTCTCTTCGAACGGCTCTGATGCTGTTGAGGATACGGCGACCACGCAAGGACTTCGAAATGAACCACAAGCACAGATACGACAAGCCGCGGAGGTCTTCGACCGAACTGCCAATAGGCTTGATGCTGCTCGCTGTCTTGGGGATTGCTGCGTATCTGTTCGTCGCCGGCGCGTTCTCCGGCGACAGTCAGAATGTCGCTGTCTATCTCCCGCAGACGGCGGCATCGAATCCGCGGTGAACACATCAGACGTCGGCCCACGCCGCTTGGTCATTGCCGAGATGAAACTCCGGCTCTCGGGGCATCTGAAAACTCAGCCCTTCCACACCGGCAGACAATGGACAGCTAGAAGCGAGCGCGCAGAAGGTTCAACTTGCCGTTCAGCCAATACTCGGCCCGTCTGGTCGCGGATTGAACTTCGTGCCCAAGCTCCTGGGTGTAGCGGCCTTTACACATGGTCGTGTCAGCCACCCACAATCCGCCAGCGAAAATTGCCATCAGGAGGAAACCGCGCATGGCCGCGCAGTATGCACATTCGATATTTCTAAAATACTAACGGAGATTCGTGCTGCGGCATGGCGCGAAGTTGGCCGACGGGCGCCGCACTCACGGCCCAATGCTAATCTCGTCGCGCAACGTTACCTTCTCGAAATCACTGATCAGAATATCGACGCGCACCTGCCAAGTGCCTGCCAGCGGGATGTTCATGTGCTCGATGCGCCAGTCCGCATCGCTGCGCCGCACGGCTGCGCGCTTGAACGGCTCGATGCCGGAATCAGGCTTGGACAGCACGAGCGTCACCTCCTTGGCGGCAAGCGGCTCAAGTTCGCCATTGAGAGTGTTGATCGATACCTCGACCTCGCCCACTCGTCCAGGCGCGACTTCAACGAAGGCCATTACCTTGTCAGTATGGATATGAACGCTTGCGGGCTGCGCCGCCACAGCCAGGAGCACGCGCGGCGGCGGCGTAAAGCGCCAACAAGACACGGCGCCGAAAATCAGGAAGATGATAAGCATCTCCGCGGCGATCGAGCG
The DNA here is from genome assembly GCF_050474445.1 of Ensifer sp. B1-9. NCBI lineage: Bacteria > Pseudomonadati > Pseudomonadota > Alphaproteobacteria > Hyphomicrobiales > Rhizobiaceae > Ensifer > Ensifer sp. B1-9. Next base: position 285,960 of record NZ_JBCHVG010000004.1, read on the forward strand.
GACCAGCTGCGTCTTCGATACCCCATCGCCGGCCATGACCGGCTCCGTCAGACGCCAGCGATTTACGATCGCCAGCAGAAACAATCCCGCAAGCAATGCCATCTTGACCATAAAGACCTGGCCATAAGCGGTTTCCAGCAGCGCTCGCGGCTTCTCCACCTGTACGATGGTCAAGACAACACCCGCCGCGACAAGCACAACGAGCACGTAAGGGATGGACGCCGAGAACCGACGCAGCGCCCGGCGGCCCATCTCGTCACCGCGCCGCAACGCCAGTCCCAGGGGAGCCAGCGCTCCAACCCAGAGACTTATCGCGGCGGCGTGCAGGAACACGGCCGGGCGCATCAGCCATTGCGGCTCGGCCGTAGAAGCGTGGCCGCTCAGCGACAAGGCGACCGATGACACGATCAGCGCTGCCAGAGATGACAGGCAGGCAAACCGCCCCCTGCCGCTAAGCGCCACGGCGGCCACGCCAAAGGCAATGAGCGCCGCCATGGCTGTGCCACCGAAGCTCGTTGCCATCGCCGTGGACCAAACGGCCGGTTCGACAATGTGCGTCAGGGGAACTCTGAGCGCATCGAGCCCCTGAAAGCCCACGGCGGCAAGCGCACCAAGGAATCCTGTACCGAGCGCGATCGCAACGACCTTGCGCCCCGAACGGGTGCCGCAGGGCAACCAGCAGAGCGAAAACACGCCGCCAACGCCGATGAACAGGCCCACATAAAGTGCGAGTTTCGATAACAGGACGCCGGCATATACAACCCAGTCGATCTTATCTCCCATCACGGGCGGCGCGGCGCTCGTTGCGCCGACCGAAAAGACGACCGATCCACCGATCGGATGGCCGTCGGCGGAGGTCACACGCCAGCTAAGCACATGCGTGCCTCGCCCAAGGTCAGCCGGTGCTGCGATCTCGACGGCTCGATCTTTGAGCTCGAACCGTTCCAGAGGGATCGCTGTCCCATCCGGTCTGACGAGCTTCAAAGACAACGGCGAAACCGGCTCGCTGAAGGTCAACACGTAGACAGACGGCGCGGTGTCGACGACCGCGCCGTCCTTCGGTTCACTGGCGTTGAGCGATGCGTGGGCGAAGGCCACGGCGGCCTGCATCAGGACCCCGCACAGCGCGATTGCCATTAGCCTCGCCAGGTGCGTGAAGCTTCGTGGTGTCAGCGCCATGTGTGGTCTCCGGTCAATTGGCCTTCGCCGCCCGTGTTGCGGCGATCAGTGCCCGCTCTTCTTTCCGAGGAGCTTGATACCGGGTGCCGGATATTCGAGATCGTCACTCGACTTGCCTTCTGCCGGGATTTCGATCCAACGCTCGCTCGCGCCGTCAGGGCATTCCTGTACGATTGGCACGTAGAGTGTCTTGCCGACCGGCAGCCCGTCCGTCAGAAATGCGCGGAAGACGAACTCGTCATATTCGTCGTCGGCCAGGCTGCCGCCTTTCCAGACAATCTCCTTCACGCCTTCCTTCATCGGGGTACCGAAGTAGTCATAGGACTTCTCGTAGGCTCCCTTGATCTTCTCCACGGTCCAGCCGGCTTTCGGCATCGGCTTTGCCGCGATCACACCTTCGGGGATCTGGACCCGCACAGCAATCGTCGGCTTACCTTCGCAGCCATGCCCGATTCGAACGACCGCCTTGTAGGATCCGCCGACATGCGCTTCCGTCGTTTCGAGCGTGGCGTGGGCAAAGGCTGCCGTGGCGCTAATCGCGATGAAGGCAGTGGTGGTGATCAGTTTTGAAAACATATGCTATTCCTTTGAGATGATTGGCTTAGTCAGTTTGGACGTTTCATAGGAGGGCGCAGGAATACCTCCCGCGGGTCTCCGGTTGGATGCGGTGATCCAGAAAAGGTTGCCGACATTTTTCATCGGTAGTGCCCGCGATCACGCACAGGATCGATGTGCGGAGTGTCCGTCGGCTCAATGCCGACCTGCAGTCAGCTTTGGACCCCGTGAAAGGAGTGATCGTTGCGATGGTGCCGGCGCGCGCCGGCGAACGAAACGCCTACAGCGCCGCGCATCTTGTCAGACGCAGGACGGCCGAACGCAATCGATCAGGCAAGCAACCGTGGAGGCGCGCGAGGATAGCCGAGCCGGTGTTCGCCTGTCGGCAACGGACTTGCTGCGGGCCACAAATGCTGCTCCGCAGACGCGACTTGACGTGCAACAAACCCGTCGGCATCGGGCGCAGCCGCCAGGAACGGCGAGGACACGCAGCATCCGAGAAGGCAGCAATCGGCGGCGGTCCCATGATCGGTATCTTGATTGCCGTTGGCGGAATGATCCGCGCTGACGCAGAGCGTGTTGCCGAAAGCGTCGAGTTGCGGCAAGGCGAGCATCGAACTGGAGGCAAATGCGCCAGCCATCGATTGCAGCACGAACAGGCAGGCAGCGATAAACGCCAGTCGCCAACCGTTGCGTCGCCTCACCACAATCAAACTCCTTCTGCGCTGTTTTTCGGCAGTGTCCAGAGCCACCGCATAGCTATCGGTTACACGCGCGCCCGTCCTTGTTCCATAGCAAGTATGAAACCACGAGGGTATCGGAAAGCCGAGCGGACCCCATTATTCGAATTCGTCAGCAAAATCAGGTCGAAGGGGTGCGGTTCGTCAATCGGAGGGTGACGGCCCGCAAACGAGCACCGAACCGGCTGATCATCAGCCACTCTATGCCCGTCCTCAAGGCGCAACGCTGATCTGGTGGCGACGGCGGAAGAACTGTCAAAGGACTAATTCGCGACACCCAGTTTGCGCAACGGACTTGAGCCCAAGGCTCTGCCAAGTTTGCGATGAGAGACTTTTCCCTGGGAGCGATCGGGAGGGCGCCAGAAACGATCTGGCTCAGCCGCCGTCGGCGCGCAACGCCGTGCCCGTCACAGCCCGGCGGTATCCCGTGCCAGGTAAACGACGCCCGCCTGCAAAATAGATGCGGCTCAACCAGGGAGCGCACCGTGTCTTGGCAGCGTAATCAAACTTTCATTTTTCCATCATGCAGATTGGCAAGGACTGTCACACTCAGCTGTTAGCAAGCGCCCGGCTTCATTCGTGCCACCGATCCTGGTGTCCGCCAATCTGCAAGGAGCGTTTTGCAATGAGAGTCTCCGTCACTACGTCCGTATTCATCGGCCTGATGGCAAGCGTCGCGTTTGGCGCGTCGGCGGCAGCAGCCGAAAAGACGAAATTCGAATTCTGGTATGGCCTTTCGGGCGATCTTGGCGAACGTGTCCAGGATGCCTGCAAGAAGTTCAACGACAGCCAGTCCGAGTTCGAGATCGTCTGCACCTCGCAAAACGGTTATGACACGACCCTGCAAAACACGATTGCCGCCTACCGCGCCAAGAAGCAGCCGGCGATCACCCAGATCTATGATGCCGGCACGCTCGACATGATGCTGTCCGGCGCCTTCGTGCCCGCCAAGAAGCTGATGGCCGACAACGGCTACACCATTGACTGGGACAATTATTTCGGCGGCATCGCCAACTATTACGCCACTGCAAAGGGCGAGCTGAATTCCTTCCCGTTCAATTCCTCGACGGCCATGTTCTATTACAACGTCGACGCCTTCCAGAAGGCCGGCATCGACTTCAAGCCGGACACCTGGGAGCAGGTCGAGGAAGCGGCTCGCAAGCTGAAGGCCGCCGGCTACGAATGCCCGCTTGCTTTCAACTTCGACACCTGGCCGCTGATGGAGCAGTTCTCGGCCATCCACAACCAGCCGATTGCGACCAAGGCGAACGGCTATAATGGACTGGACGCCGAACTCGTCGTCAACAAGACCAAGTTCGTCGACCATGTGAAGTTCTTCAAGAAGATGGCCGACGAGAAGCTCTTCGTGGTCAAGACCAAGCAGCTCGGCATGGACATCGTCCCCGCCTTCACGTCCCAGACCTGCCAGATGATCCAGACCTCGATTGCCGACCATGGCACGATCGGCAAGACCCTTCCCGAGGGTGTGAAGTGGGAAGTCGCCATGTTGCCCGTATGGAAGGGCACCGAACGGCAGAACTCGCTCGTCGGCGGCGCATCGCTTTGGGTGCTCGCCGGTCGTCCGGAAGCGGAATACAAGGGTGCCGCCGCCTTCCTCAACTACCTCGCGACGCCGGAAATGGCCGAGTGGTGGTCGACGGTAACGGGCTACATCCCGGTGACCAAGACCGGCTTCGACGCCATGAAGGCCAACGGCTTCTACGACAAGGCACCGTACAAGGGGCGTGAGCTCGCCATCCAGAGCCTCTCCTTCACCCCTACCTCGGAAAACACCCGCGGCATTCGCCTCGGCGGCTTCACGCAGATCCGCAAGGAATTCGCGACCGCCCTTGAAGCGATCTTCATGCAGAACGCAGACGTGCAGGCCGAGCTCGACCGGACAGTGGAACGCGGCAACGCCGTTCTGCGTCGCTTCGAGAAGACCTACGCCGGGCAGACGCTGAACTAAAAATCTGATCCGTCCGGAGCCTGCCGCAGCATCGGCGGGCTCCGATTTCTATTCTTGCGCATCGGAAATTCGACATGGACAAGCGTGCGGCCTTTCGCAGCTGGTGGCTGCCCAGCCTATTCGCCCTGCCGCAGATCATTTTGATCCTGCTCTTTTTCTATTGGCCGGCCGTCGCCGTGCTGCGATGGGCCTTCACGCTGGAGCCGCCATTCGGGGGCGCTGCGGAATTCGTCGGTTTCACCAATTTCCAGGAGGTGTTCGCCGATCCGCTCTACTGGAACTCCGTCGGTATCAGCCTGGCATTCGCCCTTTGCGGCACGCTTGCCACCATTTTCATCGGACTTGTTCTTGCCCTTGCGGTCGACCGGCAATTACCGGGCTCCGCGCCGTTCCGGTTCCTCTACATCCTGCCTTATGCGATCGCCGGACCTGCGGCCGGCATGGCCTTCCGCTTCATCCTGTCGCCCGAGCGCGGACTGATGGCATCGGTCAACGCCGCGTTTCCTGACTTCTGGAACCCGGCCAAGTACGGCAGCCACGCCCTCATCCTCGTCATCGTCGTCTTCGCCTGGAAATGGGCGGGTTATACCTTCATCTTCCTTCTCGCTGGCCTGCAGTCGGTTCCGCGCTCGCTCATCGAGGCTGCCGCGATGGACGGCTGCGGCCCGATCCGCCGCGCCGTCGACATTCAGATACCGCTGCTCGCGCCAACACTCTTCTTCCTGCTGGTCATCATGATGACCGAAGGTTTCGTCGGCGCCGATACCTACGGCATCGTCGCCCGCACGACCGATGGCGGCCCGAACCACGGCACGGACGTGATGGTCTACCGCATCGTCGAGGAGGCGTTCCGCGGCTTGAACTACTCCGGCGCATCAGCCCAGAGCCTCGTGCTCATCGGTCTCATCATGATCTTCACCTTCATTCAGTTCCGCTTCATCGAGCGCCAGGTCCATTACAAGTGAGGCTCCCATGATCCAGCGGACCCCTTTCGCAAACGCGCTGACCTACGGCGTGATGATCTTCGGCTTCCTGCTGCTGATCGGCCCGTTCATCGTCATCCTGTCCGGCGCCAGCCAGACATTCCAGCAGGTCAACGCCATACCCTTCAGCTTCGTGCCGCAGGATCGCCTGTTCGAGAACATCGGCGCGGCCTGGTCGCGCGCCAACCTCGGAACGGCGATGCTGAACAGCTTCGTCATGGCGAGCCTCGTCACCATCGGCAAGGTGGCGCTGTCGGCGCTGACGGCCTTTGCCATCGTATTTTTCCGGACGCCGCTGAGAGGTTTCTTCTTCTGGATGGTGTTCATCACCCTGATGCTGCCGCTCGAGGTGCGCGTTGTGCCGACCTATGCGGTCGCCGCCGATCTGTTCCAGCCGGTTCGACTTCTGATCTCCGCCGTAACGGGCCTCGAGGTTTCGGTCGACTGGAACCTTCTCAATTCCTATGCCGGCCTCACACTGCCGCTGATCGCGACCGCGACCGGGACATTCCTCTATCGCCAGTTCTACCTGACCCTGCCCGACGAACTGGCGGAGGCCGCGCGCATGGACGGGTCGGGCGCGATCCGCTTTTTTATCGATATGCTCCTGCCGCTTTCGCGCACCAACATGCTGGCGCTGACGACGATCATGTTCGTCTATGGGTGGAACCAGTATCTCTGGCCGCTCCTGATGGTAACGGACCCCCAATACAAGACCACGATGATGTCGCTGGTTGCGCTCCTTCCGGCCGACAATGGCACTCCGGACTGGAACGTGACGCTCGCCGGATCGCTGATCATCATGCTGCCCCCGCTCATCGTCGTTGCCGTCCTGCAGCGGTGGTTCGTGCGCGGCCTCGTGGCCACGGAAAAATGACCCTGCTTTCCCCAAACAGAACAGACAGAGAGGTCCGCGCTCATGGCTGACATCACAATTCGCGCCGTTCGTAAATCCTACGGAAAGAACCCCACCCTGCACGGCATCGACCTCGCCTTCGCATCGGGAGAATTCGTCGTGATCCTCGGCCCGTCCGGCTGTGGAAAATCAACGCTTCTGCGGATGATCGCAGGGCTGGAGGAGATCACTTCCGGTGAGATCGCGATCAACGGGAAGGTTGTGAACAAGCTCGAACCGCGCGAACGCGGCTGCGCCATGGTGTTCCAGAACTACGCCCTCTATCCCCATATGACCGTCGCAGGAAACATCGGCTACGCTCTGAAGGTGGCAGGCGTCCCAAAGGCGGAGCGCCTGCGCCGGATCGAGGAAACGGCGAAGATCGTCGGACTTTCCGATTATCTCGATCGCAAGCCGGCAGCGCTTTCCGGTGGTCAGCGGCAGCGCGTCGCCATGGCACGCGCGATCATTCGCGAACCGAACGTCTTTCTTTTCGACGAACCGCTGTCAAACCTGGACGCCAAGCTGCGCGTCACCATGCGGGCCGAGATCCGCAAGCTGCATCAGCGTCTCGCGGCAACGTCCATCTTCGTCACCCACGATCAGGTGGAAGCAATGACGCTCGCGGACAAGCTGGTCGTGATGAACAAGGGCGTGGTCGAACAGGTGGGCCAGCCGCTCGATATCTACCATCGTCCGGCAAGCATCTTCGTTGCATCCTTCATCGGCTCGCCGGCGATGAACCTGTTCGATGCCACCGTCGACGTCGACAATGCCTGCCTCACATTCGGCGGCACGAAGATGCCGATCGACAGGGGCCTTGCCACGCGACTGGGCGCAAGGCAGATCACGGTCGGTATTCGCCCGGAACAATGCGTCGTTGCACCTGAGGGCATCTCGCTAAAGGTGGATTTCATCGAGGAGCTCGGCTCCGGCCGCGTCATCCACTCGGAACTGAACGGCTACCCCTTCGCCGCCAGCATCGACGAGCATACACGCGTGCGGCCCGGCGATCGGATCACCCTGGAACTGCCACCGGCGCACCTGCATCTCTTCGACCGGGAGACCGGCCGACGGATCGAGATCGATCTGGCGCCGCGCGCCATCCGCAGCCCTGCCAGCCAAACGACACTCCAAGCAGTCTGATCACACTTCAATAATCAGGAGACACAGTGATGAACGATATCATTTCCGCCGTAGGATTCTGCAACCGGACAGGCAAGGGCGATCTTTCGAGCCTTGATGCCTCCTTGCGTGAAGTTGCCGAGACGGGCGCCGACGCCTGTGAGATCGGAATCTACGCCGAAGAGATCGTCAGTGGCGGCCGCATCATCGAAGACCGCGTCCAGCACGTCGCCGAGATCACCCAAAAGTACACTTTCAACAGGCTTTCGCTTCACGGCCAGATCCTATCCAACTTCATGGATCGCCAGCACCATCATCTGCAGAAGAAGGTCGTACGGGCGATGCTCGAACTGTGCGACCGGCTCGGCGCGGGGATCCTCGTGCATCATTCCGGCGCAGCGCAGCTTGCCGCCGGAGAAAACGCCGCGGATCTCGACAAGATGGAACGCGACGCCCTTGCAGAGATGGCGGAGATCGCAAAAGGCTACGGCGTCCGCATCGCGCTCGAAAACATCTTCACGACGGAAAGCGGCCAGTACCGGCAAACCCCGAGCCAGGTCGCAGAAACGGTGCGGGCGATCGGTTCCAGCAACGTCGTCGCGCTCATCGACTTCTCGCATGCCTATATCGAGGCCACGCATCGCGGGCTGGATTTCCGTGACGAGCTGCGGGCTATGGCCCCGGTGGCTGGCCACCTGCATGTGCACGACAGTTTCGGTCTGCCCTATTCCATGAACCGCTTCTATCATCCGGCCGAGGCAACGGCGCTCGGCATCGGCGACCTGCATCTGCCGATCGGCTGGGGCGACATTGCCTGGGACGACATCTTTTCCGAACTGACCTTCCTTCCGGATACGACGCTGATCATGGAAATCGGCGCCGAGCGCTTTGCCGACCAGCAACCGGCCTGCCTGGAGCGGGCAAGGCGCCTTGCCGCAGCGGTTGGACAGCGTTCCGTCGCATGATGTTCCCGATTGCTCCACCGCACACGCGGTGGAGCAACCGAATGCACCCAACCGAAGCTTACCCTTCGGCCGCCTTGCGCCAAGACGGTCAACATGGAACGCGACCAAAGCCGCCCACTTCGTCCGAGATCGAATTGCTAGGCGAACACCATGCCGGGACAACCAGCAAGGATTGCCTGTCAATCCGAGCATCTTCCCCAGCTCAAGACGGCAAAAAGTTGCGGCAAGCGGCTCCCGGTCCCTCGTAGGCCAACCTGGCTCAGCCCGGATCCCTGACCTGGTCACCTTGCACAGGCCATGAACATTCTCGTTTGCGCACAATAATTAGAATATATGTATGCAAAATAACGCCAATCCTGTCGACATAACCTTCCCTTTCGCCGACACTTGCGAAATAACTTGGGCACCGAAGGCATTCGAGGATGGGGTGGGACAGCATGGACGGGACGCTCGCAAGGCGCGACAGCAATTTATTCGACAGGCTCGAAGGCATCATCAACAGACTGCCTGAGCCCTTCACGCTGCTGCTGGCGCTGGCGGCTCTGACGGCACTGGCATCTTTCCCATTGGCGCAAGCGGGCGTGTCGCTGGCTTTCTCGACGGTGGATCCGGCCACGGGCCAGGCCGTGGCGAAGACGGTCGCGATCGAGAACATCCTGACGGCCTCCTACTTTGCCAACCTGATCGTCGAATTCCCGAAGCTGCTGGTCGGCTTCCCGCCGATCGCCCTGACGCTGGTCGTGATGATGGGCATTTCGGTTGCCGAACATTCCGGCTTCCTCTCCTCGGTCATTCGCGGGCTTTTGCGACGGGTGCCGAAGTTCGCGATCATCAGCGTCGTCTCGTTCGTGGCAATCAACGGCGACCTCTTCGGCGACGCGGCGATGTTCGTACTGATGCCGCTTGCTGCGACGCTTTTCTACCAGATGGGGCTTAATCCCTGGCTCGGCATCATCCTGGTTTTCGTCGGCAACACCGCCGGATTTTCCGCTTCGCTCGTCATCAACCAGACGGACACGGTGCTCTCGGGCATCACCGCGAGCGTTCTGCCGCCGCAGGCGGCGGCGACCGTCTCGCCGATCATGAACTGGTATTTCAACGCGTTCAGCGCCTTCACCGCGACTGCGGCGATGCTGTTCATCACCTACTTCTTCGTTCCGTCGAAGCTCGCGCCGAACCGGGTGAGCGAACTGGAAATCGAAACGGAGGTCGTAGACGAAGCTGGCACCGGTCACGGCCGCGAAGGGCGGGGCCTTGTCGCAGCCGGCATCTTCACGGTGATCTATCTCGGACTCATCCTTGCCTCTCTCCTGCCGGAGGGCGGGGCGCTACGCGGCGAAGGCGGGCAGATCGTGCCGAAGTCACCCTTCATGGGCGGGATCGTCGTTCTGATTTCGCTCTACTTCGCGCTGTCGGGCATCGCCTACGGTTGGGCGTCCGGTCGGCTGAAATCGCTCGGCGAGGCGGCGGAATGGATGAAGAACGGCATTTCGTCGATGTCCTATTTCCTCGTGGTTTCCGCGGCAGCGGTGATCTTCCTAAAGCTCTTCAACGACAGCCACATCGGCGAATATATCGGCAGCTACGGTGTCGTGATGCTGCAGGGCATGCAGGCATCACCCGGTGTCGCGATCTTCCTCTTCCTGCTGCTTGTTTCGGTATCGAACCTCTTCATCATCTCCGGCAGCGTCCTGTGGATCATGTATGCGCCGATCTTCGTGCCGCTGATGCTGGCGCTTGGCTACAGCCCGGCCGCGACCCAGATGATCTACCGCATCGGCGATGCGCCGCTGAACGCGATCTGCCCGGTCAACCCCTTCCTCATCCTCGTGATCGGCCTGCTCAACAAGTGGCGGCCGAAGGGTACGGAGGCGGTAAAGGTCGGAACGCCGCTCATGCTGGCCATGCCCTACGCACTTGCCATCCTCGCGGTTCTCGTACTGCAGCTCGTCTTCTGGGTGCTGTGGGACCTGCCGCCTGGTCCCGGCGCAACGCTGATGGCACGGTGAACCGCGATGCGCTTTCTCAGTGAAACCAAGGTCCTTTCCCGCCACGAACTGCGGCGCGAGGGCGCGCGCCGTTGGCTAAGGCTGGAAATTTCCGGCCTTGCCCCGGTAAACCCCGGAGAGACCGTGCTCTTCTCCGAGGAGCGGCACAGCCCCCGCTGCCGGATCGCGACGGTCGAGACGTTTTCGGACGGCCATGCCGCGCTGGTCGCGAAGTTCGAGGCCGATGACCTCGTGCCAGCGGTGGGTGGCGGCCTGACGGTCTGGTCGAATGAAACCCCCGCCGTTTCTGTCGGAGCAGATTCGCTCATCGTCACCACGCCTGCCTTCCTCTACCGTGTCGCACCCTTCGAGCGGCGCGGGGCGACGGTGCTCGTCGAGGATGAAGGCGCGGACCTTTGGGAGGATTTGCGCCAGCGCTTAGAAGACGGCCTCGCTTGGACCTCCATCTTTCTCGCGCTCGAACCGGCCCGACTTCAGGCCTTCGCCGCCGAGTTCCCCGACGCCAACCCCTATCTCTTTGCCAATATGGACATGAGCTGCGGCATCGGAGCCTGCCGGAGCTGTCACGTGACGGTTTCGGACAACAAGGACGGCGAGGCGAGCTGTCGCGTCGGACCTTGGTTCGCACTGAAGCGGGTGAACCTCGTGCGCCTGCAATTTGCCTCCGCCCCCTTCATTTGAGGATCGCCGCCATGGATCTTTCCGTAACCGTACCGATGGGCGCAGGCAGCGTGACCTTCAAGAACCCGGTCATGTCGGCCGCGGGCACCTTCGGCAACATCGTCGAGTATCTTGACGTCTTCGACATCACGCGGCTCGGTGGAGTCGTCGCAAACTCCTTCCTTCCCTGGCAGGGCGAGCCGAACCGTTGCCGCCGATTTGCCCATACGGAGAGCGGCTATCTCTCCGCCTTCGGCATCAACAACATGACGCTCGATCGCTTCATTGCCGAGGTGCTGCCGCATCTCCCGGCGGAGGAGGTTCCAGTCTTCGTCAACATCAAGGCGCCGACGCGCGCGCAGCTCGTGGAAATGATCGGCGCCTGCGTCGAAAGCGGCCGGATCGCCGGGGTCGAGGTCAATGGCAACTTCCCCTATGCCGGCCGTGACGAACCCTCCTACTGGGACAATCCGCACGAGAACGAGGAGATGTTCCGCGCGCTTTCAGCCGCGGCTAAGGGCAAAGTGCTGCTATGGTCGAAGGCGGCCACGTCCGCAAAGATGATCATCGAGGACTTCGTATCCGCCTCGGAGCGAGGCGGCGCGGATGGAACGGTGCTCTTCAATGCCATTCCCGGCGCGCGCATCGATATCGAACGGCGCACCTTCGCATGCGGTTCCACGGGCTTTGGCGGTTACTCCGGTTCTGGGGTAAAGCCCTTCGCGCTGTGGCGCTGCGTGCAGGCGGCGCGCGTCGCCACACGTCCGGTGATCGGCTCGGGTGGGATCACCACGGCCGAGGATGTCGTTGAGTTCATCATGGCGGGCGCGCATCTCGTACAGATCGGCGCTGCCAGCATGAGCCGGCCCGATTATTTTCCTCGCCTGCTCGATGATCTCTATGCGCTTCTGGAGCGCCTCGGCGTGCGCTCGCTGGATGAAATCCGCGGATGTGCGCGAGCGGAGGCGGCCCCGGATATTTGAGCCGCAGGAGGGTAGAGCTTCGTCCACGCGGCGTGACGCCACCCTCCCCGGAGAGCCGTTCACATCACTGCAAAGTGTCGGCCTTCGATGTCCGTGAGCTCGGCACGGTATTCCCTATTCGTACGGTCAGCGCCGACGCGCGTGAATTCTAATGCGCCCGGGCAACGTCACGAGCTGTTGCGACATCACCCGACTTGTCGCGAGGATAAGCGTAGGCGCCGGCCTTTGAGGTGCGGAAGCCGCCACTTGCCAGTGCCTCGGCGAGCTTGACGGCGGCCACCACGCCATCGATGACCGGTACTCCGGCTTCGCGGGAAAGCCATTCGCACAGCTCCGCCATGCCGGCGCAACCGAGGACGATGGCATCGACGCCGTCCTCGCGTATCGCGATGCGCGCTTCGTCGAGGAGCTTCGCGCGCGCATTTTTCGGGTCGGCCTCGAGTGCCAGAACCGGCAGATCGACCGAGCGCACGCGGCGGCAGCGTGAGGCCGCGCCATATTGCGCTACGAGATCTTCGATCACCGGCACCGACCTCGGCAATGTGGTGATCACCGCGAAGCGGGTTGCCACCGTCATGGCAACCTGCACCGCGGCCTGGCAGATACCGATAACCGGGCCGGTGGCCACCTCGCGCGCGGCCGCAAGACCAGGATCATCGAAGCAGGCGATCACATGCGCCGACGCACCCCGCTTCTCCGCCGCGCGGATCGCCGCCAGCATCGCCGGGACGGCCCTTGCCTCATCGGCATAGCCTTCGATCGAAGCCGGTGTGCCCATCGCAGTTTCGGCATCGATGACGAAGCCTTCCAATCGCACAGCTTCGGCCGCACGTACAATCTGATCGGTCATGGACGCTGTCGAGTTGGGATTGATGACGTGTATGCGGATCATCGGGTGGCCCTTTCCGGCCTGGGATTCACTTGTGCGTGCTCGAAGGGCAACAGCTCCTCCGGCTTCTTGAGCTCGAACTGTCGATCTGAGGTGATGTAGTTGTCGGCATGCAGCCGAGCGATCGGCTGATAGGTCTCGGGATTGGCATAGCGCCCCTGCGCATCAAGGCACCGGTCCTGGATATGCATGTGCACGACCCTGCCGATGACCAGCACGCGCTTGTGATAATCGAGGATCTGCTCGACCCTGCATTCGAAGCTGCAGGGACTTTCGGCGATGCGGGCGGCGTCGATCTGCTCGCACGCTATCGGCGTCAGACGGGCGAAATCGAGCTCATCGACTTCTGAGGCGAAATTGACACCACAGACGATCATCGCGTCGGCGAGCGCCATGTCGACCATGTTGACGACGAATTCGCCGGTTCGGCGGATGTTCGCGACAGTATCCTTCTCGTCGCCATTGCCTCGGTTCTGGATCCCGAGCACGACCAATGGCGGTTCATGGGAGAACACGTTGAAGAAGCTCATGGGCGCTGCATTGTTGTGTCCGGCTGGCGATCGCGTGCCAACAAGCGCGATGGGGCGCGGGCCGATGAAGTTGGTCAGCAGCCGATAGCGATCGGGAGGCGGAAGCGTGGTGAAATCTATATTCATGTCCGGATCTCCTGCTTGCTAGGTCAAAGAATTCATCGCGGCAGCGCGAAGACAGCGCACGCCCTCACCGTCGACCGCATTGGGAAACGGCGTCGGTGCACGGCCAAGCGCGGCCAAGAGCATTGATCGCTCGAGCGCACAGACACGGCCGGCATCGGCATATATCTTTCGGCAGGAACGATAGATTTTCACGAAAGCATCACCGGCCCTCCGGCCGGCAACGGGTACGTTGCGCGTGGAGCTCTCCCCGACAGCACCAATCGCCGATACAGAGCTATATTGCATCCCTTATTCTGTCAATATCGTATCCACTTATTGCATACAATTAGACGCGAATCCGCGAAAGAAGTGGCCATCCACCTGCACGAAAACGAACCGCCACCGTAAAGCGCCGAGAACTATATTAAAAAAAAATCAGCCCGTTACGGCAATAAGACGAGATCTGGAGACCCATAGAGCGAGAAAGCGCACCGGCTCCCTTACACCGCGACACGGACCGCCCATTCCGATCTCCGCCACACGGAATTGCATACGATGCGCACTAACATGGCATTGGCACGATTGAGCATTCCCAGCTCCAACAGCAAGCCAGAGGGCGCTAGGGCCTAAAGACCTTCTTCTTTTGCGTAAGCAGCAAGCAGATTGGCCAAGTCGTCTTCATCTTTGCTTTTCAGCAGGGCTCGGACCGTTATGGCTTCGATGTGATGGCCCATCAAATCACGTGCTTTTTCGCGGTCATTCCGCGCAAGGGCAGCAATCAGGGTGCGATGCTCGGATACGGCGCAATCGGAAGAATGGGGGCGTCCGTAGAGTGACAGTATCATAGACGAGCGCGAGACGAGTTCCGTGACGTATCGTGATAGAATCGCGTTCTCCGTCAGTCTTGCGAGCAGGACATGAAACTCGCCGGCGAGCTGAATCGACGCCGAGGGATCGCTGACCCTTGCCTTGTCCTCGGCATCGAGATGCGCTTCAAGCGCCTGGATCTTCGGGGGTGTCAGCCTGCCGATCAGGCTTTCAACGACCAACGTCTCCAGCGCTCGCCGCACAGCAAAAATGTTGTGGCCGTCCTCCACACTGGGATGGCTCACGCAGGCGCCCCTGTTCGGACGCAATTCGATCAAGCCCTCACCGTTCAGGCGGGCGAGAGCCTGGCGGACAATCGTACGACTGACGCCGAGCCGTTCGCCGATCGAATCCTCCGGAAGCTTCATTCCCGCAGCGAACGCCTGGTCGAGGATGGCGCGCTTCAAGATGCGATAGACCACGTCCGACTTCGGGACCGAGGGCTTTTGATTGCCGGCGCTTGATTTGGGCATCATGACGATCCTGAAGACGGCGAGACGCGGATCATGCGATCATTCGATGGACGGCAGGTCGCCAGCCAGTTCGCCGCCATTCACGAGCACGCGGCCGCGCCGGATGACGGTGCGCCTTTGGGGCGTCAGGGCGACGGCTTCCGCCAGCGTGCGCGCCGGCACCAGCACCAGATCACCGAAACAACCTTCGGTGAGGCCATAGCTGCCAAGCCCGATGCCTTCAGCGCCACCAAAAGTGCAGATGCGGGCAACATCGTCGAGATCGGCATCGTTGGCCATTCCGTTGCGTTGCGCCAGGTACTTCGCCCGCTCCAGCATGTCGCCGTTCCCGTACGGCTCCCAGGTTCCCTGAATGCCGTCGGAGCCGGAGGCTACGATGAGACTGCTCCGGCGCATCAATCTTAGCGGCAATGCGGGCGCCGACGGGCTCCCTACGGTCATGACCGCGATACGTTCCGCAGCCAGCCGGTCGATCAGCGCCGTTTGCCGGGAGGTATCGAGCGTGCCGAGGCAATAGGCATGGCTGACCATGACCCGCCCTTGCAACGACAAGGCGCGGGTCCGTTCAACGATGAGTTCAAGGCAAAATGCTCCGAGGTCGCCGGGTTCGTGCAAGTGGATGTCGACCGGTTTTCCATGACGATCTGCAAGGGCGAAGATAGCATCGAGATGACGCACCGGATCGCGCTCGATGGAGGCAGGATCGATACCGCCAACAATGTCGGCACCGGCCTTCAAGGCCGCATCCATCAACTCGAGCGTGCCGGCGCGCGGCAGCATGCCACTTTGCGGAAAGGCTACGATCTGCACGTCGACCAGATCGCGCAGCGCCTCGCGCGTTTCGAGTACGCCTTCGATATTGGCAATGCCGATCTCCGTGTCGACGTCGACATGGCTGCGAATGCTCAAAACGCCGAAGGCCAGCGTCTGCATGATCTGGCGGGCGGACTGCCGGCGGGCGTCGATGCCAAGCTCGCGCTTGGCGTTGCGATCGGCGAGGATCCGGTCATTGCGGGTCGGGCCGACCCGGTTCTCGAACCAGTCCATGCCGATGAGCGTCTTGTCGAGATGCGTGTGGGCCTCGACAAACCCTGGCAGGGCGATGTGTCCGGCCGCGTCGATCTCGACCGCAGCAGGAACGCGGTCTGCCGCGACGAACCGGCCGTCACGGATGAAAAGGTCTTCTGTGGGCCCGCCGAGGGGACGGACGTTGCGGATGATTAGGTCTGCAGTCACCTTGAGATCCTCCTTGTCGCCAATGCTTAGGTACGAGCGCTCAGCCCGGCGCGGGCCATGGCGAGATGAAAGGCACGCAAGGCGCGATCCAGTATTGCGTCCTCGTCCTGGGCCACGAGGCGCCGCCCGCGCATCAGAATTCGTCCACTGACAATGGTCGTATCCACGTCCGCCCCGTTGGCGAACCGCGCGAGGCGTTGCACCGGATCGTGCGGCGGCCAGAGATGCGGCTGACGCATGTTCATGAGCAGGATATCAGCGCGCTTGCCGGCCTCGAGCGAGCCGAGTTCATCCTCCATCATCAGGGCGCGCGCACCCTCGATCGTTGCCATCTCCAGCAGCCGCTGAGGCGGCAACACGGCGTCGTCTGCGAAATGACGCGCGTGGTAACGATGCGCCTGGAACAGGTTGCGAAACATGTCGAAGGGTCGGTCGGGTGCCGCAGCATCGGTGCCGAGCGACACCGTTACGCCATCCGCCATCAATTCTGGCGCCGGGCAGCGGCCATAGACCGACATCAATGCACTGGGATTGTGTGCAACCTTGGCGCCCGTCCGTTTGAGGACGGCACGATCGGCCTCGGTGAGGTCTATGCAATGCGCAAGGAGCGATCGCTCGTCAAAGAGGCCGAGACGCGCATCATTGGCGGCAATGGATCCGTCGCGATGGCCGTCCTGGACCAGAAGGCCGCTTCTCTCACGCGCCCGATCACGGACCTTGCATGCGATCCTGTATACCGCTTCATCCCGCAGTTCTTGCTCATCGAAAACGGGTAGAGAAAAGACGACCTGCAGGCGGTCGTCGCGCCCGGCCCAGGCGTCGACCAGCTCCGTGGCCACGTCAATTTGCCGGTCTGGGGAGACGACGATGTCGTCGTGCGATGTCGACATATAGTGACGATACACATGCCTTTGCCCGGGCCGGTTTGGCCCGACCGCCAGAACCTCCCGCACGCCCATGGCGGCAACCGCGGCAAGGTGGGCCTCCGCTGCCTCCGGCGCCTCACTGCGCATGATATCCGGGCCGCCGCCGAACAGCAGCGCCGCGGTCGTCGTGCCGCACTTGATCCTCTCGGCCGCCGACAGCGCCGCCTCCGCCGCCCAGAATTCAGGATCGGTCGCGGTTGCGTAGATACGGCCGGTCACGGACATCCAATCCTCGGCCTCACTGCCGAGCCCTTTGGTCAGCATATGTCCGGCATGGGCGTGCGTATCGATCAATCCGGGCATCGCGACCATGCCGGCAGCGTCGATGCGCTCGGCCTGCCGTTCTCCGGCGAAGTCTTCCTCACCGATGGCGGCGATGCGCCCATTCTCGACCAGGATATGGCCGCGCTCGATGATGCGCCGGTCCGGGTCCATGGTGATGATCGTGGCATTTTCAATCAGTAGTGCGTTCGTCATGACAGGTTCCCTCTCCGGCTGCTGGGTTTGGCGTCTTTTTTGACAAAGCGGCGCCAAAACGACCTTCGCCATCTTGATCTTGTTCGCAGCAGATGTACACTATTTATGGGAACATTCGTATCCAATAGCAAAGACAATATGTATACGTTAAACGGGAGAAACCAGTGAAGACCTCTATAAAGACCCTCTTGGCAGGGCTCGCCCTGCTGGCGCCGCTGTCTGCGCCCGCATTTGCCGAAACGTTGCGCTGGGCCTCATCCGGCGATGTCATTTCCTACGACCCGAACGCCCAGGTCGACAGCTTCACCCAGAGCGTTCATCACATGGTTTTCGATCCGCTGGTGCGCCGTAACAAGGATCTGAAGCTGGAGCCTGCGCTCGCCACCTCCTGGGAAGTCATCGACCCCAAGCGCTGGCGCTTCAAGCTGCGCCAGGGCGTGAAATTTCATGAAGGCCAGCCCTTCAACGCCGACGATGTGGTGGCGACGATCCAGCGCCAGATCGACCCCGGCGCGCGCAACCGCGAGAACCTTTCCACCGTCGTTGGCGTCGAGAAGGTGGACGACTATACCGTCGACCTTATCCTGCGTGGTCCTTACCCGCTGCTCCTCAACGATCTTGCCGCCATCTACATCATGAGCAAGCCGTGGATGGAGGAGCATGACGCGCTGAAGCCGGGCAATGCGTCCACCGGTGTCGTCACCTATGCCAGCAACCACGCCAACGGCACGGGCGCCTTCAAGCTGAAGAGCTACGAGCCGGACTCGCGCTCGGTCTTCGAAGTGAACAAGGAGTGGTGGGACAAGCCGCAGCATAATCTGGACGAGGTCGAATTCCGCCCGATCGCCTCCGACGCAACCCGCGTCGCGGCGCTGATGTCGGGTGAAGTCGACATGATTGCACCGGTTCCTCTGCAGGACATCGACCGCATTGCCGCCACCGATGGCCTGAAGGTTGTCGAAAACCCGTCGCTTCGCACCATCTTCTTCGTATTCAGCTACCGGCCGGAACTGCATGCAACTCCAGGTCAACCCAACCCGCTGCGCGATGTGCGCGTGCGCCAGGCATTGTGGCAAGCGATCGACACCAACACGATCCAGAAACGCCTGATGCGCGGCAAATCCCGTACAGCCGGCATGCTGGTTGCACCGGCGGTGACCGGTTACGATGAAGACATCGATGTGCCTCTGCCTTACGATGTCGCCAAGGCCAAGGCGCTGCTCGCCGAGGCCGGCTATCCAGATGGCTTCAAGACAGGGCTCGCCTGCCCCAACGACCGTTATATCGCCGACGAACAGATCTGCCTTGCGGTCGCTTCCATGTGGGCGCAGATCGGGGTCCAGGCCAACGTGAGTGTCGAGAGCAAGACGACCTATTTCCCGCGCACCGACAAGGGAGAGTTCGACATCTACCTTCTCGGCTGGGCCTCGCTACCGCCGATGGATGGCTTTAGCCCGCTGCAAGCGCTCCTGGCGACGAATGACGGCACCTTCGGCGGCAGCAACGCCGATGGGCTTTCCAATCCCGAGATCGACAAGCTGGCCTATGCCGCTTCGGTGGAACTCGACGAAACCAAGCGCATCGAGGATCTGAAGCAGGCCTTCCGCATTACCCATGATCAGGTCCTCTACCTGCCGCTGCACCAGCAGCCGGTCGCCTGGGCGATGAGCAGCAAGGTCGACATGCCGCAGTTCCCGGACGAGTACGTGCGTCCGTGGTTCGCACAGATAAAGAAGTAGTCGGGATTCTCCCAAGGCCAGTCCTGGTGAGCGAAAGCAAGCCGGGACTGGGCCCTAATCCGGGTCAGACCCTCCACGACCGGCAACGGCGCGGAGGATGCGGGAGCGCACGACCCGGTGGCCGCCCCTTTGGGCAAGATCGCTCCCCGTAAGGACTATCCGATGATCAGACTCCTTTCAGTCAGGCTGCTTCAGGCCATCCTCGTGATGGTTGCGGTGACCGCCATCGCCTTCGTCATGTTTCGCTTCGTCGGCGATCCCGTCGCCTCGATGGTGCGTGAAGGCGCAACCCAGGCGGAAAAGGACGCCGTGCGCGTCGCGCTCGGCCTCGATAAGCCGGTCCTGGCTCAGTTCGTCAATTTCCTGGGCCAGGTGGTGACCGGCGATCTCGGCACAAGCTATCGCTACCAGCAGCCCGTGACGAGCCTGTTGCTCAGCCGCCTTCCTGCCACGCTGGAACTGGTAATCGTTGCCACCGTGCTGGCGCTGTCGCTCGGCATTCCGCTCGGGGTGCTCTGCGCGCTGAAGCCGCACGCCTTTTTCTCACGGCTGACCCAGTCTGCGACACTCGTCGGCATTTCCATGCCCACCTTCGTCACCGGCCTGCTGCTGATCCTGATTTTCGCGGTAAACCTGCGATGGCTGCCATCCTCAGGACGCGGAGATCTCGTCGATATCGGGCTCTGGCAGACCGGCTTCCTCTCGCTTTCAGGCCTGAAGTCATTGATCCTGCCGTCGATCACGCTGGCCTTGTTCCAGCTCACGCTGATCATGCGGTTGGTGCGCTCGGAGATGATCGACGTCTTGTCGTCGGATTACATCCGCTTCGCCTTCGCGCGCGGGCTGCCGCGAACCTATATCTATGGGCGGCTTGCCTTGCGCAACGCATTGATGCCGGTCGTCACGGTCACAGGACTGCAGATCGGCCAGCTCATCGCCTTTGCGATCGTCACCGAGACGGTGTTCCAATGGCCGGGCATGGGCCTGCTCTTCACCAATGCCGTCGGCTATCCTGACGTGCCGGTTTTGGCCGCCTACCTTCTCTTCGTCGGCTTCCTCTTCGTCATGATCAACATGATCGTCGACATTCTCTACACCTTCATCGATCCGCGCCTGAGGACACGATAATGGCTACGCAATCCGTGATGCGCCGGCTTCCCCCGGTTTCCGTTATCATCGCCAGCCTGGTGCTCGTCATCATGCTGATCCTCGTCATCTTCGCACCGCTGATTGCGCCGATGGATCCGCGCGACGTCGCCTCCTACTCGCTGATGGATATGGAAATCCCGCCAGTGTTCATGGAGGGCGGCGATTCGCGCTTCCTGCTCGGCACGGACAACCAGGGACGCGACCTCGTCTCCGTCATCCTGTTCGGGCTGAGGATTTCCGTCGTCATCGGCCTCGGCGCCGTGGTCTTTGCAGCCATGCTTGGCGTCGTGCTCGGCCTTATTGCCGGTTTCTTCGGTGGCATGGTCGACGGCATCGTGATGCGCGTCGCCGACATATTCGTCAGCTTCCCGACCATCCTCGTTGCCTTGCTCATCAGCGGTATCGCCCGCGCACAGCTTAGCGCCGATGCGATGCTTGCCTGGGCGCCGCTGGTGCTGATCTTCTCTATCGCCATCAATGAATGGGTCCAATACGCGCGAACCGTGCGGGCCTCGACCATGGTGGAGATCGCGCGAGACTATGTGCGCGCCGCCAAGGTCATCGGCCTGCCGTCGCCCCGCATCATGGCCCGCCACATCCTGCCGAACATCATGAGCTCGGTGATGGTCATCGCCACGATCAACCTCGCCGGCGCAATCCTGACGGAAGCGACGCTCTCCTTCCTCGGCGCGGGCATGCCGCCGACCTATCCTTCGCTCGGCACACTGATCCGCATCGGCAACCAGTTCCTGTTCTCCGGTCTCTGGTGGATCGCGGTGATGCCCGCGGCGGTGCTGGTCATCCTCGTGCTGGCCGTCAACGTGATCGGCGACTATCTGCGCGACCACTTCAACCCGAAACTGATGGCGAGATGAGATGACCGAAACTACGCGCCCCGTTCTCGACATTCGCAAGCTCCGTGTCGAGTATCCGTTGGCCAACGGCAACACGCTGACGGCCGTCAAAGACATCGATCTGACCATCCGCCCTGGAGAGATCCACGCCCTCGTCGGTGAATCCGGGGCCGGCAAGACCACTGTCGGCAATGCGCTGATGGGCCTCCTGCAGGCCCCCGGCAAGATCGCCGCCGGCTCGATCGTGATCGCCGGCAAGGAAATCAACCTGCGCACCGGCCGTACCGAAGGCATCGTTCCCGGGCGCGATGTCGGCGCAATCTTCCAGGACCCGATGACGAGCCTCAACCCGCTCTTCACGGTGGAAAGCCAGCTCTGCGAAGGCATGCTCACCCACCTGAAGCTCTCCTCCCGGGAGGCGAAGGCCCGGGCGCTGGAATTGATGAAGGCCGTCGGCATCCCTGAACCCGAGCGCCGGCTCGGCAGCTATCCGCACCAGCTTTCCGGCGGCCAGCGCCAGCGTGTGGTCATCGCCACGGCCCTCGCCTGCAATCCGCGGCTGATCGTTGCCGACGAGCCGACGACCGCGCTTGACGTCTCTGTGCAGGCGCAGATCCTCAAGCTCATTCGAGACCTTGCCGACGAGCGGGGCGTCGGCGTTCTGCTCGTCACGCACAATATGGGCGTTGTCGCCGAGATCGCCGACCGCGTCACCATCATGCAAAATGGTGCGGTCGTGGAAAGCGGCTCGACGCGCGAGGTGCTGACGGCACCGAAGGCACCTTACGCCCGTACTTTGATCGCAGCCGTGCCGCCAATTGATACGCGCCTCGATCGCCTGCCGGTGCCGAGCGAAGAAACGCAGGTAACTCTCGACGCGCGCGCCTCGGTTCGCCGCAAGAGCGCGAAGAGCGAGACGGGCAGCCGCGACGAAGTGGTGCTCTGCGTGCGCGATCTTGCCGTGGAATACGGCGGGCGCGGATTGCTTCGCAAGGCCTCGGTGTTCAAGGCCGTCAGGGGCGTTTCATTCGATGTACGGCGCGGCGAGATTTTCGGACTCGTCGGCGAATCCGGCTGCGGCAAGACGACCGTTGCCAACACCATCGCGGGCCTTGTCACCCAGAGTGCAGGTTCCATCGATTTTCAGGGCACGGCGCTCGGCGGCCGTCGTGAAAAATCGGTTCGGCAGTCCCTGCAGATGGTCTTTCAGGATCCCTATTCGGCGCTTAATCCCCGCCTGCGGATCAACGCCGCCATTGCGGAGCCGATCCTGTTCTACAAACTGGCCTCCAATGCGCAGGAAGCCCGCCAGGACGCCAGAACCCTGCTTGAAGCGGTCGGCCTTCCCGCCGATGCCGGCGCGCGCTTCGCGCACGCCTTCTCCGGCGGCCAGCGCCAACGCATCGCCATTGCCCGCGCGCTCGGACCGCGCCCGTCGCTGCTCATTTGCGACGAGCCGACCTCGGCGCTCGACGTCTCGGTGCAGGCGCAGCTCCTCAACCTGCTGAAGGATCTGCGTGATCTCGCCGGCCTCTCCATGCTGTTCATCAGCCACGACCTCGCCGTGATCCGTCAGATGTGCGACCGCGTCGCCGTGATGAAGGCTGGGCAGATCGTCGAGCTCTCGGATACCGAAACGCTCTTCACCGCGCCGAAACACGAGTATACGCGCGAGCTTCTCCGCCTTGCTCCGTCCGTCGAGCGCATCATGGGGCGGGAGCTGGCTTCGGCTTAAGCCTGGAGGACAACCGACCGATACTCCCTCCCTGCGCTTCGCCGGCCTAAGCCGGCGCGCTCGGGGACCTGTCGCCAGCATCCTCATTCGCCCGCCGCTACCGCGGCTTGCGCCGCTCGCTTTTGTGTATTGCGCAATCGCCAACGATTGACGCGCCAGCGCCCAAGTACCCCTTCGGGCCCCAAAACAAGAAGAAGACGTAAGGACATACCCCATCATGCCCAAATCATCAAAGCCCACGACGGGCCGTCAATGGACGCTGCTCATTCTCGTCGTGCTGGTTGCCGTCAACCTGCGGCCATTTCTCACCGCTCCGGGGCCTGTGCTGTCCGAGATCGTCGCCGATACCGGCATGGGATATGGCAGCCTGGCCCTGCTGACATTGTTGCCGATGATGCTGATGGGTGTGGGCGCCTTCGTGTCTCCTTCTCTACAGGCCTTGATCGGCACGCGGCGCGGCATTCTCATCGCCCTATTTGTGCTGGCGGCCGGCTCGCTGCTCCGCCTCGTCGCTCCGGGCGGCGCAGCACTGGTGATGACAGCTGCCCTTTGCGGTGCCGGCGTCGCTTTCATCCAGGCGGCTTTCCCGGGCATCATCAAGGCGGAGTTTCCCCGCAGCATACCGGTGGTCACCGGCCTCTATTCCGCGGTTCTAATGGGTGGTGGAGCCTTGGGGGCGCGGCTGACGCCATTTCTCGTCAATCACGGTTTCGGCTGGCGCCCGGCCCTCGCCTGGCTCGCAGCGCCGGCGCTTGTTGCTCTCAGCGCCGCCTGGCTGATCCTGTCGAACTCACGCAGCGATCGCCCGGACAAGGCGCTCACCGTCCGGCTGCTCCGTCGGCCTCGAACGTGGACACTTATCCTCGCCTTCGGCCTGGTCAATGCCGGCTACTCTTCCGCCGTCGCCTGGCTCGCCTCCTATTATCAGTCCCTCGGCTGGAGCAGCGGAGACAGCGGCAATCTCGTGGCGCTGATGGCGATCTGTCAGGCGGTGGCGGCCCTCGCCCTGCCGATTTTGGCCCGCCGCAGCATCGATCGCCGCGCATTTCTGCGCTTGACGCTGGCGATGCAGGCGATCGGTTTTGCCGGTCTTGCGTTCCTGCCCCAGGCAACGCCGGCGATCTGGGTCGGCCTGTGCGGTGCCGGCCTTGGCAGCAGCTTCTCGTTGGCGATCGTCACCGCCCTCGATCACCTGCCACGCCCGGAAGAGGCGGGCGTGCTGGTGGCATTGATGCAGGGCGGTGGTTTCCTGATCGCGTCTCTCGGCCCGTTTGCCACGGCATATCTGCACGATGTCAGTGGCAGCTTCGCCCCTGGCTGGACGCTGCACCTTGCCTGCGTCGTCGGCGTGTTCTTTCTCTACATGCGCTTCAACCCATCACGCTACGCGCAGGCCATGCAGTCACCCATCTAAGTGACGTCTTGCTCTGCGCGCTCGGACAGTCGACGCGGGCGGCGGCTCTTGCCGTTCCGCGAATACGGATGACGAGACCAATTCACTAGACATCCCGCCGTTTTGTATGCAATTCGAAGAGATAATTGTGACGACGCGGAGTAACCACCATGGCAAAGAAAGAGAACGAAACGGGCGGTGGCCGCGCTCAGGCCGTTCATCGCGTCCTGAAACGGGCAATCCTTGATCAGGCGCTGTCTCCGGGATCGAAGCTGCCGGAAGACTCGATCGGCGAAAGGCTGGGGGTCAGCAGGACCCTGGTGCGCGAGGCGCTGGTTCGCCTTAGCGAGGAAGGGCTGGTGGAGCTCCGGCCAAACAGGGGAGCGGTGGTTGCGCGGCCGACCCTTGAGGAAGGGCGCAATCTGTTCCTTACCCGAATGGCGTTGGAACGTCTTGTGGTGGAGACGCTTTCCGGAAAATTGACGCAGGAGCAAATCGGCATTCTCTCGTCTCATATTGAAGCCGAGGAAGCCGCGAAGAGGGAGCGCGCTCAATCGATCCGGCTGGCGGGCGAATTCCATACGCTCCTTGCTCAGATGACGAACAACGCCAGCCTCATTCGCTACGTGAACGAACTGGTCGCCCGCAGTTCCCTGATCCTTGCGCTCTATGGCCGGCCGCATTCTTCGGAATGCGCCGTATCGGAGCACCAGGAGCTTCTGGACAAATTGATCGCCGGCAAGACCGACGAGGCGGCGGCCCTCATGGCACATCACCTCGACTCGGTGACGACGCGTGCGCTGCTTCCGACCGACGGGGACAGAAACATCAAGGAGGTGCTCTCCGCCTACGCTGTGGCGGAGGGCCTTGCCTAGGCGAAGCGCGGCGCTCCCGGAGGATATCCGGGAGCCTTGTGCGGCAGTCGGCGCGCGAGCCTTCCTCGGACATCCGCGCGACGGGCCCCTTCCCCACTTCGTCGATCGGCAGAGCAGGCGCTGCCCGGCTCCGCGATGACGAACGTCGAAGTGGCCACAGGCAAACCCTTTAGCTTTATCAGGCCTCGCCGACTCCGCCCGAGACCAGACGTCCCTTATGGAATGTCGCGGTCCTCGCCGGCACGCGGGCCACAGCCTCTGCCGAGCAGCTCGCCGCGACAAGCGTGAATGAGGCCTCATCGCCGACATTTGGCCACGCCCGCTTGCCCTCGTTGTCGAGGGGCAGAATGCCGCCGGTGGCAATCGACATGGACCGCGAAAGCCGGAATTCGTCCGACCCACGATAAAGCTGCGCGTAGAGATACGCCTTTTCCAGCATGTCCCCGCTGCCGAATGGCGACCAGTGGTCGATGACGCTATCGGTTCCGGTCATGACGAAGACACCCTTCTCAGACAGTTGCGGCAAGGGCATCATCAGCGCTCCGATCGGCACCGTCGAGGCAATCGAAATCTTCTGTTCCGCCAAGCGCGAGGCTGTCTCCTCCAGGGCCTCCGGAGCAAGTGTGGTCAATGCGAAGGCGTGGCTGATCGTGACTTTTCCGCGCAGAGCGGGATTTTTCTCAACAGTATCGATCATGTAATTGACCGCGGCAACACCAGCAGGGCTCGTTTCATGCAGATGAATGTCCACCCCTTTGCCGTTGTCCAGCGCGATCTGGAACATCGCATCGAGTGATTTTTCCATGGCGCCGTCGACATTCGTCGGGTCCAAGCCACCGACATACTGAACACCCATCTGCATCGCTTCGCGCATCAGGCCGTCGACCTTGGAGTGAAGCAGGCCATGCTGTGGGAAGGCGACGATCTCGCACACGAAATCGTCACGATGGTTCTCCAAGGCCTGTTGCAGGTGCTCGAGGCTCTTGAGGCCACTCACCGGGTCGATGTTGCAATGGCTGCGCGCGACGGTTGTTCCCTTGGACTGCAAGAGGGCGATCAGCCCCTCGGCCCGCTCTCGCGAGGTCGGCAGCAACTGAGGAAGCAGCTTCTCCTCGAGCGCGATCATATCCATGATGGTTTTGCCCTGACGCGGGCGCGGCGCCTGCCAAGGGCCGCCATAGAACGTCTTGTCCAGATGGATGTGCATGTCGCGCATCGCCGGCAACAAAAGCTGGCCATGAGCGTGATACTGCGGCACACCTTCGGGCAAGGTCGCCTTTTCCGGATGCAGGGCGACGATCGCGCCGTCCTTGATCTCCAACGCGTAGAGCGCAGTCCGCGTGGCGACGACGATATCGCCGTCGCGCTCAAACCCCTCCTCCAACCGCACGCCGGTCAAAACGTAGTGGCGATCCGCGAGCGTCTTGGTATTCGTCTCACCGGTGCTGTCGCCGGCGCCGGCCGATGCCTCGCGAACCGCTCCGCCAGCAAAGCCAGCGACAGCGCAAGCGGTGGTGAGCGTCCCGGTTCGGCTGAGAAAGGTCCTGCGGCTTTGCGGTAGCATCTGTTCCAACATCATTGCCTCATCATGGATAGTTATTCGGGTCGGCAATCTACCGAACAGCGTCACGGCATGGCAGCGACATTTGCCAATGCTGGCTATTCGATTTGCCAATGCATGCGGGCAGCTTCGTAGTGATTGCAAATGACGGGAGGGCGGAGACGCCTTCCGTCTACGACCGCCTCAGGCCACAATACTCGATAAGGCGCTCCGCCAGCGCGAGCGTGGCGGCACTGGCGTTGTCGCGATAAAAGAGAGCCAGCTCGAAGTCATCGACAGGCGGCATGCGCTCGGCAGCACCTAGCACGCGATGGGAAGGCAGCCTGCAGCTCGCGGGCAACAGACTGACGCCAAGACCGGCAGCGGAAGCGGCGGCGAGAGCCGCGAGACTGGCGCTGCTGTAGCTAATGCGCCAGCGTATTCCAAGACTGTCGAGCGCCTGGCACAATTCCTCGCGGTAGAGACCGTTGAGCGGAAACACTGCCAGCGGCACCGGCAATTGTTCGATCGCCGGACGCACGACGCTGTCCAACCACAGCAGCGGCTCGGGTCTCGCGGCGCGCGGCAATTGCTTGCGGCGCTGCTTGACGAGAATGAGATCGAGCTCTCCCTCCCGGTAGGCAAGTTGCAGATCCGCGCTCAGGCCGCTGGTGACATCCAATCGCAAGTGTGGGTGCTGGCTATTGAACGACGCCAGCAGGTCGACCGTCGGCACCGTGAAATCCTCAGGCATTCCCAAGCGGAGCACGCCGTCGCGCCAGGGACCAGCCAAGGCATCATGCGCCTCTTCGTTCAACGCGATGATGCGCCGTGCATAGCTCAGCAACTTGACGCCCTCTTCCGTCAGTTGCACCAGATGCGATGAGCGCTCGAAAAGCGCTTTCCCGAGCATTTCTTCCAGCCGGCGAATTTGCTGGCTGACTGTCGATTGGGAAAGGTTTACCCGCTCGGCAGCGCGGGTGAAGCTGTTGCTTTCGCAAATGGCGACAAAGCTGAGCAACAGCTGGGGATTGAACATGGGATAACGGTTCATTCGTCCCCCGAATGCGCTGGAGCCGGTTGCCGGGCGAGGATGAAAGCTCGTCGCCGTGCGATCCTAAGGCAATCCAGATCACGCGTAACGCCACGATTGAATGCATTGAATTTATTATCTTGTATACAACCTGCATGCAAAGGGAAAAGTTCGGGTTTCACTGCGGAACGATGACCACGCTCCACCGGAGCCGGCCCGAGAAGCCTTGAAGCGGGGCCTGTTCCATTCGCTAACACAATGGTTTCCATCGGTTTTCTTAATTTCCGATCGATCAAGAACCTCCCTATAGACGAGACCATATCGCGCTCTTGTCGCGAATTGCGCAATGCGGCAGCGGCGAACATCGCATTGGCACCCCAGACGCCGCAACGAGAAGCTGCCCCTCGAAGAGATTTAGCCCGAGGCGAACGGCTGCCTGGGAAGGTGCAATGGACATGCAAGAACGCGAAGGCGCAGTGCGTTGTGATACCATCCCAAGCGAGCGCTCCTCCTCATGCAGCTCATGCGCATCTCATGCCGGTTTCCTGGCCAGGATCGCGTCGTCTCTTCTCCTTTATCCTGGATATCGACGGCTCTGGATATCCAATCTCTTCTTCTTCGCGGGCGTGTGGACGCAGACGCTCGTGCTCGGCTGGCTGGTGTTTGACACCACCCGTTCGGAGTTTTCCGTCGCCCTGTTCACGGCGGCGAGACTGGGACCGATGATGCTCGGCCCTCTCGCAGGCGTGGTCTCGGACCGCTTCGACCGGCCCAGGCTCCTATTGGCTGCGTCCGGCTGGGCCTTTACGGTGCTCAGCGCGATTGCGCTTCTCGTCGCGCTGGACAAGATATCCTTCTGGGGCCTGGTCTTTGGTGGCTTCTGCATTGGCCTGGCGCAATCTCCTTCCCAGCCGGCACGTTTCGCGCTGGTCGCCGATCTCGTCGATCGCGAGAGGCTCAGCAACGCGAATGCTCTGAACTCGCTTGTGCTGAGCATGACGCAGATGATCGGGCCGGCGCTTGGGGGAGCGATGATCGTCGCCTTCGGCGCTGCATCTGCACTTGCCATCTCGGCAGGCTGGTACCTCGTTTCGTTCATGGCGCTCTGGCCGATGAGGAAGCTGAAGTGCAGGCGTCAACCCGTTCGAGAAGAAGAGCTCGTGAGCCTCGTGGCGGCAGGCTTTCGTACGATTTCCGAGAACGTCCTTCTCAGGTCTGTCCTGGGGGTCACGTTCCTGGCGAATATCCTGTTGTGGCCGATCTACCAGGGCTTCATGCCTGTTATCGCGAAGGAGCATCTGGATCTGACGCCAACGGGGCTGGGCTGGCTCCTGGCATGCGCGGGCACCGGCAGCCTGGCCGGCGCTCTCGTCATCGCCAGTCTCGGAGACTTCCGCTACAAGGGCGGCCTCTTCCTGATTGGTACGGCGATCTGGGGCGGTCTCTGGGCGACCTTCGCATTGTCGTCGTCAATGCCTCTTTCGTTTGTTCTCATGGGGCTCATCGGATTGTCGGCGTCGCCGTTCGGTGTCCTGCAGACCACGCTCATGCTGATGATGACAGAACCGCACGTGCAGGGACGCGTGATGGGCATTCAGGAATTGACCATTGGCGTGATGCCGGTCTCGAGCCTGGTGCTTGGCGCCGCGGCAGAAATCGTCGGTATCGCCAATGTGGCACTGATCAGCGGGACCCTGTTGGTCCTATCACTCACGGTCTTGGCCCTGCGCGTCCCGGAACTGCTTCGCTACAGCGGCCATGACTGCTGAACATGCGAACGGACGCTGCCTTCGCGATCGGATTGAGATAATCGCGCTCAGCGGGATCGACGGCTTGCGGCTTCCGCGAATGCGTCAAATACGCGGGCGCCCGGATGGCTTTCGGCATCCAGCAACTCCGGATGCCATTGAAGGCCCATGGCAAAAGACTGCGCGCCGATCTCGATCGCCTCGACGACTCCATCCGGTGCCCGAGCCGTAACGGTTACGGTGCTGGATACCTCCACAATGGCCTCTCGATGAAACGTGTTCACGGCGAACGTTTCGGCACCGAAAATATCGGCCATTCTCGTGCCGGCGACGGCGCGCACCTCATGTGAAAAATTTCCCTGATCGTGAATGAGGGCTTCCGGCCACGAAGAATGGACATCCGAAACCATCCGGCAGCCGTTGAGGCATCCAAGCATTTGCATGCCATTGCAGATGCCAAGCACAGGCTTGTCACGCGCAAGAAACCCTTCCATCAATGCCATATCGACGGCAAGACGATCCGAGGGCGGGTACTGGGATTGGTCCCCTTCGACGTACCAATCCTTCGGAAAGTTGATACGGCCGCCGACGCTCAGGAACCCGTCGAACTCCTCGATGACCTGGCCGACCATGTCAGGGATGTAGGGAATACCGAAGGCGAAGGCGCCCGCGCGGCGGAGCGCAGAGAAGTAATTCTTCGAGGTATCATAGCGTCCGCCCCCTGAGCTGGTGTTTTCGTCCATGATCACAGCGATCTTCGGCAGGCGGCTCATTGGTTCATCCTGAATTCTGGAAGTTCTACGCATATTTATCCCATCCGGATCGCGCGGATAGTCGTTTTCGAGCCGACGCCGCCTCTACCTTCGAACGGGAGTTTGCCGACCGCGCTCCACAGGCTAGGCCAAAGCCATCCGGACCCTATGGTTCCCGGCGATTTCGATCAATTCGGATCGCGCGGGGGCAGTAAAGACATCCGGCGCCATGCTGCCGTCGGAAACGAAGCGGCGGCCGGCAAGCTGCGGCATGGCGGCAAAACGATCCTGCTTTGCCGGCGGGCTCAGCGCTGCATCCGGGTCGGGAATGGCGGCGATCAACCGCTGCGTATAGGGATGGGTGGGGGCTTCGAAAATCTCGCGCCAACCGCCCTCTTCCACGATCTCGCCGAAATACATGACCAGCACCCGGTCGCTCATGTGCTCGACCACGCTGAGGTCGTGGCTGATCATCAGATAGGAGAGACCGAGCTTTTCCTGAAGGTCGAGCAGGAGGTTGATGATCTGCGCGCGGATCGATACGTCGAGGGCAGAGACCGGCTCGTCGAGCACGACGATCTCAGGTTCGAGGATCAGCGCGCGGGCAATGCCGATGCGCTGGCGCTGGCCGCCGGAGAATTCGTGCGGATAGCGCCCCGCCTGTTCAGGCGTCAAACCGACATTCTTCAGCATCGCCTCGATGCGGCCGTCGATTTCCGAAGTGGCGGTAATGCCGTGCAGGCGCAGCGGCGCCGCCAGCGATGTGCGCACGGACTGGCGTGGGTTGAGTGAGGCGTAGGGATCCTGGAACACCATCTGCACCGCCTTCGCTCTCTCCATCCGGCCAGGGGCGCCGGGGCCGGAGAGCGGCTGACCGCGATAGCGGATCATGCCTGCGGTCGGCTCCTGAAGGCCGAGGATGGAGAGCGCTGTCGTCGATTTGCCGCAGCCAGATTCGCCGACGATCGACAGGCATTCGCCCTTGGCGAGCTCGAAGCTGATGCCGTTGACGGCGTGAAGCGTGCGCCGCCCGGCGCCGAGCAGGCCGCCGCCGGAAATGGGGAAGCGAACGTGCAGATCGTCCACCTGCAGCAACGGGGCGGTCATGGCTGGCTCCCTTCGAGTTCGCGCGGCGCGATGAAGCGGCTCTCGGTCAGCTTCGAGCGATCGGCGATGATGCTGTCGATGTCGACGAGCCGCTGCCGGCCGTGTTCGCTGCGGCTGCCAAGGCGCGGCAGGGCGCCGAGCAGGCCGCGGGTATATTCATGCCTCGGATTTTCGAAGAGTGCCCGCGTCTCGTTCTCTTCGACCAGGCACCCCGAATACATCACACCGACGCGCTGGCAGATGCTGGCGATGACGCCGAGGTCGTGGCTGATGAAGAGGACAGCTGTGCCACGCGCCGCGCAGAGCTCCTTGATGAGGCGCAGCACCTCGGCCTGGACGGTGACATCGAGCGCCGTCGTCGGCTCGTCGGCGATGAGCAGATCCGGGCTGCAGGCAAGTGCCATGGCGATCATTACGCGCTGGCGCAAGCCCCCGGACATCTGATGCGGATAGTTCTTGGCGCGGCGATCGGGGTTCGGTACGCGCACGTTGCCAAGCGCCTCGACGGCGAGCTTTTCGGCTTCCGCCCAACTTTTTCCCTGGTGCAGCACGAACATTTCGGCGATCTGCCGGCCGACGGTCGAAAGCGGGTTCAGCGCGGTCATCGGCTCCTGGAAGATCATGGCGATGCGGTTGCCACGCAGGCGCCGCA
The DNA here is from genome assembly GCF_050474445.1 of Ensifer sp. B1-9. Taxonomy (NCBI): domain Bacteria; kingdom Pseudomonadati; phylum Pseudomonadota; class Alphaproteobacteria; order Hyphomicrobiales; family Rhizobiaceae; genus Ensifer; species Ensifer sp. B1-9. The sequence continues at coordinate 318,103 of NZ_JBCHVG010000004.1, forward strand.
TCTCGCGCTTCGGCAGCGCCAGCAGGTTCTGCCCCTTGAACACTATCTCGCCGCCGGAAACGGCAAGCGGCCTTTTCAAGAGCCCCATGACCGCAAGCGACGTGACCGATTTGCCCGAACCGGATTCGCCGACGAGACCATAGGCTTCGCCGGGCATGATCTGGAAGGAGACGCCCTTGAGCAGCGGATGGTGGACGGAGCGGCCGAGCGAAACGCCGAGGCGCAGATCCCTGATATCGAGAAGCGGCATGGTCATGGCTTGCGCGTCCTCATATGCGGGTCGAGGCTGTCGCGCAGGCCGTCGCCGAGTAGGTTGAAGCCGAGCACCGAGAGGAAGATGGCAAGGCCGGGGAAGAGTGCAGCCCAGGGCGCAAGCTGGATGAGTTGGCGCGCATCGGTCAGCATCGAGCCCCAGCTCGGGAACGGCGGCTGGATGCCCAGCCCAAGGAAGGAGAGTGCGGCTTCCGACAGCACCGCCGACCCCATGCCGAGCGTCGCCATGACGAGGATCGGTCCCATCATGTTGGGCAGGATCTGCGTGAACATGATGCGCAGGTCACCATAGCCGAGCGTCTGTGCCGCCTGCACGTAGCCCTGCGATTTCAAGGACAGCGTCGAGGACCGGGCAATGCGGCAGGTCCAGCTCCAGTTGGTGAGGCCGAGCGCGATCAGGAGGGATGGCAGACCGGGACCGAGCACGGCCATCACGGCGAGCGCGAAGATCAGAGACGGGATGGCAAGCATGACGTTGGTCAGTCCGTTCACCAGATCGTCCCACCAGCCGCCCCAATAACCAGCTGTCATGCCGAGGGTGACGCCGATGATGGAATTGATAACCTGCGAAACGATGCCGACGGTCAGAGAGATCTGCGCGCCGTAGAGAATGCGAGTATAGACGTCGCGTCCCTGCCCGTCCGTGCCGAACCAGAAGGTGGCGTCCGGCGGCAGTTCGGAATTCATCAGGTCCGCATCGAGCACCGGGTCGAAGGGTGCAATCCAGTGGGCAAGGATACCGGCGAGGATGACCAGCGCTGTCAGCGTCGCACCGAGCCAAAAATTGAAGCCGAGGCGCACGCGCGTCACTCCTGCTTGATACGCGGATCGATCGCGGCATAGACCAGATCGACGGCGGTATTGATGATCAGGAACCAAAGTACGATGATGAGGATCGTGCCCTGGACCACGGGAATATCGCGGATCGCCACGCTATCGACCAGGAGCGAGCCGATTCCCGGCCAGGCGAAGAGCTTTTCGATGACGACGGCCTGGCCGATCAGCGAGCCGAACTGCAGGCCGACCGTCGTGACGATCAGCACCAGCGCATTGCGGGCCACGTGCCAGCGGACCACCTTCACCTCGCTCATGCCCTTGGAATGGGCGGTGCGGATGAAATCGGCGTTCAGTACGTCGAGCACGCCCGCCCGGGTGGTTCGCGCAAGCAGCGCCAGCGGTGTGACGCCAAGTGTCACGGCAGGAAGGACGAGGTTCTGCAACGAGCCGTCGCCATAGCCGAAACTGGGCAGCCAGTTCAGTTGCAGGGCGAAGAGATACATCATCAACAGGCCGAGCCAGAATTGCGGCATGGAGAGCCCCGAGACCGCGCCGACCATCGTCACCGTATCGAGGATCGAACCCGGCCTAAGCGCGGCGAGAAAGCCGAGCGGCACACCGACGACAATGGCAAAGATCATGGCGGCGACGGCAAGCTGCAGCGAAGCGCCCATGCGGTCGTTGATGAGGTCGATGACGGGCTGGCGCGTGCGGAAACTGGTGCCGAGGTCGAACTGCGCAAGATCCGTGACATAGGTCACGAAGCGCTCCACCAGCGGCTTGTTCAGCCCGAACTCCTCGTTGAGGCGCGCAATCATTTGCGGATCGGCAGCGCGCTTGCCATCCGCAAAGAGGCTGGCCGCGAAGGTGCCGGGCACGACGGAGAAGATGACGAAGATAAGGAGCGCCACCACGACGATCGTCGGGACGACCTGCAGGATGCGGCGCAGGGTAAAACGAAGCATGAGCGGTTCCATTTTGGCCACCCGGACGGGTGCGACAACTGTTGTGCGGGGCGACCGAAGCCGCCCCCGAACCTCTCAGGCCTTACTTGCGCCCATCCGGCGCCGTTTCGTCGATCCAGATCTCGTCATAGGGCTGGACCGCCAGTTCGGTTGCGTTCGGAACAAGGCCGTGGATCCACGGCTGATAGGCCATGACCGCCTTGTTGTAGTTGAAGAACCAGACCGGCGCGTCGTCCTGCACGATGTTGTTGGCCTGGCGCAGCAGGTCGTTCTGCTTGGCCGGGTCGCGTTCCTGCTGGGCCGCCTCATAGAGCTTGTCGAACTCCGGGCTCGCATAGCTCGCGTAGTTGCAGGCCGACTGCTGCGTCTTGGAATAGTAGCAGCGCAGTGCGTTCAACGGATCGGGACCGGAGAGGTTCGACCAGATAAAGGCCTGGAAGTTGTTCGACGTCACGGCGTCGCCGAGCGCGGAGCTTTCGACGGGTTTCGGCTTTACGGTGATGCCCACCTTTTTCAGCATCGGCAGGATCGCTTCGACGATCGGCACGCCCCAGCTTTCATTCGGGCTTGCCGTCACTTCGAACTCGAAGCCGTCGGCATAGCCGGCTTCCGCCAGGAGGGCTTTCGCCTTTTCCGGATCAAAGGCATAGGGCGCCTTGTCCTTGTCGAAGGCAGGCGAGGAAATCGGCAGCCAGCCGGAGGCAGGATATGCCTTGTTCTTCACGAGACGTTCGATGATCAGCGGCGCATTGATCGCGTGGTTGATCGCCTGACGTACCCGCTTGTCCTTGAACGGTTCGAAGGCGGGATTAAAGCCGATATTGCGCGTATAGACCTCGGCGACTTCGAGCAGGTGATCCTTCAAGGCATCGTCGCCCTGATAGGCCTGGTACTGGGTGGGCCCGAGGATGGAGACATCGATTTCCTTGTTGCGGAAGGCGACGTCGCGGGCCGCGTCTTCGGCCATCAACACGATATTGATGCGGTCGAGATAGGGCTTGCCCTCTTCGTAATACTTGTCGAACTTCTCGACGACGACCTGCGAACCCGGCACATGCTCCTTGAAGACAAAGGCGCCGAGGCCGACGGGGGTCTTGGCGAAGCTCGTTTCATCCGCGACATTCGACGGATAGATCACCGTCGTGTTCTGCATCAGCGGGAAGCCTGGATTGAGCGGTCCGGTATAGGTGATCTCCAGCGTGTGGTCATCGATCTTCTTGAGACCGGAGATCTCCTCAGCCTTGCCGGCGATGTATTCTTCCGCGCCTTTGATGACGGCAATGTAGCTGGCGCCCGGGAATGCGTTCTTCGGATTGGCGATGCGCTTGTAGCTGTAGATGATGTCATCGGCCGTCAGCGGCTTGCCGTTGTGGAAGACGGCATTGTCGCGCAGGTGATAGGTGTGCACCGTGCCGTCTGCGGAGACCTCTTCCGAGCTTGCCAATTCCAGCACCGGCTTGTTCTGGATCGAGTCCCAGCTGTAGAGCGCGCGGTGGATCGCCTGGGTGATGAATTCTTCCTGCGTGTTCGGGCTTGCCTGCACGTCGAGCGTGGCAAAGCTCGAGCCATAGGGTGCAGTGAAGACGAGCGTGCCGCCATGGCGCTCGCCGGCGGCCAGCGCCCCGGTAGCCACGCCCAGGCTGAGCATTGCGGCCAGTGTCAATCTTTTCAGCATGCTGTTCTCCCTCTCGTGCCGTTTTCGGCTTTGCGTCGATCAGTCCGGCAGGCCGTCAGCGCGCGTCATGCACGACGCGGCCTGCAAGCAGGGTCATCAGGCAGCGCGTGCCTGACAGGATGGTGTCCGCCGGCGCCTCCAAGAGGTCGTTGTCGAAGACTGCGATGTCGGCCCATTGGCCCGGCACCAGCTTGCCCTTCACGTCCTCGGCTTTTTGCGAATAGGCGCCGTATTCCGTATAGGCCTGCAAGGCCTCCTCGCGGGTGAGCTTCTCCGCCTCCACCATCACGGTACCCTTGCCAGTTTTGCGCGTGATCATGGCGTGCAGGTTCGGGAAGGGATCGGGCGAGCAGACAGGAGAATCCGAGCCGGTTGAGGGCTTGAGGCCCATGCGCATCCAGGTGCCGATCTGGTAGGAGGCCTTGCCACGCTCTTCGCCAAGTACGGAAACGTAGCTGTCGCCGAAGTCGTGGATGAAGGCCATTTGCGGAGCGGGAAGGATGCCGGCAGCCTTCATGCGCTGATCTTGCTCGGGCGTCGAGAAGCCGCAATGCTCGATGCGATGACGCCGGTCCGGATCGGGATTGGCGGCAAGCGCTTTTTCATAGGCGGTGACAAGCTGCTCGATGGCGCCGTCACCGATGGCGTGGCAGGCCATCTGATAGCCCCGGTCGTGGCAGGACTTGACGATCGCATCGACGTCCGCATCTGGCAGCATCTGCACGCCGATATTGTCGGGCTCACCCAGATAGGGTTTCGTCATCCAGGCGGTGCGCCCGCCGGCCGAGCCATCGAGAAAGATCTTCACCGCGCCGACGCGCAACATGTCGTCGCCCGCGCCGGAAATGAGCCCTGCACGCCAACAGTCCTCGACTATCGAGACACCGGGATCGCCGAGCAGCGTCAGCCAGACACGCACCGGCAGGCGGCCGGAAAGCTTGGCCATCTCATAGGCCTGAATTTCGGCAAAGCCGGCGAGTTGGCCGACCGCCGCATCCATGCAACTTGTGATACCGAGCGAGAGAAGATAGCGCCCCGCCCGCTCGATGCCGTCGATCAATTCCTCCGTCGTCACCTCGGGCATGGCGGCCTTGATGAGGTTCTGCGCGTTTTCGGCGAGGAAGCCGTTGAGACGGCCGTCAGTGGTGCCAATCACGCCGCCCTCCGGCACCGGCGTCGCCTCGGTAACATCGGCCAGCCTCAGTGCCTGCGAATTCGCGATGGCGACATGACCGCAGGCGCGGGTCAACAGCACGGGATGATCCGGCACTGCGCGGTCGAGCTCCTCGCGGGTCGGATGTCGGCCGACATCGAGCTTGACCTGATCATAGCCGCGCGCCCGTACCCAGCTTCCCTTCGGCGTGGCGGCAGCGCGTTCGGCAAGCTTCTCCAGCAAGACGGCAAGCGTCGGCGCGGCGGCAGGCGTCGCATCGACCCAACCCATGGTGATACCGGTGGAGATGAGGTGCAGGTGGTTGTCGATGAGGCCGGGGCTGGCGAAACGGCCTTCAAGGTCGATGACCTCGGTGCGCGGTCCCTTGAGGCTCAGCATATCGTCGTCACTGCCGGTGGCCAGAACCTTGCCTTGCCAGATGGCGAGAGCCTCGCTGATCCCCTCCTCCCGTCCCCGCCAGATTCGACCATTGTGCAGGATGAGATCGGCGTGAAGTTGCCAGGCCATTAACAATCCCCCTTTTGTTATCAGCCTGGCTTCGCGGCCGCCTCCGCCGCCGTGAAATCAGAACTGTTTGCCTTGGGCGCAACGTGAAAGGTTTGATTGGATTTGGCCAATTCGCTTTTAGCAAAAGCCGATGCAATATCGGCATAGCGATTTCTTTCTAACAACTTATGATCCCCCACAACTCTCGCGCACAAGGAGCTGGGCATGGAGATCAAGTGGCTGGAGGACTTCGTGACGCTCGCCGACACGTCGAGCTTTTCGCGTGCCGCCGAGCTGCGCAACGTGACCCAGCCGGCCTTCAGCCGCCGTATCAAACAGCTCGAGGCTTGGCTCGGCGCAACGCTGATCAGCAGGGCCACCATGCCGGCGGAACTGACGTCGGCAGGTCGCAATTTCCTCCCTATCGCGCAGGAGGCAATCCGGACTTTTTACGCGGCGCGTGAGTCGCTACGGCCGTCTCACGAAGAAGGCCTCGTCCGCTTCGCCGCGCTCCATACGCTGACGGTAACGATCTTCCCGCGCTGGCTCAAACTCCTGGAAAAAGCCGGCGGCGCCTTCAGCACCTCGCTGATGCCGGACCGCGGCGGCATCGAAGCCAATCTTGACGCCCTTATCGGCGACGAGGCGGATTTCTTCCTGACCTACGCCCATTCGGAGGTGCCGTTCCATCTCGACCGCGGACAGTTCTCCTCGCTGACGATCGCGCATGACCGGCTGATCCCGCTTGCCGCCGCAAACGTTTCCATGGCCGGGAGCACACAGCCAGGGCTGCATATTCTCGACCGCGCCGTCGCACAGCCGCGGCTCGCCATTCCCTATCTGAGCTACGGATTCAACTCGTTTTTCGGTGTCGCCCTGTCACGCCTCATGCTCCGTCGCCCGGCCTTCCGGCGCCGAACGGTGCACGAGAACACGATCAGCGCCGGGCTGATGAACATGGCGGTGACAGGTGCAGGCGTGTGCTGGCTACCGGAGAGCCTCGCACGCGACGTGATCGAGACCGGAGGCCTCGTGCCGGCGTCCGCGGATACGGGCTGGAATCTCGACCTCGAAATACGCCTCTATCGTCACGCCGCGACGCGCAGCCGCAGGGTCGAAGACCTCTGGCAAACGGCAAAGCTGCTGCTGGAACGCGAGCCCGCCTGATCAGGCCTTCAGGAAGACCAGTGCCCGCAGGATTTCCGCAAAATCCGCGTGTTTGAAGGCGACTGCGCGAGGGCCGTGCGCATAGGCACCGGGATACCAGCCGGCACGATAGGCATCCGTCGGATTGTTGAACTCGATCACCACCTCGTAGCGCTCGGCCCTATTGGGCAGGACCTGCGCGAAATCACCGGAAAGCGCCTCCGCTACGCCTTCGCGGATGAGTCGGCGCGACCAGGCCGGAGAGATCGAGGTCGCGGAACGACCTTTGCCTTCCAGCGTTTCCACCGCTTTCAGCCCCGGCACCATCGCCTGCGCCTCAGAGCAAATGCCCGCATCACCGGCAAGGAAGACCGACGGGACGCCGTAACCGGCCGCACAGAGCGCGTTGACGGTGAACTCGGAGGCGACCTCGCCATTGAGGAGCAGACGCGAGATGCGCATGGTGGAGGTATGGGCGAGCGGATTGTCCTCGCTGCCGGCCTTGGAGTGATAGCCCGTATAGATCGCCGCGGCGAAGCCGGCATCGAGGCCGAACATCATGGCATCGGGATGACCGGACCAGCCGCGCACGATGCGGACGTAGTCCGGCAGACGGTCGAGAATGAGGTTGCGGCCGCTGTCATGGGCGTCTTTCACCACCACTTCGGTCACGCCGGCGGCGCGCGCACCTTCGCAGGCAGCAACCACCTCGGCGGTCATCAGGGCGCGGAATTCGGCCCAGTCGGCGTGGGTGCGCTCGGCCTCGTCCCAATGCGCGATGCCGGCAGTGCCTTCGATGTCGGCGGAAATGAAGACCTTCACGGGTGCGTTCTCCTTCAGTCAATCGGCAAGAGCGGAGTCGACGCGACCGTTTCGAGTCGGCGTCTCAGTGGCCACGCAGAGCGCGTTCAGAACCGGCGTGGTCTCGGCGGCCGCGCGGGAGGCAAAGTCGATACGGGTCATAGGAGAGGCGCTTCTGGCTGGCCGTCGTGTCGTTGGCACGCGACATTGGTGCAATTTGCCTCAACTGACCAATTCAATTTGGGCAGAACTCCATGCAAAAATCGCCTAATTCTTTATATTTCAATTACTTATTGACTAACCCCAAGGACAGCATCCCCGCCTGGTCGACAGACGGTCGGAGTCTCGCCGACCCGCCTTCGTCTGTCGCCGGCGGCAGCAAGCCTCGGCCGCGACATTCGCACCAGGAGCTTCGATGGCGGCGTGGCCTTTCAGGTCCAAAGAAGCTCGACCATCGACGGCAAAAGCCGGGCGATCTGACGAGGCGTGTGCCCGGAAAACACGGCAAGGCTGGGCGTCCCAGTCGCCGCTCGAACGCGCGACGATCGACGGCTTAAAGCTCTTCCCCGACACTTTGCCCCTGCCCACACATCATCGGGAACCGTCCTCGTTCTCGCAGCGTTTCCTGTTCCTCCGGTGCTTTCACGCGCCGGACCGCAGGAGAAGACCTGGGTTAGGTACCAGACGGACCACAGGTCAGAGCAAAGGACATGAAACGATATGGGTTTGGTACAACTCGGCCGGGCTCGCCTTGCGTTGGTGCTTCCACGGCATCGCGAACTTCTGCGCATCACAAAGAACCATGAACTCTACGATCTGTTCGAGGCCTATGCCCGCGAGTCGATGACACTCGACACCCTTTTGCGGGAACTTCCACGCCGCGAGAAGCAAGTATCGGAGCATCAGCAAACCTGTCTGGATCTGCAGGCCGAAGTGGTAGCGCTGCTGGCGCGGCTGACAGAGCGGGTCAAACCGGGGGCGGTGTAACATTCTGTCCCGCAGGCGCCGAGGCTGGCGCTCCGCGCATTTAAACCGTCGCTACTTCCCAAACAACGCCGACTGCGCCAAACGGCGACAAAGGTGCATGAAGATCGAGCGTGGCGGAAGTATGCGCCGGCGATCAACAACGGTCGCAAGTTGCAGAGCCGGTTGTCGAACCAGGACAACAGGTTTAAAATTCGCTCCGCTAATGACGGTATGCCTCTCGCCGAAGTTAGATTCATATGGCGCCAAAGAACTGGTGACGACAGTTGTCGTCAAGCTTTCGCCTGACAACAGCGGTCAGACAGGCAACCTGGAATTATATTGGACGACCACGTCAGTGGCCTCCCCGTTGTTGGCGACGAAAGCCCGCTCGCGGATCTTATCAGCGGCGGGGAAGAACCGCACGGATGCTCGCCGGAGCGTCCGCAGCGCCGCGGCGTAGTTAAAAGCAACTCGGATTCGTATCCGCAATAGCCAGTACTGGCACTACTGCCCACGAAATACGTCGAAGTCATACAAGCTGGAGGAGCATGGAAATGGCAAAGACGATGAAGGCGGCTGTCGTTCGACAGTTCCGCGCTCCGCTCACCATTGAAGAAATGGCCGTTCCGACACCCGGAGCAGGACAGATACTGGTCAAGTACGAGGCGACAGGCGTGTGCCACACGGATCTCCACGCGGCCAATGGCGACTGGCCGGTAAAGCCATCACCGCCTTTTGTACCCGGACATGAGGGCGTTGGCTTCGTCTCAGCGGTCGGAGCCGGCGTGAAAAGGGTGAAGGAAGGCGATAGGGTTGGAGTGCCTTGGCTGCACACCGCCTGTGGTTATTGCCCTTACTGCCGGACCGGTTGGGAAACACTGTGCGCCTCGCAGTCCAACACAGGCTACTCCGTGAATGGAACCTTCGCAGAGTTCGGACTGGCGGACCCGGATTTCGTCGGCAGCGTTCCAGATAAACTGGAATTCGGTGCAGCCGCACCAGTCCTTTGCGCGGGGGTTACCGTTTACAAGGGTTTGAAGGAAACCGAGGTCCGTCCCGGGGAGTGGGTGGCCATCTCAGGTGTCGGCGGTCTGGGCCACATGGCCGTACAGTATGCCAAGGCGATGGGCATGAACGTCGTCGCCGCGGACATTTTCGAGGAAAAGCTGGCGCTGGCAAAACAGCTCGGTGCCGACATCGCAGTCAACGGCAAGGCCAAAGATGCTATCGAGCAGGTGACACAAGCAACCAATGGCGGCGTGCATGGTGTCCTTGTGACCGCGGTATCTCCCGCCGCGATGGAACAAGCCTTCGGCTTCATGCGGTCGAAAGGGACGATGGCACTGGTCGGCCTTCCTCCAGGAATGATGTCCCTGCCCGTCTTCGAAACGGTCCTGAAACGCATCACCGTGCGCGGATCGATCGTCGGCACACGTCAGGATCTGGAAGAGTCACTGGTGTTTGCCGCGGAAGGAAAAGTGAAGCCGCATTTCTCCTGGGATCGCCTTGAGAACATCAATGAGATCTTCCATCGGATGGAGGCAGGCAAGATCGACGGCCGTATCGTCATGCGGCTGCACTGACTTGCACACCGGGCCACCCGGAGGAATTTCAAGACAGGTCTAGTTGCACGGGAGGCTCAGATGGCCTTACCCGAACAACATCAATGGACCGACCTCTGACTTGAAGCAAGCTGCTGTCGATTTGAGGGATCCCGCGATGGCCCGGTCGATTGAAAAAACTGAAAATCTGGCTTCCCCGCATCGAACGGGCTCGGCTGCCGAAACCGCCCTGCTTTCGAACGGTAGCTATCATGTGCTCCTCACAGAGAATGGGTCAGGATACGCAAGCTGGCGCGGCCTCGATGTCACGCGTTGGCGAGAGGATGTTACGCGCGATTGCTGGGGCCAGTTCTTCTACATCCGGGATCTCGACAGCGATGATGTCTGGTCGGTCGCCGGGCAGCCGATCCGGCGGCCGGACGCAAAATACGAGCGTGCCTTTCATGGCGACCGCGCAGAGTTTCTGTGTGCGGTCAACGATATCGAAATCAGCTCGCAGATATGCGTCGCGGTCGATTGCGATGCCGAAGTGCGCTTGCTTCAGTTCGTCAACAGGGGAACTGCGACAAGGAAACTTGCTGTAACGAGCTACTGCGAAGTCTGCCTGAACGGTCGCCGCGGCGACAGTGCGCATCCCGCGTTCGCCAAGCTTTTTGTCGAAACCTGGTTTGACCCGGAAACGACTGCGCTGTTCGCAAGGCGACGGCCGCGCAGTGCCTTGGACAAGCCGAGCTTTGCGGTGCACGTTTCGGCGTCAAGCCAAAGCGGCGGTCCTTCGGTCGAGTACGAGACAGATCGCTACCGATTTCTTGGCCGAGGGGGAACGCCATCGAACCCCGGCGCCCTTGAGACCGGCCAAAGCCTTTCAGCGACGACGGGCCCTGTCCTTGATCCGATCTTCAGCTTGCGCAGGGTTGTGGTTTTGGAACCCTCCGAGACTGCGCAACTCGCTTTCGTGACGGGTGCGTCTGAGGGAGAAAATGCTGCACTGGCGATTGCGAGGCGGTTTTCTGACATCGCGGCGGCAGGTCGGGCACTGTCGCTCGCGATGGAAAGCTACACCAATGCGGCCGCCACCTTCATGTTTACGGCCGACAAGGTGGCCGACTACTATCAACTCGCAGGAGCCTTGGCCCGTTCGAATCCTGACCTTCGGAATGGCGGCGTCCATGGTGAGCCGCCCCTGGAGATCGGCGTGTTGTGGTCGAACGGGGTCAGCGGCGAACTTCCAATCCTGCTGCTGCGGCTCGACCAAAAAGGCAGAAATTCGCTTCTCCGGGATGCCCTTGATGCGCATACATTCCTGACCGGGCATGGCCTCGCCTTCGACCTTCTTCTGCTCGATGAGAGTGGTGCAGATGAGACTGCACGATTGCGCGAACAGGTCGCAGAAAGCCAGCACGAAGAACTCCTCGATAAACCGGGTGGAATTCACGCCCTTTGTGGCGCCAAACTTCCCAGCACCGCGATTGCGACGATCGTTGCCGCCGCGCGTGTCGTCCTTGCTTCTAGCCTTGGGTCGCTTGGCGCTCAGATCGCGCCGAGGACAAGCGTTCCACTCTCTGCGTTGCGGCCCGAAACAACCTCCCGCCGCCAACGAGGACAGCCAGGCGAAACTCCAACGGGCCTTCTTTTTTGGAACGGACATGGGGGCTTCACTCAAGAGGGCCGTGAATATGTGATCGCCGCGCAGCGCGTGACACCGGCGCCGTGGTGCAACGTTATCGCCAACCCCGAATTCGGCTGCATGACGAGCGAAAGCGGCCTTGGATATACCTGGGCGGCCAATAGCCAACTGAACAGGCTTACCCCATGGTCGAACGATCCGGTTTCAGACCCTCCGGGCGAGGTCGTCTATCTGCGTGATGATCGCACCGGAGAGATCTGGACGCCGACCCCTCTGCCGCTCGGACAATCGTGGTCCACCACTATTAGCCATGGGCAGGGCTATACGCGCTATGAAGGCGCCAGCAGGACTCTTCACCACGAAATGACGGTGCATGTTCCCGTCTCTGCCCCGCTCAAGATCATCCAGCTTGTCATTCGCAATGAGGGAACCGAAGCGCGCGCGGTTAGCGCAACCTACTTCCTTGAGTGGGTGCTCGGAACCTTGCGTGAGGACGCTTCGGCGCGGATCGCCTGCGAACATGACACCAAGACACACGCGATCATCGCCAGACACATCTGGCAAGGTCCATTCGCGGGACGACTGGCATTCGTTGCATCAAGCATACCCCCACGATCATTCACCTGCGATCGCAGCGAGTTCCTGGGGCGCAACGGCTCCGTCATAAAGCCCCTGGGGCTGAACGGCTCCGAGCTGAGCGGATCCACCAACGCCTTGCGCGACCCGTGCGCTGCGCTAACAGTCGAGATGTCGGTCTTGCCTGGCCAGAGCGTCGAGCTTGTGTTCGTGCTCGGGCAAGCAACCAGTCGCGACGACGTCCGCAGGCTCGTTCGGGAATATGCCGAGCCGAACGGCGCACGGCGTTCTCTGGAAGCCGCCACCCGGCAATGGGACCAGACCCTGAGTGCGATCACGGTTCGCACGCCAGATAAAGCCTTTGACCTCATGATGAACCGGTGGCTGCTTTACCAGGTACTGGTATGCCGTGTTTGGGCGCGGACCGGGTTTTATCAATCTGGGGGGGCGTATGGTTTTCGAGACCAGTTGCAGGATGTCTTGGCGTTGGTTCACTGTGCGCCCCAAGAGGCGCGTGCGCACATCCTGCGCGCCGCGGCGCGCCAGTTCACGGAAGGCGACGTTCAACACTGGTGGCACCCGCCGACAGGCGTTGGTGTTCGGACCCGCATCACCGACGACCTCTATTTTCTCCCCTATGTCGTCCAAAACTATGTGTCGGTAACAGGAGACTATGCACTTCTAAGCGAGCGCGTGCCTTTCATCTCGTCGCCGGTCCTTACGGACGAGCAGGAGGAGACCTTCGGCGTGCCCGAGATCTCTTCCGAGACGGCAACGCTTTATGAACATTGCTGCCGCGCCCTTGAACGCGGTCTTCGCACCGGTCGTCATGGCCTCCCGCTGATGGGGACAGGCGACTGGAACGACGGCATGAATAAGGTGGGCGCGGAAGGCCTGGGCGAAAGCGTCTGGAACGGGTGGTACTTCCTGACGGTCCTGAAGTCGTTCGCCACGTTGGCAACGGCCAGGGGAGACAATGAACGGGGCGCATGGTGCGAAGACCGCGCCGAGGCGCTGCGCGTTTCACTGGAGACACACACCTGGGACGGCTCCTGGTACCGCCGTGCGTACTTCGACGACGGAACGCCACTTGGCTCCTCGGTGAACGATGAATGTCAGATCGACGCCATACCTCAGGCGTGGGCCGTCATATCGGGTTCTGCCGACGCAGAACGTGCTTCAAAGGCGATGCAGGCGGTCTGGGAACGATTGGTTCGTCCAGAAGACAAGTTGATCCGCCTATTTGATCCACCGTTCGACAAAGGAGCTCTGCAGCCGGGCTACATCAAGGGCTATGTTCCGGGAATTCGGGAGAACGGTGGTCAATATACCCATGCGGCCGCATGGGTTGTACTGGCAACCGCACTGTTGGGGGATGGAGACAGAGCGTTTGATCTCTGGAGCATGCTTAACCCTATCAATCATGCTCTCTCCGCCGAAGACTCAGAGCGCTACGTGGTCGAACCCTATGTCGTGAGCGCTGATATCTACGGTGCAGCCCCCCATACAGGCCGCGGTGGATGGACCTGGTACACCGGATCGGCCGGCTGGCTCTACCGCGTCGGTCTCGAAGCGATCCTCGGCATCCGCCGGCAAGGCGGGCAGCTCTTTATCGAGCCCTGCATGCCGACCAATTGGCCGGGCTTTGAGGTCGACTTCCGATTTGGATCGGCGACCTATTGCATCAAGATCAGCAGGAAACGGGGGCACCGACGAACGCTCATGATGGATGACGAGGAACTCCACGACCTCAGCGTCCCGCTCGCGGACGACGGGCGTAACCATCAAATCCTCCTGATTGTCGGCTGACCATGTCGGAGCTCTTGTCGACAGATCCAGAACTGGGCGGAAGCCGACCCCGGGCAGGGATTCGCTCAGTGCAATTCACGACATTAGCGGCAGGTTACAGATCCGCTGCAACGTTCAATCCAACGCGGTACCGACCTTTTGCAGAAAGGAAGTGGCCATGACGAAGGGCCCGTTCTCTCATCAGCATGCCGGACCATCCGGAGTATACAGAAGAGACCTCCTGATCATTGCCGGAACTGCCGCTGCCGCGCTCGCGACCTCCGGCCACAGAGCCGCGGCAGCGCCGCCTGGCGAAAAGGCGATCCGGATTGAGGACATCAGGCGCGACGAGGATGTCTTTACCTACCTCAACAGGATCAAAGGCGGCTTTGATCAAAAGGCCTACCAGCAGGTGATCGGCGCTGCCAACGAGTTCAAGGAGGGGGACCAAACGATTGGCGTGGGCGCCGAAGACGACGCGACGCGGCGCAACGCACGCGCTCTGCTGACAAACACCAAAATCGGGGACCTCTACGGGCATCCATTGTTTGAGGACAACTTGCAGCACCTGATCTGGCAGACCACCGACCAAGCTCAATTCGAAAAGGTCAAAGACTGGACGATGGGACGACTGAAAGAGTTTCTTCTGAACGAACCGGAAGAAAACATCAAAGCTGTTATGATTGGGCTGACCAGCGATACCATCGGATGCGTCCCGAAACTGATGAGCAATGAGGAGCTCATCTCCGTCAGCAACAAGATTTTCAATCCGATGCCCGGCACAAAGTTGGGTGCGAAAGGGTATATGGGCGCCCGGATTCAACCGAATTCCCCCACAGACCACCCCGAAGACATTGTCTGGCAGGTGTTTGATGCGTTTTCCTATGCGACCGGCGATATCGTCATCGGCACCAATCCGGTGGACAGCACGGTGGACAGCGTCGTCACCGTCGAGCGAGCGCTCAAGGACATCGTCGATACGTTTGCGCTCGGTGACGTAATCCCCTGGTGTGTGCTCGCGCACATCGACGTTCAGGGCGAGGTCGGCGAGGATTTCCCAGGAACGGTTTCAACCATGTTCCAAAGCCTTGCGGGAACGGACGATTGCAACAAGATCTTCGATATTACGAACGACAAGATCCTGAGGTATGCGCGCGCCAAGGCTGGCGAACGATACGGCCTCTACTTCGAAACCGGGCAAGGCTCGGAATTCACCAACGGCGTCGCAAACGGCGTCGATATGATGGTTCTTGAGGCCCGCAAATACGGGTTCAGCAGGGCGGTGGGACTCGAACTCGCAAAAGTTCAGCCCAGAGGCCCATGGCTTCACGTCAACGATGTCGCGGGTTTCATAGGTCCGGAGGTCTTCAAAACTCGCGAGCAGCTCGTCAGATGTTGCCTCGAAGATATGGTCATGGGCAAGCTCCATGGGCTCACCATCGGGCTCGATATCTGCACGACCTTGCATATGACAGTCAGTCTCGAAGACCTGGATTGGTGTCAGGACCAGGTCCTTCCAGCCAACCCCGCCTATTTAATTGCGCTGCCGACCAAGAACGACCCGATGTTGAGTTATCTCACCACATCGTTCCAGGACCACGTGCGGGTCAGAGAAAAGTTCGGTTTCAAGGTCAACGATGCGATGTGGGAATTCTACAAGCGTATTGGGATCATTGGCGAGGATGGCAAATACACGGCGAACTACGGTGATCCTCTCTGGGTCTACTATCAGTACCGACTCGCCAAAGGTGACGGAAGAACCAAGGACGCCGTCTATGCCGAGGGCCGTGAGAAGATGCGGGAGGTCGAAGAGCGAGGTGTCGACCTTGCAACGGGTCACGGAGCGGAAATCTGGGATCTCAACCCGGCGCTCGCAGCCAAGGTGAAGAGCCTCTACGATGACGCCAAGCAATCCCTTTGGGCTGAACTGACGCCCGAATTCATCGCTGCCGTGCCCAACGTCGTGCAGGTGCGCACGCTCTCCAGAGACCGCAACGATTACATAGCCCACCCGAGCACGGGCGAAACGATCAGCGCGGAAACAGCCGCGGAGATTGAGAAAATACGGGATCTCTGGGGCAATGACATACCGAAGGGCCAGATCGTCATCTCAGACGGACTGAACGCCAAGGCCATTATGGATGAGGGACACCTCGCCCCCTTCCTCGAAGAAATGCGCAGGCTTCTCTCGGACGCGGGTGTCTCGGTGGGGGACAAGAACATCGTTGTCACAAGCGGAAGAGTTCGGGCCGGCTACCGCATCGGCGAGATGCTTTACGCGAAGGCTGACCCCGACAGCCTAAGAGGAATCCTCCACATTATCGGCGAACGCCCCGGCACCACGCATCACGCCTACTCCGTCTATATTACGGTCGCAAAGGGCAAGCGATGGGCAGAGAAGAATATCGACCACGACATCACGAGGCTCGTAAGCAATGTCGCGGATACGGCCCTGGATCCGAAGAAAGCCGCCAGGGAAACCCTGACCATTATTCGCGAGATCGTCGGCAAAGAGGTCAATGGCAGCCGTCGATACGGATGACCGTGCCTTGCTTCTATCGAGGGTCTCGGCCGCGATAGCCAACCGCGATCAGTAGCCGGAACGGGATCTCCATGCGCACCGGCGGCGCAATGAACCATCAGACCATGGATCGCTCCGTCTACGCGGCAAATACCTTGGCACGGCGCAGCGTGACGAAACCATTGTCGCCGGATGTCACGGCGCGTTCCGGTTCCAGGTCGAGTTCCAGATGCACGCCGTCGCGAGTGGTCGCAATCACCCGGCGACCGCCCGGCCGGTCCATGACCCGACTGATCGTGGCCGCGATGCCCGCCCCTTTCGGCGCCCAGTCAAGATCGCCGGGACGGGCGTAGAGTTCGGCCTTGCCATCTGCCAAACCCGTTGCGTCGATCACCGCGCCATCGGCATAGGCCTTGCCGTCGCGCACGTCGGCGGTGAGCATGTTGGCATCGCCCAGGAACTTCATGACAAATGCCGACTTGGGGTCGCGGCAGACCGCCTCCGGCGTTCCCTGTTGGACGATGTGGCCATCCTTCAAGATCACGACGCGATCGGCGAGGTCGAGAGCCTCTTCCTGGTCATGGGTGACGAAAAGCGTCGTGATGCCGAGCGTGGTGTGGATCTCGCGCAGCCAACGGCGAAGCTCGCGTCGGACGTTGGCGTCAAGCGCGCCAAAAGGTTCATCGAGGAGAAGCACTTTTGGATCGACCGCGAGCGCACGGGCAAGCGCAACACGTTGACGCTGTCCTCCGGAGATCTGCGCCGGAAACCGGTCACCCAGCCCTTCGAGGCGTACCAGCCGCAAGAGTTCCGTCACACGCGCATGGATCGCGGCCTTCTCGCGTTTCACCTTCGACACGTCCATGCCGAAGGCGATGTTTTCCGCAACGGTCATATGCGGGAAAAGCGCATAATGCTGGAACACGAAGCCCACGCCGCGGTCGCGCACCGGGATGTCGGTCGCATCCTGATCGCCGAAATAGATGTGGCCGCTATCGGCGAATTCGAGACCTGCCACCATGCGCAGGATGGTCGTCTTGCCGGAACCGGAGGGCCCGAGCAGCGCGACGAGTTCGCCGCTCTCGACCTCCAGGGAGACGTCCTTGACGGCGCGAAAGGTTTCGAAAATCTTGACGACGTGATCAAGGCGGATCTTCATGAAGTTTTCTCCGCAGGATTGACTGGCGGACGGACACGGCCCGCGCCGCGGCGCTCCAGCGCCACCTTGGCAATGATGGTAAAGACGGCGATAAGCGCCAGAATGGACGCGGACGCGAAGGCGCCGGCTGCCTGGTAGTCGTGGTAAAGCAGCTCGATATGGAGCGGCAGCGTGTTGGTTTGGCCGCGGATATTGCCCGAAACGACCGACACCGCGCCGAACTCGCCCATGACACGAGCATTGCAAAGGACGACGCCATAAAGCAGCGCCCATTTGATGTTTGGCAGCGTAACGGAGAAAAAGGTGCGCCAGCCGGATGCCCCGAGCGAAGTCGCGGCCTCTTCGAGATCCCTGCCCTGGGCCTGCATGAGCGGAATAAGTTCACGAGCGACGAACGGCGCTGTGACGAACATCGAGGCCAGGATGATGCCGGGGATGGCGAAAAGGATCTTGATACCGTACGCGTCGAGCGTCGGGCCGAATAGGCCTTGCAGTCCATAGACGAAGAGGTAGGCGACACCCGCAACGATCGGCGAGACCGAGAACGGGATTTCGATGACGACCAGCAGGAAGGCTTTGCCGCGGAAGTCGAATTTGGTGATGGCCCAGGCCGCGGCGATACCGAAGGCGGTATTGACCGGAACTGCAACGAGCGCGGCGAGCACGGTCAGCATGATCGCGTGCCGGGTGTCGGGATGAAGGATCGTGTCGCGATAAACCTGCCAGCCTTTGGCAAAGGCTTCGACGCCAATAATCAAGAGGGGTGCGAGGATGAGGAAGGCACCGACGATAAGGACGATGCCGATCAGCATACGACGGAAGAATGGTCCGTCGCCGACGCGGGGCGGGGTGCGGCCGGTTCTTTTTCTCACGGTCAGGTCCTCAGCGTGTAGCGCAGCGCTCTTGCCTGCAGCCAATTCGTGATGCCGAGCATCAAGAAGGCTGCGAACAACAGGACGGAGGCGATCGCGGCAGCGGCCTGATAGTCGTATTCCTCCAGCCGAATGAAGATCAGCAGGGCGGTAATTTCGGTAGACATCGGCTGATTGCCGGCGATGAAGATGATCGCGCCGAATTCGCCGAGGCAACGGGCGAAGGAGAGCGACACGCCCGCCAGAAGCGCAGGCGTAAGGAGCGGTAGAATGACCTTGCGGAAGATCGCCCAATCCGAGCCGCCAAGCGACTGGGCCGCCTCTTCCAGCGACGGGTCGAGATCTTCCAGGACCGGCTGCACCGTTCGCACGATGAAGGGCAGCGATGTGAAGCACATGGCGATCATGATGCCGAGCGGAGTGTAGGCAACCTTGACGCCGAAGTTGCTGAGGATCGAACCGAAAAAGCCGTTCGTCGTGAAAAGAGCCGTCAGCGAAATGCCGGCGACTGCGGTGGGCAATGCAAACGGCAGATCGACCATCGCGTCAACGATACGCCTTCCCGGAAAGCGATAGCGCACCAGGGCCCAGGCGAGCGCCAGGCCAAAAAAGAGATTGAAGACGGTCGCGGCAAGTGCGGTGAACACTGTGACGCGATAGCTCGCGACAGCCCGCGACGACGAGACGATCTGCCAGTAATCGGTAGGGCCAAGGCTTGCTGCCTTGAACACGAGTGCTGCCAGCGGCAGGACGACGATCAAGCTCACATAGAGCAGCGTCACACCCAGCGACAGGCGTAATCCGGGCAGGACATTGCGTCTCAAATGGTCATTTCCTTGTCATGATGAAACCCGGCAAACGGTTCGTCCGCCGGGCTGGCTGAAAGCGAAATCGGATGGCGCCTAGCGGCTACCGTAGAGCTTGTCCAGAACGCCGCCGGAGGCGAAGTGCTCGGTCTGGATCTTGCCCCATCCGCCGAAGACATCGTCGACGTTCACCAGGCGGATCGCCGGAAATTGATCCTTGAACGCGCCGGCCACCTTCTCGTTGCGGACGCGGTGGCCAAATTCAGCGGCGATGCGCTGGCCTTCTTCGGTGTAGAGGAAATCAAGATAGGTCTTGGACAGGGCTTCCGTGCCGTGCTTCTCGGCGACCTTTTCGACGACGGCGACGGGAAATTCGGCGAGCAGGCTAACCGATGGGATGACGCTCTCGACCTTGTCGGCGCCGTACTGCTTGACGATGCTACGGGTCTCGGCCTCAAACGTGATCAAGACATCGCCGGTCTCGCGTTCGACAAAGGTCGTCGTGGAGGCGCGGCCGCCGGTGTCGAAGACCGGAACGTTGTCGAAGATCTTGGTGATATAGGCCTCGATCTTCGCTTCGTCGCCTTCGTAAGCTTCCTTGGCCCAAGCGTAAGCGGCGAGATAGGTGTAGCGGGCGTTGCCGGAAGTTTTCGGATTGGGGAAGACGGCGTGGACGTCGTCGCGCGCCAGATCGCTCCAGTCCTTGATATTCTTCGGATTGCCGGCGCGCACCAGGAACGACGGGAAAGAATAGAAGGGCGAGGCATTGTTCGGGAAAGCCTTGGCCCAGTCCTTGGCCACGAACCCGTTCTTGGCCAGGAACTCGATGTCGGTGGTCTGGTTGAAGGTCACGACGTCGGCCTCGAGACCTTCGAGGATCGAGCGGGCCTGCTTCGAGGTGCCGGCGTGCGACTGGTCGATCGTCACGCCCGGATGCTGCTTGATGAACGCCTCGTTCTCGGCGACGAAAAGCTCTCGCGAAACGTCGTAGGAGGCATTGAGGAGCTTCGTAGGCTCCTCGGCCAGCGCGGGTGTCACGAAGTGCGCGGCAAGGGTAGCGCCGAGAATGAGGAGGCGTTTCATGCAATTCTCCGGTGTTGTTTTCCCTGAGAACCTATCGGCGCGCGTGTTGTCGCGCGAGGGAGCGAGCACTTTGGTTGTGCAAGGCTTTAGAAATTCCGTCTAGTTTTCGCCACAATTCGCAGAGTTTTTTGCCTGCGAGCCTTGTACGGGTGAGCCCGGGCACGTCGCCGGGCAGGCCGTATATGCCGAACCCGTCCACATGCACCTCGTCCTTTTGAGAGCCTGGAAAGACGCGCTGCGCTTCGTGACCATGACGGCTTCCCTGGCCAGCGGAAGCCGCTCAGCGGGTGCTTTCTGGAAATCACGCCGACCGGGCGCCCGTTGCGATTGCCCGCCGGCAGCGGGGGAACCCCGCACTTGTCGCGCACAGCGTGGCTGCTCCCGTCCTCGTCCAGGCAATATTTGACATCAAACGTCACCACATCGCCAACCCTTGCAGCGCCGCTCGCCGGGCGCTCAAAGGTCACGCGGCCGATCTCGGCGAACATCGCGAATTGCGCGGATGTCTGGAACGCAGATACGACGTCTGTCTTTGCAGACCAGAGCGACCGGCTATGCCTCTGCAAATGGTCGCCCGCAGACCTCATCGAAGCAACCATCACATCGGTTGCGTTCGGGAGGTGTCGACGAATGTCGGGGAGGTGATCGCGTTTCCTGACGTAGGAGGCCATGAGGTAGGGCGCATCATGTCCGTCCAAGCGGGCGCGGCCCATATACTGCACCCGAACCCGGGCGGTGCCACGGTGTTTCAGGTCCAGCATCTCCGCCGCCCTCCTGGAAACGTCGATGATGCGGCCCTGACGAAACGGGCCGCGATCGTTGACGCGCAGGATGAGCGAAGAACCGTTGTCGAGATTCGTCACCCGCACGTAGCTGGGCAAGGGAAGGGTCGGGTGCGCCGCAGAAAGGTGACTCGGGTTATAAACCTCGCCGTTTGCGGTCAAGCGCCCACGAAAGGCCGAGCCGTACCAGGAGGCGACTCCATTCTTGTCGTAGATGGGATCTTCCTTCGGAAAATAGTGCGCGCCTTTCATCCGATAGGGCTTGCCGACAGTGTAGCGACCACCGCTCTTGCGAATGTGCTTGCTGTGGGGAGCTCGTTGGCTCACCTCCACGCCGTAAACCTTCTCGGAATATCCTCTGATGTGGTAGCCGTCCGGGGCTTGTGTGATCGTGCAGGTGGCGCAGCAGGCGCAGACCATTACGATCGCCAGGCATCGCGCGCCTCTGACGGCCTTACCGACATCGATAACCATCTTTCCTACGCTGGCGACGGCCTTTCGCGCATCCGCGAGATCTCTTGACACGAAGGTTCATGCTGATTGCACGCTCGAAGCCAGATCGAGTGACAGGCTGAAAGGCGGCCGAAGCATGCGTCGACGCATTGTCGAAACCGGGAGCACGCCATTGATTCGCTCCATCCGTGATATAGTTGCCAAATCGGAATTGATGGCGAAAGTTCCATTGGGACGCACGAATTTTGCGCCGTCCTCTCGCCTGGATGGCACCCGGGAACGCCAGCCGGGGGGACTGCACCTTCACCTGGACGCAAAAGGCGGCTGCCATGGCGCGAGATTGGATCGCCGCAAGCGGGATTGGTATGTTTCGCCCGCAGCCGCTTGCAAAAAGAAGCCTGAACCGCGTTTATGGCGGGGCGGCCGCTCCCTCCCCCCGCTATTGACAATCGTTCGCGCCGAAGACACCCGCCGATTTCGCGAAGGCGGCGCACATCTCGCCGCCTTGAAATTCTCCAGGCTGCGACGAAAAGCGAAGACAGGGTCGCAAGCCGAGCATTGTTTTGGCGCGGGCCGGGTCTGACTATTTCCCGTTTGCATTTCCCGATCGTTTGGTGGCCGCCTTCAGCCCTCCTTCCTGCAAGTCCGCCTCATCGGCAAGAATGGCGGCAGCCTCGTCCAGCAAGACATCCTTTGCGTTCTTGCGGGCATTCTCAATGGCAAGCTCAGCACTCAGGCTGCGCTCGTTTGCATTGAGGCCATCGTCTTCGCCAGCATCGTCGCCATCGCTCGCTTGCGCTCGAGACTTGAACCGATTTTCTCGCGCGGTCATTTCTTTACGGCGTTCGGCTTCGTTGAGGGAGATAGTCCCTTTGTCGCGTTGCGCTTTCATGTCCGCAATGTCTTTCAACAGACGTTGGAAGTCCGGATTGCTCTCAACCCGCGCATCATGGCGGCTTTGCAGTTTCGGAAGCAGCGTCGCTACACTGTCTGCCGGCGCATATTTCGCGGGCTTGATCTGCGCCCATGGCAAAGCATTGTCGTAGCTAGTCTCGCCAAAGCGTGCCGGATCAGAAAGTCCCGGCAAATTGATGTCAGGCGTCACACCGCGCAACTGCGTCGTACCGCCGTCGATCCGGAAAAACTGGGCAATCGTCACTTTCAGCTGGCCGAATTCGGGTTTGCTGTTGCGAACCAACTGGTCGAGGTCCACGACAGTTTGAACGGTGCCCTTGCCGAAACTGGGTTCGCCTATGATCACGCCTCGACCGTAATCCTGGATGGCCGCGGCAAAAATCTCCGAAGCCGACGCCGACCCGCGGTTGATCAGAACACCCACAGGGCCGGTCCAGACGGGCGCCGGAAAGTCCGCACTTGTTACCGCGACCTTTCCGTCGCTGCCGCGCTGCTGCACGACCGGCCCCTTGCCGATGAACAGGCCGGTCAATTCGATCGCCTCGTCCAGTGAGCCGCCGCCATTGTTGCGCACGTCGATAAGAACGCTGTCGACTTTTTCTTGCTTCAGTTCGTCGAGAAGCTTTCCGACATCGCGGCTTGCGCTTCTAAAGTTCTTGTCTCCTTTGTGCCGGGCCTCAAAATCCTCGTAGAATGCCGGCAGGGTGATCACCCCGATCTTGCGCGTGGTTTCCCCCACTTTCACAGGCAGCACCCGCTTCTGGGCCGCCTGCTTTTCGAGGCTGATTTTGTCACGCACCAGGGTCACCACGCGATGTGTGGCATCTGCTCCGGCATCCGCCGGCAGGATGTCCAAGCGCACGACGGATCCTTTTTTCCCGCGTATCATTTGCACGACTTCATCAAGGCGCGTGCCCACCACTTCTTTTATGGGCCCATCCCTGCCCTGGCCAACGCCGGTAATGCGGTCTCCGACCGCAAGCTTGCCGGACAATTGCGCCGGCCCCCCAGGCACGAGCTCACGGATGGTCGTGTAATCGTCGCGTTCCTGCAGAACCGCTCCGATACCGACCAGCGAAAGCTTCATTGCGATATTGAAATCGGCCGAAGCGGCGGCGCCGAAGTAGTCCGTGTGCGGGTCGACCGACGTCGTGTAGGCGTTCATGAACGACTGGAAGACGTCATCGCTCTTATACTTGTAGGCACGATCGAGAGCGTTTGTGTATCGTTTGGCGAGCGTCTCGCGAATAGCCGCATCGTTCTTGCCGCCCAGTTTCAACCGCAACCAGTCGCTTTTTACGCGTTTGCGCCAAAGCTCATTGCTCTCGGCTTCCGATTGCGGCCAAGGCGCGGTGTCGCGCATCACGGAATAGCTCTCCTGCGCGCTGAAATCGAAGTTCTGCTTAAGCAAGTCGCGCGCGTAGCTCATGCGGTCGACAACGCGCTTCTCATAGGCGTTGAAGATCTCAAACGGGATCGACAGATCTTTCTGCTTGATAGCGTCGTCGATCTCGCTGCGCTTAGACATGAACCTGTCGATGTCCGCTTGCAGGAAGAGCACGCGGTCCGGATCGAGTGACTTGATGAACCGATCCATGATCGTGGCCGACAAGGCGTCGTCGAGCGCAACCGGCTTGTAGCTGAAACGCGTAAGAAATTTCGCACTCAGCTGGGCAGCTTGTGCCTGTTGCTTAACCGGCTCCAAAACGGGCGGAGGGGCAACTTCGGCATAGGCGGACTGCACGAGTGCAAGAAATGCACCAAGGAAGACGTGTGATATGCGCATTCAGCGTTGACCCAATTCTTAAATGCCGAGTGTCGATGCCAATCTAGGTGAAACAATTATGGTTTTTTGGCAACCGGGTGGATCATATGCGGCAGCGAGTGTTCGACGCATGCGCGCGCAAACGCGCCATTAAGTCCGACATCGCAACCGAAATTCGACATCGGAGTGCGGTTTCCTGCTGCCGCAGGCAGACTTGAACGATTGCGACAGCTCCCTCGCCCGCGAGACAGGTTGCGTGCTTTCCCGGCTACAAATGAAGAGCCACGCCGCCTGTGCCGGGATCATGACGAAGCGAAATGACATCAAAACAATTTGCCATTGATGAAACTATACAATTGTATAGCAATGATCTTGCGAGGCGGCCGCGCCCGGTTAATCTGGGCTCGCCACGCTTTGCGGCTGGCCGCCGAAAACAAATTCTTACTCATGGTAGTGACGATGTCCCGAGACCCCCGCTTCGACATTCTCTTTGAACCCGTCAAGATCGGCCCCGTCACGGCGCGCAACCGCTTCTACCAGGTGCCGCACTGTTCCGGCATGGGCTACCGGTATCCGAACGCGGAGGCGCAACTGCGCGGTATGAAGGCCGAGGGTGGCTGGGCAGTCGTCTCTACCCAGGAGGCGGAAATCCATCCAACCTCCGACCTGACGCCGGCCAACGAAGCGCGTCTTTGGGACGAGGGCGACCTGCCCGCACTCTCCGCAGTCGCCGAGCGCATCCATCACCACGGCAGCCTGGCGGCCATCCAGCTCGTCCATAACGGTTTGCATGTCGCCAACCGTTTCAGCCGGATGATCCCGCTTGCCCCGTCGCACGCCATCACCGACAGCCTCGACCCCGTCCAGGCGCGCGCCATGGATAAGACCGATATTGCAGACATGCGCCGCTGGTATCGCAACGCCGCATTGCGTGCCAAGAGAGCCGGTTTCGACATCATCTATGTCTATGCCGGTCATGACATGAGCGTGCTGCAGCACTTTCTGTCGCGCCGCCATAACCAGCGCAGTGACGAGTATGGCGGCTCCTTCGAAAACCGGCTGCGGCTGTTCCGGGAGATCATGGAGGATACGCGCGAAGCGGTCGGCGATACCTGTGCGCTCGCCGTGCGCCTCGCAGTCGACGAATTGATGGGCCCCTCCGGCATCACCAGTGAAGGAGAAGGCAAGGACATCATCTCGGCGCTCGCCGATCTTCCCGACCTCTGGGACGTCAACCTTTCCGACTGGTCCAACGACAGCCAAACGGCGCGCTTCTCCGAGGAAGGTTACCAGGAGCCCTATACCCGTTTCGTAAAGTCCGTCACGACCAAGCCGGTGGTCGGCGTCGGGCGCTATACCTCGCCGGACAGCATGGTGCGGGTGATCCGCCAGGGCATTCTCGACTTCATCGGCGCGGCACGGCCGTCGATCGCCGATCCTTACCTGCCGAAGAAGATCGAGGAGGGACGCGTCGACGATATCCGCGAATGCATCGGCTGCAATATCTGCGCGTCCGGCGACAATACCAACGTGCCGATGCGCTGCACGCAGAATCCGACGATCGGCGAAGAGTGGCGCAAGGGCTGGCATCCGGAAATCATAGCGCCGTCACAGGCGCCCGAGCCGGCGCTCATTATCGGTGGTGGCCCGGCCGGCCTCGAAGCGGCGCGGGCTCTTGCTCAGCGCGGCGTCGACGTCGTACTCGCGGAAGGAAGCGGAGAATGGGGTGGTCGGGTCGCGCGCGAATGTCGCCTGCCTGGACTTGCGACCTGGGGCCGTGTGCGCGACTGGCGCGTCAGTCAGCTAAGCACGCAGGTGAATGCCCAACTCTATCTGCACAGCCCGTTGAGCGCCGACGACGTTCTGCAATACGGCATGCCTCACGTCGCGATTGCCACCGGCGCGCGCTGGCGATGCGACGGCGTCGGCCGCACGCACCGGCAACCCCTCGACTTCCTTTCGCAGGGCGCTCTCCTTTCGCCCGATGCCCTTCTTGTCGATCGCGCCGCGGCCGTGTCCGTCGATGGTCCGGTCGTAATCTTCGATGACGATTGCTTCTACATGGGCAGTGTGCTTGCTGAGCTGCTGGCCAGGGCTGGCCGAACCGTAACCTTCGTGACGCCCGAATCTCAGGTGTCACCGTGGAGCAAAAACACGCTCGAACAGGGAAGTGTGCAAAGGCGTCTCATCGAGCTTGGCGTGGACATCATGCCGACCATGGGACTTTCCGGCCGCACGAAGGACCGCCTGGAGCTTGCCTGCATCTACAGCGGAAAGACGCGACAGATCGACTGCGGTACACTCGTTCCGGTCACCGCACGGCTACCCGATGAAACCTTGTGGCATGAGCTGAAAGCGCGCGAATCGGAATGGGCCGATGCTGGCATCAAGACCGTTGTCCGGCTGGGCGACTGCCTGGCACCCGGTCTCATCGCTGCCGCCGTCTATTCGGGCCACGAATATGCCCGAACCTATCAGGAGCACGTCGACAGGGACATGGTCCCCTTCCGGCGCGAAGACATTGCAAGGCTTCACGGCAGGCTTGGCGAGATTGGAACCGTCGCTACGCCAAGATAGGACCTGGGCACTGGCGACGATCCGCCCCTGCGGTCCGTGCATGCAGTTCGGGAGTGCGAACCACTTCCCACCGGTCGATGTCCAGAGCGCCAATCCAAACGACCGTGTCGCGGCGCTTGCCGGATGAGCGCCGACATTCGGAATCTACCGGAAGGAACCGGCCGGTTGGCAGCAAAACGGCGCCGCGGTCACGGGACAGCAAAACGCCGAAAAGCCAACGCTCAGCGCTTGCGGACGAACTCGGTACGTAGCACAAGACCCTTGATCGTATCGTGGCGGCAGTCGACCTCTTCCGGGTTGTCCGTGAGCCGGATCGACTTGATGACCGTTCCCTGCTTGAGCGTCTGGCCGGCGCCCTTGACCTTCAGGTCCTTGATCAGGACGACGGAGTCGCCGTCTGCGAGAACGTTGCCCGATGCGTCGCGCACCTCGGCAGCCTTTGCCTTTTCTGCAGCGATTTCGGAGGCGGGTCGCCACTCGCCTGTTGCCTCGTCATACACATAGTCGTCGTTCTGATCGCTCATTTTTTCCCTGCATCGTATCGAATTGCGCCATGACCCATGGTCATGCGGACGGCTCCAACCGGAGCGGCTGGTGAGAGCCTCTACATCGGATGCAGCGCCGAGGCAAATCTCGGCCGAGTTGGCGTCAGATACCGGGAAGCTCTTCCGCGACTTCACGTTTTGAAATGAACGGTCATTTAAAATGACTTCCTATTGCGGGCTATTGTGGTCATGTGACGATCAAAGTTCGTCTGAGCCACCGCTCGACAACCAACGGACCGAAGAGCTGACCGCATGGAAAACCCGATCGCATTGAACCGCCTTGCCGAAAACAATGTCTTTCGCAAAGGAGATGTTTTCGTCCTCTTCGGCGAACTGTTCGGTCGCGGATACGCGACTGGCCTGCTCGACGAAGCCCGGCGGGTTGGAATGGAGATCGTGGGGATCACGGTCGGACGGCGCGACGAGAACAATGTGCTGCGCCCTCTTAACGCCGAGGAACTTTCCGCCGCCGAAGAGCGGCTGGGGGGCAAGATCATCAACATCCCCCTGATGGCCGGCTTCGACCTTGACGCTCCGGCCGGCGGCCCAACCCCGACCGACCTTCTCGCGGACATGACGCTGGAGAGCTGGCAAGACGACAGGCTCGACTGGGACTACATCAAGCAGTGCCGGGAGCTCGCAACTGCCCGGTTCACGAATTCGCTCAAACAGGTCATGGCCGTCCTCGACGGAATGATTGCCGACGGCCGCAACGTCTTTTTTGCCCATACGATGGCAGGCGGCATCCCGAAAGCGAAGGTCTTCCTGGTCATCGCCAATCGAATCTACAAGGGTCGCGGTGCCCGCCACATGTCGTCGCAAGCCCTGCTCGACAGCGACATGGGCAAGCTCATCCTTCAGAATTTCGACGAAGTTTCCGCGATCACCTTCCGCCATCTCATCGACTTCAGCACGGCGATCCGGGAGCGCATCGAGGCATCGGGCGGCCAGGTCCGCTATACGGCCTACGGCTACCACGGAACGGCAGTCCTGATTGATGGGAGCTACCGTTGGCAGACCTATACCAACTACACGCAAGGCTACGCCAAGATGCGGCTCGAAGGCATCGCGCAGGAAGCCTGGGCGGCGGGTATCAAGGCGACCGTCTACAACTGCCCCGAGATCCGGACCAATTCGTCCGACGTCTTCACGGGCATCGAGCTCCCGCTGATACCGCTGCTGCTTGCGTTGCAGAAGGAGAACGGCGGCCAGTGGGCAGAGTACCAGTGGCAGGCCTGCCAGCAGCTTCTGGCAGACGGCTTCACGATGAAGGATGTGTTCCAGAAGATTACCGACATGCAGGCCAACGAGGTCATGCGTCCCTTTTACGACTTCTCGGCCTGGCCCATGGCCAACAGTCAGGCACAGTCTGACCTGACCATCGGCACGTCCAACGAGATCACACAGATGCATCGCGACAGCAAGGTGATGATCAGCGACCACCTGAGTGCTCTGGTGGTGGAGGCGACGGGGCAGCTGATTTTCGGCGCCTCTTCAGAACCGTCCGGTCCCGTCCAGTGGCTCAACCACGATATCGTGGCGCGCAGGCTCAACGCTTCCCATCTGCAATGGGAGCCTTCGGCTCCATCGAATGCGCAGGAGGCGAAGGATACTCAGGTCGAGATGGCCTGATACCTTCCCAGCCTGGATCGGACGCCAATATCTCTCAGGAGGCTTCAAGAGCCCGAGATTGCACCTATTGCAGCAGTCTTCGCTTTGGCCTGTGATCGGTATGATCCACTTCGTCAGGATGTCCCGAAAAGATCGTTGTCTCTGAAGATCGGAGACGACTTCTCCATCGATTCCCTGGATTGCGCCGGCCGCGTGCATGATCCCTCCGCGCTACTTCGGAATGATTAAAGACCAGCCTCCTCTACCTGATGTAGAATCAGGGACTTCTAAAATATTGGAGGAGTGCAATATGCGGAAGAGTACCCTGTGCGCCTTAACGGCGCTGACCCTCTCCACATGTGCCGTTGCCCATGCGGAAACGAGTACCGGGCAGATTACGGGCCACAAATTTAGAACCACGGAGAATTGCGAGCGCCAGGCTCCCGTCGGCAAGTTCGATCAAAGATGCGACATCCCGGCTGCCGGATGGCGTGGAGCCGAGGGCATTTGGCTCCCAAATGTTTCCCAAGGTGCCGGGTAAACAAGCACCAAATCACAAGCGTCATCGTGCGCAGGGGCAGCCTATGCCGCCTTCCGGCTGGGTCTGAAGACCATCCGCTCAAAGCAAGCTTTACCTGGGCGAAGCCGTCGCTCCATCCTGGACGCGGACGGCCCGCCTGCACGGTTTGGGAGCCGCCGAGGCATCGAGACGGACAGCGGACTGACGTCAAAACTGTGGATCTTGCGGCTTCGATCTGATCCCAGAACTCCCGTGAGATCAGCGGGGCTTGGCGGTCAGCGACAGCAAGTGCTCCCTCAACCCGTCGAGCTCGAGCCCGCCGACCTTTGAATCGGCCGTCACGTAGGAGAGCCATGCGCCGTCGGCCGCCAGCCGGACCACATGAAGTGTTAGGTCGTCATCCGTGGCTCTGTGCCGCTCTAATCTTTCGCCGAACCATTCAGCCCATCGGCAGCGCAGCACCGAATCGCTTATCACCGCCACGAACAGGGTCGACCATGGAGTTTCGAAGCCAAATGCGTTTCCGACAAACACAGATTGCACATAGGCGCGTGTGAAGCTTCCGTAAGGGACCGGATCCTTCGCGATGGATGAATCTATTTCCGCGTCGAGTTTCTCAAGTAGCGCGTCGACCATGCCGTCCAGCAACGCCTGTTTCGACGGGAAATGGTGGAACAGCCCTCCCTTCGTGACCCCGGCACTATCGGCGACGGCCTGCACCGTGACGCCGGAAATTCCCTGATCCGCAGCGATCTTCGCAGCGCATTCGAGCAAGGCACGTTGCACCTGTTCCGGCTGCTTCTTTCGATTGTAGCTCATCGCCTAGTGCACCGTCGTCTGCGAGAATAGGTTGATCACGAAGACGCCAGAGACGATCAAGGCAATGCCGACGATCGCCGCGAAATCGAGAGCCTGCCTGAATATCACATAGCTGACCGTCGCCGTCAGGATGATGCCGGCCCCACCCCAGATGGCGTAAGCAATGCTCAGCGGGATCGCCTTGATCGCGTGGGTCAGGGAGTAGAACGACCCGGCATAGAGCGCCACCATCGCAACTGTCGGCCACAGGCGCGTGAACTGCACGGACTTCTGCAAGAATACAGATCCTGCAACCTCCAAGATGATTGCGAGCCCCAAAGCCGCATAGGCGAAGACGGCGGAGTTCATGGCCTGCCCCTTTTTTAACCGGATGCGATAAACATACCGCGCGGTCGGTTTCTTTGCAAGAGGTCGTTCTTTGCCGGGCATCCTCGAGACCTATCTCGGCAAACCGGAGATCGATCACAAGTTCGAGCGAGCGATCCGGGGCTATTCCCTTGCCTGTCTGGTGCTGGTCGGTCGAGGCAGCCTCGACCATGTCCTGAAGACGGTTACCGCCGACATCGGCGCCTACTCAGCGCGTGACCGACACGCCTTGCGACAGGGAAGTATCGCGCGCGGACATCGTCACCGAGACCGTCTGGGAGCCGGTGGCGCCGTATCAATGTTGAGGACCGAAGGCCCTGGGGGCACCCCTTCAACGCGCTCGCTGGCTTAAATCGTGTCGAAGTTGCGCGCCCATAGTTCGCGCAAGTCGGGATCCGCGTCGACACGCAGCGCTATACTGAGCAGCTTTGGGCAATTTGCCGCCAGCCAGTCACGTCCCGGTCGCCAGCGCGTCATCGCCGCAATCCAGATGTCAAGCGCCGAGAACGGCTCTCCTAGGGCCCATGGCGCAGGTGCAATCTCGTTCTCCCACTGTCGCCACAAGTCCATGCGGCGTTCGAGCACTCGGCGCCGCAACTCGTCAGGCATGCTCGGAGCCCAGCGTTCCGGGTAGTCGGCGTAGGTGAAGGTCCCATACAGGGCAGTCACGAGCCAGATCAGACGACGGAGAAAGACAGGGCGAAGGGGGTCGCCTACCGGCGGTGCAAGTCCGGCTTGCGGATAGGTCTCCGCAAGATGAAGTAGTATGGCCGCGCTCTCCGTCATCACCGTGCCATCGGGAAGTATGAGCACCGGCACCTGTGCGAGCGGGTTGACGGCGAGAAGGCGGTCCCGGGCCGATCCGGGCTTATCGAACCCCGTGACGTCCTCCAGCGTATAGGGCAGCCGCGCGCGCACCAGCACCGCTTCGACAAGAACGGAGCCCCAGCCCGGAACGCCGTAGAGGCGATAATGTGCTTGCGTATCGGCCATCGTCATTTTCCTCAAGGCGCAAGGTGCCATTTTGATCGCCACCCCGCAAGGTTGTGCCGGAAAATGCTCGAGCTTCCAGAATGCCTCAAACATCGGTGCATGCCAGGATTGAGATCAGAAGCGGTCGCGATCGAACTGCCGATCCTCTCCGCATGACCAAGGAACAAATTTCCAGGCCAGGCGTTCTGCGCCGAACCGGAGGTCACGCAAATGCAAGCTATGATTTGGGACCACCCCGTCAGGGTTGGCGAGAAAGGCGAGCGCTACATCAACGGGCCACAGGACGCGCTGCAATATCTCAGCGAAATGCCGCAAGGCGGATGGTTCTACGAGCGGGCAAGAAATCGCTGCCATGCTGCCCTGGAGCGCGGAGACGAGCTTCAACTCTCGCGGAAAGCCTTCATTGGCGCGGCCATCGAATCGTCGTTCCCGATCTCAGACGCCGACGTTCCATCCTAAGGCGCAACCTGGTCGCGCGAACGCCCTCCTCCCTGCATTGAAGCAGTCCCCCTTCGATCATGCACGTGACCTGAGCCCGCAGCCACACGGGTACCGCCGGATTGCCGCAGGCTCTCTCGCCTGCCGCCCACGCTATTGAACGCTTTGGGCCAGAACCGCGCCTACGGACAAACGCGGTGTGGCTGAAGGTCCCGGCGGGTCAATTGATCCGCGTGCCATCGGCGGCGAACAGATGGATCTTGTCCGTCTTTGGAGCGACGTGGATCTGCTGATCGGGTTCGAGGTCCACCCGGCGATGCAGTACGATCCCAGCCATCTGCGTGCCGATCCGGACCGAAAGATGCGTTTCTGCTCCCGTCGGTTCGACCGTGAGCACGGTTGCCGGGACTCCCGTTTCGGCAAGGTCGAGGTCTTCCGGGCGGATGCCGTAGGTGTGGGTGGCGCTGTGGCCGATAGGAGCCGGCAGCGGCAAAAAGAGCCCGTCCTCGATACGGAAGCCACCGTCGCTTATGGCGCCCTCAAAGAGGTTCATCGCTGGTGATCCGATGAAGGTGGCAACGAAGGTATTGCCAGGGCGATCGTAAAGCTCGAGCGGCTTGCCGATCTGCTCTATACGGCCGGCGCGCATGACGACGATCTTGTCGGCCATGGTCATCGCCTCGATCTGATCGTGCGTGACGTAGACGATGGTCGTCCCCAACCGTCGGTGCAGGTCCTTGATCTCGCTACGCATGGTTACACGCAGCTTCGCATCGAGGTTCGACAGTGGCTCATCGAATAGAAACACCTTCGGGTGACGCACAATAGCGCGCCCCATGGCGACGCGCTGGCGCTGGCCGCCGGACAGCTGCTTCGGTAGACGGTCGAGCAACGGTTCGAGGGCAAGGATGCCGGCAGCCTCGTTCACGAGCTTGTCGATCGTCGCCTTGTCGCGGCCCTGGAGTTTCAAGGCGAAACCCATGTTCTCCGCGACCGTCATATGTGGATAGAGCGCGTAGCTCTGGAACACCATGGCTATGTCCCGTTCCTTTGGCGCCACCTCGTTGACGACGCGCCCGTCGATACGGATCTCACCGCCGCTGATATCCTCCAGGCCGGCCAGCATGCGCAGAAGCGTGGACTTGCCGCATCCCGAGGGTCCAACGAGCGTGACGAACTCACCGTCCTCGATATCCACGGAAACGCCGTGGATGACGGAGGCTGCGCCAAATTGTTTCAGAACGCGATCGATCGCTACCGATGCCATTTTTCTTCCTCCCTCAAAGCTTGAGTTGCCAGATTTTTGCGCTCACCTCGGCAGCGGTCAGCGTTGCCGAACGCGCCACGGAAAAACCGGGGATACGCTTGGTGCCGGTCCAGTGCCCATTGTCGGCGAAAACTTCGATCGAGCCGGCGTCTAGGAAGATGCGCAACTCCGAAGGCTTGGCGCCGGAGGCGAGATAGCGCGGAGGCGCTTTCCCAGTACCGGCATCGAAGACGATCGCCAGACCATCGCCATCAAGCTTCACGCCGAGCTCGACGTCCGGATGATCGAAAGTGAGCGCAAACGCGGCACCGGGCTTGGGTAGCGAGAGCACGATCTCGACCGCGCCGTTGCCGAGCGGAACCGTCTCGCCGGCGCCAAGCGCCGTTTCATCGAGCAGCGTGTGGCGGAGGCTCTCGGCTGCTGCGACAGGCGGCGTCAGAACAGCCTCCCCATCGAGAAGCACACGACGCGGCAGGGTCATGGCCGTCGGAAAGTCGTCCTTCTTGGAAAAGTCCGTCCAGTTGGCGAGCCAGGCAATGCCGACCGGCTCGTCACCATCGACGAAGGCCTGGAAGGCATAGGCGTCAGAGCCGAAATCCAGTTCCTGCTCGAACTGTGCCGTGAAAGAACGGCCATCGAAGCGGCCAACAGTGACGGAGGTGAGGTTGCGGCGTCCGGTGGCGGGGTCCCGGCTCGTGAGCAAGCCGAAGATCAGCGCCCAGCGGGTATCCGGGTCTTCGGCCCTGCCGCCGACCGGCACCATGCAGGGGCATTCCGCCGCGGTCATACCGAAACGGTCCTCGCGATGAATGATGTCAAGGAACGTCCAGCCGACGGCACCGTCGGGGTCTGTCGTCTCATAGAGCAGGACGACGCCGCCCGCCCTGTCGCGGCTGCCGAGCAGCATCTTCCAGCGACCGTCCGGGCCCTTGAACACATAAGGGTCGCGGAAATCGGTGGTGAGGTTCAGGCCATCCGGACGCACTGGCAGGACCACCTCTGATGGACCGGCGACGATACCGTCGCGGCTGAGGGCGGAAAGCTGGATCTGTTCTTCCGGCTCGCGGTCACGGACATGCTCGGTGTAGAAGACACGGATCTCCTCCCCCTTTGAGCCGGAAATGGGGATGGCCGATCCGGAGAAGGCGCCGCCGCGGCCGTCGTCGGTCTCGGAAAGGTGGTCTGCCGGGAAGAGGAACATCGGCAGGTGCGTCCAGCGGATGAAATCCTTTGAGACGGCATGGCCCCAGTGCATGGTGTTCCAGCGCAGGCCGTGCGGATAGTGCTGGTAGAAGAGATGACCGCGGCCGGCAAATCGGCCAAAGCCGTTCGGGTCGTTCATCCAACCGAAGGGCGGCCGGAAGTGATATCCGGCCGGCAGCTGCGGCGGTGCCGTGCGGGCATCATGGAAGAGCACACGAATCCCCTCCTCCAGTACCATCTGCGGACGAAAGGCATAGGCGACGGAAACAGCCGTGGTGGTGGTGTCACAGGCGAGCACCGTGTGCCCGCCTGCCTCCAGCGCGACCGCGAAGAATTCGAACTCCGCTACGCGGTGGGTCGACGGAGAGGCAATGTCATTGCCGTCAACGGTGACGAAGAGCTTGGCCTCGCTGCCAGCCGCGCGCGCCTTCAACCAGAGATGCAACACCGTCCCGGCAGGAAGGTCGGCCTCTATGATTTCAAGTGCTGCGCTCACGGGTTTTGCTTGGAGAGTCATAGTCAACCTTTCACGGCAGAGCCGACGAACGAGCTTACGAACCAACGCTGGAATGCGAGGTAGAGGATGAGGACGGGGATCATCATCAGGACGGACGCGGCCATGGCCCGGTCCCAGTAGATGCTGTCCTGTCCGAAGAAGGTCGCAATCGCGACGGCAATCGGCCTTGCATAATCGGTCTGGGTGACGAGCGTCGGCCAGAGATACTGGTTCCAGCTTTCGATCCCCATGAGGATCGAAACCGTCGCAAGCGCCGGCAGGCTGAGCGGCATGTAGATCGAGCGATAGATGCGAAAGATCGAGGCCCCGTCCATTTCTGCCGCTTCGTAGAGTTCCTTCGGCAGTTGCGCGAAGAACTGATAGAAAAGGAAGACGTAGAGCGGGCTCGCCACCCAAGGCAGAATCTGTACGGCGAAAGTATCCGTCAAACCCGCCCGTGACATCATGACGACGAGGGGCATGATGATGCTTTCTTGCGGGATGACATAGAGCGCGACGACGAGCGCAAGCAGGATGGCTTTGCCGCGCAGTGAGCCCCAAGCCAGCACAAAGCCTGCCATGGAATTGATGATCAGTCCGGAAACGACCGTGACGACGAGGATCACCAATGAATTGAAGAGATAGCGGCCATAGGCGAGTTCGCCGGAGAAATTGGCGATCTCCCTATAGTTCGAGAGCGTCGGATCATTCACCCAGAAGGCTCGGAAGCTGCCCATGTCGGCGAGGATGCGGAAGCGATCATCTTTGAGGCTGGCGATGAGCAGCATGAAGAGCGGCGAGATCATCACCAGCGCGATAATGAAGATGCATACCGTCTGGACGATACGCAGGCCGGTCTTGCTGTTGCCCCGGGATATGGCCAGCGGGGCGGGCTGGCTGAGCACGAGATCAGACATCGAAGCGCCTCAGGAGTTTGCGCTGGACAAGCGCGATCAGGAGAACGATGACGAACAGGATGACGGAGACCGCGGACGCGTAACCGAGCTTCTGTTCCTCGAAACCGGCGCGCACCATGTAGTGCACCACGGTTTCCGTGCTTTCCTTCGGCCCACCCTGGGTGAGGATCGCCACCTGGGTGTAGAGCTTGAAGGCCTGGATCGTGGTGATGACCAGCACGAAAACATGGGTGGGGCGCAGCCCCGGCATGGTGACGTGCCAGAACCGGCGGAGCGCGCTTGCCCCGTCGATGCGGGCGGCGTCGTAAAGCTCTTCCGGAATGCCCTGCAGGCCGGCGAGGTAGATGATCATCTGGAAGCCATAGGCCTGCCAGGCGGAGAGCAACACGATCGAGAACATCGCCCAATTCGGGTCGCCAAGCCAATCGATCGGCTGGATCGCACCGCCGGAAAGGAAACCAACGATCTGGTTGAGAGGACCGCTCGGATACTGGAACAGCGTGCCCCAGATCACGCAGACCACCACCATGGAAGTGATCGCCGGCAGGAAGAACATGCCGCGCAAAAGATTGCGCATCGGCAGTTTCTGGTGCAGCAGCAGCGCTGTCAGGAAAGCAAGGCCGCATTGAACGGGCAGCACCCAGACCGTGAAGCGGGTGACGTTCCAGAGCGACGTCCAGAACAGCGGGTCGGTGAAGACCCGCTGAAAGTTCAGGAGGCCGACGAAGCGCACCGGCGTCGGACGCGGCACGAGCGGTTGGTTGGTCATCGCCGTCCAGAAGGACAGAAGGAACGGCGTGATCAGGAAGGTTGCGAGCAGCAGTACGGCGGGCGCGATCATGGCAACTTCCTGCCAGAACCGCTGCCGGTCGTGCCGCCTGCCCGTGCGCGGAATGACCGGCGCGGACGTCTGTTGCAAAGTCATGGTCTCCTCCTCAATCCTCCCGAGTGGCTGCGAGGCCGGCCAACTCATCGGCCCCGCGAAAGCGCCTTAGTGCTGTTCGTCGAAGGGCGGATAGCCAGCGTTGTCCTCGATATCCTGGTCGATTTTCTTGGCTGCCGCCGTCAGGGCTTCCTGCGCGTCGCCACCGTTGAAGATCTTGTCGACCGCCTGCATGAAGGCCGAGGTAATCGTCGGATAGGCCGGGTGCGGCGGACGCGCGACCGCCGTCTTCGAGGCCTGTTCGAAGGCCACCGCAAGCGGTCCGCCTTCTGCGTAGAGTGGCGATTCCGCCGCGAAGCTCTTGAGGCCCGGGTAGGCCGACTGGGTCTTGGCGTAGTCGCGGTATCCCTTGTCCTTCAAGAGGAAACTCAGGAACTTGCCGGCAGCCTCGGGGTTCTCGGACGTCGCCGAAATGCCCCAGATCCAGGTACCATTGGGGCTGACGCCCTTGTTGCCAATCTTCGGCAGCGGCATGACGACGATATTGTCCTTCATCGCCGCGGCGGCCTCGGCGTAGAACCAGTGCCCGCCCATCGCGAGTGCGGCCGGCTGACCTTCGGCATAAAACTGGTTGGTGCCGGACGACGTGGGAACGACCCAGCCATTTTTCACCCAGGTTTGCATCATGGTGAGCGCCTTGACGCAGGCTTCGCTATCGAGCGTGCCGCTCGCCGTCCAGGACTTGCGATCGATCAGATCGCAGCCGGCGCTTTCGAGGAGCGGGCCGTAAGCATAGGTAATCCACTCTGTCTTGATGCCGTAACCGCGAAACGTGTCGATCGGCCACTTCACGCCTTCGAGCTTGGAGAGTTTTTCGAGATAGCCTTCGAACTCCTCGCGCGTCCAGGCGTCATCGACGGATTTTGGAATGCGCGCGCCGATGGCCTCGAGGTATTTCTTGTTGCCGTAGAGGACGACCGAGGAATCGGTGAGGCCGATCGCATAGAGATCCTTGTCGATCGGATAGGTACCCTGCGAGATGTTCGAGCTCGTCATGTCATCGAGGAGATCCTGATCAACGAGCGGCTTGATCGGCTGCAGATAGCCAGACCAGACGTAGTTCGCCAGGAACGGCGCGTCGAGTTCCATTACGTCCGGAAGCTGCTTGGCCATTACCGCGGCGCTGAACTTTTCATTATAGGCGTCGTGCGGTGCGTAGATCATCTCGACGTCGATATCCGGATTTGCCTCCTCGAAACGTTTGGCGACATCGCCGTAGGCTTTCACCCAGCCCGGATCGCCCTGGTGCATGACATGAATGACACTCTTTGCCTCGGCCATACCGGCAGCGCCAAGGAGCGCCGCAGTGGCAAGAAGCGTGCTAAGTAAACGATTACCCAATTGCGCAGTCATGAAAGTTCTCCTCCGTTTGAATGCGATTGAAACGCTGATTCCTAGACTGATGCCCGTTCGACCAGATGGAAGGGCAATTTCCGCAGATGCGGCGGTTCAGGTTGCCCCGCCAGGAGGATCTCCATGGCGAGGCGCCCCATGGCGCGGTGCGGCAGGGCCATCGTGGTCAATGGCGGATCCAGCCGGGAGGCGAGTTCGACCTGGTTGTCAAAACTCGCCACTGCAATATCGTCAGGAATGCGGCAGCCAGCGCGGGCAAGCGCCGCATAGACTTCCATTGCCACGCGATCGTTGCCGCACAGTATGGCGTCCGGCTTTTGACCGGAAGCAAGCAGCGCGTCCACATGTGAAGCAACAAGACTTGGCGCGCGGTCGCTGTAGACGCTGCGGCGCACGGCCGGGAACACACCGAGTGGCTCAATGCTCGCCTCCTCCAGCGCATCGCGAAAGCCCTTCTCGCGCAGCGTGCCAGCGAGAATGCCGGGCAGGTTGATGAAGGCGATGCGGCGTCGGCCGGCGGCCAACAGATAGCGGATGATTTCGCGCGCCCCACCCTCTTCGTCGGGGACCAGCGACGTCACTCGCCCCTCAGCCTCACGGCAATTGATCATCACGCCGACTGTGCCGGCCAGTGTCCCGGGTAAATCAACGTCCTTGTGGTACATGGCGGCGTAGGCGACGGCGCGCGGCCGAAATTGCTGCACTTCGTCGAGCACCGAGCCGATCGACTGTCCGGTGCTGTGATTGACCGCGAAGACGGCCATGCCGGCGCTGCGGGCCGCGCCGTCCAATCCGCGAACGATCTCGGTGGCAAACGGCGAGGTAATCAGCCCATCGGAAACGACGCCGACGAGCGGCAGCCACCCCTGCCGGACGCCACGAGCGGCGAGGTTCGTGACATAGCCAAGTTCCTCGGCAATCGCCTTGACCTTCTGGCGTGTTTCATCCGACATGCGGGCGGAGCCGCCATGCAATGCGCCGGAAACCGTCTTCACCGAGACGCCCGCACGCTCCGCAATGTCAGAAAGCGAGATTGTCACCTTGGCTCTTTCTGCTGGGTTATCGATTACCCAATAATCCAGACATGTGGTCATTGTCAAGCACCACGCACGGAACCGGCAGGCTTTGGACGCATCCGTCGCCGCTGGGCTCGATGCTCTGGGACGAGGCGGCGGCGTAAAAGGAAGAAAGACCAAAGCCGGCGGCCCACCAAGAACACGATCGCGACGAGCAGCAACAGGCTCGCTCGACGGCGGCTTTCACCGTCAAGCACACGACCGGAAACGCGCTTGTCCACGGCCGCTGTTTCGTGAGAAAATCGAAAAAGCTGGAAGCGCCCGAAGCCCTCAACGGGGAAGTTGGGCCAACTCCAGTCGCATATCAGCCTGTTGACCACAGCGCCGCGCGTCTTATCAGACGCGCAAAGGTCGCTGTAGCATTTTGAATTGCTGCATGTTCTTGT
Source organism: Ensifer sp. B1-9 (assembly GCF_050474445.1). NCBI lineage: Bacteria > Pseudomonadati > Pseudomonadota > Alphaproteobacteria > Hyphomicrobiales > Rhizobiaceae > Ensifer > Ensifer sp. B1-9. The sequence goes on from NZ_JBCHVG010000004.1 coordinate 357,785, forward strand.
CCTTTAATCGGGACGATAAAAAGAAACATGCAGTAGAGCGCGTCGCGATCCTTCAAATTCGCTTCTTGCGCTTTAAGGTTTTGATATTCCGCATGTCGTGGGCGCAAAATCGCTGCGCATGCGCGACATGCTCAAGATGGCCGCGGAACATGGAAGTTCTCTTAGCCCTTGGCCTGATCGCCATCAAGATCGCGTTGCTGATCGCAATGCTGCTTCTCCTGCCTCTGCCTTTGACCTGGCTTGAACGCAAGATTGCCGGCCACATGCAGCAGCGGATGGGTCCCATGCGCGTCGGGTGGCATGGGCTGCTGCAGCCCGTGGCGGACGGGATCAAGCTCCTGACGAAAGAAGACCACATTCCCGCAGAGGCCGACCGTTTCCTGTTCAAACTGGCGCCAATCCTGGCGCTCGCGCCACCCTTTGTCGTCTTCGTCGCCATTCCCTTCGGCGAGACCATCTCAGTGCTCAATGCCGAGATCACCCTCTACGTTTCCAACCTGAACGTGGCGCTGCTTTTTGTGTTCGCGGTGATCGGGCTGGAAGTCTATGGCGTGATCTTCGGAGGCTGGGCCGCCAACAGCAAATACGCGGTCCTGGGCAGTCTCAGGACCTGCGCCCAGATGATCAGCTACGAAATCCCCATGGGTTTCGCGGTCATCGGTGTCGTCATGCTGGCACAGTCGATGAGCCTCGTGGACATCGTGCGCGCCCAGAGCAACCTCTGGAACATCGTCTATCAGCCGATCGGTTTTTTCGTCTTCTTCGTCGCGGGATTGGCCGAAGCGCAGCGCATTCCCTTCGACCTGGCCGAGGCGGAAGGGGATCTCGGCGCCGGGTTCCACACCGAGTACAGCGGTATCCGATTCGCGTTCTTCATGGTCAGCGAATACGTCATCGTGCTTTTGGTATCGGTCCTCTCCGTCATCCTGTTTTTCGGCGGCTGGAACGGCGTCTTGATCCCATTGCCACCGCTTCTGTGGTTTGCGCTCAAGGTGGCATTCTTCATTTACGTATTTATGTGGTTCCGCTTCACCTTGCCCCGCTATCGTTATGACCAACTGATGGCGATCGGATGGAAGGTCTTGCTTCCTCTGTCGATGGCGAACATAATTATCACTGGTATTGCTTTTGCTTAGGAGCCGTGGCGGCTTCTCCGCGTGCTTCCCCGGATCGGTGTCGATCCCAGGAAAGAACGCGCAGCAATCGAAGGGACTACAGCGACCCTGCTGCGGTGGAATAACGCACGCCGCTGTAGAACGACGCGACGATGTCACGCGTAGTCGACAGAGCTGGAACATGGATCGGCTGGGCCCTTTTTGGCGATCTGGCAAAAGCCTTCATGCTGACCTTTGGCTATATGTTCTCCAAGCCGGTGACCATGCAGTATCCGGATAAGGAGAAATGGCTCCCCTACTCGCGCTATCGCGGCCATCACTTCCTGAAACGCGATGAAGAGGGCGAGATCAAATGCGTCGCGTGCGAACTTTGCGCTCGCATCTGCCCCTGCGATTGCATCGAGGTCGTCCCCTATGAGGACGAAAACGGCAACCGCCACCCGGCAAAATTCGAGATCGACACGGCTCGGTGCCTGTTTTGCGGCCTATGCGAGGACGCCTGCCCGGCGGACGCCATCGCGCTTGGCCAGCAGTATGAGTTCTCGAGTTTCTCGTCACGGGACCTCGTGATCGGACGTGACGATCTGCTTGGCAAACCCGGAAAAGCAATGACCGGCGGTGGCGTCGTGGCCGCACGTCTGAATACAGAAGAGGACGTGCTGGTCGAGACGAGCGAGCCGCATGGCTACAACTGGTGGCGCAACATCCGGCGAACGTGAAGGATTGAACCGGGGCGCGAAGATAGGAGGCTCACATGTTTGTCGGTGAAATCGTGAAGGACAAGGGCGTCGGCGTGATCGCAGTCGCTCCCGACCAGACGATGGTGGAGGTCCTGCGGCTCTTTCGTGACAACAATATCGGATTCGTTGTCGTCAGCCACGCGCCCGGAAGGTATCTCGGCACGCTGTCGGAGCGGGATTGCTGCAACGCGCTTGCGGAATACGGCCCCGAGGCAGCGCTGATGCCCGTTGCCGACATCATGAACCGCAATGTGGCGATCTGTTCGGCTCTCGATGGCCTGCCCCTGGTAATGTCGATCATGACCCAGCGGCGGACGCGTCATGTGCTGGTGATGGAGGAGGACGCCATCGTCGGCGTCGTCAGCATCGGCGACGTGGTCAAGCATCGGCTGGATGAAGCGCAGCGCACGGAGCGGCACCTGCACGAATATATTGCCGGGGCCGGCTATCATTGATGAAGCTTCGCGCCGGCTGGATGAAGACGCTGCGCCTTGCGGGCGCTTCGTGACCAACCCTCATGCTCCGCGCCAGATCCGGGTCCTACCGTCGGCTTCGCGCGCAGCTTGCGCCCTTTGGACCTCGACCGGACACGGGTATTCGCCTCGCCGCATCAAGCTGTTGAGGCGCAAAGACCGATAGTTTTCGGGAACGAAGACAAGGCCCGTGGGAAACGCCTTCTCGACTTTGAGCTGCGCCGTCAGCGCACCGCGGGGCGAACGAACGACCACCTGATCGCCATCCGAAAGGCCAAGCTGCGCAGCGTCCTCGACGCTCAACGCGACATAGGGATCGTTCGCGACCGTGTTCAGGATCTCCGAGCGCTGTGAAAGATAGCCATTGTGGAACAGGCAGTTGCCCGTGATGAGCATGAGCCCGTCGCCCTTCCGCGAGACAGGTGGCGGAACGCGGAAAGCACCCGCCGGCGGTGGCGGGCCCGCCTTGGTGAAGGCGCCGTCGGCGCCAAGCCCTGGCCAAGTCAACGCCTGATAGGCCGGAATCAGCCGGGCGATCTCTTCGAAAACCTCGACCTGCGTCGAATGCTGCAATGTTTGGCCGCGCAACGCTGCGACAAAATCGAAGATCGCGAGATTGCCTCGCGCCTCGAAGACCGGTTCCCGGAACTTACGCACCTGCTGGACGCGCCCCTCATTGTTCGTAAAGCTGCCCGGTTCTTCACCGTAGCCCGCCGCCGGCAAGACGACTTCGGCGAGACCCGCCGTCTCCGTCAGGAAACTGTCCTGCACGATCAGCAGATCGACGGCAGCGAGTGCCCGGGCGACGAACTCCCGGTCCGGATAGGCGATCATTGGGTCGGTTCCGACGAGATAGAGCACGCCCATCTGCCCAGCGGCGCAGAGATCCAGCATCCCGTCGAGATCAGCGCCCTGTTCAGGGCGGATTTCGGCCGCCCAGTTCTGGGCAAGAGCGGCCCGCACCGGGTCGTCGGCGACCGCCTGCAGCCCCGGCAAGGCCCCCGCTACGGCGCCCATGTCCCACGCGCCCAATTGGTTGGCGCGGTCGAACAAAATCTGCAAAGCCGAGGTCTTGCCGAGGAGACGGAGAAGTTGCAACAGGTTGCTGAGCTGCTGCAACGACGCGGGCGCTTCGGACGACCTCAGGAGGTCGACACTGACAAGCACCGTGACGGTGCCGCCTTCGTTGAGCGCGGCGGCCAGACGATCCGGTCCGTCGCTGCCATTGCTCGCCGGCCGGCCGTTTGTCGCTCCGAGCTCGTCAAGAGCGTCGCCCGGCAGTTTCTCACCGGCCGCCACAGCAAGTCGAGCGACCACGGCCGCAATGTTCGCGGCCTCTCCGCCGGGGGGCACGCGAACCACTACATCGGCATCGGCGTCGAGACGCGACGGCCGCGTTGTGAGCATGAGCAATCCGGTGCGCCGCCGCCGGGCAGCATCCCGCAGCAGATATTCGGTAACCGGATTTTCCTCCGTCACATTGCCGCCGATGACAAGCACGCGGTCGACGCCGATCACCTCCTTCAGCGGCGCACGCGTGTAGTTCGCCATCAGCGGGGCGAGCGCATCGAAGGGAGTGGACCAGCGCGACGAGCAGTCGATGTTGTTGGTTCCAAAAACCGTGCGCATCAGTTTCTGGAACTGATAGAGCACCTCGTTCGGCAGGCGCGGCGAGACAATTCCGCCAGCCGCCTTGCTTTCGACCGCTGCCAGCCGCCGCCGCAGATAGGCTCCTGCTTCATCCCAGGAAACTGGAACCAGGATGCCATCGCGGCGGATCATCGGTCGCTTGATCCGATCGTGTCCCTCGATGAAGTCGAGGCCGAAGCGGCCACGCACACAGAGCGTTTCGCGGTTGACGCCGTGCTCCTCCTTGGAGCGGACCCGCATGAACTCGCCTTTGCGCGCCCCGACGGTCAACTGGCAGCCGGTGCCGCAATGCGGGCAGACGGTGTCGGTCTCGGCGAGGTCCCAGGGGCGTGCCTTGTAGCGATAGGGGAAACTCATCAGTGCGCCGACCGGGCAGACCTCGATGCAGTTGCCGCACTGGTCGCAGCTGGCGAGACTGCCCTCGAACCCGGTGACGGCCGTATCCATGCCTTTCTCGACGGTGCCAAGGGCGACCGCGCCGACGACTTCCTCGCACATGCGCACACAGCGCTGGCACTGGATGCAGCGGTTGACATTCATGATGACGACTGGGCTCAGCCGAATGTCGCGGGAGTGGAAGACACGCTTGGGATCACGAAAGCGGCTTTTCCCCGGACCATAGGCCATCACCATGTCCTGAAGTTCGCATTCGCCGCCCTTGTCGCAGATCGGACAGTCGAGCGGGTGGTTGGCGAGCAACATGTCGAGCATGGATGAACGCGTATCATCAATCAGCGGCGTGTCGGTTCGCACGACCATGCCGTCCGTGACCGCGGTGGCGCAGGAAGGCTGTAGCCGGCGCAGTCCCTCGATCTCGACGAGACACATGCGACAGGAGGCGAGCGGCGGCAGGCGTTTCAAGTAGCAGAAGGTCGGAATCTCTATGCCCAGTCGCTCCGCGGCCTGCAGCACCGTCGTGCCGGCATCAACGTCGAGTGTCTGTCCATTGATCGTAACGCTTACCATGACTTACTCGCGCCCTCGCCGAGGGCGTCCCTCAAACAAACGGGCAGCGCCGCTCCTCGATATGGGCGACGAACTCATCGCGGAAGTGCGTCAGCGAGGCCCGCAGGCCCATCGCCGCGCCGTCACCCAAGGCACAAAAGGTATTGCCGAAAATGCCCTTGCAGAGCATGTCCAGCTGCTCCATGTCGCCGGGCGCGCCCTCGCCAGCTTCGATCCGGCGAAGCACTTTCACCACCCAGTTCAAGCCCTCGCGGCAGGGCGTGCACTTGCCGCAGGACTCGTGGTGAAAGAACTCGATGATCCGGGTGGCGACCTTGACCATGCAGGTCGTGTCGTCAACAACGATCACCCCGGCCGAGCCGAGCATAGAGCCAACAGCGGCAAGCGAGTCGAAATCCATCCCGACATCCAGGCCCTGCTCCGGGATCACCGGCGCGGAAACCCCGCCTGGTATCACCGCCTTGATCTTGCGCCCGGTCAGTGGCCCGCCGGCATGGTCCTCTACGAGTTCGCGAAGCGGAATTCCCATCGGCAATTCGTAAAGCCCCGGTTTGCGCACATGCCCGCTGACGCAGTAAAGCTTCGGGCCGGGGCTCTTCTCGGGTCCGATGCCACGGAACCAATCGGCGCCGCGCGCCACGATATGCGGCACACAGACCAGGGTCTCGACATTGTTGATGACCGTCGGGCTGGCATAGAGCCCCGCGACCGCCGGGAACGGCGGCTTCAACCGCGGCTGCGCTCTCTTGCCCTCAAGCGAGTCGAGCATCGCAGTCTCCTCGCCGCAGATATAGGCGCCCGCGCCGCAGTGGACGTACACGACGAAATTGAAATCCGACCCGAATATCCGCGCCCCGAGATACCCCTTGGCCTCGGCCTCTGCGATCGCCTGTTCCAGGCGTCGGATCGCCAGCACGTACTCCCCGCGGACATAGACATAGGCGACCTCGGCCCCGATCGCGTAGGCGCTGATGGCCATGCCTTCGATCAGTTGGTGCGGGTCCCGCTCCATGATGAGTCGGTCCTTGAAGGTGCCGGGCTCTCCCTCGTCGGCGTTACAGCAGAGATATTTCGGCTTGTCGGCCCGCTTCGGCACGAAGCTCCATTTCATTCCCGTAGGAAAGCCGGCTCCGCCCCTGCCCCGAAGATTCGATCTTTTTATGAGCTCAATGACGTCGTCGGGCGTGTATTCCTTGAGCGCCTTCTCCAGTGCCCGATAACCGCCGCCAGCCTCATAGGTGGAGAGGAGATATCCATCCGGCACGTTCACGTTTTTCAAAAGGACCGGCTCGAACATGATGCTATTCCCCCGGTGGTTCCGCAGCAGCAAGATCGGCGCCGATCGTGCGGGGCACCGTCGCGCGCAGCCCGGCGAGGAGCGCATCGATCCGCGCAATGTCGAGATTGCCGTGATAGTCGTCGCCGACTTGCATCACCGGGGCCATCTCGCAGGCCCCGAGGCATTCGACGGTCGAGAGCGTGAACAGGCCATCCTGTGTGGTGCCGCCCTTCTCGATCCCGAGAACGTCCTCCAGATGCCTCAGCAGATCCTCCGATCGCCGCAGCATGCAGGAAACATTGTCGCAGAGTTGCAGATGAAACTTCCCCACCGGCTCAGTGTGGAAAAGCGTGTAGAAGGTCGCAAGCTCGTAGACCCAGATCCGCTCGACGCCGAGGATTTCTGCCACCTCCTCCAGCACCGGCCCAGGCAAATGACCATGTTCCCGCTGCGCGATCAGAAGCGCGGGCATGATCGCCGAGCGCCGATCGGGGTACCGCGCCGCCGCCTGTTCGATCTTTTCGCGTATCGTCATCACGTCCAAATCCCCGCTACTTGTCCACCTCCGCCATCACGGGATCGAGGCTGCCGAGCACGGCGATCATGTCCGCCAGATAGCGGGCGTTCGTCACCCCGAAGACTGCCTGGAGGTTGACGAACGAGGGCGCCCTGACCTTCATGCGGAACGGCTTCGGCGAGCCGTCGCTGATGATGTAGAAGCCGAGCTCGCCTTTGGGCGCCTCGATTGCCGAATAGACCTCGCCCTTCGGCACGTTGAAGCCATAGGCCGACAGGTCGAAATGCTGGATCAACGCCTCCATCGAACAATGTACGCGCTCCTTGTCGACGGGGAAGGCGACGGTCGGCATGTCGATCTGGAACGGTCCCTCGGGCATCTGCTCGATGCATTGTTCGATGATCCGAATGCTTTCACGCATCTCATCGACCCGGCACCGCCAACGGGCATAACAATCGCCCTCCTCGCGGGTGACGACATTGAATTCAAGCCGGTCGTAAATCTCGTAAGGCTCGTCACGGCGGATGTCCCAATCGACGCCGGAGGCCCGCAGGTTGGGGCCACTCAGGCCGAGATCAATGGCGTCCTCGGCAGCGATTACGCCGATGCCCTGAGTGCGTTGGAGGAACACCCGGTTGTTCTCGAGCAGCCGCTCGTAGTCGCGGATCCGGTTCGGGAAGATGTCGCAAAACTCCCTGATCTTCGGAAAGAACCCCTCAGGCAGGTCCTCGCGCACGCCGCCGACCCGACAGAAGGAGGTGTGCATGCGCGCACCGGTGATCATTTCCAGGAGATCCATGATCATTTCGCGCTCGCGCATGACGTAAAGCAGTGCGGTCATGGCGCCGAGATCCATCGGCAGCGCACCGGTGATCAACAGATGACCGGAGATGCGCGCGAGTTCTGCCATCATCACGCGGATATATTGCGCCCGGATCGGCGCCTCGATGCCGAGCAGCTTCTCGACCGCGAGCGCGAAGGCCAGGTTGTTCGACGGTGGACAGAGATAGTCGAGCCGATCGGTCAGCGGGAAGATCTGGGTATAGGTAAAGCTCTCCGCCAGCTTTTCGGTGCCGCGATGCAGGTAGCCGATATGGGGATCGACGCGCTCGACATACTCGCCGTCCAACTGAAGGACGAGCCGGAGGACCCCATGGGTGCTGGGGTGCTGGGGTCCGAGGTTGAGAAGCACTTCCTTGCTATTGAGCGCTTCACCTTCCGGTCTCGTGAGCTCGGTGACTTCGGTCATCTCAACTTTCCGGCGTCGATCGGCTTGCGTAGTTCACGATGATTTCGGATCCGTCCAAACCGCAAACCGCGCACACCTTGCCTTCTCCCTCCCTATGGTATGTCCCGGGTGGAGAGGTCGGGCTGTGTCGGCGGCGGACCTTCGGCACCAAACGGGTTCAGCTTGTCCTTGTAACCCCTGAGTGGGAAATCCTTGCGCTGGGGAAAGCCCTCGAAGCCCTCCCACATGTAGATCCGGCGCAAATCGGGATGTCCCATAAATCGGATGCCATACATGTCCCAGGCCTCGCGCTCGTGCCAGTTGGCGGTGCGCCAGACCCCGGTGACAGAGGGGACTTCGGGCGGATCGCCAAGCTGACACTTGATGCGGACCCGCCAACGATTGGGCAGTGAATAGAGGTGGTACACCGCCTCGAAGCGCGGTGTTTCGGGATAATGGTCAACCCCGCAGATGTCGGAAAGGAAGTTGAACCGGAGCTCCGGCTGGTCTTTCAGGAAACGGCAGAACTCGACGATCTTTTCAGGCGGAACGGCAAAGACATCGATGTCATGCACGGTGCCGAGATCCTCGATCGCTTGCCCGAAGCGCTCCAGGATCGGAGCGCGATTGAGAGACGGCTCCACACTCATGATGCCGCAGCCCGATCGAGAGGCGTTCCGGCGAGCGCGCGGGACCTCTTGATCTTCTCTTGCAGCAGCAGGAAACCGTGCATCAGCGCCTCGGGGCGCGGTGGGCAGCCAGGCACGTGCACATCGACCGGCACGAAGGTTTCAGAGCCTTGCACGACGGCATAGGTGTTGTAGACGCCGCCCGATATGGCACAGGTGCCCATGGCGATCACCCAGCGCGGCTCCGGCATCTGGTCGTAGAGCCGGCGCACGACAGGAGCGAATTTTCGGGTGACGGTGCCGGCGATGATCATCACGTCGGACTGCCGCGGCGAAGGGCGGAACACCACACCGAACCGGTCGAGATCGTAGCGCGCGCAACCCGCCGAGATCATTTCGATGGCGCAGCAGGCGATCCCGAAGGTTTCGGGCCACAGGGCCGATCTTCGGCTCCAACTGATGACGCTGTCGGCCGTGGTGAACAGGACGCTATCCTGGATCGTGTTTCCTATTCCTCCCATTCCAGCGCTCCTTTCAGCCAGGCATAGGCGAAACCCACGAGAAGCAGCACGATGAAGACGAACATCTCAAGATAGCCGACGATACCAATCTCTTTGAGGACGACCGCCCAGGGGAAGAGAAACATCGCCTCGACATCGAAGACGACCAAGAGGATCGCGAGGATGAAGAACTGCACCCTGAATCGCCCACCGGCTGCCTCGCCTGATGGGTCCATGCCGCATTCATAGGGCATGTTCTTTTCGGGGTAAGGATTGGACGGCCGCAACAGCGAGGAAACAAAAAGTGTTCCCCCCGCCACCAGAACAATTCCGGCGATCATGATAAGAACCGGCAGGAAATCCGCTGCAGACATGGCGCGCAGCCCTGTCATCTGTCGGGGGGCGTTGCACAAGCCGCGATCGGCTCCTTCGGGCCGGTAACGCGGTCGCCCCAGGAAGCGACGAAGGGCATTCCTTTCCTAAACCGCTAGTTTATTCCGTCGGATAGGCCAATGCAAATCCGATCGCTCAGCCGCCGAAAGCTGACTGCTGCGCCAGCCTCAGGAACCACGCAGGAAACAAACCGATGCCGACAGTGCCGGCGGCGGTGACGGCGAGAGCGGCGCCGACCAGGGGCGTCAGCGCCGGCTCGAACTCCCGCGCCGGCTCGCGCATGAACATCACCATCACGATACGGATGTAGAAATAGGCGGCAACGGCGCTCAAGAGCACTGCGATCACGGCCAGCAAGACGAAACCACGTTCGACAAGCGCCACCAGCACATAGAACTTGGCGAAAAATCCGGCTGTCGGCGGAATGCCCGCGAGCGAGAACAGATAGAGCAACATCAACAATGCCAGCCCCGGATGCATCTTGGCGAAACCCGCGTAGTCGTCGATAACCTCGCCCGAGAAATTGCCGTTCCGCATCATGATGACGGCACCGAAGATACCGAGATTCATGAAGGTGTAGATCAGCAGGTAGAGCATCACGCTGGCGATCCCGTCGGCACCGCCGGCCACGATGCCGAAAATGGCAAAGCCGGCATGGGCGATGCTGGAATAGGCGAGCAGGCGCTTGAAATTATCCTGCACCAGCGCCACGAAACTGCCGAGCGCCATCGTCACCACCGCGATCACGGCCAATATGATCCAGACGTTGGAGCCTGCAACCAGCGGGTTGAGGAACACTCTGAGGATCACCGCGAAGCCCGCCGCCTTGGGCCCGACGGACATGAAGGCGGTTATCGTCGTCGGTGCGCCCTCGTAGACATCCGGCACCCACATGTGGAACGGCACCGCGCCAATCTTGAAAACCAGTCCGGCGACGATGAAGACCACCGCCAGCAGCAGGCCCGGATCGAGCGGATCGGCGGTGACGGCCGCCGCCATCCGGTCCAGTTGCGTCGTGCCGGTGAGGCCGTAGACCAGCGAGACGCCATAGAGAAAAATCCCGGTCGAGACCGCGCCGAGGATCACGTATTTCAGCGCCGCCTCGTTTGACCGTTGTTCACGCCGCAGGAAGCCGGTCAGCACGTAGGTGCAGAGCACCATCAATTCGAGGCCGACATAGATCGACAGGAGATCGATGGCCGAGGCCATGATCATCATTCCAGAAAGTGCAAGGAGCAACAGGACGTAGTATTCGCTGCCGCCGATCCCCTCAATGTCGGCATAATTGCGCGAGAGCAGAAACGTCAGGACGATCGCCAGGTAGAACAGCGATTTGAAGAAGACGGAGAACGGGTCGGCGACGAACATGCCCGCATAGGCCGAGGGCCCGCCCGACAGCGTGAATGTTGCCAGGGCGGCAAAGAGCACGACTGCGACCGAGGCCCAGACAAGGGTGGCTTCCTGTCCCTTCGGCACCAGTTGTCCGACGATCAGCAGGATGCAAGCTCCCGCAACCACGGTGATTTCGGGCAGGCTCGCGAGGATCGAGGAAAGGAGCGCTGCGGCGGTCATGGGGCGCTCCCCTTGTCTTGGACCTGCTGCAAGAGATGCATCGCCGAGCTATCGATGATGGCGAGAAAAGGCTTCGGGTAGAGCCCGACCCAAAGCACGAAGACGGCAAGCGGCAAGATCGCTGCCATCTCGCGGCCATTGACATCGCGGACCTTAAAGCGCGCACCGACGCTCGCCGGGCCAAGCGCTACCCTCCGATACATGCCGAGCAGATAGGCCGCACCCAGCAATGCGCCCAAAACCGCGACCGCGCCAAGAGCAAGGTTGGCCGCAAACCCACCCGACAGCACCAGCAACTCGCCGACGAACGCGTTCGTCCCCGGCAGTGCCATCGAGGACAGCACGAACAGCGCCAGAAATCCGGTGTAGACCGGCGCCACCTTCATCAAGCCGCCATAGTCGGCGATGCTGCGGGTGTGGGTACGCTCGTAGATCAGGCCAACGAACAGAAACAGCGCGCCGGTCGTCACGCCGTGATTGAACATCTGCAGGATGCTGCCCTGGAGCCCGAGCGGGTTGAGGGCAAAAATCCCAAGCGTCACGAAACCCATGTGGCTGATGCTGGAATAGGCCACCAGTTTCTTCAGATCGTCCTGCGCCAGCGCAAGCAGGCCGCCGTAGACGATCGCGAGTGCCGAGAGCGCCATCATCAGGGTCGAATAGTATACCGAGGCCTCCGGCAGCATCGGCAGCGAAAACCTCAAGAACCCGTAGGCGCCCATCTTCAGAAGCACGCCGGCGAGGATGATGCTGCCCGCCGTCGGAGCCTGCACGTGGGCGTCCGGCAGCCAGGTATGGAGGGGAACCATCGGCACCTTGACCGCAAATGCCACGAGGAAGGCGAAGAACAGCCAGGACTGGACGCCGAACGGCAGGTCAAGCGCCATCAAGGCGAGGATGTCGAAGGTCCTGCCGCCCTCGAAATACAGCACGATGATGCCGACCAGGAACAGGAGGCTGCCCGCCAAGGTGTAGAGGAAGAACTTGAACGCCGCATAGACCCGACCGTCGCCGCCCCAGACGCCGATGATCAGATACATCGGGATCAGCATCGCTTCCCAGCAGACGTAGAACAGAAAGAGGTCAAGGGCCGAAAACACACCCAGCATCAGGGCCTGCATCGCCAGCAGGCTGATCGTGAACTGCTTCACCTTGCGGTCGATGGCGATCCATGAGGCGAGCACCGAGATCCAGCCCAACAGCGCCGTGAGAAACACGAAGAGCGCGCTGATTCCGTCGATGCCGAGCGCAAAGGTAATGCCGAGCGCCGGCACCCATGGCCGCCTCTCGACGAATTGCATCCCGGAGGTCCCGGTGTCGAAACCGGCAAGCATCGCGATGGTGAGCGCCAGGTCGAGGAAAGTAACGGCAAGTGCCGCCCATCGGACGAGATCATCGCTGCGTAGGAACATAACGACCGCTGCCCCGGCGGCGGGTACGAAGACGATCAGGCTGAGCAGAGGGAATGCCATCACACCCCCTACTGCCACACGACGGCAAAAACGGCGACCGCCGCGATCACACCGGCGATCATGGCCAGCGCGTAGTGCGTGACGACGCCGGTCTGCAGACGCCGGAGTGCGCCACCGCCAACAAGGATCGCGCGGGCGAGGCCATTCACGGCGGCATCGACGCCATTGAGATCGACCCGCAGTCCGGCCCGCGCCGTCCCGTGCAGGAGCGGCAGCGCAACGGAGTCGGACACGTTGCTCACCGCCTTTTCATAGCGCGCCACCGGCTTCTCGGCGAACCACAGGAAAGCCTGCGCGCCCTTTCGGTAGAACCAGTCCGTGTCGATGCTAACAGTGTTTTCCGGATCGAGCGCTTTCAGGAACAGGACGAAGCCCAGAGCGGTAAACATCAGCAGAGCGAGGCTCTCGGTGACATGAGCGCCGGTATAGGGCTCGAAGGCGACAGGATAGGGAAGGAGCGCGTAGAGCGGTTCAGGGAACACGCCAATCACGATGCAAAACGCCGCGGCAATAGCCATGGCAACCAGCATGTTGCGAGGCGGCTCGCGCCCTCCCAGCTTTCGATCGTGTCCGAAAAACATGTAATACGGCAGCTTGAGGCCGGTGTGCAGGAACGTCCCCGACGATGCCATCGTGAGCGCCAGAACCACGAGCGCCCGGTGGTCCTGCCCGGCGGCGGCTATGACCATCGACTTGGTGACGAAACCCGAAAAGAACGGAAAGGCCGAGATCGCGAAGGCACCGACCATGTAGAGGGCAACCGTCAGCGGCATGGTCTTGTAGAGCCCGCCCAGTTCGGTGAGCTTGCGCCGCCCAGTGACCTCGATCACCGCCCCTGCCCCCATGAAGAGAAGCGCCTTGTAGAGGATATGGGCGAAGGCGTGGCTGGTGGCGCCGTTCACGGCCATCTCGGTACCGATACCGATGCCCGCCACCATGTAACCGACCTGGCTGACGATGTGATAGGCGAGCAGCCGCCGACAGTCGTTTTCCAGCACCGCATAGACGACCCCATAGAGCGCCATCACCGTGCCGAGCCAGACGAGAAGCTCGGTCCCCGGGAACGCGCGCGCCAGCACGTAGACGGCCGTCTTGGTGGTGAAGGCGCTCATGAACACCGCCCCCGTGACGGTCGCTTCAGGATAGGCGTCGGTCAACCAGGCATTGAGCGGCGGCACCGCGGCATTGAGGAGGAAGCCTGCAAGGATCAGATAGCCGCCGGTATCCATCGTTCCCGCAATCGGGCCGAAGAGCAGCGAGCCGGCGGCGAACCCGTGAAGCACGATGCCGCCGAGCAGAACGACACCACCCGTGACATGAACCATCAGATAGCGGAAGGCGGCACGGATCGCCCGTTCGCCCCCTTGCGCGAAGACCAGATAGGCCGAGGCGAGCGCCATGCCCTCCCAAAAGAGGTAGAGCGTCAGGTAATCGCCGGCGAAGACCACGCCGAGCGCGCCGCCAACATAGACGAAGGCTGCCACATGCTGGCCCGCCGTGGGCAGATGCAGCGCGTAGATCGTGCCGATCAGCGCCATGATGGTGAAAACGGTGGCAAAGACGATGCTGAGCTTGTCGACCTTTGCAAACAGGATTTCCTGCCCGATGAATTGCCCCGCGCCATGACTGCCTGGCTCCATCGTGAGGACCGCGACGATCGCCAAAGCGGGAACCAGCACCAGATAGGCCTTGCGGATCGCCCCCTTCAGGAACGGGATCGGCACGGCGCCGAGAATGAACAGAAGGGCGGGATGGACAAAGTCAATCATAATAGTCCTCACGCCGCATGAGCCCGCCCTGATGGCCGAGGAACTTGGAAACGAAAATGAGCAGCACGCAGGAACCGAAGCCATAGGCGGCAGACCAGCCAGGCAAGCGGTCCCAGAGATATTCGGCATGTTCGCGCGGAACCAGAAGATCGGCGACGACGACCAGAACGAGCACGAGATAGAACAATCGGCGGCGTGACCTCGCGTGGCCCTCGTCGCCAAAGAAATCGACGATACGCTTGATCATCTGACCACTCCTTCCGCCAATGCGAGGAAGTAACCGGGGAAGATGCCCATCAGCACCGACAAGGCGGCGGTCGCGACCAGCGGGATCGTTACCAGCGGAATTTCACGGACCGGCTCCACCGCTCCCGGTGCCTCCGCTTTGAAAAAAGCGATATAGCTCACCGGCAGGAAGTAGGCGGCGTTGAGGACCGAGCTCGCCAAGAGGACGGCCAGGAAAGCCATTTCGCCCGCTTCGACCGAGCCGAGCGTCAGATACCACTTGCTGACGAAACCGGCGGTCGGCGGCACCCCGATCATGCTGAGTGAAGCGACGAAGAAGGCCCCCATCGTCCAGGGCAGCCGGCGGCCAATGCCGGCCATGTCGCTGATGTTTCGTTTTCCCGAGGCGCAGTAGATCGATCCGGCGCAGAAGAACAGCGTGATCTTGGAGAAGGCGTGCACCGCGATATGAAGGATACCGCCGACCATCGCGATGGGGGATAAAAGCACAGCGCCCAGCACCACGTAGGAGAGCTGGCTGACGGTAGAATAGGCGAGCCGCGCCTTGAGGTCATCCCGCGTCAGGGCGTAGATCGACGCCATCAAGATGGTGAAGGAAACGAGATAGGCGGTTGCAATTCCGAGCCCCAACCTGCCGACCAGATCCACGCCGAAGACATGGAACACGACCCGCAGCACGCAGAACACACCCATCTTTACCACCGCCACGGCATGCAAGAGCGCACTGACCGGCGTCGGTGCAACCATTGCAGCAGGCAGCCAGGCATGCATCGGCATCACCGCGGCCTTGGCGAAGCCGAAGAGGTAGCAGAAATAGATAATCGTCAGCAGCGGCGCCGAGGCATCGGCCTTCGCCAACAACCCTCCGGGTAGAAAGTCGAGTGATCCGGCGATTTGGTAAGTCAGCGCCAGCGCAGCGAGAAGCACGCTCTTCGACGCCCCCATCAGGTAGACGAGGTACTTGCGGCTTCCTGCCCAGGCCTCTTCGTCCTCGTGGTGATAGACGAGCGGATAGGTTACGAGGCTCAGCACTTCGTAGAAGATCACCAGCGTGAACAGATTGGCGGCAAAAGCACCACCGACTGCCGCCGCGAGACTGGTTGCAAAACAGGCGAAGAAGCGGGTCTGCGCGTGCTCGTTCAGGTGCCGCATGTAGCCGATGGAATAGACCGCCGCGACAATCCAAAGGAGCGACGAGACGGTGGCAAACACCATGCCGAGCGCATCGACCCGGAAAGCAAAGTCGATCCCCGGCAGAATCTCGAACAGGCGCAGTTCGACGGTGCCACCCGCGAGCACGGTGGGCGCCATCGAGATCACGATCGCGAACATGGCGACCGCAGCCGGAGGCGAGACAGCGTCCCGGATTTTCTCATGCTTGTTCAGAAGGAGAACTGCAAGCGCCGCCAGCCCGGCGATGGCGACGGCAAGTAGCGGCCGGACTGATAGCACCGGTTCCAAGCCGCTATCCTTTCATCGTCGTCACGTCGTCGATCTTGAGGGTGGACTTGTTCCTCACGAGGGCGACCAGAATGCCGAGGGCGACGGCAACCTCCGCCGCGGTGATGGCGATGACAAAGATCGCGAATATCTGTCCGCGAAAATCATCGTAGTAACGTCCGAAGGCGATGAAATTGATGTTGACCGAGTTGAGCAGCAATTCGAGCGACATCAGAACGACTAGGATATTGCGCCTGAGCAGCACACCCGCTGCTCCGATCACGAACAGGACCACTGCGAGCGAAATGTACCACCAGAGCGGAACCATCACCCGGACTCCTTACGTGCCAGTACGATCGCGCCGACAAGTGCCGCGAGAAGGATGACGGAGGCGACTTCAAACGGCAGGAGATAGTCGGCGAAAAGTGTTGTGCTGAGTTGCCTGACCTGGTCGCCGCCGCGTGGCGCGATCGGCTCAGCCGCCGAAAAGCGGCCACTCCAGAACACCAGCGCAAGCATCTCGCCCCCAAGCAGGACGAGCAGCGCCAATGCAGGCAGATTTCGCCCCGGCAGAAACCGCTGCAGCACCGCTTCGCGCACATCGATCATCATGATCACGAACAGGAAGAGGACCATGATGGCGCCGACATAGACGAAGATCTGCACAACCGCGAGCAGCGGCGCCTCGAGCAGGACGAAGATTGCCGAAATTTGCAGGAAACATGCCATCAGCGCCAATGCGCTGTGAACAGGGTTGCGCGCCAGGACGACTGTCAGGGCGGTGATCACGGCCCCCGCGGCAAACAGAAGGAAGAACCCCTGGCCCATTGACGCAGCCTCTCCCGCGCGAACTATTCCGCGGCGCGTGACGGCCGGAATTCAGATAGCGCCGCACTTCAGTTGCGTTCATAAATTGTGCCTTAGGGAAGGGTTTTTCACAAGAATATTGTCGGCAACATAATTGACTGAGTCCGCACCGAGCCCAAACCGGCTTCGCATGGGCGATTTGCCGGTGCGCGCCCCTCAAGGCGACTTGCCTCTTGGCCAGTCTGCGCCCACTCGGAAACGAACGCTTTCATGAGCCCACGGACAATTTTGCGGTCCCTTTCGCCGGAAGGCTGATGCTACTCGCTCTGGCGGAAATTGCGGACACGGTCGAAAAGGACCGCGAGTACCGTGGCACTGCCGATGAACGTCCCCTGCCAAAAGGCGCTGATGCCGAGAAGCCCGAGACTGTTGCGGATCACCTCGATCAGTGCTGCACCGACGAGCGCACCGAAGGCAGTGCCGACGCCGCCGGCGAGATTCGCCCCGCCGATCACGGCGGCGGCGATGACCTGCAACTCCATGCCGGCGCCGATATTGGTTGTCACCGCCCCGAGCCAGCCGGTTTGGATGATGCCGGCGATGCCGGCCGAGAGCGCCGAGACCATGTAGACACAGACCTTGATGGGCAGCACCGGGAGGCCCGTCGCAACGGCCGCCTGCTCGTTGCCGCCGATGGCGTAAATGTAGCGGCCAATCCGCGTCCAGCGCAGCACGAACCCGGTCAAAAGTGCCAACACGATCATGTAGATCACCGGGTTGGCGATACCGAAGACGGACCCGCCACCGAGCGCCAGCAGCTTGTCGTGGTCCGGGCCGAACTCGAAGACCACGGTATTGTTGGACGCGACCATCGCCAGGCTCCGGGCAATCGAGAGCATGCCGAGCGTCACGACAAAGGGCGGAAAGCCGAGATAGGCGATGAGGATGCCATTGAACGCGCCTATCACAAGCGCCGTTGCGACAGAGACGGCAATCCCCGTCTCGATGCCGTATCCCGCGTGCATCGTGACCGCGAGCACCATGCTGCACAGGCAGAGAACCGAGCCCACCGAGAGGTCGATCCCACCGGTGATGATGACGAGCGTCATGCCGAGTGCGATGATTGCGACGAAGGTGACGTTGCGGGTGATGTTGTAGAGGTTCTTTGCCGTCGCGAAGCTGTCGGTGGCAAAGGACAGAAAAATGCAGGCAAGGATGACAGCGACCAGAACCCAGAAGGTCTGGTTGCCAAGGATCGTACCTCCGAGCGTGCGCTGCCTGCGGGCGATCGTCTGGTCCAGCGTCGTTGCCATCGTTCCTCCCGTTCCTCCGGTGCAGACGATTGAGTTTGCCTGCCCCTCATCCCCCCTCGATGGCGCCAGTAATCAGCCCCGTCACCTCCTCCGGCGAGGTCTCTGCGATCGGCTTGTCCGCCACCTTGCGGCCCCGGCGCATGACGACGACGCGATCGGCGACCTCGAAGACATCGGGCATGCGGTGGCTGATGAGCACCACCAGGATGCCGCGATCGCGCAGTTCCCGGATCAGGTGCAGCACTTCGGCCACCTGACGCACAGATATTGCCGCTGTCGGCTCGTCCATCAAGACGATCTTCGCCTGCGAGATCATCGTACGCGCAATCGCCACAGCTTGCCGCTGCCCACCCGACATCTGCCGCACGAGGTCGCGTGGCCTGGTCTCAGAGCGGAGTTCTTTGAAGATCTCCCCGGCGCGGCGGTACATTGCCTTGTAGTCTAGCACGCGCAAGGGGCCGATACCGCGCCTCAGTTCGCGGCCGAGGAAGACATTCGCGGCCGCGGAGAGGTTGTCACAAAGGGCGAGATCCTGGTGAACGATCTCGATGCCGAACTGCCTTGCCTCGATGGGGCGATGCAAGACGATATCGTTGCCGTTAAGACGCATGGTTCCGTGGCTCGGACGGAAATTGCCTGCGATCATTTTGACAAGTGTCGATTTGCCGGCGCCATTATCGCCCATCAGGCCGACAACCTGACCGGCCGCCAACGACAGCGAAATGTCGTTCACGGCCTGTATGGCCCCGAAGTGCTTGGAAATATTGCTGAGTTCTAGCAGCACGACCAGCCTTCCAGACTCGCCAAGACGCGCCAATCCGCCCGGACGCCTCGCCGCATGCCCGCCTCCTCGCGAGCAAGCGGCTGCTTATTTACGCAAATCGTCATGAACGCGTCAATGATCTCGCACCCGATAAACCTGTTTTGTATGACAAATAGACATTGACGGGCGGAGCGATCATATATTAGCTAATGCTTGGGAGATGAGCATGCTTATCCTTGTCACCGGAGCAACTGGCAAGGTCGGGCGGCACCTCATAGCAACGCTGCTTGATCGGCCACGTTTTTCACAAGCGCGCATTCGCGCGCTCTGCCACAACCGCGTGCTCGATCCCACCGAGCGGCTTGGCATCATCCGCGGCTCCATCGCCGATCGCGCGGTCGCAGAAACTGCGATTGCCGGTGTCAGCCACGTCGTGCATCTCGCAACCTGCAAGGAAACACCCACCGACGTCATGGATGTGACGGTCAAGGGCCTCTTCTGGCTGCTTGAAGCGTTCAGAATGAGCCCAACGGCCCGGCAGTTCATTCTGATCGGCGGCGACGCAGCGGTCGGCCATTTCTTCCATACTCATGACGGACCGATAACCGAGGCGACACCGCACCGCGCCTATCCTGGCTGCTACGCGCTCTCGAAAGTGCTCGAGGAGGTGATCGTCGAGCAGTACGCAATCCAATACGGGATGAACGTGTGTTGTCTTCGGGCGCCGTGGATCATGGAAAAGGACGACTTCAAGTATTCGCTTTCCTTCGGCGACGACGTGTTCGGTGGACCCGACTGGAAGACTTATTTTGCGCCCGACGAAGCCAAGCGTCACGCAGAAGCCGGAACGGTGCCGCTGCTGCGCGATGCCGATGGAAGGCCGCTCAAGCGCAACTTCGTCCACGTCAGCGACCTCGTGTCGGCAGTGCTTAGCGCGATCGACAATCCGCGCGCAGAGCGCCAGCGTTTCAACATCGCCATGGACCGCCCGGTGGATTACGGCGAGGTTGCAAGCTACCTCAAGCGCTCGCGCGGCTTGCCGTCCGTCGACGTTCCAAGCCATTTCCACTCAAACTGGATGGACAACAGCAAGGCAAAATACCTGCTCGACTGGCAGCCAGAATACGATCTCGAAAAGCTTATCGACCAGGCCTGGCAATACGAGCGTCCGCAGAACGATCCTCGCATCGTCTGGTATCCGGGTTGATTGGTGCCGCGGACGGATGGTGTCCGCTTGTTCAACGGGAGGATAGAATGAGGAAAGCATTGGTGCTTGCAGTTGCAGCTCTCGCGCTGGCCACCGGCCCCGCCGGAGCCCAGTCAAAGAAGCAGCTCGTCATCGTCGTCAAGGGCCTCGACAATCCGTTCTTCGAGGCAATCAATCAGGGATGCCAGAAGTGGAACAAGGAAAACACAAGCTCGGAATATGAGTGCTTCTATACCGGCCCGGCGTCTACCTCCGACGAAGCCGGCGAGGCGCAGATCGTCCAGGACATGCTCGGCAAGTCCAGCACGGCTGCGATCGCCATTTCGCCATCCAACGCCAAGCTGATTGCCCAGACGCTGAAGACGGCCAACCCGACCATCCCTGTGATGACGCTGGATGCCGACCTCGCCAAGGAGGACGCGGGCCTGCGCAAGACATATCTCGGGACCGACAACTACATGATGGGGTCGCGGATCGCCGAATACATCAAGAAGGCCAAGCCGAAGGGCGGCAAGATCTGCACGATCGAGGGCAATCCAGGTGCCGACAACATCCTGCGGCGTGCCCAGGGCATGCGTGACGTGCTCACCGGGAAAGAAGGCCTGACCGAACTGAAGGGCGAAGGCGGCTGGACGGAAGTCGCGGGTTGCCCGGTCTTTACCAATGACGACGGCGCCAAGGGCGTGCAGGCAATGACGGATATCCTCGCTGCCAATCCCGATCTCGATGCCTTCGGCATCATGGGCGGTTGGCCGCTCTTCGGCGCGCCGCAACCCTATCGCGACCTGTTCAAGCCGATGGCGGACAAGATCGCGAAGAATGAATTCGTCATCGGCGCGGCGGATACGATCGGCGATGAGGTGGCGATTGCCAAGGAAGGGCTCGTAACTGCGCTCGTTGGCCAGCGCCCGTTCGAAATGGGCTACAAGGCGCCGTCAGTCATGCAGGACCTGATCGCCGGCAAGCCGGTGGAGGATCCGGTATTCACGGGCCTCGACGAATGCACCAAGGACACGGCGGACACCTGCATCCAGAAGTAAAACGGTGGCTGAGCGCGCTTTCTCGAGCTCTCCGGTGTCTCCGCCCTCTCCGCTACGGCGGTGGTCAGCCCGCAGTCTTGCCGGCTGACCACGGCACCCTGCAACGACCTCGCTTGGAAGATCCCCCTGACGAACTATCATCGATCAAGGATCATCTCCGATCTTGCGGAACATGGAGGACACAATGACCAAGCGGATCATCTTCACCGGAGGTAGCGGCAAGGCTGGCCGCCATGTCGTGCAATACCTCGTCAATGAGGGCCACCAGGTGCTCAACCTCGACACGAAACCCCTCGACAACCCGAAAGTACGCACGCTGATCACCGACATCACAGACAGCGGCCAAGTGTTCAACGCCCTGTCAAGTTACACGGGCCTGCACGAATTCGACCCGTCACTGGCACCGCAGCCAATCGATGCTGTTGTCCACTTTGCCGCGATCCCGCGCATCCTGATCGCCCCTGACAATGAGCTCTTCCGCGTCAATGCGATGGGCACCTACAATGTCATTGAGGCGGCGGTGAAGCTTGGCATCCGCAAGATCGTGATCGCATCGAGCGAAACGACTTACGGCCTCGTTTTTGCCAACGAGCCGCGAAATCCGCGCTATTTTCCTCTTGATGAGGACTATGACGTCGACCCGATGGACAGCTACGCGCTCTCCAAAGTGGTCAACGAAAAAACCGCGCGCGCCTTTGCACTCAGGAGCGGCGCCGACATCTATGCCTTGCGCATCGGTAACGTCATCGAGCCGCACGAATACGATCTCTTCCCAGCCTGGTTCGCCGATCCGGGCTTTCGCAAGCGCATTGCCTGGAGCTATGTCGATGCACGCGACCTCGGTCAGATTACGCTCAAGGCCGTGGAGACCGATGGTCTCGGGTTCCAAGTGTTCAACGCGGCCAGCGACGATACCTCCTCCGACATTCCGACCCTGGAACTGATCGACCGTTTCTATCAAGGCGTTCCGGTCAAGGGACCGCTTGGCGAATACGAGACGCTCTTATCAAACCGCAAAGCACGCGCGTTGCTCGGCTTTCTGCCGCAGCACAGCTGGCGGGACTATGTTGATGCCAGGTGACGCTATGGGCGGCTGGGCGGCACAGATGCGAGAAAATGACGAAAATGGCTGAACGACGATCAGGAAAAGTCTCCACCGGAGCGGTCACGGTGGAACCGGCGCGTGCGAGCCGGCGCCTCGACGCGCCGCGCATGTCGGGACCCAGCGTTCACATGTCGCTTGCCGATGACATAGGGCTCAAGATCGTGCGTGGCGACTATCCGCCCGGATCGATCCTGCCGAACGAGGCGCAATGGGCGGAAAACTTCGACGTCAGCCGCACTGCCGTCAGGGAGGCGATCAAGATATTGATGGCTAAGGGGCTACTTGCCTCGCGCCCAAAAATCGGAAGTTGGGTCGAGCCGAAGGAGCGTTGGAACCTGCTCGATCGCGACGTGCTGAGCTGGTACGCGGCCTCACCGGACCGACTGCAGTTCCTCAAGACCGTGCAGGAGTTTCGCCACATCCTGGAGCCGGAAGCGGCGGCGCTTGCTGCCAACCGCCGAAGCAGCGAGCAGATGGCCGAAATCAACGCGGCATTGAGAGACATGCAACAGGCGTCAACGCTGCAGAGCCGCATCCAGGCTGACACGCGCTTCCATCTTGCAATCCTGCATGCCTCCGGAAACGATCTCCTGGTACCACTGGGGGCGCTGATCGAATCTGCGCTCAACCACCTTTTCCAACTGGTGACTCGGGAGGACAGCAGCTCCGTCCATGCCCTGAAACTCCACGAGGACATCGAGAAAAGCATTCGCCTTCGACGCCCGAACGCGGCCCGCAACGCCGTGCGGCGACTTCTGGCCAATACCGACGAACTCATTGCGCAGCCGGAGCGCAAGGCGTGATCGTGAGCTCATGCGGCAGGGAGGCGTGAACGCCTGGTCTTGCCGCTTGCTCACGGTCGACATCGAGACGCGCCCAAAATCCCCTTCAGTTCGATCCCAAATATATTATAATCTACTTATATAAACTTGGAGAGAGAACCATGAAGGACATTGGGATCACAATGAACGCCGAGTTCCATGGCAGCGCCGTCAGCGTATTGTCGAGCGACCCGCTTTTGGGCACTTTCGAACTCGCCGGCTCGACAGGCGAAACAATCGAGGTATTGCTCGATCGCTACAGTGCGGAGGCATTGCTTTCGGCCCTGGCACAATTCCTCGCTCATGACGAGGACGCACGGGCATCCTGGTTGCAATGAAAGACTTGTTGGATTGGCTGAACAAGCAGGTTCAACTTTTACACCCATCGAACGTTTTTTACGCTCCGGACGCCGTTCCCCCCCTTTCGGATCATAAAAAGGCAGTCACCGATAGCGAAGCCGGTCATCGCGTTCGCATCCAGCATCTGGCGGCGGGAGGCCCGCAAGTTGATCCCGCGGGCCACACGCAGAAATCCGGCAATCCGATTGCCGCTGACGTCATCTATTGCTGTGCCGGGGCCGTCTTTTGAAGTTCTGCCTGAACCTTCTTGGCGACTGCCGGGTCACTCTGCGCCGCGGTCAGGATCGCCGAATATTCTTCAACCGAAATGGAGGGCGAGGCTTTGACGGCTTCGACCATTTTCTTGCTGCCTTCGGTCTCCAGCGCCTTCTTTGCGTCCGCGTCCGAGGTTGCTTCTATCTTTGCGGAATATTCCTGCCTGACCTTGTCGACCTGCAGATAGGCAACCGCGAAGGCTTCGATCTTTTGGTCGCTGATCGCGGCGCCCGTACCCTTGTTGTCGGTCTGCCCCTGCGCCGGCTGGGCCGGTTGCGCCTGAGCAACTTCAAGGGCAGATGCCGGAGTGAAGGCCATGACGCTGAAGATGGCAGCCGTCACCGACGCAATGGATGTGTAACGAGTCATCATATTCGTTCCTCTGTGATGTGCATGACGTGATCGGCAGCGGCACTGCCTTCAATCGCCCCTCACGTCGGCCGGATACCGAACGCGGCGGGAACGATGACGCCCTCGCAAGGGCTCGCTGCGGCGGTACCGGGGTAATTTGCTGACCATTGAACGGCAGCATTGTGGCTCACGGGGAGAGCCAGGTCCGACAAGGCGGGGTGGACCGGCATTTACCACCGGTCTGCGAGTGATTTTGCAGAATTCGTTGCCGACGGTAATCCGACCCGCCAAAAGCGGCAACTCTTGAGGCCGTCACGCCACCGGCATCACTTCTTGACACCCGACGTTGCCGCTTGCTCTCGGCTGCTGGTCGAATAAAGCGGCTGCCCGGTCATGACGGCCGGCTGCTCGATGCCCATGAGCTTAAGAATGGTCGGCGCAACATCGGCAAGGATCCCGTCGCGCAACGCAAGCACATCCTCGCGACCGAAAAGGATGGCCGGTACCGGATTAAGCGTATGCGCCGTATGGGGCTCATGGTTGGCAGGATCGATCATCATTTCGCAATTCCCGTGATCGGCAATCACCAGCAGGCAACCACCGGCGCCATCCACGCTATCTGCGATTTTGCCCAAGGCGGTATCCACCGTTTCGACCGCTGCGATTGCTGCTTCGAGACTACCGGTATGTCCAACCATGTCGGGGTTGGCGAAATTCACCACCACGAGGTCATAGGCACCGCATTCGACCGCTTCGACGACCTTTTCCATCAGCTCGGGCGCCGACATCTCCGGTTGGAGATCATAGGTCGCAACCTTGGGCGAAGGCACGATGAGGCGGAACTCCGACGCAAATGGAGCTTCGCGGCCCCCGTTCAGAAAATAGGTGACATGCGGATATTTTTCCGTCTCCGCCATATGAATTTGCGTGCGGCCCGCCCTGGACACGGTTTCGCTAAGGCCCTCCGTGACGGATTGCGGCGGGAACAGGGTATGCATGACCGCGTCGAGGTCTCTCCCGTAGGAGACCATACCGATCGCGCTCGCCAAACGGGGCAGGTGTTGCCTCTGAAATCCCGAGAATTCCGGAAGAAGCAGCGCGGCCAGAATCTCACGGACGCGATCTGAGCGGAAGTTGGCGCACAGAATGGCATCCCCCTCCTTGATGCCGGTATAGGTGCCGATCACCGTCGGAACTATGAACTCGTCCGTCTCGTCGCGTTCGGTAGCGTCGTGAACGGCCATCTGCACAGTTTGAACCACATTGCCGCGGCCGTGCACGATTGCCTGATAGACACGCTCGACGCGATCCCATCGCGAGTCCCGGTCCATGGCGTAGAAGCGTCCGCTAACGGTTGCGATCGTGGCGCCGACGGGCAGTTCCTTGGAGAGCCTATCGAGATATTCTGCAGCTGTTCCAGGCTGCGTATCCCGGCCATCGGTAAAGGCGTGAATGATCGGCTTCATACCAAGGGTAACGAGGGCTTGCGCAAGTGCGGCAATGTGGTCCTGATGAGCATGAACGCCGCCCGGAGAAACAAGCCCCAGGATATGGCAGACCCCGCCGGATTGTCGCAGCCGTTCGGCAAGGCCGCTTTCAGCAAGACGTTTGTCGAGGCTCCCATCCGCCACTGCGGCATCGATGCGCGGAAGGTCCTGCATCACGATACGGCCCGCGCCAATGTTAAGATGGCCCACCTCGGAATTGCCCATTTGCCCGTCAGGAAGACCGACCGAAGGGCCATGCGTCGTCAGGAACGCGTGCGGACAACAAGACCACAAGCGATCGAAATTGGGCGTCGAGGCCAGGAGGACGGCGTTTCCATGGGACGCCTCACGCCAGCCCCAGCCATCCATGATCATGAGAACTGTCGGCTTTCTGGTCATCTATTCTGGCACCGTTTCCTTCAGGCGCGCTTCGAGGATTGCAAGGAACGCGCGGAGCTTTTTCGGGACAAACCGGCTTTTCGGATAGAAGGCTTTTATCACCCGCCGCGAAATGATCTGACTTTCGAAGAGCGAGACGAGCTCGCCTGAGCGGATCTCCCGCGCAACACTATAGAGCGGTAAGCGCGCGACGCCCGCTCCCTGGACGGCTGCAAGGACGATTGCGCTTTCGAAATTCGAATGGAAAATGCCATCCACCTGCACCGTCACATTCTCGTCGCCGAGACGGGCGCTCCAAAGTCTAGGGTCCGGCTTCTGCGTGGTGTGAATCAGGCAATTGTGGTGCTGCAAATCGCTGGGCTGTGAGGGGCGCGGATGTCGTTCCAGATAGGCGGGCGCAGCGCAGATAACATAGGGCGCGGGTCCGAGTTTGCGCTCGAACAGGCCGGTATGAAAGGAATCGTCGTCGTCGAAATCGCGACTGCCGATGACCACGTCGACGCCACGTTCCATCAGGTTGACCGAACTCGCCGAAACGGTCAACTCGACCTTCACGGACGGATAGAGCGCATTGAAATCAATGATCGCCGGCGCGACCAGGGCCTGGCCGACGCCGGGAGTGGAGTGAACCCGCAAGGTGCCGATCAGCTCGCTCCCGAGCCCGCTCGCATCGGCCTTGGCCGCCTCGATCTCCGATAGGATGCGCACACAATGATCGAAGAAGACGGTGCCCGCATCGGTCAGGAACACGTTGTGCGTCGAGCGGTTGAGCAATGTCAGCTTCAAGGCGTTCTCAAGCTGTGTGACATGCTTGCTCATATAGGACGGAGACTTGCCGAACAGCTTGGCCGCCGCGGTAAAGCTGCCGTGCTGCACCACGCGGGAAAAGATGACGATATCGTTCAGATCGAGCCCGTCGAAGCTCGATCGCGTTGCATCGGAAGAACTGACCATTGCCAACGTATTGGCACAAGCCGACGCCTCCGGCAATTCAGGAGAAGAGAAGGGATTTGATGACAACAGGGATAACGCCCGGCGGGTTCATGAACTCTCCCAGATCGACGAAATCAAGGTCCTTCAAGCGGACGCCGTCTACGGAGATCAGATGCGTGTGGATGCCGAGCTCCCGGTCGAGGATGCGACCGATTGTCTGGCCGACATCCCCGTCGATCATCAGGACAAGGGGTTCCTCTCGCGGTCCGTCCGGCGCGGCCACCGCCTTGATCCCCTGCGCAACAGCCAGGAGCCGATGATATTCGGGCGCCCCTGTCCAGGTGAAGGCGAATGCAATCATCGCCGCCGTGTCGCGGTCCTGTCGATCGGCGCTTTGGCGGAAGGCCGCGGCGATTTCTTCCGGGTTGATCACCTCCGGTAGCTCACGGCCGAGATGGATCACCGGAATATTGTGCTTCGGCAGCACGTCGGCACCGTTCATGTAGAGCGTCTTACCACTCACCTGCACGGTGAACTGCGAGGCGCCGATGACGGTTGCGCGGATGCGCTGTCCGGCGTCGACGATGGGGATGGCAACGCACGGCGTCAGCTGGGCAACGATCTCGTCTGCCAGCAACCGGGCGATATCGCCATGGTCTCGCTCTTCGTAGCCGAATATATACTCCGACACGCCGCCCGAGAAGGTGATGTAGCTTGGTTCGACGCGTCGCTCGAGCGGCTCGGTGAGAAGGAAACGGCGACCGAGATCGTCAAGCGGCTCGCCCAGGATTTCGTCCACGGCGAGGCCCGCAAGGCGTTTGGCGATCGCCGCACGGTTGGCTGGGTCTGCCATCGCCGCGGGACTGGTAGAAATTCCCAGTCCCTCGGCGACGATGCGCGCGGAATCATCGAGCCTCGACCAGACGCCCTGCTTGTCCTGGGCAACGAGCCGGCCGCCGACTGCGAAAGCGGCCACGCTGACGATCTCGCCATTGTCGACCAGGGCAAGTTTCGTCGTGCCACCGCCGATGTCGACATGCAAGCCGCAGGCGCCGCGCTTCTTCGAAAGCGCCGAGGCACCGGAACCATGCGCCGCCAGCATGCATTCCAGTTTGTGGCCGGCCGTCGCGCAGACGAAACGACCAGATTCGTTCGCGAAGATCTCGTCAATCGCGCGCGCGTTTGTCTTTTTGATCGCCTCGCCCGTCAAGATGACGGCACCGGTATCGATATGGCTGCGGCGATAACCGGCGTCCTCGTAGCAATGCTGGAAGAAATGACGCAACTCTCGCGCGTCGATTGTTCCGTCGGCGAGGAAGGGGGTCAGCAGGATGGGCGAGCGCCAGACGATCTGGCGGTCGATCACCACGAAGCTGCTGGAGAGATCTTCGGTCTCGCGTCGCAGCACGACCCGAGCGAAGAGCAGATGGGAAGTGGAACTGCCGATATCGATACCGACGGTCAGAAGCTCGACCGTCTCCTGCTTCCACAGCCAGTCGGCGATTTCCTGACGCTCGTCTTCAGAAATGTCTTCGTGTTCGTGTTCGAAATCGAGATCGTGCACGGACCCCTCACCTCCCTTGTTACATCCTGCCCATCGGTCCGCTCAGCTTGCTGGGCCTGCGAGGATTGGCGTCTTGATGACACCCGTCAGGCTTTCCGGCGGCAGCGCCATCACCGCGTCCTCGTCGAAAAGGTCGCCCATGGCAGAGGGAACGCCGGTCTTCTTCAATTCCTCCAGGAACTTGCGATGAACGCGCGGATCCTGATCCTCGTATTCGATTTGGCGACCACCGTCCTTCACCGATGTGGCCCCGCCACCCTCCGCACTCTTGCGGCGCAGCGAGATGAACGGATAGCGGCGACTGCCCAGGCTGCAGGCAACGTAGCGCGCCGGCTGGTCGCAGGTGTTGAAGTGCTGGTGGTACATCCAAAACGGCGGCGTGTACATGAACCCGTGTCGCCATGGGATTTCCTTGAACTCAGAATCGCCTTCGTACCACATCAGCGAATAGCCCTCGCCGTCGACGGCGTGAACGTGGGTGCCGGCGGCGTGGCGGTGGGCCTTCTTGTAGCGGCCGACCGGCATCTGCGACACATGGGAGTGCATGGTGCCGTCGGCGAGCACGAAGTTGACGTTGAGGGAACCCTTGCCGCGACCTTCGAACTCGTAGAGCTTGAAGCTTGTCAGGTCGTGGACGAAGTTCGTTTCCCAGATGTTTTGCACCTTGCGGGCAGATTCCAGGCCGTAGGAATAGAGCGAGCCGTCGCCATCGAAGTGCTTGGCGCCGCCAATCCTGTCTTGAAAGACGAAATCGTTGGCGAAGACGAAGTCGAGGTTGTGATAGAGATTGATGGTGAGCGGCGCGTTGTTGGTGCACGAAAGGCGCACCGCGTCGATACCGGAACCGTTGTTGAACTGGTACTTACAGTTGAGCGGGATCGCGAATAGCGCCTTCGGGCCCCACTCGAAGGTGCGGGTCTCGCCGCTCGGCAGCCACACCGTGGTCGAGCCGTAGCCGGACAGAACGTAGAAAAAGGCTTCGTAGAGGTGCTTGACCGGCCGGGTCTTCTTGCCAGGAAGAATTTCGATCACGTAGTTCGCCATGAAATCACCCATGCCGTGGGTATGGGCAAAACATCCGCGCGCCTCGTAGCGGTCCCATTCGGCGGTTTCGAGTGCCAGCAGGTCGTGGCCAAGATCGAGATGGATCGGAATGCCTTCGTCCTGAGACCAATCCTTGTAGGGATCGACCAGGAACTTGCGGTTTTCCGGATCAGGCGTCACCGTCGGCTCGAGAGGTGATGTGCTTGGAGTGCTGGTCATCTCATTCACTTTCGCTGTGTTCTTTTCTGCTCGCTGGCAGGCGAACTATGGAATCTTGGATCGGACACCGGTAGTGCGTTTTCGGAAAAGGCATTTTCCCAAGGTGGCGATCCGCGACCGCGCGTCTCCTTAAACGGACCTCGATTTGGGACGAAGACAGGCGGCAAACCAAAGGGCGACAGCGACCTCTGCGCGTCCGACAAAACGCACGGTGCCGTAGAAGAACGGGCTGGTATCAAGCGAGACCGCCTTCGCCTGCCGTCAGCGGCCGCACCGTGCGGCCGAGATAGGTCGCCTCCGGGCCGTAGAGCAGCTCCTTTACGTCTGCCGCCTTCAATGTCTTGATGATCTGGTCCACCTGCCCCGAGAGTGGCAGCATCAGCCCGGCCTTCTGGGCGAGATCCATGGTCACGTCCATGTCCTTTTCCTGCCAGGTGAAGCGTGTCGTATCCCAGCGCGAGAGCGTGCCGTTGGTGCCGGGGCAGGCGAGCAAGATCTCACGCATGCGCTGTGCATCGAGCCCATACCGTTTGGCGATCAGTAACGTCTCGAAATTCGCAACGCAGTGGATCCAGTGAAGAAGATTGTTGCAGGACTTGGCGATCTGCCCGGCGCCGAGTGGCCCCACATGCACGACGTCGCGACTGTAAGAAGCCAATGCCCGGCGAACATGCTCGACGTCTTCCGCCGTGCCGCCGCACAGCGACAGCAGCGTGCCTTCGCGCGCGCCGGCGGCGCCGTAAACCACCGGTGCATCGACAAGCCGCTGCCCTCTTTCCGCAATACGCGGCTTCAGCGCCAGCATAGTCTCGGGACTGATCGTTGAGGCCACCACGATCGTTGCACCTTCGGTACTGGCTAGCCCTTCGCATACGTCGATCACCTGCTGGTCCGTAGCGACGGCCAGAAGGAACATCTCTGCCGAGCGCGCTGCATCGGCCAGGCTTTCCCGCGGTGTCAGCCCCTGATCGGCGGCCTGCCGAAGCCGTTCGGCGCTGATGTCGAAAGCCGAAACGTCGAATCCCTTCGCGCGCATGTGGCTGCCCATCGCAAGCCCCATCTCGCCCGCGCCGATGACTGCAATTCTCATTTTAACCTCGAAACGTCACGGCCCGGCCGGACGCTGTTTGCATCCGGTCCGGTCCTGCCAAGAATGATTATGGCAGCAGGAGGTCCCGGAAGAGACCGCCTGCTGCCCGTGATCAAGTTCAATCGGTCTTCAGCGTTTCCTTCAGGAACGATACGATCTCCGGCGACTGTTCGAGGGCGACCTTGACGACGTTGGCGACGTCGTCGCCGACCTTCGGGTCGACCGGCAGACCGAGCGCCTTGGCCTTTTCAAGAAACTCCGGATCGGAAACGGCCTTGGCATAGGCGTCACGCAGCGCCTTCAGGCGATCTTCAGGGATACCGGCGGGGCCCGCCGTCAGGCGCGAGATGTTGCTCTGCGATGCGACGAGCGCGATCACTTTCTGCGCGTCGGCGTTGTCGACCAAGGAAGAGAGCTGCGGGACATCGGTTTGCGAACCACCGATCTGTGCGATGATCTTGGCATTGCCCTCGTCGACGAATTGCTGGAAGGACGAGCGCGAAGCGATGATGCCCTGCACTTCGCCGCGCCGCATGGCCAGCTGATCGTCGCTGCCGTTATAGCCGGAAATGATCTCGACCGGCAGGCCGAGCGCCTTGACGAGCATGGTCGTCTCGACCGTAGAGGCACTGCCGACACCAGCGGATGCGAACTTTACCGGTTCCTTGCTGTTCTTCAACTGTTCGTAGTTTTCGATGCCGGATTCCTTGGTGACCACGATGACGCGAGGATCGGAAGCGACCTTGCCGATCCACGACATCTTCCCGAGGTCGAACTTGATGCCCGGATCGCCCGCAAGCTGGCCGTATACAAGGCCGGTATTGAACGTGCCGAAGGTAAGACCATCCGGCTCGGAGGCATAGACATAGTTGGTACCGATCAGATGGCCGGCGCCGGGCATGTTCTGCACCACGAACGTGGAGCCCTGCAGGTATTTCTGCATGAACTGTGCGACCAGGCGGGCATTGGTGTCATAGCCGCCGCCAGGGGCGGTCGCGACGACATAGTTGACCGTCTTGCCGTTGAAGAACGCGGCCCCCTCCTGGGCAAATGCCGGTGAAGCGGCCATGGCGGCGATTGTCGCAGTGCCGAAAATGGCCTTGCGGATAAAATGCATGTTCATTGGGTTCCCTCCCTGTTGCAGTCTCTGTAAAGAGCGAGCCTCAGCTCTCGCTCAAAGCTTCCTTCAGTGCTTCGATTACCGCCGGTTCCTGATCGAGCGCCTTCCCCACTAGGGCGCTGACGTCGTCACCGACGAGCGGCTCGACCGGCAGACCGAGCGACTTGGCCTTCTCGATGAATTCCGGGTCGGATGTGGCGGCAACATAGGCATCGCGAAGCGCCTGGAGGCGGTCTTCCGGGATGCCCGCAGGGCCAGCGGTCAGCCGCGAAATGCCGCTCTGGGATTCGATCAGGTCCACGACCTGTCGAGCGGTGTCGCCGTCGATCATCGAAGAGAGCTGCGGCACGTCCGTGTCGTTGCCTCCCACCTGGGCCAGGATCCGGCCCTTGCCCTCGTCGACGAATTGCTGGAACTCCGATCGCGAACCGATTACACCCTGGACTTCGCCACGCATCATCGCGAGCTGGTCCTCGTTGCCGTTATAGCCCGACACGACCTGGATCGGCAGCTTCAGCGCCTTTACGAACATCGTCGCCTCGATCATCGAGGCGCTGCCCTTTCCCGCCGTGGCAAATTTGATCGGCTGCTGCAGGGATCGAAGCTGCTCGAAGCTCTCGATACCCGATTCCTTGGTTACGATGATGACTCGTGGGTCGGAGGCGACCTTGCCGATCCAGGACATCTTCGTGAGATCGAACTTGATGTTCGGATCGCTGCTGAGCTGGCCGTAAATGAGGCCGGTATTGAAGGTGCCGAAGGTCAGTCCGTCCGGCTCCGATGCATAGATGTAATTGGTTCCGATCAGATGGCCGGCACCCGGCATGTTCTGGACCACGAAGGTCGAACCGGGCAGATGCTTCTGCATGTACTGCGCAACCAGCCGGCCGTTCGTGTCATAGACGCCGCCCGGCGACGTCGCGACGATGTAGGTCACGGTCTTGCCGTCGAAGAAAGCCTTCCCATCTTCCGCCGCGGCGATCCCCGATCCGGTCGCGAGAAGCGCCGCTGAGAGCGCCCATATCGAACCCCATCCATTCATCTGCATATTTTCCTCCCAGTTCAGGGCCGTCCAAGCGGGCGGCGCCCCCGGATCTTCCGGGTAGGAAACATCGCTCACCGTTGGTCGAGCCAACCTGCGCCTCGATGTTCCAGTTTCCGTTTTTTCGTTGTGACGCCCCGCTTTCGGGACGTCCTGTGCTTGGCTGCTGGCTTCTTCAGACCGCGCCCATACCAATCCACCTCAGCAGCCACGGCGTAACGAAGCCAGGGAACAACTGGATGTGCAGCAGCGCACCGAACAACAGGTAGAGGACGATGGTTGCACCGGCGGCAAGCGAGATGCTCACCCTCCACGAAGCCTCAGCCTGCCGGCGCAGGAACGTCACCAGCATGATCGGGGCGCTCGTATAGAAACCGAAGGTCACGATGCCGGCCACGAAGACCACGAAATAGGTCCACATGGTGATTTCCTGGCGCACCGTGTGAGGGCCGAACTCGGGCAATTCCGGCTCCATGCCGGGTACCTCATGGGCGATGCCGGCACGCGGCGCCCCGTGGAAGGCGCTCTTCGGCGAATGGAAGAGATCGATTGCCAGCTGAATGAGACAAAGGGCAATGCCGGGGATACCGACGATCAGTGGCATGAACCGGGCCTTTGCCGGGAACTCCATCGAAAGCCCCACCATCACGCAGAAGAAGATGAGCATGATGATCGTGAGCCAGGTGCTGAAGGAATAGTGTCTCATGTGTTGAACTCCACGCTGGCATGGGACTTGGCTGGCCGGAAGTTACGGTAGAAGGCATAGACCATCAGGCCGACAATCATGCTGATCAGGACGAGGGACAACGGACGCAGGAAGAAGGAGTACCCCCACAGTTGTAGCGCCTGATGAAGAGAGGCTTCCGCCTGTCCGCCCAGCACGAGGCCGATGACGAAGGGCGAGCGCGGCCAGCCGGCGCGCTGGAAGCCGTAGCCGAGTATGCTGAAGAGCACGAGAACGACCAGATTCTGCCATTGCACATCGCTGACGAAACAGCCGATCGTCACGAAGATCAGGATGAACGGGGCGAGCATGCGGCCGTTCACGAAGGTCAGCACCGCGATCCAGCGACAGGAGACCAACAGAATGCCGACGGCGATCAGGTTGCCGACCACGAGCGCCCATATCAGGGTCCAAACGAGGTCGAGATGCTTGGTCACCATCATCGCACCCGGCTGGATGCCGAGGATGAGGAAGGCGCCGAGCAGAACCGCCATGCCGGAGCTGCCGGGAATGCCGAAGAACAATGTCGGAAGCAGCGAGCCCCCTTCTTTGCCGTTACTGGCGGTTTCCGGAGCGATGACGCCTTCGATCGCGCCCTTGCCGAAGCGTTCCGGCGTCTTCGAGCTCTGCACGGCGTGGCCGTAGCAAAGCCAGGCAGCCGTCGAGCCGCCAAGACCCGGGATCATGCCGATGACGGCGCCAATGACCGACGTGCGGATGACAAGCCACCAATGACGCGGCACTTCCATGACACCGGAAAAAAGCTGCCGGTAGGAAAAAGCCTTGTCCATGGCAACGGCGGAGATCGAGCCGCCCTTGGTAGCGAGCGACAGCATTTCCGGCACCGCGAACATGGCAAGCACGGCGGTCACGAGGCTGACGCCATCCCAAAGGAATAGCATATCCCCTGCATAGCGGGGCGTACCGGTGATCGGGTCCATGCCGATGGTTGACAGCATCAGGCCATAGAAGCCGACGATGAGGCCCTTTACGATCTTGCTGCCGCTTGCGAGGAAGGCGATGAAGCTGATGCCGAGCAGGGCGATCAGGAAGAACTCGGCCGGGCTGAACATCAGGATGACCGGCTCAAGCACCGGTATCATGATGGCAAAGACGACTGCGCCGATGATACCGCCGACGCCCGATGCCGTGATGCTGGCGCCGAGCGCGCGGGCTGCCTGCCCCTGCTTGGCAAGAGGATAGCCGTCGAGCGTTGTTGCGGCGTCATCGCCGTCGCCCGGAATGCCGAACATGATGCTGGATATCTGACCGCTGGTGCCGTTGACGGCGTGCAGCGTCAAAAGAAAAACCGCACCGGCCACCATATCCATACCGTAGACGAACGGAATTGCCATGGCGATGGAGAGCTTTCCACCGATGCCGGGCATCACGCCGACAAGCAGGCCGCACACGACCGCTATCAGCATAAGACCCATGATGTGGGGCGTGCTCACAAGATTGAAGAGCGCCCCGAACATAGTCTCAATCATTTCTGGTTCCAATCCTCCCTTAGAGCGGAAGTGCCGCCCTGAAGGCAACTCACCCCGCCGGCAACCGCTTGCGATCTCCTCCCGCAAGCTGGGTGATTGCCGCATTTTGCGTCGGCTTCCTGCCTTTCGCCTTTGTCAATTAGCGCCACCACCCCGATCTTTGTCCAAAGCAAAAAATTATGCTTAGTCCAGCAGTTTTTGCGCGGACAGCCGTTTCCAGGCGATCGAAGCCCTGGCCAGCTACGCCTCCGGCAAGAAGCTATCTAATTGATATCTCTAATGAGCTCCGCAGCGTGCCGGCGACGAGCACCCGCTGCCTTTACGGGGCGACTTTCGCGCAATGATCTGTTGGCAGACTTGCGGACTGCGCAGCGCAGGACGATGCGCATTAAGTTTTTCTTACTTCGACGCTAAGGCGAAATGGCGTGGACTTCGGCAGCACCTGCCCCATAGCATCCGCTTCGTCGCGCAGCGAAGCAGATGCTGCGCCTTTCCGGCCATGATTACGCCTGCTGCCACCCACCCGGTCCGCAGCCGACGCACTTGCGCCGTTCGGAGGAGAGATGGACCAACCCGTAGACAAGAGTGAAATCGCCGAACTCCAACGGGTTCGGGCGCTGGACTTGCTCACGTCCTTCCTGCGACTCGGAGCGTCGTCCTTCGGCGGCGGGATGACCGGCTGGACGCATCGCGAGATCGTCGAGCGCCGACGATGGCTGACGGACAACGAGTTTCTCCAGACGCTGACGATTGCACAGATCATGCCCGGGGCCAATCCCGTCAACCTGGCCGTCTACATCGGCCTGAAGCTCGCAGGCTTGCGAGGCGCCACGGTTGCGCTCTTCGGCATGGTCCTACCGGCCTTCGTGGCCATTCTGGTCCTGAGCCTCGCCTACCAGCAGCTACGATCCTACCCCGAAGCGCAGGCGGTGCTGCGAGGGCTCGCCTGTGTCGGTATCGCCTCCAGCCTGAGCATGGGGATCAAGACGGCACGACGGCTGAAGGCGCATGTCGTGCCGATCGGCATCGCTGTCAGCGTGTTCCTGACCGTCGGCGTACTGCGCTGGCCGCTCGTGCTGGTCGTCGTCGGCGCCATACCGCTGAGTGTCGCTGCCACTTTTTGGCTTGAAAGGAGGAAGATCCGTGGATGACGGCAAGCTCCTCAACTTGATCATGCTGTGCATTCCGCTGTCGCTTGTCTCTTTCGGCGGCGGCCAGACGATCATAGCCAGCCTTCAGCATCAGACCGTGGACGTGCAGCACATGCTGACCGGCGCACGCTTCACCGATCTCTATGCGATTTCGCGGGCGGCTCCCGGTCCCGGTACGATGATCGTCTCGCTCATCGGCTGGGAGGTGAGCGGGCTCTGGGGCGCGGCCCTGGCGACGCTTGCTATCTTCCTGCCGTCTTCGCTCCTCATCTGCGCGGTCGGCAGCTATTGGCAGCACCATCGCGGACGGCCCTGGGCCGTCGCCGTTGAGCGCGGTCTTGCTCCAGTCGCCGTCGGGTTGATTTTTGCCGGCGCCTTCGCCGTGGGCCGTTCCGCGCAATTTTCGGCTCTCGAGATCACAACGGCCTTGGTGGCGGGGACCGTTCTGCTGCGAACCAGCATCGGACCCTACCCGCTGCTTGCCGCCGCGGGTGCGCTCTATCTCCTCTTGAGCAAGATCGGGCTGCTTTGAGACCCGAGTGCGCTGGCGGCAACCACCGTCACCACCCCCTTCGTCACACCAGACAAATTTCACGGGGCGATTGACCCCGCACCGATTCACAGTATTATTCTTAAAAAAGAACGATGTTCCATATACAGGAACATAGTCGCTTGGGAGGTAAATTGGATGGCCCAGCCCCTGGTGCTCAAAACGGCGCTCGGAAAACATGACCACGTCCAGCCGCTGAAGGACGGACGGGTCCGATCGAGCCGCGTGGAGTTGCGATTCGAGGACTTCGAACCGCTGCCGAAGGCATTCCGCACGATGGTGCGCGGCGGCGATCTCGACATTTCGGAAATGGCGATCGTCACCCATCTGCTGGCACATCATTACGGCAAGCCGATCACCGGGCTTGCCATTCCGCTCTGGAGCCGGCTGCCCCATACCAACCTCGTTTGTGCCAGTAATTCTTCGTTGACGGGCCCACGGGATCTCGCGGGAACGAAGGTCGGGGTCAGGGCCTATGCCCAGACTTCAGGCGTATGGGTGCGCGGCTTCCTGCAGCACGAATACGGTGTCGATCTCGACGGCATCACCTGGGTCACGATGGAGGATGCCCATCTCAGCGAATACGACGATCCGCCAAATACGACACGCAACCGCAGCGAACTTGCCCTTCGTCCGCTGCTGCTGTCAGGGGAACTCTCCGCCATCATGGGGGAGCGGGAGGTCGATCCCTCCGGCATCCGAACCGTTATTCCCGAAGCCGAGGCAACCGCCAAGGCCTGGATCGCCCGCACAGGCATCGTGCCGATCAACCATACACTGACCGTCAAGACGGCGCTCGTCGAGGATCATCCCTGGCTTGCCGGCGAACTGATGGAAATGTTCGAGGAAGCGCGCCGTATTGCCATTGAGGATGGCGCCGCGCCGCCGCCGGCCTACGGGCTCGAGGCAAACAGGGCCTCGCTGCAGCTCGCCTTCGCCTATTCGGCCGAACAGCGCATCACGCCGCATGCCTATGACGCGAACGAACTCTACCCCGCGATCTGAAGCCAGGCTTCACTGCGTGCGCTGGCATTCAAGGATAACGCCATGATCATCGACATTCACGGACACTACACCACCGAACCGCAGGCGCTGCACCAATTCCGCGATCGGCAGCTTGCCGGCCTCGCCGATCCCATGCGCCGCCCGCTCACCACCGATCTCGGCATCACCGACGAGATGCTGTTGAAATCGGTGGAGCCGCAGCTGGCGTTCCAGAGAGAGCGCGGAAGCGACCTGACGATCTTCTCGCCGCGCGCCGCCGGCATGGCGCACCACGTCGGGACGGAAGCCGTCAGCATGCAATGGTCGGCGATGTCCAACGACCTGATCCACCGCATCTGCACCCTGCTGCCGGACAACTTCGCCGCCGTCGGACAACTACCGCAGCATCCAGGCGCTCCGCCGAAGAACTGCATTCCGGAGCTCGAGCGCATCGTCAACGAACTTGGCTTCGTTGGTGTCAATCTCAATCCCGATCCATCTGGCGGCTATTGGACCGACCCGCCGCTGACGGATCGCCAGTGGTATCCGCTCTACGAAAAGCTCTGTGAACTCGATGTGCCGGCGATGATCCACGTCACCTCGTCGTGCAACCCCTGCTTCCATCATACCGGTGCGCACTATATCAATGGCGACACGACGGCCTTCATGCAGTTGATCCAGGGCGATCTTTTCAAGGACTTCCCGACGCTGAAGTTCGTGATCCCGCACGGCGGGGGCGCCGTTCCCTTCCATTGGGGGCGGTATCGCGGCCTCGCTCAGGAAATGAAGAAGCCGTTGTTGACCGAGCATCTCCTCAACAATGTCTTCTTCGACACCTGCGTCTACCACTATCCGGGCATCGAGCTGATGGCCAAGGTCATTCCGGTGGACAACATCCTGTTCGCCTCCGAAATGCTCGGCGCGGTCAAGGGCATCGATCCGGAGACCGGCCACCACTACGACGACACCAAGCGCTACATCGACCAGCTGACGACACTGGACGAGGTCAGCTGCTACAAGATCTTCGAAGGCAATGCGCGCCGTGTCTATCCGCGGCTCGATGCACAGCTTGCCAAGCGTGGTCGTCCCGGCCGGGCGGGGATCTAGCCGTGGCCACCGTTCTAGCAGCAGGAAATGTCGCCGTCGGAAATGATCGCTTCCTTCATCCAGTAGGGTGGCAGGTCGTCTTCCACGACCTCGGCGATGCGCTTGAAAACCTTGAACTGGTGGCGGCGGTCAGGCGCGGTCCAGAAGGCGACGATGGTCTCCAGCGGCGGACATCCGGGCAGACCACAGGCAACTTCCGAAACCATGATGGCCACGTCCTCGGCCAACGAAAAGCGCGCGCGCGTCCAGGCCTTGACCTGGCGGACGGCGGCGACGGCTTCAGAGCGGGCGGCGGGCGACTTGAGCATGGTTTCGATCCTGGCCTGGCGGCATCGCGGCCGGCTGCACACCGATACTTAAGGGGCCTGCATTCGGCCTGTCAAAAACCAATTCGGAAAAACCAACCGTGCGGAAACGGCATGCCGGCCGGCGGTCAGCACTCGAAAGGATGAAGAGATGACGCAACAGGTTCTCGCGGCGGTCCGCACTGGCCCCGGCAAAATGGAGATGCGGGAATTCCCGATGCCCGACATCCCGGAAGACGCAGCCCTGCTGAAAATGGAAGTCGCGGGGATCTGCGGCACTGACGTCAAGCTGTTCAAGAGCCCGCCCAACAATGCGCCGACCATCATGGGCCATGAGAACATCGGCTATATCGCGAAGGCCGGGCGCGAATTCACCCGGCGCAAGGGCTTCAAGGAAGG
Organism: Ensifer sp. B1-9; assembly: GCF_050474445.1. Lineage (NCBI taxonomy): Bacteria > Pseudomonadati > Pseudomonadota > Alphaproteobacteria > Hyphomicrobiales > Rhizobiaceae > Ensifer > Ensifer sp. B1-9. The sequence continues at coordinate 397,404 of NZ_JBCHVG010000004.1, forward strand.
CGACCTCGTCTTTGTCGAACATTATGTCATGTGCGGCAAGTGCCAGTGGTGTCACCAGGGCCAGTATCGTCACTGCGAAAACACCGACTGGCGTAACAATCCCGAAGGCATCCGCTACGGCTATACGTCCGCTGAACGCGCGCCGCACCTGTGGGGCGGCTTTGCCCAATATGTCTATCTGCCGTGGAATGCCGTGGTTCACCGTGTTCCCAAAGGCGTCACCCCGGAACTCGCCGGCCTTGTCACTCCGATGGCTAACGGTGTCGAATGGTCGCTCTTCGATGCCGGCGTCGGCTACAATTCCACTGTGCTGATCCAGGGGCCGGGTCAGCAGGGCTTGTCGCAGACCGTCGTCTGCAAGCAGGCCGGCGCATCGCTGATCATCGTGACGGGGACGACAAAGGATACGGCCCGCCTGGAGGTCGCCAAAGCACTCGGCGCGGACTATGTGATCGACGTGCAGAAAGAAGACCCGCTCGCCCGCATCATGGAGATCACCGGCGGTAAGGGCGTCGACATCTCGCTCGACTGCACCGCCGGTGCCGGCACCATACCGATTCTTCTCGGTGTCGAAGCCCTGAAGCGCAAGGCGGGAACCATCCTCGTCCAGGGCGAGATGAAGGAGTTCCCGAACTTCCCATTGGAAAAGGTCACCACCAAGGCGATCACCATCAAGAGCGCCCGCGGCCACAGCTATCTCGCCTGTGAGCTTGCGCTGGAGCAGATCGCCTCCAACCGCTTCCCGCTGGAAAAGATCACGACCCACCGCTTCGGCCTTGCGGATGCGGATCTCGCGATCCGTTCTGTCGGTGGCCAGGGGGTTCCGGACGTGATCCACGCATCGCTGATGCCGTGGATGTGAGAGGCTTGGAGGGAGGACGAAAAATGACGCTTGGATTCAGGATTGTCGAACGGCGGCGCAAGGTAAGCGCAGAGACGATCGAGAAGTTTCGCGAAATTCCCGTCGCCAATGTCAGCGACGTCATGTCTCGCATGGTGGCCGCCGGCCCTGCGCTTCGGCCGTTGCATGCCGCGGGCGTGCTTGCCGGGGCGGCCTTCACGGTCAAGACGCGACCAGGCGACAACCTGATGATCCACAAGGCGCTGCTGCTGGCCGAGCCAGGAGACGTGATCGTCGTCGATGCCGGGGGCGATCTCACCAATGCGTTGATGGGCGAATTGATGCTCTCCCATGCCCGCGCCATCGGCACTCATGGCGTCGTCATCAACGGTGCGGTACGTGATTACGGCTGGATCAGCAGCAACACATTCCCAGTCTTCGCCGCCGGAATTACCCATCGCGGCCCATACAAGGACGGCCCCGGCGAGATCAACGTGCCAATCTCGCTCGGCGGCATGATCATAGAGCCGGGCGATCTCGTGCTGGGCGACGAGGACGGATTGGTCTGCGTTCCCTTCGAGGAGACGGACAAGATCCATGCGCTCGCAAAGGCCAAGAACATAGCCGAGGCAAGAACCTACGAAAATACGCTGGCCGGCAAGCTCGACCCGAAGCTCTGGGTCGACGAAGCCCTGCGCAAGCTCGGCTGCGAAGGCGTGTAGCAACAGACCGGCCGCAGGGGCCGGTTTCGATAGGATACCCGGAGGGATAGGCGCCGGCCGGTTTACCCGCGGCCCGACGGCCGCGCTTAACAGAATGTGAGGTTTGATGATGGCAACGACGACGATCGATGGAATTGTGACCCGCTACGAGGTGCTCGGCTCGGGACCGCCGCTGCTGATGTATTCGCCCGGTGGCTTTGACGCGACGCTGGAGAAATGGCGAACCCAGGGAATCTATGCCGAAATCCAGTTTCTCGACCAGTTGCCGAAGCATTTTACCTGCATCACCTTCGACAGGCGCGAAACTGGGCAGTCCGGAGGGCGTGTGGAGCGGGTGACCTGGTCGGATTATGTGCGCCAGGGCAAAGGCCTTTTGGATCACCTCGGCTTCGACAAAGCCTTTTTGATGGGGGGATGCATGGGCTGCAGCGTCGTAGCAGCCTTCGCCGTCGAACATCCGGAAACGACGCTCGGCAACGTTCTGTTCTGGCCGGTAGGCGGAGCGCGCTATCGCATGACAGGACATCAGCGCTTTGCCGAACACCTCGCCTTCGTCCACCAGAACGGCCTCGAGACGGTGGTGAGGCTCGCTGGTGAGAGCAACAAGCCCTTTGGCTCCGATCCGCGCGGCGGTCCGTGGGTTTCGGTGCTGCGCCACGACAGCGAATTTGCGGCTCGCTACGTCCGCCAGAACGTCGACCATTACAAGGCGATCATCGCCGGCATGCCGCGGACTCTGCTCGACCGCGACACGGCCCCCGGTGCAGAACCGGAGGACTTACTGCGGCTCGATAGCCCCACCCTGATCATCCCGGGTGCCGATGCTTCGCACGCCACCTCGGCCGCACGCTACTTCCACGAGTGCATTCCGGGTTCCGACTATTGGGACGTTCCCGTTTCCGCCCAGACCTCGGCGGCCACGAATGCGCGCGTGATCGAGTTCCTGCGCAAGGTCGCCGGTACGGCCTGATTGCAGAAGGACGCATCCGCCTCAGGCGGATGCGTCATCCGGCCCGACGAAGTCCGGCAGGAATTTCCTTCCCTCACTGGAGAGGAAAGTCTCGAACGCCGCCATCAGCGGCGTCATGGCCCGATCCGTGCGGCTGACGGCAAACCACTGCCGACGGATCGGCAAGCCCACGACATCGAGAATTGCAAGCTTGCCGGCCTGCACCTCAGCCGCCACGCTATGGGCGGCGAGAAAGGCGATGCCGTTGTCCGACATGATCGCCTGCTTTATGTCCTCGATCGATTCCATCTCGGTGTTCGGACCATCCGCCCGCCCGGGGATATCGCTCATGAACCGATCGAAGAACACACGCGTGCCGGAATCGGGACTGCGCAGATAGAAGTGCTCGCGGGCTATTTCCGCCTTGGAGATCGATTGTCGGTGAACGAGCGGATGATGACGCGAGCTGACAGCGACCAGCGAGTGCTCGCCGAAGATGGCGGCACGAACGGAAAACTCGCGCGGTGGGCGACCGAGCAGGGCGACATCGATCGTACGGTTGCGCAAGCGCTCGACCGTTTCGGCGCGCCGCTCAATGAAGAGCTCCAGGTCGATGTTCGGATAGACGGTTGCGAAGGCGGCCATCATCGGCTGGGCAAAATACTTCACCGTCGATACGGCGCCGACTGTAATGCGGCCGCGCTTTACGCCCTTGAAGGCGTCGAGCTCCTCCTCTAGCCGAGCCAGCCGCTCTTCGATATCGCGCGCAGCCGAGAGGACCGCGTGACCGGCTTCGGTCGGCGACATGCCGTGCGCCATCCGGTCGAAAAGCGGGAGGCCAGCCTCGGCCTCGATCTGCTTGAGCTGCAGTGTTACCGCCGGGGCAGTCAGTCCGAGCACTTCCGCCGCACCGACGACCTTCCCTTGCTTCTCGATCGCAAGAACAGACTTCAGCTGACGAAAAGTGATGTTTTTCATAGAGCAACGATAGAAAAACTTAATGCGCAGGTAAAGAGATTAAAATTTACTTTCGTGCTCGGATCGTTGATTTTCATTCTCAGCAGGCGAGCCACCTCAGGCAATCCGCGCTGGTAACGGGCGGTCGGTATCTGCACAGTTGTCCGAAACATCAAGGGAACAGAGAAATGAAAGCAGCAATCAGGAGCGGTCTGCTGGCCTTGGCCGCCGCGTCTCTTCCAGCTGTCGCCAACGCCCATACCGGAGTTGGTCCGGCGGGCGGTCTTGCACACGGATTCATGCATCCGATCGGCGGCCTCGATCACGTTCTGGCCATGGTTGCGGTGGGCATGTTCGCTTCGATTCTCAACGGACGCGCGCTCTGGCTCGTTCCGACCAGTTTCGTCGTGATGATGGCGGCCGGCGGCCTCCTCGGTATGAACGGCGTCCACGTCCCGTTCGTCGAAACCGGAATTGCGGCATCCGTCGTCGTGCTTGGTCTCGCTGTCGCGCTGCGCTGGAGCCCTTCGACTGCGGCAGCCATGGGCCTCGTCAGCGTCTTTGCAATCTTCCACGGTCATGCGCACGGCGTGGAAATGCCCCTCGATGCCTCCGGCGTGCAATATGCGCTTGGCTTCATGGCTGCGACTGCAGTGCTGCACACCGTCGGCATCGCCGTCGGCCTCGCGACCGGTCGTGCTGGTGCGAACGCGGCAACCGCCATGCGTTTCGGCGGCGGCGCCATGGCCGTTGCCGGCGCTGGCCTTCTTGCCGGGCTTATCTGAGTATCCGGAACGCAGAAGTCCTGACAGGACGTCTTCCTGCGCCGAACTGAAAACTGAAAAAGGCCGCCCCTCGGCGGCCTTTCGTATTCCTGGATCATCACGCCTTTGGACAAAACAAAGACGCAGCCCAGCCCGCAAATCGCTCAGCGACGCTTGATCGCCCGGCGGAAGGCAGCTTCGTCGATGCCAAGCGTGTGGAGGGCATCCGCCGAAGGGCTGCGGCGCTCGCGGGTGGCTGCGGCGCACTCATGGGCCGCGCTGAACAGGCTCATGCCGTCCTTCAAGCCACCGAACATGCTATTGATCCAGTTCGGGTTTGCGAAGCGCACCGCAAGCGTCGTCATCTCTCGTCTCTCCGTTCTATATGCAGGGCATATAATGCTGCATCGCAGCAGAAAGAAGAGCCAAGCGAACACATCTGCCATGCGGAACCCGCATGGCAGTTCGGCGGACCCCGTTTATGGCCCGAACACAAGTGAAACGTGTAAGGCCGGCCACAGCGTCCGCGGTGCCTTTGGCGTCAGATGACGAAGCTTTCCATGGTTTCCGGCGCGAAGATATCCTCAGCGCGCAACCGTCGTTTCGACAGGCCCTGCTCGTGGGAATAGCGCAGGAATGTATCGAGCGTTTCCCGGTTCTGGTTGAAACCGTAGCTCCAGTAGTCATCGCCCATGATCCGCCTCGCCTCCTCCACATGGGCGCTGAGCCACGGCAGCATGACCTTCAGGGCAGCTGTTTCCTGCAGTTCGCGGTAGGCGCGCCGCTGTGCTTCGACAAAGGCTTTGTAGAGCGACTGAGCGACCCAGCGGTGCGCCTCATAGATCTCGCGCCGGATGACGATCGTGTGCATGATCGGGAAGATACCGGTTCTTCGGAAATAGGCGCGCTCGACCTCCACGAAATTCTCAAACAGCCGCCGTACCCGCCCCGACGGACCGTCATAGGACGAGGGCTTGCGTGCGGTGTAAAGCGCATCGATCTCGCCATCCCTGATCATCGCCGCGAGGGTTTGGCCCGGCCCCAGTCTGTTCAGGCGAATATGGCCTGGCAGGTCGAGCGGCAGCTTCTCTGGCCTGTTGGGCTGTTCCTCGCCGCCGGCATAGTAGGTCACGTCATCGACCTTCACGCCGTATTCGTCCGAGAGAATGCCCCTGATCCAGACCGGTGCCGTCATCTGATATTCCGGCGTGCCGACCCGCTTGCCGATGAGGTCGCGCGGTTCCTCGATGCCGGCGCCCGCATTCACATAGATCGAGGAATGGCGGAAAAAGCGTGACGGAAACACCGGGATGGCCACGAATGGCGGGCGCTCGGAGAAGCACGACATGACGTAGGAGGAAAGGGACATCTCGGCGATGTCGAACTCCCGATGACGCAGCATGCGAAAAAAGGTTTCTTCGACCGGCATGTTCAGGAAGACGAGGTCTATGCCGTCAGGGGCAATCGTCTTGTCCATAAGGGGGCGCATCCGGTCGTAATCCCAACAACCGAACGACAAACGTAGCAGCGAACTCAGAATCGTCTCCCTGGTATTTCCGAGAACGGAGAGGCCAATCCCCTGCAACTTCCCCTTCCGGGGTCGCTTGCAAACGGTTTCCTCGCGGCCTCCTGTCCGTCCTTCCGTTTTCACATGGCGCGATCATCGAACGGGGGGGAGCGAATGTCCAAGATAAAACCTATAGGCTTGCTCAAACAAAATTCGCTTGCTCGAGCGGAATGAGCCTGTCGATTGTATGCGCATAGGGTCCGACTTCCGTCGTCAGCCGGTCTACCATGCGGTCAATGAAGGTGAGGAACGGCTTTTCGTCAGCAAAGCTACGATGACTGGGATGCGCGAGGAACAGCGTGCGCTTCACCGCCGGCCGCCCGATGCGGCGGGCGACGATCTGGCCCTTCTTCACCTCCTCGGCAACGATCCCGTAGGGCATGATGCTCTGGGCGACTCCGTGCAGCACTAGAGCCTTGATCGCCTCGTTGGACTGCACCTGGTAGGTGATCTTCACGTCGAGGGAGAGCCGGGACGCCGTCTCCTGTACTCGCTTCCAGATAATGTCGCGGTTGGAGACGAGCGCAAGGTCGCCCACGACGGCCTGGCGGAAGGAAATGTCGCCCTCCTGCTGCTGCTTGCCGTTCGGAGCGGAGACATGCAAAAGGTCCTCCTCGAGCAGCGCAATGCGGCGGATTCCGGGATTGTCTTCAATGTCGTAGGCGAGCACATAGTCGAGTTCGCCCCGCTCGAGCGCATCGGTCAGCACGAAGCTCAGTTCCTCGACCACTTCCAAGGCGATGTTGGGCAGTTGGGCATTCGCCGCGACCAGCAGTTCGGTACCGATCAGCTTCAAGATGCTGGGCGTCGCGCCGAAGCGGATGCGAACCTTCTCGCCTCCCAAGGCGATCAGGTCACGTCGTGTCTCCTCGATGCGTTGCAGGATCTCGATGGCGCGCTCATAAAGCAGCTTGCCGGCCGGTGTCGCGCTGACGCCGCGCGAATGCCGGTCGAGAAGCTGGATCTGGAGGCTGTCCTCCAGATTGCGGATCTGGATGCCAAGTGCCGTCTGCGCGAGGTTGAGCTGTTCTGCCGCGCGCGTAATGTTGCCGACTTCAACGACTTTAACGAAATAGGCGAGCTGACGCAGCTTCATTGCATGTCCCAGCATCTGGTTGTGCCGTCCTCAGTAGAACTGATCAAAATGAACCTGGGCCGATGGCACACCCAGGTCAACCAGCATCTTCTGAACGGCCTGCCCCATCAGCGGCGGGCCGGCAAAATAGATCTCGCAATCGCGCAACCGTGTGGAAAACAGTCGTTCCGCCACCTCATGCACGAAGCCGCGGTGACCTTGCCAACCGTCCTCCTCGATGGCCGAAACGACCGGATGGTAGCGGATATGGGTGCCATAACGCGGCAGTTCCGTAAGCATATCTTCGCCGCAGATATCCCGTGGCGTGCGCCCGCCATAGACGAAATCAATAGTGCGGCCTGCCAGACGCGACGAGGCGGCGGCGGCACGAGCGACCGAAATCATCGGCGAAAGCCCCGAACCGCCGGCAAGGCAGACGATGTCGCGCTCGGCCTCCTCGCGCAAATACGCCATGCCATAGGGGCCGTCGACACCGATCCGGTCGCCGACGGAAAGCGCGTCGAAAAGCTTGCCGGTCGCCGCCCCGTTCGGCACGCGGCGAATCTGGAAATGCCATTCTCCAGCGTCGTTGTCGGTGTTCGCCATGGAATAGGCGCGGCTGCCCGTTACGCCAGGCAGGTCGAGCAACGCATACTGGCCGGCCAAAAAGCGGACTGGCCGGTCGAGCTTGAAGCGAAACTCGCGAATATCGTGGGTAATGTCGCGCACCGCCGCGAGCGCGGCGGATTGGCGAACCGGCGGAACCCGGCTCACATATTGCGGTATGAACCGCAGCTTGACCAAACAGTCGCCGATCGGGCGGGCCTGGCAGCCGAGACGGCGTCCCCGCTCCCGGTCGCGCTCGCTCAAGCCTGGCGCATCGACGCGCAATTCCTCGATCTCGCCTTCCAGAAGGTCGAAGCGGCAATTGCCGCAGGAGCCGACGTTGCACTCATAGGGGAAACCCAGTCCGGCCCTTAAGGCCGATCGCATGATCGTATCGTCATCTGCGCATTGCCACTGGATATCGCTTCCCTTGACTGCAATCGTCGGCATCTTCAACTCCCTAGGTCATGCTGGTAGGCCGCCGTGTATCCAAGGCGGGATGAAATGGTGGCAACCGCCGCAAGCAGCGGCTGTGAAAAGGCCTCGAGCGCCTCCATCGACAGCCGCTGGAGGGGCCCTGCTATGCCCACCGCGCCGATCACGGCGCCGGTGGAATCGCGTACCGGCGCCGCGATGCCGCGGATGCCCGGTTCGTTTTCCTCGTCCTCGAATGCAAAGCCGCGATCTCGGACCTCGGCAAAGATCGCCCTCAGACGATCAGGATCGGTGATCGACTTCGGCGTCCGCCGCTTGAGCGGGGCAGCCAGCATTTCGTTCACCACCGCCTCCGGCGCGAAAGCATAGATCGCGCGGCCGACGGCACTGCAGTAGGCGGGCTTGCGCGCGCCGAGATCCGACTTCATCGCGAGCGCCTGCGGGCTCTCGAGATCGTAGATGTGCATGACCTCGCCATCGGAGGGGATGCCGAGGATGATCGTCTCTCCGGTCAGCTTGCGCAATTCGAAGAGATAGGGGCGCGCCTCATTGGGCAGGTCCATGCGCCGACGCACCAGGGTACCGAGCGCGAAGAGCCCGACGCCGAGACGGTAGCGCTCCGTTTGCGGGTTCTGTTCGAGTAGTCCTTCGGCCACCAGCGTCTGGGCGAGCCGGTGGACGGTGCTCTTTGCAACCTTCAGCTTTTTTGCCAGTGCGCTGACACCGATCTCCACCTCGTTCTCGGAAAAGGCCTTGAGAAGGTGAATGGCGGTCGCAACTGACGAGAGGCGATTGCGCGTGGCGGGGCCTTTTTTTTCCTGCGAGGTCTGCTTTCTGGGTGCATTCATGGTGAGGTCATCCATTGCTTGGCTCATGCCTCGTCCATAACACAGTTACGCCGGTTTCCCATCCGCACCCGGAGCCGCCTCAAACCCTCAGGGCGCTGAGCATTTCGCTCACATATTCGCCTCCGTTCGAGATCACGAGCATGCCCGCATAGGGGCGCATCGTCGCAAGCGTGCGCGCGAGCACCTCGCAGGGCACGTCCGGCGAACTCAACACCAGACCGGTCGCCAGCTTGTGGCGGACGAAACAAGCATTGCCGATGACTTCGGCAGGCTCGGCGACGACACCCGCGGTCGTGACCATCACGATCACGTCGGCATCCGAGATCTCATCGACGAGATTGGCCCGCTTGCCGTCCATGTCCTCGAGCACGGCATCGACGGGCAGCATATGCAGCGTGTCGCTGACGGTCTTGGGCTCGACATAACGCAGGAAATGCGCGTCGTTCCAGGTCCGACCGGAAAGATCACGCAGGGCCTCGGCGCTCGCCGCGTCGAGCGCGATGATGCGTGATTTGCGCGGCCGAGAATTCGGATAGGCGATGCGGAAACGGGCCTCCTCCGCGGTGCTGAAACGGGCACTTTCACTCATTCCGAGCTGCATGAGATGATTTCCTCCAATTCGAGATCCAGTTGCCTTGCGCGGCCGCTGCCGGCCCCCCCCGTCGAAGGACGGGCCGGCATCGCTTTCGTCAAACGCTCGTGGGCGCCTTGCCCTCGACAACGACAAGAGCCTCCTCGGCCACGTCGACATAGGACTTGTCGACCGGCAGGACGATCGCCGCGGAGCGTACCCGGTGATGGGCCGGATCGACGCCGGGAGGCGTGGTGCCCTTGTCCCGAAGCGCCCTCGCCGCCTTCATCAGACGATGGCGGGCCATGATGATGCCATTGTCGGTCGAGACCAGGTTCTCCTTGGATCTGTCGACGATCGGCCCCATGCTCTCCTGCAGGGACGCATCCTGCATCGCGATGCCTTCGACGCCGGAATAGGTGGTTCCCTTGCGCTGAGCCTCACGGTCCATCAGATAATCGTTGTCTTTGTTGGCGAGCGGACGGTAAGTGCCCGGCACGTAGGCGACATGAATGCCCTTGCCGTCGATCATCGCCTGGCGCTCCTGCGTGGTCAGCGCACGTTCCGGACGATAGTCGAAGCTCCAGGCCCAGCAGTTTTCGTCATCGATCGGGATCCAGAAATGGCCGTGGACCGGATGGTTACCGCGTGGCGGAACCATGGTGAAGGATGGCATGACCCAGGGCGTTACCCGCCAATAGTAATGCCCCTCCTCGGCATTGCGACGCGCACCGATATAGAGGCCGCCTTCGCTGTCGGTCACCTCGAAGAAGGGACGAGCGTCCGACATGTTGTACTTGTTGCCGCGCGCGCCCTTGAAGAGAGGATCGCTGTTGAGGCTGCCGCTGTGCAACCAGGAAACGTGGCTCGAGTCGATGCCGCCCTCCATGGCCTGCAGCCAATTGCATTCCTGCCAGCGCTTCGAGGTGAAGGTCTGTTCGGAGGGAACGAGAGAGAATTCCCATTCCGGATGCGGCGGCTGCTTCTCGGACGGCCCCATGTAGGTCCACAGGATGTCGCCGATCTTGATCAGCGGGTAGGACTTCAGCTTGATCTTGCCGCAATAGCCGCTCTCCTTCGGCTCCGAGGGAACCTCCGTACACTGGCCGTTATGGTCGTATTTCCAGCCGTGGTAGGGGCACCTTAGACCGCCTTGCTCATTGCGACCGAACCAGAGCGATACGCCACGATGGGCGCAGAATTCGTCGATGAGCCCGTAGCGGCCCTCGCTGTCGCGAAATGCCAGAAGCCGCTCACTGAGCAATTTGACACGCACGGGGGCGCAATCGTTGTCCGGCAGTTCCTCGGCAAGAAGCGCCGGGATCCAGTAGCAGCGGAACATGTCCCCCATGGGCGTGCCCGGACCCGTTTGCGTCAATAGATCGTTTTGGTCCTTCCTCAGCATTTCTCTTCCTCCAGATCGAGGCTGCCAACGGCAGCACTCCCTTTGCCTTGCCACCCTCCCCGGAGCGCGAGCCGCGGGCCGCGGGCCGGATTTACGGGTTGACGTTCTCGAATGATCGGCTATCCTTCAATTCGTTCCTTTATGTGGAACGATGTTTCTTATCAAGGAACGTACTCGCTGATAGGGGCGTCGTCAAGCGCTCCGAAAAACTCGAAGGAGGAACCGGGAATGGCCGAGGCATGCACCAGGATTAGAGTGTGTTCGACGAACGACGTGGATTGGGACAGCGCCATCCGCGTCGAAGAGGGCGACCTCGTACTCGCCGTGTTCAACGTCAACGGCGTGTTCTATGTGACCGACGACCTGTGCACCCACGGGCCCGGTTCATTGTCGGAAGGCTACCTCGAGGGCCACACCATCGAGTGCGATTTTCATAACGGCTCCTTCGACGTGCGCACCGGCGAAGTCGTCGCCCCACCGTGCATGCTGCCTGTTAAGACCTACAGGGTCACCGTGGAAAACGAGCAGGTGCTGATCGATATCTAGCTTCCGCGACCGGACGGCCCTCTTGAGGGATGTAGCTTTTCGTATAATGTGGGATTCATTCAACGCGGAGGAATGAAATGACACTGCACAAACATGCGGAACACGTGCCGGAGGCATCGGAAGTCCTTTCGGAAGAAGCGCTCCGGCTCGACGTATCCATGAGCACGCGGCTGCTCAACAGCATGAAGATCCTCGAATATAGCGGGCATGTGTCGGCACGACTGCCCGGCGGACGGACGTTCCTCGTCCAGCCGCAGAACAAGAGCCGCGCAGAGGTGGCCCCCGATGATCTGCTGGTCTGCGATCTCGACGGCCGCTTGATTGCCGGAACACCGGGCGTGAAGCCGCCATCAGAAGTTTTCCTTCATTGTGAGATTTACCGAGCGCGCACCGACATCAACGCCATCGCACACTTCCACCACGACGTGACGAATGTTTTCACCCTCGTCGAAGACGTCCCGCTGCTTGCCTTCAAGAATCACGCCATTCGCTGGAAAAGCGGCATTCCGGTGCATCCGGATCCGGCTCATGTGGACGATGCGGAGCGCGGCCGGGCAATCGTAAGCACACTTGGACCGCACCATGCGATGCAGATCCGCGCCCATGGGCAGATCGTCACGGCCGAGACGGTGAGAGGCGTGTTCATCGATTCCGTCCATCTCGTGGAGAATGCGGAAGCTGCCTATCGCGCCTGCGCGCTTGGAAAGGCCAAACCTTTGACCGAAGAGGAGATCGAATCCTTCTCCCACGGCTTCCGCCGCGGCCATCATATTCGCAAGCTCTGGAGCTACTACACGCTCGGAGCGGTGCGCGACGGCGTCTTCCCTGAGGACTGGACGGCGGCGGCATAGGGCTCGCCTCTCGAAACCGCTTGATGACGACGTCCCCCTGACACACAATGCAGCTGCTTCGGCCAATCCGTCCCCCGGGTGGCCGGCGTGGCGGCGGTTCTCGCCGCTTGCAGATCAAGCCGAGAGAAATGCGTTTGCCCGACAAACTCCTGCATCGTCATGCCGACACCCAACGTGCCGCCGTAGCGTCACCGAGGAGGCATCTCGCTTGAACAGCCACGAAAAAATGCTCGGCCTCCTCGACCTGTTCGACAGCGAGGACAATGCGGTAAGCGTTACCGTGGAGGAGATGCACGACAGGCTCGGCTATACCCGCTCGACGCTTTATCGTTACCTCAAGACGCTCACTGACGCGGGATTGCTGACGTCCCTACCCTCCGTCGGTTACATGCTGGGCCCGCGCATCGTCGAACTGGATTACAAGATCCGCACGGGGGACATCTTGATCCGCGCCGCCCGCCCCGTGATGGAGGGACTGGCAAGCCAGTTCCGCGGTATTGCGCTTCTGTGCCGCCGCTACCGTTTCGATGTGCTTTGTGTCCATCAGGAAAGTGGCACGGATGCGATTCATTCCGGCTACGAACGCGGTCGCCGACGGTCGCTCCTGCACGGTGCCGCATCCATCGCCATCCTTTCCTATCTGCCGGATCACCAGCTGCGCAAATTCCATGGCGAGGCGAAGGAGCAGTTCAAGCAAGCGGGATTCGGCGAAACGTTGAGGGATGCCAAGGCATTGCTGCGCGAGCACCGGCAGCGAGGCTGGGTCAGCACGGCAGGTGATGTCACCCCCGGATTGACTGGCATTGCCGCCCCGGTTTTCGATGCGCGTTCGGAGATCATCGGCAGCCTCAGCCTCACTCTTCCCGACAGCCAGCTTCACGCAAAAGCTCTCGGCGACATCGCTGAACGCGTGACATTCTGCGCCAACGTGATCTCGAAGACGATCGCCTATAGCTGATCTCGTCTTCCGGCGTTGCTTCCGGTCCAGAAAGAAGCCCTTTCCGAAATCGCACTACCGCGCTTTGGAGCGTCTGTTAGCCTCTTCGACAGCTGGGAGAGAGCACAGGCGCACGCCTGCGGTTACGAAGCTGTGGCTTCGATTGCGTCTCTCCCGATCTTTCGAATTTGAGAGGAGACGAGCGATGCACCAGGACCCACTCGGCGGCGGCACCGGTACGCACTGGCACGAGCCGGCCGGCAACAAGAAGGCGGGCTTCGGGGAGTTCAAGAAGCAGCCCACCCCCTATGACCAGTTCATGGTCGATGAGGGGATCCCGATCTTCCGTGACCTTGGCATTCCAAACGTGCGCGACCTACCGCTTGCACCCTGGAAGCGCACCGGCGGCCGCGGCTCCTATATCCAACTCTACGGCACTGAAACCAAATGGGGCCACCACGTCGTGGAAGTCCCCGCCGGCGGCGCCCTCAATCCCGAAAAACATATCTACGAAGAAATCTACATCGTGGTCGAAGGACGTGGCTCCACCGAGGTGTGGCTGGAGGGAGAAGGCAAGAAACACGTCTTCGAATGGCAGCAGGGTTCCATGTTCTCGATTCCGATGAACGCCTGGCACCGCATCGTTAATGCCACAAACAAACCAGCCCTGCTGATGGGTGGCACGACGGCACCGAACGTCCTCAATCAGATCAACAACGTCGAAGCCGTCTTCAACAATCCCTTCGTCTTCCGCGACCGTTTCTCCGGCGCCGACGACTTCTACAAATACCGTGAGGAGATCGAGCCGGATCCGGTGCGCGGCCTTGCCATGCGCCGCACCAACTTCCTGCCGGACGCGGTCAATTGCGACCTGCCGCTCGACAATCGCCGCTCACCCGGCTACCGCCGCGTCGAGCCCTTTATGACCAACAACCAGTTCTACTTCTGGATCGGACAGCACGAGAACGGCCGCTACTCCAAGGCCCACGCCCACACCTCCGCGGCAATCCTGATCTGCCTCAGCGGCTCGGGTTACACCTATACCTGGCCGGAGGAATGCGGCGTCAACCCCTGGCGGGACGGCCATGCCCATCGCGTCCGGCGCCTCGACTACGGCCAGTTCGGCATGGTGACTGCGGCACCGGGCGGCGCCCGCTGGTACCATCAGCATTTCAGCGTCTCAAAGGAACCTTTCCGCCTGCTGGCCTGGTTCGGTCCCCATAATCCGGGCCGCGATCCGGGCGCGCCGGGCGAAAAGCATACCGACTACACCGCCATCAACGTCAATGAAGGCGGTACGGCGATCCCCTACTGGATGGAAGACCCGCATATCCGCCAGGAATACGAGGCGCTCCTGAAGAAAAACGGCGTGGAAGTGCGGATGAAGCCGGAATGGTACGAAAAGCCGGCGGACACCACCTCCAAGATGTCGACCGTCGTCTGACCCATGGCCGACGACGAGGAAGAACAGGGCGGCCGGATATTCTTCTCGAATATCGGCCGCAGCATGGAGCTGGAAGACGAAATCATGCTGACAAGCGTCGGCATCGATATCGGCTCCTCCACCTCCCATCTCGCCTTCTCGCGCATCGTGCTCGAGAGGCTCGATACGCGTTATATGGTGGTCGAACGCACCTTGCTGCACCAGTCGGACGTGCTGTTGACGCCCTATAGCGGCAACGACGAAATCGATGCCGAAGCGCTTGGCGCCTTCATCACGCAACAATATGCGGCGGCCAACCTGAAACCCGAAGCCATCGACACCGGTGCGCTTATCCTGACGGGCGTCGCGGTGCGCAGGAAAAACGCCCGCGCCATCGGCGACATCTTTTCGGCCCAGACTGGAAAGTTCGTGGTCGTCAGCGCCGGCGACGGACTGGAAACCACGCTTGCTGCTTTCGGCTCCGGCGCCGTCACACGATCAGCGCAGCAAAATATACGCGTCCTGAACGTCGATATCGGTGGCGGCACCTCCAAACTGGCGCTCTGCGAGGGAGGCGCGATCCGCCACATCAGTGCCATCGATATTGGCGCCCGCGTCATCGCCTTCGACGAAGCCCGCCGCGTCACCCGCATCGAGGAAGCCGGTCACCATTTCGCGGGCCGCGCTCAAGTTCCGATCGCGCTCGGGACTGTCCTCACGCAAGCAGATGCACGCAGGATCGCCGATACCATGGTCGATTGCCTGTTCGAGGCCATGCAGGGCGGCACGATGCCGCCGCAAACTGCGGCCCTGCACCGCCTTCCGCCTCTGCCGGCAGGGCCGCTTGCCGATGTCGTCACAATCTCCGGAGGCGTATCGGAATTCCTCTATGCCGAGCAGCAGCAAAGCTTCAGCGATCTCGGCCCGTTGCTCGCCGAAGCGCTGCGCGCCAAGCTCGCGCGATGGCCTCCTCGGCTGGAAGTGCCACAGCAGGGTATTCGCGCCACCGTCGTCGGTGCCTCCCAATATACGGTGCAAGTCAGCGGAAGCACGATCTATGTCGAACCCTTGGGGTTGCTCCCGATCCGCAACGTGCCGGTGATCAAACCACCGATCGCCTTCGAGGAGGATATCGACGCGGGGGCCGTCGCCGAAGCAGTGCGCGACGCGCTATCGCGTCTCGATCTCATCGACGGCGAAAGCCCGGTCGCGATCTGCTACGAATGGCAAGGATCGGCGAGTTACCGGCGGCTCGACGACTTCTGCCGGGGGATTATCGAAGGCTTTGCACCGATCCTCGCCCACGGGCATCCACTCATCCTCGTCGGAGAGGGCGACATCGGGGGTCTTGTCGGCATGCATTGCCGGGAGGACGCGGGAGTTGCGAAGGTCGTCTCGATCGACGGCATCAAGCTGGACGAGTTCGATTTCATCGATATCGGCGCCATGCTCGAAACCTCCGGCGCCGTGCCGGTCGTAATCAAGTCGCTGGTGTTTCCGAGCCTCGGTCTCGGCCATGAAGCTTTCGAGAAACAATAACGTCCATCCGCCACTGACGGTGCCTTTGCAGGCCGCGGCCCCTTCGGCGAGCCGCGGCCTTATGTCATCAGTGTCCAGTCACCATGGCAACCAGCGCGGCGGCGTCTTCCGGCGCCTTCCTTCCGCGCCAGGTGACATGCATGTCCGGCCGCAGCAAGATCAGGTCGTAGCCATAGATATCGCGTGCCTTCTGTTCGCAGATATCGAGTGCCGTGAACGGGACGCCGCGCGCGGCGAACGCCTCGGCGAGCTTCCCGTCGTCGGCACTGGTTCTACCAAGCCGCAACAGGGTGTATCCCTGTCCAATGAGGTCCTGCACCGCCAGCCCGTTCTCAAGCCAGATATGAGGCAGGCGCGCACCCGGCCAGGTCGTCGGGTGATATTCGCGGAAGAGGTGCTCCGGGCCACCGGGTTCATCCATTATGACGGGCGAACCGACATAGCGATAACCGAGCTCCGCACCGATCATCTCGTTGGTCTTACGTTGTTCGACATCGGCCACACGCGCAAGATTGTCACGCGTCTCCTGCCCCTCAACCGTCGCGTCGCGAATGTTCGAGCGATACTGAGAGCGCCATTTGCGCCGCCCGAGGGATGCGTAGCGGGATGCGCCAACATTCCTATCGCCGACCTGCCGCCGTTCGATCTCGTAGGAGGCGAGGAGATTGGGCCCGCCCCAGCCTTGCAGCGTGGCGGCAAGCTTCCAGCCCAAATCGACCGCATCGCCGACACCGGTGTTCATGCCGAGTCCGCCGGTCGGTATGACCAGATGGGCGGCATCCCCGGCAAGGAACACCCGGCCTGCGCCATAGTGGTCGGCGAGAAGCAGGTTCTGCCTCCACTGCCCGACATAGAGCATGGTGTAGTCGACCGGCGTCCCGACTGCCTTTTCGAACTGGGTGGCCATGTCCTCGTCGCGTTCGACCACCGCATGCAGCGTCCAGTGCCTGGTGGAATCCTGCATGATCAGGAACGTCGCCTGTCCGTCCGCCACATGATAGTGCCGGCCCCGGCCCGGGCCGTCACCGATCGGAATGCGATCGTAAAGCGTTTCGCTATAGTAGAGCGCCTGACGCAGATGCAGCAGATTGCCCTCGCCGCGCAGCTTGATGCCGAGCTCCTTGCGAACCGGGCTTGCCCCGCCGTCGCAACCAACGAGGTACGTCGCCCGGATCTCGCTGGTATTTCCCTTGTCATCCAGAACCCTGGCGGTTACCCCATGGGCGTCCTGCCTCAGCGACAGGAATTCGCAGCCATAACGCACCGTGACCGTCGGAAGCTCCTCGGCAACCGATTTCAGCAGCGGCTCCAGCGTGTATTGCGAAATGAGCTGATAGGCCTCGAGCGGAAGCGACGCATCCTGGGAGCGCGCAATCTCCTCCTGCGCCTGTGCGACCGAGGCATAGGGGAGCCTGAGGAGCGGCGGCTCGTTCATCGCCAGCACCACATAGACATCCATCGGCACGGAAGCGTCGAGCCCTGCCGTCCGTATCTTCTTCGAGAGGCCCATGCGCCGGAATATCTCCATGGTGCGCGCATTGCAGCGCTCCATTTTCGGCAGGAATTCCGGACTCGCCTTCTTCTCGATCAGAGTGCAGCGCACGCCTCGCTGCCCAAGGTCGATCGCCAGCGTCAGCCCGACGGGGCCGGCTCCGACAACAATGACATCCGTCTCATCCATTATGGGATTCCATCTGGTTATGTTGATCGCGCCGATCGAGACCGCGGGACGCATTTGGGTGGAAACGCCAGCAAAGCGCGGCTCTTTGGCCTCCTGTGCAGTATTGCGAGGCGATTTTTTTCGTCAATCACAAAAGTACATAAATCTCATATTTTGAGATTTTGTAAAATTTCCTGGACAAGCCAACACGGCTGAAGCATGGTGATGAAGCGGCCTTCGAGGGGACGGCTGCGGGAGGAGAACATGACGAAAAAGCTGGAACTGACACTGGCATGCGGCGACTACGAGATCGTGCGCGCCTTGAAGGAAGGTACGGTCAAGCCGGATGGCATCGATCTCACCATCCTGACGGAAATGGACTCCACCACCCGGCACTGGCGTTTTTTGAGAAACCGCGAATTCGACGTGGCCGAGGTTTCGCTTTCTTCCTACATGGCTGCGAAGGCCCGCAACCTGCCCTTTGCTGCGATCCCCGTCTTCCTGCATCGCCGCTTCCGCCACGGCTTCATCTTTACCAATACGGCGAGCGGCATCCGCGAGCCGAAGGATCTGATCGGCCGCAAGGTCGGCGTGAAGAATTACCTCGTGACCGCCACCCTCTGGCAACGCGGCCTGCTCGAAAGCGAATACGGAGTGCCGCACACGTCCATGGACTGGTATGCCGAGCTCGACGAGGACGTTGATTTCACACCGCCCGCGGGCCTCAGGCTCCATCGTTTGCCAGACGACAAGTCCGTCGAACAGATGCTGGTCGATGGCGAGATCGATGCGCTGCTGCATCCCGACCTGATCGAGCCGATCTTGCGGAAGGACCCACGCGTCGGCCGACTGTTTTCCGACTACAAGCGCGAAGAAATCGACTATTTCGCACGAACCGGCATCTTCCCTATCATGCACGTCCTGGGCATTCGCCCCGAGATCGTCGAGCGCCATCCCTGGGTGCCGATCAACCTTTACCAGGCCTTTACGGAAGCAAAACGCATCGCCATGGAGCGCATGGAAAACCCACGCATCGTGCCGCTCGCCTGGTATCGCGAGGCCTGGGAGGAACAGCAGGCGATTCTGGGTGACGACCCCTGGGCCTACGGACTTGGTAACCAGAATCGCAAGACCCTCGAAACGGCGGTTGGTTACGCCCTGGAGCAAGGGCTCATCGGTCGGAAGGTCGAGCTCTCCGAGCTGTTTCTGGATCTTTCGCAGGGCCGCAAGCGAGGCGAAAAGCACCGTGTGTAGCGCCTGCGGCACGCCCGCCGGGGCCATCGAAGATTTCAAACACGCCTGGCAGACAACGGACCGCGAGTGGCCGGCAAGACAATCGGAGAACACACGGATGGACGAAGACCTGAAGCGACGCATGATCGAGGCCGGCCGAATTCTCGAACAGGCAGGCCAAGGCGACTGGACGCGCGGGCACCTGTCCGTGCGCGTCCCGGGGGCCGCGGACCGCTTCTATATGAAGGCGTCGAAGATCGGCCTTGAGGAGATGACCCTCGACAACATCATCACCGTCGGCCTCGACGGAGAAAAGATCGAGGGAGAACACGGCCGCCACAACGAGGTCTTTATCCACTCGGAGCTGCTGCGCGCGCGCCCCGACGTCAACGCAGTCGTCCATACCCATGCGCCGCATGCCGTGAGCTTTTCCGCGCTCGGCAAGCCGCTGCAGGCCATCGGCCATCCCGGCGCAATCTTCGCCGAGGGTCTTCCGGTGTTTTCCGAGACAACTGAGCTCATCACCACGTCCGAACGCGGCCGCGCCGTGGCCGCCGCACTTGGGGCGCATGGCGCCATGCTGCTGCAGAACCACGGCCTCGTCACCGCCGCACCGACGATCGAGCAGGCGGTCTATCTCGCCCTGTCGCTGGAAAACGCCTGCATGATGCAGCTGTGGGTGGAGGCGGCGGGTGGCGCCAAGGCACTCGGCAAACCCGACGACATCAAGGCAAAGCGCAAGCACATGTTTCGCGAAGAGATGTTCAAGGCGACGTTCGCCTATCTCGTGCGCCGCCTGACACGCGGCTGATCCGCGTCATCTAAAAGTACCGGAGAAGATCCATGCACTATATCGACGCATTCAATCATTTTTTTCCGAAGGCCCTGTGGCAGCGGATCCAGCAGCTGGACGGTGCCGGCAAGGATATCGGGCGGCGCATGCAGGGTATTCCTTGTATTTACGATCTGGAGGCCCGCTTCCGGGTAATGGACGAATTCCGCGACTATACCCAGGTCCTTTCACTCGGCATGCCGCCCCTGGAAGCAATGGGCGGGCCGGAACTTTCGACCGATTTCGCCCGCCTCGGCAACGACGGCCTGGCAGAGCTCGTGCAAAAGCATCCCGATCGTTTCGCCGGCTTCGTCGCCGCGCTGCCGATGAACGCGCCGGAAGCGGCGGCGAAGGAGGCCGAACGTGCTTTTACCGAGCTTGGCGCCAACGGCCTGCAGATCCACAGCAACGTCAACGGCGCGCCGCTTGACGAGGAACGCTTCTTTCCGATTTTCGAAACGGCGGCGCGCCACGGCAAGCCGGTGCTCCTCCACCCCTCACGTACGGCCTCCATGCCGGACTACGCAACTGAGGACAAATCGAAATATGAGATCTGGTGGACCTTCGGTTGGCCCTACGAGACCAGCGCTGCGATGGCCCGCCTCGTCTTTTCAGGCTTCATGGACCGGCTTCCCGCGCTCAAGGTGCTCGCCCACCATATGGGGGCGATGGTGCCGTTCTTCGAAGGCCGTGTCGGTCCAGGCTGGGACCAACTCGGCAAACGAACTTCGGACGAAGACTTGACCCTGGTCTTGAAACGGCTGCAGAAGCGTCCGCTCGACTACTTCAAGGAATTCTATGCCGACACGGCCGTCTTCGGCTCGCGTGCCGCCACGCTTTGCGGCCTGGAGTTCTATGGCACCGACCGCATCCTTTTCGCCTCCGACTCTCCGTTCGACCCCGAGAAGGGCCCCGGTTACATCCGCGACACTCTAAAGATACTGAACGGCCTCGACCTCGCGAAAGAGGATATGGAGAAGATCTGTTTCCGTAATGCCGAAAGCCTGTTCGGATTGAAGACGAACTGAGGCGGCACCCGGGCGGCAGCCACCGGAAACGCGCATTCCGACGCGGCCCCGCAAGCGTCACGATACGGTTCCAGGGCTGTCGTCACAGTTGCTGCCGGATTGCTGTAGGCGCCGTTTCCTACGGCGGCCTATCGCCTCGGTCTGCGCCCGTCCGCCCGAGAGGCGGCTTTCATCATCGGCCCGGACAGGCACGCCATCGAAGCGACTTGCCACAAAGCTACGAGGCCATCTCCCCTTTAAAGAGAACGCCTGGGTTTTGCCACCGGTGGCCGGCCTGCGTCATCGGTTGCACCGCATCCGGGGCCGCCACGGCGATCGGATATCGAGCCGGTCGTCGGGCACGCGGCCGGCGCCGAGCATCGGCAGCGAGCGGCCCTTGCTCCCGGAAGAAAAATCAGGGCGGGATCTTCTCCAACCGTGCGCAGACCGACCATCAGCGGAGGATCGGCGATCTTTCGATTTACCATTTGAAAACAACCCGCGTGAATTTCACGCGGGTTGCTGGGGCCGGAACGCCTTGCAGGAGGGAAGCGCAGGCATTCCTAACGGCTGGTCTGCGGCGGACGCCAGCGGTCGAAGCGGCGTTCGACCATGCGCAGAATATTTGTCAGGATAACGCCGGTGGTCGCGATCAGGATGATGCCGAACATCACGCGATCGGTCTGGAACGTCGCACCTGCCATGGAGATCAGATAGCCCACTCCCGCCTGTGCGGCATACATCTCGCCAACGACAATGCCGATCAGGGCATGGCCGAGGCCGAGCCGGAGACCAGTGAGCAGGAACGGCACCGCGGCGGGAACGGCGACCGTCACGAATAGCTGACGGTCGTTGGCACCGAAGGATTTCGCGACCTTGACGTAGTCCCGCTCAACCGTCTGCACGCCCGAGATCGTGTTGATCAGGATCGGGAAAACCGCGCTCAAGAAGATGATGGCAAATTTCGAGCCGAGGCCGATACCGAACCAGATCATGATCAACGGAAGGAGCGCGATACGCGGTGTGGCGTAGAGTGCGGAGATGATCGGATCGAATGCAGCCTCGAGCCGGCGATACCAACCGAGGATGACGCCGAGCGGAACGCCCACGATGATGGCCAGGCCATAGCCCACCGCAAGCTCAAGCCCGCTGATGGCAAGATGCGGATAAATGCTGCCATCGGCAAACATGGCGTAGCCGGTGACGATGATCCGGCTCGGCGAGCTGGTGAAGAGCGGGTTGACCAGCCCAAACAGGACGGACGCTTCCCAGACGAGCAACGCGACGATAGTCGCGGCGGCGCCCAGCAACGCGTTTTCATGGCGCACCAGAAAGCCGTAGACCGTGCTCTCCCAACGCCGGCGAACGGAGACGGGACTGTTTTCAAATGTCGTGGTCATCATCATCTCCTTATCGAACCCTGAGAAGACCCATGCGCGTGCTTTCTTCCTCGATCAGCCGCCAGATGTGGCGGTAGATCTCCATGAAGCGCGGCGTATGCTTGAGGTCGAGCGTGCGCTCCTTCGGCAGATCGATCTCGACCACCTCCTTCACGCGCGCTGGCCGAGCCGAGAAGACCACGACACGGTTGGACAGAAAGACCGCCTCGTCGATCTGATGGGTGATGAAAATCGCCGTCTTCTGCGCGCGGTCAAGAATGCGCAGAAGCTCGAACTGCATGAATTCACGCGTCTGAGCGTCAAGGGCGGCGAAAGGCTCGTCGAGAAGCAGCAACTGTGGATCGACGGCCAGTGCCCGGGCGATGTTCACGCGCTGACGCATGCCACCGGAAAGCTCACTTGGATAGTTTTCCTCGAAGCCGGCAAGGCCGACGAGTTCGACGTATTTCAGCGCGCGCTTGCGGATTTCTTCCTTACTGTAGTTCTTCTGGAGCTCAAGCCCATAGGCGACATTCTTGACGACCGTGCGCCACGGGAAGAGCGAATCCTGCTGGAAGACGAGACCCCGATCAGGTCCTGGCCTCGTCACCACCTTGTCGTCGATCATGATGCGCCCGTCCTGGATGGCAATCAGACCGTCAACGGCGGCAAGGAAGGTCGACTTGCCGCAGCCGCTCGGGCCGACAATGCTGACGAGTTCGCCTTCGTGGACCGTGAAGTCGATTCCGTCGAGCACCTGCAGGTCCCGTTTGATACGGTCGTTGTAGTAGTTGAGCTTGACGCCATCGGCTCTGAGCTTTGTCGGTGTTTTCTGCAGCATGACTAGCCTCCCGTGGCCATAGCGTCAGTTGAGGGTCTCGAAGAAGCCGTCCTTCTCGAGCGCGTCGAGCGCACCGGTGTCGACAAGCGATTCAGGCTTGATTGAGGCAGCCGCCGGCAGCGTATTGGACAGTTCCGTCAGCACCGTGGCGATACCGGGAATGGAAGGGCGAAGATCGGCCGGATAGACCCGCTCGGAATAGAAGCGGAATGCCTGCTCCACCGCCGGCCCTTCCTTCATTTTGAGGAAAGACGACGTGACCTCCATCGCGTCCTGCGGGTTCGCCTTGAAGCCGCGCAGTCCCTCGCCGACGGCCATCAGGAAGCGTTTGACGACATCCGGATGCTCCGCAAGATAGGTTTTGGACGTGACATAGGCAGTGTTGGGATAGTCCTTCACGATGTCGGTAACATCGACAAGCAACTTCGAGCCTTCGTCGACCATCTCCTGAGTGCGGGGATATTGTACCATCAAGCCCTGGACCTGCTTGGTCTCAAAGGCGGCCGCGCGGGTTCCTTCGCCGCCGAGTTGCAGGATGTTGACGTCGTTCTGCGTCAGCCCCAGGGATTTCAGTGCGAACTTCGCGGCCGTATCCGTCGAGGAGCCGAACTTGCTGATGGCAATGCTCTTGCCACGCAACTGCTCGGCGTTCTGGATCGAGGCATCGACCACCAGCTGGAACGGCAACTTGTTGGCCATACTGCCGATGATGACGACATCGGCACCCGCCACCGCTGCGGCGATCGAGGGGGTGTAGCCGTTCTGGGCGATGTCGATTGAGCCGCCGACCAGCGCCTGGGTGAGAACCGAGCCGCCTTCGACATAGACCAGATTGACGTCGAGCCCGTGTTTCTTGAAGAGCCCCTTCGCCAGCGCGTACTGCATCGGCGCTGTCGTCATGGTGAAGCCGTCATAGGCGACGTTGACCTTGACGGCCTCGTCTTCGGCCATCGCTGGCGAAGCTGTCGCCGCCGCAAGACCGATTGTGAATGCCAAGCATGCCTTCCAGAACAATTGCATTTTTTCCTCCCTAAGATCTCGCGCCCCGAGCGTCCTCCACGCTCTTGGGCGTCCGCTGAATTCATGAAGCCCGCCCTGATCGTTCTCCGAACCAAACCACTGAAAGCAAAAGCCTAGGAGCGTGCGCCCTGCCTGTCCAAGACGGTTGGATGTGGTGAGGTATAAGTTTTTCGCTATGGCTGATCTTCATTCCGAACCGGGCATCAGGGCAGAAACGCCGCCATCGACGAAGAGCGTTGTTCCGTCGATGAAATCGGATGCCGGCGACACGAGGAACAGGATAGCGCGCGCGAGATCGTCCGGCACGCCGGGCCGGTCGCGCAGGTTCACCACAGGCCGGCTCGGGTCGAAGCTGTCCTTACCCACTGGCGAGCCGATCTTGTTTGGCACCACGCAATTGACCCGAATATTATGCTTCGCCAGCTGAACCGCAAGCGAGCGGCTGAGATTGGCAACCCCCGCCTTGGCAGACGTGTAGGCGATGGCGCGAGGTCGACCATAGAAGCCAGAGGTCGAGCCGATGTTGACCATCGCGCCGCCGTGGCCCTGGGCCACCATCTGCGACGCGACATGTTTCGACATCAGGAAAGTTCCGGTCAATGTGACGGCGATCACACGGTCCCACTCTTCCTTGGTCACATCGAGAATGTGCTTGTTGTCGCTGATGGCGACGTTGTTGACGAGGATATCGATCTTGCCGAAGCGGCCGACGACATCTGCGACCAGTTTTTTGACGTCCGCCTCCTCGGCGACATTGGCCGTGAAAACCTCGGCCGATCCATCTTGCGCGCGGATGTCTCCGGCGACGTTACCTGCAAGCTCGCGGTTGATATCAACGAGCGCCACATGCGCCCCTTCTGCCGCCAACAACCTGGCCGTCGCTTCCCCGATATTGCGACCGGCACCCGTGACGATGGCAACCTGGCCCTCAAGCATTCTTGTCACTGTTCTTCTCCCTCGAAATTCTGTCGGCCGCGTCTCACGCCAGCAGGCTCTGCATCTTTTCGCGGTTCATCGATTTCATCAGCTGGTCCACGAGACCGTTCAGCGGCAGCGACAGCTTGCACGACTGAGCAAGGTCGAGCGCGACATCCATGTCCTTTTCGGCCCATTTGCCGGTGCTCTTGCCCCAGCGTGACAGCGACCAGTTCGCTCCGCTGGAATGGGTAAGTGCGGAAACGAGCGTGGGTACATCCGCACCGAGTGCTCGGGCCAGGCTCAGTGCCTCGTAGTTGGCGCAGATGCAGGCCCACAACAGCATGTTGTTGGCGGTCTTGGCGATCTGCCCTGTACCGCTCGGGCCGATATGGAAAATGTCTCGGCCGAAGGCGCAAAGCACCGGCCGTGCCTTTTCCAGCCATTTCGCCTCACCGCCGACGAAGACGGTCAGCGTGCCGTTGTTCGCTGCCTCCTGGCCAAGCACGACTGGCGTATCAAGCACGCCAACGTTCTTTTCGGCCGCCTGCCGTTCGAGCTCCTTACAGGTCTCCGGCGCGATCGAGCTGGCGATGCAGATGACGGAGCCGGGCTTCATCGCCGAAAGCAGGCCACCCGGACCGATGACGTCGACCACTTGCTTGTCGGTCTGTACCATGACGATGACGACATCGGCATGGCTGCCGACGGCGGCGATGTCATCGCCGACCGCAATTCCGATCTCCCGTGAGGCGGCGACGGCCTCGACGGAAATGTCGTAGCCGGTGACGGCAAAGTTCTTTTCCTTCAGATGGCGGGCCATTTGGTAGCCCATCGCACCGAGGCCGATCACGCCGGCCGCAAGAGATGATTGGGTAAGTTTGGCGTCCATTGGTGTTTCCTCCCGTTTCGGCCATCAGGCCACTGTCTTTTGCGAGCCCCTGAGGCGCTCCGTAGCCTGTCTGTCTATGGCCAGGCCGGTTTCGGTTTCCACGAGCGCGACGCCGTAGAGCTCACGGGCGGCATCGGGCGAGACATAGCCCTCCCGCACATCGGCAAGCACCTTTGCGGCATCGCGCATCCGCGGGTCGCCGTAGCCGCCGCCGCCAGGCGTCTCCAGCTCGAAGACGTCGCCCTCCATCAACGGATAGTCGGCACAACGCGTCGGCAAGCGCTTGGCGTCCGCGTCGTTCGGATTGACGCGGATATCGCCGGTGCGGCCGGGCAGACCGCCGCTGTACCCCTCGGCGGGGATGACGTGCTTGGTCGAGCGGATGGAGAAGCGCGCATCGGCGAGGTTCAGATATTTCCGGCGAATGCCGAGACCGCCGCGGAATTGTCCCGGGCCGCCGGAATCCCGGATCAGTTCGAAAGCGAGCAGTCGCGTCGGGAACTCGCTCTCGATGATCTCGATCGGCGCGATCTTGGCATTGCTCTGGTTGACTGTCGTACCAGAAGCCCCGTCGCCGCTCGCTTTCGCGCCCGCGCCGCCGCCGACGATCTCGTATTGCACATAGCCCTTGCCGGTGTTGGTATTACGTCCGCCGAGAATGATCGAACGGCTGCCGCATCCGTCGGCCCGCGACCGTTCCGGCACGACATGAGCCAGCGCCGCAAAGACGGCGTCGACGATCGCATGCACGGTCGGATTGTAGGTGTTGACTGGGGCGGGATAGCGGGGATTGACCACGCTTCCCAGCCGGGCCGTCAACGAAAAGGCCTTGAGGATGCCACTAGCTATGAAGATCGAAGGGTCGACCATCGAGATCAGCGCATAGGCACAGGCGGCTTGCAGCAGCGGTGGGCGGATGTTGGCCGGCCCGCGCGTCTGGTCGGCCGAGCCGCTGAAGTCGAAATGCAGCGTGTCACCCTTCTTATCAACCTTCACATAGATGCGCACCGGCTTGCCGAGCTCGATGCCGTCGTCGTCCACGAAGCGTTCAGCCTCGAAGAGGCCGTCGCGCCAAGTTTCAACCACGGCCCGCATCCGGCGCTCGGAAATGGCGTCGAGTTCGTCGAAGGCAGCGAGGCATTTCGCCAACCCGAATTTCGCAAACAGCGCGTCGAGACGGCGCTCGCCGAGCCGGGCGGAACCGAGTTGACCGCGGATGTCGCCCAGCACCAGCGTGGGCGTCCGGCTGTTGGCGGCGATGATGCGCTCTACATCCCCCCATGGCTTAAAAGCGCGCTGGTAACGAACGGGCGGCAGTTGCAAGCCCTCATTGAAGACTTCGCGCGCCTGGCCGGAGCAACTACCAGGAACCGGGCCGCCGATATCGCCCTTATGTGCGATGCTGGCGCAGAAGCCGGCAAGCGTACCTTCGAAGAAAACCGGCGTGATGACCGCCATGTCCGGCGCATGAGGACTGCCGCCCTCATAGGGGTCGTTAATCAGGAAGGCATCGCCAGGGGCGATATCATCGCCGAAGGCGCGCAACACCGCCGCCGTGCAGGCTGGGAAGGCACCGATATGGAGCGGTAGCACCACATGCTGCGCCACCACGGCGGCATTGGCGTCGAGCAACGCGCAGGAAGCATCCTGGGATTCGCGGATGATGGTCGAAAAGCCGGTCCTGAATAGTGAATTCTGCATTTCGAGAACGATGCCGCCGAGGCTGGCGCGGATGACCTCGAGTTCGATTGCCGTCGGTTTGGCCGAAAGATCACGCTGCAGCATTGTCTGCTCCCATCACCACGAGGTTCTTGAACTGATCGACATGGACGCTCTGACACGGCATCACGACGGTCGTGCAGTCGAACTGCTCGATTACCGCCGGCCCATCGAAGCGCACGCCGACATCGAGCTTCTCCCGCTGGTAGACGGCGCAACGGATGTCCTCGCCGTCCATCCGAACGAGCCTGTGCCCAAGCAGCGCGTCTTCTACCGTGCCGCCCATCGGCTCATAGCACTTGGCATTCACCGGCGGGACGAGCCCCACCGCCTTGATACGGTAGGAGATGATCTCAACGGATTCGCCCGCCGCGTTGTGGCCGAACATCAGTTCATGCTCGTCATCGAATTTCCTGCGTACCGCCTCCAGCGCTTCGGGACTTGCGACGTCTTCCACTGTGATGGTGAGTTCGTAGCCCTGACCGGCATAGCGCAGGTCGAGGGCGCGCATGAGGCGGATCTGGCCCGCGCCGAAACCTTCCTCCGCCAATTCCGCCAAGGCCTCCGCCTCCATCTCGACAAAGACGCTCTCGACCGCTTCAGGCAAGACCGCGTCGAGCCGGGCAAGCCGCGAGCGAACATAGTCGTGGGCGACGTCCGACATTATGAGGCCCATGGCGGAGAACACGCCGGCATGGAGCGGCACGACCACTCCGGCCATGCCGAGATCACGGGCGATGCGGCAGGCATGCAGCGGGCCTGCGCCACCAAAGGGCAGCAGCATGAAGTCGCGAAGATCATGCCCGCGCATGGTGGAAATGGCCTTGATCGCCTCTTCCATCTTCACATCGATGATCTTGATGATGCCTTCGGCGGCCTCGCGATACTCCATGCCGAGCGGGGCTGCGACGGCAGTGTCGACCGCATGGCGCGCCATCGCCGTATCGAGCCGCATCTGGCCGCCGAGGAAATTGTCCTCCGAGAGGTAGCCGAGCAGGAGGTTGCAGTCGGTGATCGTCGGCTTCGTGCCGCCACGGCGGTAGCATGCCGGGCCGGGCACGGCGCCCGCGCTTTCCGGTCCAACCTGCAGCACGCCGAAGCGGTCGACTTCAGCAAGCGTGCCGCCGCCGGCGCTGACGGTATTGATGTCCATCATCGGCATGGCGATATCCCGGCCCTCGACCTTGCCACGGTTGCTGATAACCGGCGCTCCGCCCTTGATCAGCGCGACGTCACACGACGTGCCGCCCATGTCGAAGGTGACAATATCCTTCCAACCCGTAGCGCGCGCCATCGCAACGCTCGCGGTGACGCCCCCGGCTGGGCCGGAGAGCACGGTTGTTACACCCTTGCGAGCGGTCGTCGCAAAGGTCGCCATGCCGCCGTTGGACTGCATGATGAACTTCTGTGGCGTCTTAACGCCGATGGAGGAGAGCTTGTCGGCCAAGCGGTCGATGTAGCGCGCCAGTATCGGCTGCAGGTAGGCGTTGACGACGGTCGTGCTGAGGCGATGATACTCGCGGATCTGCGGCACGATGTCGGAGGAGAGCGAAACTTCGCAGCTCGGAATTTCCTCGCGGATGATCTCGCGGACACGATGCTCGTGGCGCGGTTCGAGGAAAGAGAACAGCAGGCAGACGGCGATCGACTCGATGCCTTCCCTGCGCAGTTCGCGTAGCGTCCGCCGCAATTGGTCCTCGTCGAGCGCCTCCAGCACGCTGCCGTCGGCGATGACGCGCTCGCGCACCTCACCCGTCGTCGAGGGGTGTACGATCGGCGCAGGGCGTTCATACATCACGTCGAAGATCGCAGGGCCGTGCGGTCGCGCCTGTTCGCCGACCTCGTAGATGCCACGGAAACCCTCGGTGACGAGCAGACCCGTGCGCGCGCCCTTGCCTTCCAGAAGCGCATTGGTGCCGACCGTGGTGCCGTGGCAGAAGTAGCTGATGCCGGACGGTTTCACGCCCTTGCCGAGGAGGAGCTCGATGCCTGAAAGGATCGCCCTGGATGGATCGTCGGGCGTCGAGGGCACCTTCGAAATCGATGTTTCGCCGGTCTCCTCGTCCATGTAGACGAAGTCCGAGAAGGTTCCGCCGGTATCGACGGTTACCCGGTAGGCTCCCATTTTTCTCCTCCTGAATCAAAGACTTGCAGACCGGCAGCGAGGCGGGTCGCGTTTCGTTTGTTCTGGGAGGAAGGTAGTTTGGCCGCAAAAGACTGTCCAAGACCGTTGAAAGCGGCGAGGTATAAGTTTTTTGCTATGGCGTCCCTGCGTTTCCAATTTCGAAACGCCCGACATCAAAGCGTTTGTCTATGATCCTGGCATAGGGCTTCGCGGCCGCACACATATGCTGCACCACTTCGTGCACGAAGGGGGCGAGCGCGACATCGTCGAGCGGCGAGCGCTCTTCGCTGCGCCGGATCATGTAGAGCGTACGGCTGAGAACGGGTTGCTCGACGCGGCGGATCGCAAACAGGCGGCGCTTCACGCCGTCGGCGACGGTGCCGTAGGGCAACAGGCTCGCCCCGCCTTCGGCAATGCGCGAGCGGATCGCCGGCACGGATTGCATATCGGAGCGGATCTTTGGCTCGAGCTCCATCTGCTGGGCGGTGGTGCGGACAAAGGCGACAATGCCTTTCTCTCCGGCGAAGAACAGTTCGTGGGCAAGCGCGTCGGAAAAGGAAATCGGTCCATCTCCGGTGCTGTTTTCAGGAGTGGTGACGAAGAGCAGCTCGTCCTCGATCACCGCTTCGCGTGTCAGTCCGGCGCGGGGCTCGACGTCGTAGGCAAAGGCGAGATCGAGTTCGCCGCGGCGCACAGCGCCTACCAATGCATAGCTCAGTTCCTCCACCAGCTTGACCTGGATCGAGCCGAGGCGCTGGCTCGCCGAAAGAAGGATATCGGCGCCAACGAGCCGCATATGACTGGGCGTCAGGCCGATCAGGAACGGTCGGATGGATGCCTGTCCGGCAAGCCGGACCTCGCTCAGGGCCTGGCCGAGCAGACGCTCGATCTGGTGGAACCGCTCGAAAAGCACCTGGCCGGCCGCTGTCGGGGCGACGCCGCGCGAATGGCGATCAAGGAGCTTCACGCCCACGGCTCTTTCGAGATCGCGGATTTGGAGGCTGATTGCCGTCTGGGCGAGGCCCAGGCGCTGGGCGGCGCCCGACATGCTACCGATCTCGACGACGGTCGCGAAATAGCGAAGCTGCCTCAGATTGATGGTCGTATCATCCATCGGTGTTTCCGCGGCTCATCCTAGAGGGGCGTGTCGGTTACCTTACCGATCAACGTGCCATGGGGCCCCATGCTTTCGGCGAGTTGGGTGACAATCGTATCGAGAAAGACGATCAGCGAATGCTCGTTGATCAAAGGCTTATGGTCTAGCGGCCTGGTGAGATAAAGCGTGCGCTTGATGGCCGGTTCGCAGATCGGACAGGCGGTGACCAGGCCCTGCTGGATCTCATCGGCCATCAGACCGAAAGGCACGACGGTGGTCGCCGCGCCGCGTGCTACCAGCGCCTTGATGGCCGGCATCGATTGGACTTCGAAGGCGACGTTCATGGTGATCCGGAGGCGCCGAGCCTCCTCATGCATCCGCCGCCAGATGATATCGCGCTCGCTGACCAGCGCCAGATTCGTAGCGGCGACTTCGGCGAAAGTAATCGAGGCCCGCCGCGCCTGGCGTTCGCTGCTCGCGACGAAAAGCAGCTCTTCCTCGATCAGCGGCGTCACCATCAAATCCCTGCGACGATCCAGTTCATAGGCGAGCGCGAGGTCGATTTCACCGCGCAGCAGGGCGTCGATCAGAACGAAGCTCAGTTCCTCGATGATCCCGAGCGAAACCCGCGGCAGCTTCGCGGCGGCAACTTTCAGGAGTTTCGTGCCGATCAGCGCCTGGATGCTTGGCGTGATCCCGAGGCGGATTGCTTCCTTCTTGCTGTCGCTAAGAGCCGTAACCTCTCGACGGGCCTCCTCGATCGCGCCGAGGATGTTCTTGGCATGCCGATAGAGCAGTTCGCCTGCTTCGGTGAGGGAAATGCCGCGGGAATGACGTACGAAAAGCCGTACACCCAGCGATTCCTCCAGATGTCGTATCTGTTGACCAAGGGCCGTTTGCGCGACATTCAGACGCTCTGAAGCGCGTGTGATGTTGCCGATCTCGGCAACTTTGACAAAATAGCGCAACTGCTTGACGTTGATGGCTCAGCCCTCGATGAGGCGATTTGTACCTCTGGTCTATAGGGCAACGGCAAAGCGATGTATAGGCGGCGATCGCGGCGGGTGCATGACCGCGAAGAAGGACAGGTCGGCGGCGGCTTGCTGTCAGCAGAGGCGAGCAAACGGAAACTCAGTTTTGCATCGCCATGCGTCGTCTTCAAACGCATGGCGATGCAGGTTTCCTTTACCGTTGCGCCACCGGGCGCACCAGCGGGGTCACGCGGCGGATGGTCACGCGGCGGTTTTGCTCTTCGGGCTCCTGTGTCCGAATCTTCAGGAAGCGCTCACCATAGCCTTGAGTGACCAGGTTTTCCGCCGGGATAC
Organism: Ensifer sp. B1-9; assembly: GCF_050474445.1. Taxonomy (NCBI): domain Bacteria; kingdom Pseudomonadati; phylum Pseudomonadota; class Alphaproteobacteria; order Hyphomicrobiales; family Rhizobiaceae; genus Ensifer; species Ensifer sp. B1-9. Next base: position 429,484 of record NZ_JBCHVG010000004.1, read on the forward strand.
TATAGACCTCGGTCAGGAGGACTGCGACGGACTCGGCGCGCTCGTCGGAGAGCACCAGGTTCGAGCGGTCGGAGCCGACAGCGTCCGTGTGCCCTTCGATGAAGAAGGTTTCACCGGGATCCTTGTCGAGGATCTTCCGCATTGCGTCGGCAACCGTACGCAGTGTCTTTGCCTGGGACATCGACACTTCGGCACTAGCCGTCGCGAAGTGGATCGTGTCGAGATCGATGCGCCGGACCTTGTCGCGGAGGCGGGCCGAATTGCGGACCTCATCGATCGTATAGACTCGCTCGACCTGTTCGACTGGCGGCTCGGACAGGAATTCGTAGTAGTCCCGATCCGGTTCTTCCGAGTAATCGACGATGTAGTCGTCGACCGGAACCGTCAGGCGCATCGGCGGCAGCTCGTAACCGACGTCGACGATCGCCGGACGTTCCTCCTGATAGTCTGGTGCGTACATCAGCACATATTCGTTGCCGTCGCGGTCGACGCGCGAGCGCTGCAGGATGTTGCCGTACCGGTCGTAGACCGTGACGATCTGGTAGCCGCCCGGGCGAACGATCGTTTCGCGAACGCGGCCGCGCGACAATTGATCGTAGTAGCTCTCCTCGGAATCGCGGCGCAGCCTCGGCCGATCGTCGCCACGCACGAAGATCTGGTCACCGACGCCGAGGACGACGCGATCGTCGACCCTTTCGACCACCTGCACCGCTGTCACATCGTTGTTCGTCGTGTTGTTGACCGTCGTGTTGTTGATCACCGTGTTATTGATGACCGTGTTGTTGACGATGTTCGTCGTCTCCGGGACGGCGAAGGCAGGCGCCGCTTCGACGCGTTGGCCTTCTTCCTTGATCGCGGCCTCGACCCTCTTCGGCACCGCCTGCCGCACCTCGGCCGGAATCTCCGCCTGGGCTGCGGCGTCGTCGGTCGGCGGCGCTATGTTCTTCTCCTGAGCGCGCAGTTCTTCGCGCTGCTTGCGCCGGGCCTCACGCGCCCGCTCGCCACCGGTATTGTCGGCGTCCTTGTCGCTGTCGAGCACAGCCGCGCCGTTATCGACGGGAAGCACCACGGTTTCGTCGGTCGCTGCAGGATCCTTGGCGATCTTGCGCTTCTCTTCCTTCGTGCGCTTGTCGACGACGATCGGAGCGGGCTTGGCCTGAGGTTCCTCACCCTGTCGCTGTTCAGCCGTTGCGGGTTGTTCGGTTCCCGGAACCGGCTGCTGCTTACCCTCGCCGGTCTGCGGCGTCGGCTGCTCGGCGGAGGGTTGACCGGTTGCGCCTTTCGGTGAGGCACGCTGTTCGAGGGCCTTCTGCTCCTCGGGCTGTTGTCCTTCAGCCTGCTGCTTGCGCTTTTTGGGCACAGGTACCTGCTGTTCCTCGGCCTTCTGAGGGGTGCCTTCCTCTGCGCCAGGCTGCTGTTCCTCAGCCTGCTGCTTGCGTTTCTTCGGCACAGGAGCTTGTTGCTCCTCGGCCTGCCGCGGAGCACCTTCCTCGACACCAGGCTGCTGCCCTTCGGCCTGCTGCTTGCGCTTCTTCGGCACAGGAGCTTGCTGCTCCTCGGCCTGCCGCGGAGTGCCTTCCTCTGCGCCAGGCTGCTGCCCTTCGGCCTGCTGCTTGCGCTTCTTCGGCACAGGAGCTTGCTGCTCCTCGGCCTGCCGCGGAGCGCCTTTCTCGGCACCAGGCTGCTGCCCTTCGGCCTGCTGCTTGCGCTTCTTCGGCACAGGAGCTTGTTGCTCCTCGGCCTGCCGCGGAGCGCCTTCCTCTACGCCGGGCTGCTGTTCTTCGACTTGCTGCTTACGCTTCTTGCGCACAGGTGCTTGCTGCTCCTCAGCCTGCCGTGGAGCGCTTTCCTCTGCGCCGGGCTGCTGTTCTTCGGCTTGCTGTTTGCGCTTCTTGCGAACAGGTGCTTGCAGTTCTTCACTCTGCCGCGGTGCGCTTTCCTCTACGGCGGGCTGCTGCTCTTCGGCCTGCTGTTTACGCTTCTTGCGCACTGGCTCTTCTACCTGGCGCTGCGGCTCTTCGGCCTTTGGCTGCTGCTGTTCTGTCTGCCCTTCTTCGGCAGCACGCTGCTTCTTGCGCTTCTTGAGCAGCAGCAAGTCCTCGGGCGACTGCTGGTCAGCCCCTTCCTGCGCTATCTGGAACGGCGCCTTCAGGCTCTCAGCCAGCGCCGGCTGAATCGCGAATGATACGGCGAATAAGGGCCAGGCCACCGTTGCGAAAAGTTTGGATGGAATCGACATGAACTTTCTTCCTCTTATTCTGACGTCCCCGCGCCAGTTGTGCTTATCGCCCGCACCAAAGCCGGGTCGAGCGGCGCGCCTGTCGCGCGTCCCCAAGGGGGCCATGACCCGCGGCTCCGACTTTTTTGTGTCGGACAAAGGCTAATCCCAACGCCGCAGTTAGCGATCGGTTCCGCTTGCAGGCCGATCTCGTACCTGCAGACAGCAGATCGCTTTGTCCGTTGTATTGATCGAAAAGGCGAAAATGCGGAGCTGCTGGCCAGGCGCGCGAGCGGTTCGGCCCGGCCCATGTTTTCGATCCCCTCGAAGCCGCCAGCGAGCGATCGGCGGCATACAATCCGCTTGATAGGCTCGATCCGGATGGCCTCAATAATACCAAGGACGCCAACACGCTCATGCACTTTTCTATGGCGAACCCGGCACAAGGAGAAGCGCACTGGAACGAAGAGAAAGCCACCGACAGACGCAAGATCTGCGGTCCATTGACGCCAAGGGATCGTTTACCCAGTTCTCTGGCGCGGTGACCTCTGAACGTGATTAGTCGCAATCAGCACGGATCATCGAGAAGTAGTCGTCGCCGCCCACCTGGCCGCCCTTACGGAAACTCTTTGCTCTCCGACCGCCTTCTCCTCGACGCGGCAAAAGTGCGTCGCGGCCATTCGGAGTCGCTCCTAGTGCTACAGGTTTTCGATACTTCGCATGTCGCGCAAAACCGCTTGCGCACCTTTGTGCGACGGGCTTCAGGAGCGCGACGAGTACCGAGAGGCTTTGAATTGTCAGTCGGCCAGAGCGGAAACCTGGCGCAGCCACTCTATGAACAGCCGCCCGCTTTCCTTTCGTGGCCTCCTTGTTGGTACAACCACGAAGTAGGCCGCCCTGGTGCGAATAGATGCATCCGTAACACGAACAAGGCGCGTTTGCTTTATAAGGTCACCGACGAGGCGGTTCCAACCGAGCGCGATACCTTGGCCGTTCAACGCTGCATAAATGGCCTCCGTGTAGAAGCTGCATCGCAGGCCTCGGGCCTTTTTCGGCGCCTTCACGAAAAAGGCCGCGAGCCACTCGTCCCAACCTGTCCATGTCGGGTCGTCCGTGTCGCTCGATATGAGCGGATGACCAACGAGATCATCCACCGTGCGGATTGGGCCGGCCGCGACCAGATAGTCGGCGCTGCAAATCGGGAAAACTTCGTCCTCGAACAAAAGCTCGGCCTGACCGTCCGGCCAGGTACCGGTCCCATAGCGGATCGCCAGATCCACATCGCTTGCTTCGATGCTCGTCCGGGCATCCTGCGTAATGATGCGAAGCTTGATTTCGGGATGGGCGCGAGAAAATGCGGCGATCCTTGGAAGCAGCCAGAAATGCGAAAAGGAGATAGTCGCCGAAATCGCCAGTTCGTCATCGGCGCTCTCCGACCGGAGCTCGGCGACGGTGTCGGCAATGAGGTTGAATGCGTCGCCCGCCGCCGCGGACAGCAGCCTGCCCTTCTCGGTCAGTTCGATCTTGCGGTGGAGCCGCCGAAACAGGGGGAAGCCGAAATCCTCTTCCAACAAATGGATTTGCCGGCTTACGGCAGCCTGGGTCACACCGAGTTCCGTCGCAGCGCGCGTGAAGCTGGACAGGCGGGCCGCCGCTTCAAAGGCCGTCAAGGCAGTGAGTGGCGGAAGTTTCTTCCTCAGGTTCGCCATCTTTGTTCCATTACATTTGGTAATGTCATACGCGCATATTTATGCCGTTGAGTGACCAGAATAGCTGAGCGATCCTGCCTCTGGAACCGTCGACCTTTCGACCGGAACATAAGGTGGAATTATGCTGCAGACATTTGCTTCTCCCATATCGTCGCTCCTTGATGCAAGAGCCGAGGGATACTCCCTTCCCGCCGGTCTTTATACGCGAGAGGACGTCTTCGAGGCGGATCTCGAGGTCTTTTTCCGCCAGCACTGGATCTGCATCGGCCTTGAATGCGATGTGCCTGAGCCGGGTGACGCAACGGTCGTCGATATCGGCAAGACGAGTCTCATCCTCCTTCGCGACGATGACGGCGAGATCCGCGTCATGCACAATGTCTGCCGCCACCGCGGCGCGCGCCTGCTCGATGCCGGAAAGACGATCGTTTCGAAGCTCGTCTGTCCCTACCATACCTGGACCTATGAGCTGACCGGCGAGTTGAGCTATGCCCCCCACATGGGCAAGGGCTTCGACAAGGAATGCCGCAGCCTCAAACCCGTGACGTTCAAGTCGGTCAGTGGTCTCATTTATGTCTGCCTTTCCGACAATGCCCCCGAAGACATCGACCGCCTTGTCGACGTCATGGCCGAACGCCTCGCGCCCTACGACATCCGCAACGCCAAGGTCGCCTACGAATCCGATGTCATCGAACAGGGCAACTGGAAACTCACGATCGAGAACAACCGTGAATGCTACCATTGCTCCGCCAACCACCCCGAGCTCTGCGTCTCCTTCGTCGATCTCGATTTCGGCTTCGACCCGGACGCATTGAGCCCGGAAGATCGAGCCCAGGCCGAGGAGCATTTTTCGCTTTATGAGGAACGGACCAAGCTGTGGGAGGCCGACGGCTACCCGTCCGCGGCGGTCGAGCAACTGGTGGACTGCAGCACAAATTTTCGCACACAGCGGCTGATCATTTCGGGTGCCGGCGAATCCCAGACGCCCGATGCGACCGCCGCATCGGCAAAGCTGCTCGGTACGATGTCGCGCAAGGACCTCGGCGACATGCATCTTTGGGGCCACAACAGCTGGAACCACTTCATGGGCGACCACGCCATCGTTGCGATCGTCATACCTCTTTCGGCGAATAGAACGCTCTTGCGGACGAAGTGGCTCGTGCACAAGGATGCCGTCGAAGGCGTCGACTACGACCTCGAGAAACTGACCAACGTCTGGCTTGCCACGACCGATCAGGACGCCCAGCTCGTCGCCCGGTCGCACGCCGGTGTCGAGGATCCGGCTTACGTGCCGGGTCCCTATTCACCCTTCTCCGAAACCAACCTCGACAAGTTTGCGTCGTGGTACATCGACCGGATGCGCGCCCATGGATACTAAGAGCACTTTTTCTCCGGCAGAGCGTACTGACCTTGGCGATTTGTGGAACCGCAATTCGGACGAGGACCTGGTCTGCGTCGATGTCCACCAGGAAACGCACGATGTGAAGACATTCACCTTCGCGTGCCCAAAGGGCAAGCGCTTCGCGTTCGAAGCCGGTCAATACTTCCTGTTCGACCTTGATGTCGAGGGCGAGCCGGAAAGCCGGTGTTATAGCATCTCGTCCTCCCCGAAGCGCAGCAATGCGTTTTCGGTCACGGTCAAACGCGTAGCCGGCGGCAAAATCTCAAACTGGCTTCACGACAGCCTGACCGCCAACGCCAAGGTCAAGGCAAACGGTCCCCTCGGCCACTTCATTCGGCCGAACGCGAGGAAATATTTGTTTCTTTCCGGCGGTTCGGGGATCACCCCGCTCATGGCGATGGTCCGCGAGATCGCCGATACATGCGAGCCATCCGATGTCGTCTTCATGCACGCAGCGCGAACCCCGAAGGACCTCATCTTCCGCGACGAACTTGCCAACCTGGCCAATCGGGTGAAGGGGCTCCGGCTTCAGTTTCTTCCGGAAGTCGTTTCCGGTGAAGCCAACTGGTCCGGACTGACGGGGCGCATATCGGCAGCCTATCTGAAGCTTGCAGTTCCCGACATTGCCGAACGCGTCGTCATGTGTTGCGGCCCGGCGCCGTTCATGGCGGCAGCGCGCACGATCTCTGCCGAACTGGGCGTTCCCCCGTCAAACTACATCGAGGAGAGCTTTGACGCGGCCGTGATCGATGACGTCGATACCCCTGCCGTCGAGCAACCGGCCACCCGAAGGTTCCAGGTGGAGTTCTCCAAACAGGCCCGCAAGATCGAGGTTGCAGAGGAGCAGACCGTGCTCTCCTGCGCAAAGAAGGCAGGGGTGAAGCTCCCCTCGTCCTGCTCGAACGGCGTCTGCGGCACCTGCAAGTCGAAGCTCGTCTCCGGCTCGGTCGAGATGAAGCACAATGGCGGCATCCGACAGCGAGAGATCGATGCCGGTCTCTTTCTGCCCTGCTGTTCGAAACCGCTGAGCGATCTCGTCATCGATCGCTAGGTCCTGGCAAATGATCCCGGCCCGACCATTGGTCGGGCCGGACCATCTCAGGCCGTCCTGAGCGCGCTGCTCTTCTTCGCCGTCCATCTGGCCGGGATTGAGACAATCAAGGGCTCCATGCCCGGTTCGCGCAGCCGGGCACGCACGCCCTCCATCGCGGCCGGAACGCTGGCATTCCCCTCCTTTGGCCGGGGCCGAGTGCCCGGCGGTTCATTGGTATCGCCGGCCGCTGACGCGGTGGTGCGAGACAGGCATTTTCCGTCTGCAGGCGGGGTTGGCCCCCGGTTCAGTAAAGAACGACCGAGCGGATGCTTTCGCCGGAATGCATCAGCTCGAAGCCCCTGTTGATGTCTTCGAGCGGCATCACGTGGGTGATCATCGGGTCGATCTGGATCTTGCCCTGCATGTACCAGTCGACGATCTTCGGCACGTCGGTGCGGCCGCGGGCGCCGCCAAAGGCGGTGCCCATCCACTGACGGCCGGTGACGAGCTGGAATGGCCGGGTCGAGATCTCCTGGCCGGCGCCGGCGACGCCAATCACGACCGACTTGCCCCAGCCGCGGTGGGCCGATTCCAGCGCCTGGCGCATCACCCTGGTGTTGCCGGTGCAGTCGAAGGTGTAGTCGGCGCCGCCGATCAGGTCGCCATTGCGTTTCGTCATGTTGACGAGATAGGGCACGATGTCGTCGCCGACCTCCTTGGGGTTGACGAAGTGGGTCATGCCGAAGCGTTCGCCCCAGGCCTTCTTGTCGTTGTTGAGATCGACGCCGATGATCATGTCGGCGCCGGCAAGCCTGAGACCCTGGATGACGTTGAGGCCGATGCCGCCGAGACCGAAAACGATCGCGGTCGCGCCGATCTCCACCTTGGCCGTGTTGATGACCGCGCCAATGCCGGTGGTGACGCCGCAGCCGATGTAGCAGATCTTGTCGAAGGGCGCGTCCGGGTTGACCTTGGCGACGGCGATCTCCGGCAGCACCGTGTAGCTGGCGAAGGTCGAGCAGCCCATATAGTGGTGGATCTTGTCCTTGCCGATCGAGAAGCGCGAGGTGCCGTCGGGCATCAGGCCCTGGCCTTGCGTCGCGCGGATCGCCGTGCAGAGATTGGTCTTGCGGCTAAGGCAGGAATAGCACTCGCGGCACTCGGGCGTGTAGAGCGGGATGACGTGATCGCCCTTCTTCACGCTCGTGACGCCCGGGCCGACGTCGACGACGATGCCGGCGCCCTCATGGCCGAGGATCGCCGGGAACAGGCCCTCCGGATCGGCGCCCGACAGGGTGAAGTCGTCGGTGTGGCAGATCCCGGTGGCCTTGACCTCGATCAGCACCTCGCCGGCCCGCGGGCCGTCGAGCTGAACCGTCATGACCTCGAGCGGCTTGCCGGCCTGAACGGCAACGGCGGCGCGTACGTCCATTGTCGGATCCCTTTACATTGTTGGCTTAATCAATTGAGAGGCCGCATTTCGACCAGCCAGCCGTCAAATCGGATAGCTTGGAACGCTTCAGAAAGCCTTCTGCAACTCCGGCAGGGCGTCGAAGAGATCGGCAACGAAGCCGTAGTCGGCGACCTGGAAGATCGGCGCCTCCTCGTCCTTGTTGATCGCGACGATGACCTTGGAGTCCTTCATGCCGGCAAGGTGCTGGATCGCACCGGAGATGCCGCAGGCGATGTAGAGGTCG
>NZ_JBCHVG010000005.1:0-424090 GCF_050474445.1 Ensifer sp. B1-9
GAAACGCCCCAGCGCCGATGGTACTTCGTCTTAAGACGCGGGAGAGTAGGTCGCTGCCAGGTCTGCAAAACGCAAGATAAACAACCGAAACGCCGCTCCCCTTCGAGGCAACGCCGACAAGGACAAGCCAGCGGCAAAACAAAGATCTCCTTCTCGACACAAACTTCGGCCCCGCCGAAACCAAGGGCCGCCAACAAGCGGCCTTTTTGATTCGATACGATCAGAAAACAAACGGGATTTTGCTTCGCAAAACCCGGACCGGACAAAAGCATAAACCGCAAAGCGGTTTACGCTACCGCGACAAATCCCATAGGGATTTGCGCTGGACGCGGGGTGGAGCAGCCCGGTAGCTCGTCAGGCTCATAACCTGAAGGCCGCAGGTTCAAATCCTGCCCCCGCAACCAAAATTCAGGCCGCCCGCAAGGGCGGCTTTTGCGTTTCTAAACCAGCCGAAAACAAACAAAATGCCCCGAAACGCCAGAGGACAACGCCCGCCTGGCGCCAACAAGCGCGTTCACGTCCGCGCGCACAGCGCACAGCGGAAGCAGGGCCTGTCGTCGATGCGCGCCGGGCTTTGCGGCGACGGTTCCGTGTGCTGCAAAGTCGGGTTTCAGGGCAAACCCTAGCTTTCGAGATCTTCTGTCGCTCGCGCAAAGTTTTTTCATTCATACTATTTTCGTGCTAAAATATTTACGGACAGGCCATGTGTTGAAACGGAAGGAAAAGACATGGCTATCCAAGTTCCGACCGATTTCCGCCGCGTGATCGTTGCTGCGTCGGTGGGAAACATCATCGAATGGTACGACTTCTATATTTTCGGTAGCTTGGCCGCCGTTCTGTCGGTCAAGTTTTTCGAGGAATCGCACCCAGTCGCGGCATTGCTCAGCACCATTGCCCTCTTCACCGCCGGTTTCCTGATTCGCCCCTTGGGGGCGTTTTTGTTTGGCTGGATGGGTGACCGCGTTGGGCGCAAATATACCTTCCTCATTACCTTGAGTGGCATGGGTTTAGGCACAGGCGCGATCGGCCTGATCCCGACCTATGAGGCGATCGGTCTCACCGCAGCCTTCCTTCTCTTCGGCTTGCGGATGATCCAGGGTCTTTGCCTTGGCGGCGAGTATGGCGGCGCAATCACCTATGTCGCCGAGCATGTGCCCGACGAACACCGTGGCTACTACACCGGCTGGCTGCAGACCTCCCCCACCCTCGGGATCGTCGTGTCGCTGGCCGTGATCATCGCGACCCGTACCTACTTCGGCAATGAGACCTTCGACGCCTGGGCCTGGCGCGTGCCGTTCCTGGTGTCGTTCCTGCTGGTGGCCATCGCAATCTACATCCGACTGCAGCTCCAGGAGACGCCGATCTTCGCGGAGATCAAGGCCAAGGGGCAGATGACGCGAAATCCTTGGCGGGAAGCGTTCCTGAGCTCCAACGTGAAATACGTGGGGATCGCGACCATCGTTTTGATCGGCCAGGGCGTGGTCTGGTACAGCGGCCAATTCTGGGCACTGTATTTCCTGCAGCAGGTGTCCAAGGTCGACGCGCTGAACTCGTCCTACATCGTCGGCGCGGCCTTGCTCCTCGCGGCGCCAAGCCTGATCTTCTTCGGCTGGCTGTCCGATGTCATCGGTCGCAAGCCGGTGATCCTGGGCGGCATGTTGCTCGCCGCGCTGACCTATTATCCGCTCTATTTGTGGCTCGGAACGGTCACGCAGCCCGACAACATCAACTATCCGGCGGCGATCTTCATCATCTTCATCCTCGTCTGCTATGTCGGGATGGTTTATGGGCCGGTCGGCGCATTCCTGGCGGAATACTTCCCCGGCAGGATACGCTACACGTCGGTATCGGTGCCCTATCACATCGGCAACGGCTGGGGCGGCGGATTGGTGCCGTTCGTGACGTCGGCCGCCTTCGCGGCGACCGGCAGCGTCGGCTACGCATTGCTCTATCCGATCATCGTCCCTGCCGTGTGCTTCGTGCTCGCGCTCATGCTGATGCCCGAGACTCGCCAGGTCAGCATATGGCAGCCGATCGAGCCCAAGGCCGGATAAGCAATGCACGCGTCCGGAGCTGCTGGCTCCGGTCCGAACGTCGCTGCCTCGCAGCAAGCCACAAAGCCCGCGCGACAAAAGTCCGCGGGCTTTGTGCTCCGCCAATAGCTGAAGCTGCAATGGGGATCGGGCGTCAGGTCGAGCCAGCGCCAAATTAGAAGACTCGAGCAGCGAGCCGTCTCGTTTCGCCCCCAACTGGACAATCCCGAAAAAATCGAAACTATCGCTGCAATGACAAATCAGCGACCGGCGGCAAGGCCGGATGCAGCTGACGGCGGGGGAATGAGGATGAACTACCGGGAGACTTCAAGCGTAGAGCGCAATCGCTCTTTCCATATGCTGTTTTTCGTGTGTGCCGCCTTGGCGATCCTCGGCAGCCTGCTCGCCGACACGGATGATTCCGTCTGGCGCTGGCTGCACTACCTGACGAAACCGACGGCAACGCTGTTGCTGCTCGTCGCTGTCTTGCGCAACGCTCGCCGATCGTCCAGCGCCTATGCCATGGCGATCGCGATCGGTCTCGCCTTTGCTGCCGCCGGCGACGTCTTCCTCATGTTGCCGGGCGATTATTTTCTCGCCGGCCTCGTCTGCTTTCTGCTGACTCATTGCGCCTACATCTTTGCGCTCAGCCGCGATGCCAGCTTAGCCGCCCATCCTGGGGTGTTTGGCTTCTTCGCCTTGATCGCGCTTCTCGTCGTCGGCGGTTTGTGGACGTCGCTGCCATCGGAGCTGCGCGTCCCAGTCATCATCTACGCCCTGGCGCTCGGCGCAATGGCTGCCCAGGCCGTCTCCCGCGCCCGGCAGCTTTCGGCAACGCCGCAGGAACGTGGCGCCCACCAGGCCGCTATCGGTGGCCTGTTGTTCCTGGTCAGCGACACGGTACTCGCCTATGGCCGCTTCCGCTGGGACATTCCCTTCAATGCCCTCTGGGTGCTCGGCACCTATTATGCTGCGCAGTGGTTCTTCGCTCGCTCGACAGAAGTCCGATGACAATCGCACCCGATACCCCCTCGGATCTCGCCGCCACCTTCGACCGCTTGCGGCGCGCATGGCGGGAGGGGCGCCCGCCGATCGAGCAGCGCCGCGAGGATCTGAGCCGGCTCAGGAACCACCTGCGCACCCGCATCGATGAGATGTGCAATGCGATCGACGCGGATTTCGGCCATCGCGCCCGGCATGAGACATTGCTTGGCGAAGGCGGCGTCGTGCTTTCCGAGATCGACCACACACTGGCGAAGCTCAAGCACTGGGTTCGGCCGGAGAGGCGGAAGGCAGGATGGAAACTCTGGCCGGCCAAGGCGGAAGTGCGCTTCGTGCCGCTCGGTGTCGTCGGCATCATCTCGCCGTGGAACTACCCGGTCAACCTGGCGCTTGCCCCTCTCGTGGCCGCAATCGCCGCCGGCAATCACGTCTACCTGAAGCCCTCGGAGCATACGCCGCACACGGCCGAGTTTCTGCGATCGCTGCTTGCCGACGTGTTTCCGGAAGAGCGGGTGGCGGTCGCGATCGGCGGCCCTGAGCTCTCCGCCACCTTCTCGGCCCTGCCGTTCGATCATCTGTTTTTCACCGGCTCGACCGCCGTCGGGCGCAAGGTGATGGCGGCGGCAGCGCAGAATCTGACCCCGGTAACGCTGGAACTCGGCGGCAAGTCGCCGGCAATCATCGGAGAAACCGCCGACCTCGCGAAAGCCGCCGCGCGCGTTGTAACCGGCAAGTTCTTCAATGCCGGCCAGACCTGTATCGCGCCCGACTACGTCCTCATTCATGAAAGCAGGCGCGATGCCTTTGTGGGTCTGCTGAGGCAGGAAGTTGCCGCGCGTTATCCTGCAAAACGAAAGCTCGAAGATTATACGTCTATCATCAATGCCGCTCAGTACGAGCGCCTGCAGCGCCTGATTGCCGATGCTGCGGCGCGCGGCCATGCGGTGGTTCCGCTTCTCGATGGGACGCAACAGACCCGGCCGCGCCTTCTTCCGCCGACGCTCGTCATTGACCCGGATCGCGACAGCCCTGTCATGGGCGAGGAGATCTTTGGGCCGATCCTGCCGGTGGTCAGCTACACTTCGATCGAGGACGCGATCGGCTATGTGCTTGGTCATGATCGCCCGCTGGCGCTCTATTGCTTCAGCCGCAGCGAGGCCGAAATCGAAGCCATTCTCTCGCGTGTCGTTGCAGGCGGCGTCTGTGTCAACGACACGCTCTACCAGTTCGGCTGCAACGACCTGCCCTTCGGCGGCGTCGGTGCCAGTGGCATGGGCCACTACCATGGCCGCGACGGATTCCTGACCTTCTCCAAGGCGATGCCGATCTTGAGAAAATATGATCCGGCGCCGAGCGACCTGGTGAAGCCGCCCTATCGGGGCATCGCCGACTGGGTCATCCGTTTCCTGTCGCGATAGCAGCTCAAAAAATCTGCACCACGCTGCAATTTCGACTTGTAGCTCTAGTCGCTAGAGGTCGTAACCTTGCTTCAGGATTTGCAAGGAGCAGGTTATGGCGAGCACTATTCGGGAAGCCCGTTATCGCGTCGAAGGCATGGATTGCGCGTCCTGCGCGACCAAGATCGACACGGCGGTGCGCAGGCTGTCGGGCGTCGAGGAGGTCTCGGTTTCCGTGTCGGCGGGCACGATGTCGGTAAAATTCGCCGACGAGTACGATCTTGCAACGTCGATCGTGAGCAAGGTCGGAAAGCTCGGTTATCGCTTGCACCCGATCAACGCCGGCCAGACGCTGGAACGGAAAGCGGCGCATGCGTGCTCCGGCCATGACCATGACCACGGCGATCACGGTCACCATCATGACCACGGTGATCATGAGCATCATCACCACCACCAACACGATCATCATGAGGGTCACGCCGGGCCGAAGGGTGAAAACGCGGCGGTGACGGCCATGGGGCTTCATGGCCACGACCATGGCCCAACCACTGGTCCCTGGTGGAAATCAGGCAAGGGTAAGCTGACGATCGCCAGCGGCCTGGCGCTGATCGCCGCCTATGCTGTCGGCAAGTTGGCCCCGGTCACCGAACCCTGGATTTTCACGCTGGCCATGCTCGTCGGCCTGCTGCCGATCACGCGCCGCGCCCTTGCGGCTGCCACCATGGGCACGCCGTTCTCGATCGAGATGCTGATGACGATCGCTGCCATCGGCGCGGTTTTCATCGGCGCGACCGAGGAAGCCGCCATGGTCGTGCTGCTGTTCCTGATCGGTGAGCTTCTGGAGGGCGTGGCGGCGGGAAAGGCGCGCGCCAGCATCCAGTCGCTGACGGCGCTCGTTCCGAAATCTGCCCTCGTCGAGCGCGACGGCCGGCTTGTCGAAGTTCCTGCCGAGACGCTCGCCGTCGGCGCCGTTATTCTCGTGCGCCCCGGCGATCGCATTCCGGCCGATGGCGTGGTGCTTTCCGGTGAAAGCGCCGTCGACGAGGCGCCCGTGACCGGCGAGAGCACGCCGGTGCGCAAGGACGTGAATGACACCGTCGTTGCGGGCACCGTCAACGGTTCCGGCGCGCTGCGCGTCCGGGTGACGGCCGCCGCCGCCGACAACACCATTGCACGCATCGTCCGCCTGGTGGAGGAAGCGCAGGAAAGCAAGGCGCCGACCGAGCGCTTCATTGACCGTTTCTCGCGTTATTATACGCCAGGTGTCGTCTTGGTCGCGGCGCTCGTCGCCGTGCTGCCGCCGATTCTCTGGGATGGCTCGTGGGATGAGTGGATCTACAAGGGCCTCGCCATCTTGCTGATCGGTTGCCCCTGTGCGCTGGTGATCTCGACGCCGGCCGCAATCGCTGCCAGCCTATCGGCGGGCGCCCGGCGCGGGTTGCTGATGAAGGGCGGCGCGGTGCTGGAAAATGTCGGCAAGATAACCGCCGCCGCCTTCGACAAGACCGGGACCCTCACCGAGGGTAAGCCGAAAGTAACGGACATCATCGGCTTCGGCTGGTTGGAGAAAGACGTTCTGCGTCTGGCGGCTGCGCTGGAGCAGGGATCGAGCCATCCGCTCGCCCGCGCCATCCTGGAGCGAAGCACGGCCGACGGCCTTGTTGTCCCCAACATCGCGACCGTGAATGCGGTCGGCGGCAAGGGGCTTGAAGGGACTGTTGACGGCATCGCGCTGTTCTTCGGCTCGCCCAAGGCCGCCGCAGAGCGGGCGCCGATGACCGCTGAAGAGAAGGCGCGCGTCGCAGCCCTCAACGATGAAGGCAAGACGGTTTCGGTGCTCGTCGCCGGTGGCGTGATTGCCGGCGCCATCGCCATGCGCGACGAGCCGCGGCCGGATGCGGCCGCCGGCGTGAAAGCTCTGACCGATGCCGGCCTCCGCGTCGTCATGCTGACCGGCGACAACCGGCGCACGGCGGAGGCGATCGGTCGCCAGTTTGGCATGGACGTTCGGGCCGAACTGTTGCCGGAGGACAAGCAACGCATCGTTCGCGAGTTGAAAGCCGAAGGCTTCAACGTCGCCAAGATCGGCGACGGCATCAACGACGCGCCGGCGCTGGCTGCCGCCGATATCGGCATTGCCATGGGGGGCGGCACGGACGTCGCGCTGGAAACGGCGGATGCAGCGGTGCTGCATGGTCGGGTCGGCGACGTGGCGGCGATGATCCGGCTTTCCCGCTCGACGATGCGCAACATCGTGGAGAACATCACGATCGCGCTGGGCCTGAAGGCCGTCTTCCTGGTGACGACGATCATTGGCGTCACCGGTCTCTGGCCCGCCATCCTGGCCGACACCGGCGCCACGGTGCTCGTCACCATGAATGCGCTGCGGCTGCTTCGGCCCGTGCGGGCCGCTTGAACGCCTAAAAGTTCTCAAAAGCATGTCGCGCAAAAGTGTGCGGCGGTTTTGCGATAACGACATGGAAGTATCAAAAGAAGGACCGGCGGCTCCCATTGTCGCCGGTTTTTCGCGTCCAAGTGCCTGTGTATATTCATGCTGGACTCTGACCAGCGATCTGATGAGAGTATAAGGAGATCACGATTGAGGGCTTTCGCCCCGAAAAATCGATGATAAACTTAGACCAAATGGTAAAAAAATCGCCGGCACGGTTTCTGGGAAGAATGCCGAAGCGGGCCAGTTTGGGGATCGCAAGGCCAATATGGACAATATTGCCATCGAACTGCGTGGAATCGACAAGAGTTTCGGCCCGGTCCACGCCAACAAGAACATCAATCTAAAGGTCCGCAAAGGGACGATCCACGGCATCATTGGCGAAAACGGTGCGGGAAAATCGACCCTGATGTCGATCCTCTACGGCTTCTACCAGGCCGATAGCGGTGAAATCCTCGTCGACGGCAAGCCCGTCGCCATCCGTGATCCGAATGCGGCGATTGCCGCCGGTATCGGCATGGTCCACCAGCACTTCATGCTGGTCGAGAACTTCACGGTGCTGGAAAACGTCATGCTCGGCGCCGAGGACAGCCAGATCCTCAACAAGGGCATCGCCAAGGCGCGCGTTGAACTGAAGCGGCTGGAGCGCGAATACGCGCTCGAGGTCAATCCGGATGCGCTCATCGAAGAATTGCCGGTTGGTTTGCAGCAGCGTGTCGAAATCCTGAAGGCGCTCTATCGCCGTGCCGATATCCTGATCCTCGACGAGCCGACCGGTGTGCTGACGCCGGCCGAGGCAGACCACCTTTTCCGCGTTCTCGAACAGTTGAAGAGCCAGGGAAAGACCATCATCCTCATCACCCACAAGCTGCGCGAGATCATGGCGATCACCGACGAGGTGTCGGTCATGCGCCGCGGCGAGATGGTGGCGACGCGAACCACGGCCGAGACCTCGGTGGAAGAACTCGCCGAGCTCATGGTCGGGCGGCGTGTATTGCTGCGCGTCGAGAAGGGCGAGGCGAAGCCCGGCGAGGTCAAGCTCGCAGTCGAGGGGCTGACCGTCAAGGATGGCCGCGGCGTCACCATGGTCGACAACGTTTCGTTCAACCTCCGGGCTGGCGAGATTGTCGGCATCGCCGGCGTCGCCGGCAACGGCCAGTCGGAATTACTGGAAGCGATCTCCGGTATCCGCCGTGCCGTTTCCGGCTCCGTGCACCTGAATGGCAAGCCGATCGACGTCGCCGGCCGGGCTGATCCCGCGGAATTGCGCGATCGTGGTCTCGCCCACGTGCCGGAAGACCGCCACCATGTCGGCCTCGTCCTGAAGTTCGAGGAGTGCGAAAACGCCATCCTCGGCTACCATCATGACAAGCGCTACCTCAACGGCGTCTTCCTGAACATCGATGCGATCCGCAAGGATGCCGAGAAGCGCATTGCCGAATACGATATACGCCCGCCGAATCCGCGGCTGAAGACCGCGAATTTCTCCGGTGGCAACCAGCAGAAGATCGTGCTGGCGCGCGAAATGGAGCGCGGGCCCGATGTGCTGATCATCGGCCAACCAACCCGCGGCGTCGACGTCGGAGCCATCGAATTCATCCATAGGCGGATCATCGAGATGCGCGACCAGGGCAAGGCTGTCCTGTTGGTCTCTGTCGAACTCGATGAAATCCGCGCGCTTTCGGACCGTATCCTGGTCATGTTCGCCGGCCGCGTCGTTGGCGAGCGCGATCCGGATGCCACCGAGGGCGAACTTGGCCTGCTGATGGCCGGTGTTGAAGGCCGCAAGGAGGCCGCAGAATGAGCACCCCTTATGCAAAGCTCCCGGGCTGGGTCGAATATGGCCTCATCCCGCTGATCAATCTCGCGGTCGCCTTCCTCGTTGCCGGCCTCGTCGTGCTGCTCGTCGGCGAAAATCCGCTGGAAGCCGCCTATCACCTGATCAACGGCGCCTTCGGCCGCGGCGAATATCTCGGCTTTACGCTCTATTATGCGACGACCTTCATCTTCACCGGCCTTGCGGTCGCTGTTGCCTTCCATGCCGGCCTCTTCAACATCGGCGGCGAGGGCCAGGCCTATGTCGGCGGCATCGGTGTCGCACTCGCCTGCCTCTGGCTTGACCAGACGATGCCCTGGTACGTCGTCTTCCCGCTGGCGATCCTCGGTTCGGCTTTCTTCGGCGCGGCCTGGGCATTCCTTCCCGGTTGGCTGCAGGCCAAGCGCGGCAGCCATATCGTCATCACCACCATTATGTTCAACTTCATCGCCTCGAGCCTGATGGTCTATCTGCTGACGCGTGTCCTGAAGCCGCTCGGTTCGATGGCGCCGCAGACGCGGACCTTCGCCGAGGGCGGGCAATTGCCGAAGCTGGACTGGCTGCTCGCAATCTTCGGGCTGGATGTCGGTACGGCGCCGTTCAACGTCTCGTTCCTGCTGGCGCTGGTCGCGGCCTTCTGCGTCTGGCTCCTGATCTGGCGCACCAAGCTCGGCTATGAAATGCGCACCATGGGCCACAGCCCCTCGGCAGCGCGTTACGCCGGCATGAGCGAAAGCCGCATCACCGTGATCACGATGATGATCTCGGGCGGCCTCGCGGGCATGATGGCGCTGAACCCGATCATGGGCGAACAGGCGCGCATGCAGCTCGATTTCGTGCAAGGGGCAGGCTTCGTCGGCATCGCCGTGGCGTTGATGGGGCGCTCGCATCCGGCAGGCATCATCCCGGCCGCCATCCTCTTCGGCATGCTCTATCAGGGTGGAGCCGAGATTTCTTTCGAAATGCCGTCGATTTCCCGTGACATGATCGTCATCATCCAGGGCCTGGTCATTCTCTTTGCCGGCGCACTCGAAAACATGTTCCGGCCGGCGATCACCCGGCTGTTCGCGATGCAGAGCCGCCGTACGGCCGTCGTGGCACAGACCAAGGGAGCTTGAAGCCATGGATTTCTTCCACGTCATCGTGGTGCTCCTTGAGTCCACCATCCGCGTTTCCGTTCCGCTGATCTTTGCAGCGCTTGCCGGACTCTTCACCGAACGTGCCGGCGTCTTCGACATCGGCCTCGAAGGCAAGATGCTCGGCGCGGCCTTTGCGGCCGGCGCTGTCGCCGCCGTCACCCAGTCCGTCTGGATGGGCTTGCTGGCGGCCATTCTGATCTCGATTGCTCTGTCGCTGGTGCATGGCTACGCCTCGATCACCCAGCGCGGCAACCAGATCGTCTCCGGTGTCGCGATCAACTTCATCGTGGCCGGTTCGACCGTCATCCTCGGTGAAGCCTGGTTCCGCCAGGGCGGCCGCACCCCGGCGCTTGGCGAAGGGTCCCGCTTTCAGACGATCACCTTCCCCTATGCCGACAGCGTCAGGGAGATCCCGATCCTGGGCCCGATCTATTCGGACCTGCTTTCCGGGCATTTCCTTCTGACCTATGTCGCCTTCGCCATGGTGCCGATCAGCTGGTGGATCCTCTACCGCACCCGCTTCGGCCTCCGCTTGCGTGCAGTCGGCGAAAACCCGGGCGCGGTCGATACGGCCGGCATCTCGGTTCTCTGGCTGCGTTATCGCGCCGTCATCTGCTGCGGCATTCTTTGCGGCTTTGCCGGCGCCTATCTGTCGCTGGCGATGACCGCTGGCTTCGTCAAGGGCATGACCGCCGGCAAGGGTTACATCGCGCTTGCAGCACTCATCTTCGCCAAATGGCGGCCGTTCAACATCATGCTGGCCTGCCTGCTCTTCGGCTTCCTCGATGCGCTGGCGATCCGTCTCCAGGGTAATCCGCTGCCGTTGATCGGCCAGGTGCCGGTGCAACTGATGCAGGCGCTGCCCTATATCCTCACCGTGATCCTGCTGGCCGGGTTTATCGGCAAGGCAATCCCGCCGAAGGCTGGCGGCGTCCCCTATGTCAAGGAGCGCTAGAACCATGGAAAACGAACTGTTCGAGGCCGCCCGCGACGCGATGGCCAAGGCGCATGCGCCCTATTCGAAGTTTCCTGTCGGCGCGGCGATCCGCGCCGAGGACGGCAAGATCTATACCGGCGCCAACATCGAGAACCTGTCGTTTCCCGAGGGATGGTGCGCTGAGACCACTGCCATCAGCCATATGGTCATGGCCGGCCAGCGCAAGATCCTGGAAGTGGCCGTCATTGCCGAGAAACTGGCGCTCTGCCCGCCCTGCGGCGGCTGCCGCCAGCGGCTCGCGGAATTCTCCGGCGCCAGCACGCGCATCTTCCTGTGCGACGAGACCGGGGTGAAAAAGACCCTGGCGCTGTCGGACCTGCTGCCGCACAGCTTCGAGACCGAGATTCTCGGATGACCGCGGCCGCTGAATTGCTGAAAGCCCGGCTCGCGGGCTTTTCTCCGCGCTATGGCATCGTGCTCGGGTCCGGGCTCGGCTCCCTGGTCGATGCCGTGGAGGAAACGTTGCGGCTCTCCTATGCCGAGATCCCCGGCTTCCCGGTCAGCAGCGTCTCCGGCCATGCCGGCGAACTCGTCGCCGGAACGCTGTCGGGCGTGCCGGTCATCATGCTTTCCGGCCGGGTTCACTATTACGAGCAGGGCGACGCCAATGCGATGCGCCAGCCGCTGGAGACACTGAAGGAACTCGGCATCGAATGCCTGGTTCTCACCAATTCCGCCGGGTCGCTGCGCGAAGATCTGCCGCCGGGCTCGGTGATGCGCATTTCCGATCACATCAACTATTCGGGCTTCAATCCGCTGATCGGCGTCGAGAGCGACGATCGCTTCGTCGGCATGACCAATGCCTATGATGCCGAGCTTGCCGCCAGAATGCAGAAGAGCGCCGAGCGCCTCGGCATCCCGCTGATCGGCGGCGTCTATATGTGGTTCTCGGGACCGAGCTTCGAGACGCCGGCCGAGATCCGCATGGCACGCATCCTTGGTGCCGATGCCGTCGGCATGTCCACCGTTCCGGAAGTCATTCTCGCCCGCTTCTTCGGCCTTCGGGTCGTCGCCGCCTCGGTGATCACCAATTTCGGCGCCGGCATGACCGGCGGCGAGATCAGCCACCACGAGACCAAGGACATGGCGCCGGTCGGCGGCAAGCGGCTTGCCGCGATCCTCGCTGACATGATTGCCGCCGATACGGTGCGCGGGTGACGATGCTTCCGCAGGAAACCATCAGGCGCAAGCGTAACGGTGAACGCCTCGCTCCGGCCGAGATTGCCGACTTTGTCCGCGGCCTTTCCGATGGCTCGATCTCCGAAGGGCAGGTGGCAGCCTTCGCCATGGCTGTCTGGTTCTCCGGCATGGGCCGCGAAGAGACCGTGGCCTTGACGCTCGCGATGCGCGACTCCGGCGAAACGCTCGACTGGAGTGCGATTGGCCGCCCGATCGCGGACAAGCATTCGACCGGTGGTGTCGGCGACAATGTTTCGCTGATGCTGGCGCCCATCGTCGCGGCCTGTGATCTTGCCGTGCCGATGATCTCGGGACGCGGCCTGGGACACACCGGCGGCACGCTCGACAAGCTCGAATCGATACCCGGCTACAACATCCAGCCGTCGGCGGCAGTGTTCCGCAAGACGGTCGACGAGATCGGCTGTGCGATCATCGGCCAAACGGCGAACCTCGCTCCGGCCGACAAACGCCTCTATGCGATCCGCGACGTCACTGCGACCGTCGACTCCGTGCCGCTGATCACGGCCTCGATCCTTTCCAAGAAGCTCGCTGCCGGCCTCCAGTCGCTGGTGCTCGACGTCAAACTCGGCAACGGCTCCTTCATGAGCGATGCGCAAGAGGCCGAAGTTCTGGCGCGCTCGCTGGTGGACGTTGCCAATGGCGCCGGTGTCCGCACGTCTGCGCTCCTGACCGACATGAACGAGCCGCTGGCCGATGCCGCCGGAAATGCGCTCGAGATCGACAATTGCCTGGCCTTCCTGCGTGGCGAGAAGACCGGGACGCGGCTCGAAACGGTCGTCCTGGCTTTCGCCGCCGAAATGCTGGTGGCAGGCGGCCTCGCCGGCAATCCGGAGCAGGGCGAGGCGCTGGCACGCAAAGTGCTTGGCAGCGGAGCGGCGCTCGAACGCTTCGGGAAAATGGTGCACGCCCTTGGCGGGCCGGCGGACTTTGTCGAGCGCCCGGTGGACTATCTGGGGCGGGCGCCGGTCATCTTGCCGGTCGAAGCGAAGCGGTCCGGTTACCTTGCGGCCTGCGAGACGCGCGAACTGGGCGTGGCCGTCATCGCGCTTGGCGGCGGGCGGTCGCATCCGGATGACAGGATAGATCATCGGGTCGGCTTCGACGCGCTGAAGCCGCTCGGAACGCGGATCGAGAAGGGCGAGCTGATCGCATTCGTGCATGCGGCAGACCAGCATGCGGCAGAGGCGGCCCGTCGTCGCCTGCACGAACTCTACACGATCGACGATATCGAGCCGGTGAAACATTCGCCGATCCTGGCGAAGATTACCTGACGAGATGCAAGGCGCCGTCCTCGACGCGGAAGGATGACAGCCGGCTCAGGAACGTCATGCCGATAAGCGTGCCGGAAAGTGCCTTGTCCGGCAGCACCAGCGCCTGGACGTCGCGTACGGATATGCCGCCGATTTCGATCCGGCTCAGCACCGCCGGGGCCGCTTCGACGACGCCATTGGCGGTGTTGACGCGGGCGGTGAAGGAGAGCGTGCCTGGCGAAATGCCGAGGCGGCGCGCGGTCGAAAGGTTGATGGCGATCGCACTGGCGCCGGTGTCGACCAGCCCGCGCTCGCTCCGGCCATTGATACGGAATGTGCCGAAGAAATGGCCGGTGCCATCGGCATCGAGCACCACGCTTCGCCCCGCCGCGTGCTTTGCCGTGGTCGCCGGCGGGGCCGGTTCTTCGGCAGCCGTCCTGTCACTGCCTTGTGTCAGGGCGGTCGTCGCGAGGTGTGGTACCACCATTGCTGCAAGTGCGGCCACACCGGCCAATGTGAGCAGGCGAACGAGCATGGACATTACTCCCCGTGGCAGCAGATGCAGCAATCGCAAGATGCTGCGGCAACCTTTGACGCGCCCGCGCGCGCTACAGGGCAGTAGACTGGATGACGCCTAAGGCGACATAAAAAAGCCGCCGGAGACCGGCGGCTTTCGCGTGCAATTGCAATCCTGGTTAAGGATCAGGAAATCACTTGGTGCCGTACATGCGGTCGCCCGCATCGCCGAGACCCGGCATGATGTAGCCGAGTTCGTTCAAATGGCTGTCGATCGACGCCGTAAAGATCGGCACATCGGGATGCGCTCCCTGGAAGTTGTGGATGCCTTCGGGAGCCGCGAGCAGGCACAGGAAGCGGATGTTCTTGGCGCCGCGCTCCTTCAATTTGTCGATAGCCGCGATCGAGGAATTGCCGGTGGCAAGCATCGGGTCGACAACGATGATGAGGCGTTCGGACAGGCTTTCCGGCGCCTTGAAGAAATACTCCACCGCTTCCAGGGTCTCGTGGTCGCGGTAGACGCCGATGTGGGAGACGCGGGCCGAAGGCACGAGTTCGAGCATGCCTTCCAAGAGCCCGTTGCCGGCGCGCAGGATCGAGGCGAAGACAAGTTTCTTGCCCTCGAGGACCGGCGAGTCCATTACCTGCAGCGGCGTTTCGATGCGCTCCATCGTCAACTCGAGGTCGCGCGTGACCTCGTAGCAGAGCAGCGTTGAAATCTCCCGGAGAAGCCGGCGGAAACCCGCGGTCGAGGTCTCCTTCTTGCGCATGATGGTCAGCTTGTGTTGCACAAGCGGATGATCGATCACTGTAACGCCGTTCATGGCTCACCTTTCCGGATTTTTTGTATCCGTCCTTTTTCCATGGAAAGCGTCGTCGCCGCAAGGGTATTGGCCGGCCGGAAAACGTCATCCCCAGTCGACGATTTCCTCCCGGTGCGCGCCCGTACGGCATGTCTCCTCAAATCAACCCAAGGAGACACGCAGAAAATCAAAATTCTAAAGCGAGCTTGTGCGTCCGTTTGAACGCACGGCCCTCTAGATCCGCGCGAGCAGCCGCTGGCGTGTCGGCTCGTCGACGAAGGCACCTTCGATTGCCGCGCGGGTCATGCCGTTGATCTCCTCATCGGAGAAGCCCATGACCGCAGAGGCGATGTCGTATTCCTGCGCAAGCGACGTATGGAAAAATGGCGGATCGTCCGAGTTGAGCGTCACGCGCACGCCGGCTTCGTGAAGCGCCCGCAGCGGATGCGAAGCGAAGTCCGGGAAGACCTGCAGCGAGATGTTGGAGCCGGGACAGACCTCGAGCACCACGCCGGCGTCGGCAAGGCGCCGCACGAGCTCCATGTCTTCGATAGCCCGGACACCGTGGCTGATGCGCGATGGGCGCACGTGGTCGAGCGCGTCGCGAACGCTGAAGGCGCCGGAGAGCTCGCCGGCATGGATCGTTAGCCCCAGACCGGCGTCACGCACGATATCGAAGGCTCGGGCGAAATCGCCAACCTTGTGCATGCGTTCTTCTCCGGCCAGGTTGAAGCCGGTGACGAGCGCATGTTCGCGCCTGGCCGCGAATTCGGCTGTCCTGATGACCGATTCGGGGCCGAGGTGGCGAATGCCTGTTATCAGCATGCGCGATTCGATCCCGGTCTTCTGCCGGGCGGCTTCCATGCCGGCAGCGAGGCCTTCGAGATAAGCATGGGCGCCCAGGCCGATCGTGTTGCCGTGGTCGGGCGAAACGATGATCTCGCTATAGATCGTGCCCGCTTCGGCAAGCTCGGTCAGATAGGCTTCGGCAAGCAGCACATAGTCTTCCTCGGTCCGAAACAGCGAGGCGATGGCGTCGTAGCACTTCACGAAGCTGGTGAAGTCTTCCCAGACATAGGCCTTGTCGCGGATGATCGCGCTGGTATCGATGCCGTATTTTTCAGCCTGGGCGAGCGCGAGTTCGGGCGGTGTTGCGCCTTCGATGTGGCAATGCAGTTCCGCCTTCTTCAGATGTGCGGTCAAATGAGGCTTCTCCCATGGTGGCCCGGCGCGATGCCGAGATGTTTGGCGACGCTCTCGCCGATATGCGCGAAGGTGTTGGCAACGCCGAGCGAGCGGCTGCGCAGCGACGGTCCGAACATCAGCACCGGCACCCGCTCGCGCGTGTGGTCGGTGCCGCGCCAGGTCGGGTCGCAGCCGTGATCGGCGGTCAGGATGACGATATCGGTCGGTTGCAAGCGGCGGTCGAGATCCGGCAGGCGCGCATCGAACGCCTCGAGCGCGGCTGCATAGCCGGCGACGTCGCGGCGATGGCCGTAGAGCATGTCGAAGTCGACGAAATTGGTGAACACCAGGCTGCCGTCCTCGGCCTCGTCGATGGCCGCAAGGCTCGCGTCGAAGAGCGCCATGTTGCCGTCGGCCTTTGTCAGCTTGGTCACGCCCTGATGCGCGAAGATGTCGCCGATCTTGCCGATCGCGTGAACCGTGCGTCCGGCTTCCGTCAACCGGTCGAGGACCGTGGGCTCCGGCGGCAGCACCGAATAGTCGCGTCGGTTGCCGGTGCGGGTAAAGGTCTGCGGGCTCGTGCCGACGAAGGGGCGCGCAATCACCCGGCCGATATTGTAGTCGTCGAGCAGACGCCGGACGGTCTGGCAAAGCTCGAGCAGACGGTCGAGCCCGAAGCTCTGCTCATGCGCCGCGATCTGGAAGACCGAGTCCGAAGACGTGTAGCAGATCGGCTTGCCGCTGCGCATATGCTCTTCGCCGAGGCGGGCGATGATGTCGGTGCCGGACGCATGGCAATTGCCGAGGATGCCGGGAATATTGCCTTCGCGGCAAATGGCTTCGACGAGTTCCGCAGGAAAGGCATCGCCCTCGGGCGAAAAGTAACCCCAGTCGAACATGACCGGCGTGCCGGCGATTTCCCAGTGCCCGGAAGGCGTGTCCTTGCCGCGTGAAACCTCGCTCGCGGCACCAAAAGCGCCGTAGACGCGGTTGGGCACGGGCATGCCCTGAGGAATGGTACCATTGGCAAGCTTTGCCGCATGTACAAGGCCAAGGGCGGACATGTTCGGCAGGCTGAGCGGGCCTTCTCGCAGACCCGCCCGGTCGGCAGCGCCGGTAGCACAGAACTCAGCGATATGTCCAAGCGTGTTGGCGCCGAGGTCACCATAGGCTTCGGCATCCGGCGCGCCGCCTATGCCGAAGGAATCGAGAACGAAGAGAAACGCACGCGCCATGATGCACCTGACAGCGGAAGCGCTGGCATCGCGCTCCGATAGCTTCTGGAAAGGCGCGACGATACCTAAAGGCCCGCCGCGCAATCCCGAAGGGATAACGCTGCACACGACGCAATGCAATTGCGCCGGATCAGTGCCCAATCAGCAATCAGTGCATTTTATCGACTGAGGCAGGCGTGAGTGGAAGTAGGCCGTCTTGGAGAGGTCTATCGTTTTGGACGTGGCCTGAAGGCTCGGAGCGTAGAGCATCAACTCATGCGGAACGGTGAGCTCCGTCCGAATGACAAACGACTTGTTGGCCGTGAATTGGCCGGGCAGGGAGACTTTCGAATTCGCGGCGTAGGGAACCCCGCCGGCCTGATCGCGCGACCAAATGACGGTTCCCTCGTTGGTACCCGAGACCTCGATGCCGGTGATCTTCAGCGTGTAGTTTGCGTTCCCGTAGGGCTCGAGAATGCTCTTTGCGACATTCGACACGTTGGTGAGGAAGGCTTTGTTGACTTCCGACTGTTGTGCCACGACGTCGGCGACGGCGCTTGCGGCGCGTGCAGTCTTGCCGGCGACCGTAAAGCCGACCGAAAGCTCGAACGCGCCCAGATAGGTCATGATCAGCAACGGCGCGACAATCGCGAATTCGACGGCCCCCACGCCGCGCTTATCCCGCCGCAGCGCGTGAAACATGCCGTAAACCGCCTGGAGGCGCCGGATCGTTTGCCCCGCAATCTGCTTCATGGCGAACCTCACTCGCTCTCGTTTCGGAACGTGGCCGTTGCCACCATGAGATAATCCTTCGGCATGCTCGCGCCGGCGGGCCGCAAGTTGGTGACGAACGGCCTGACGAGGTCGGTGATCACGCTCCATCGGTAGTAGGCACGCACCACGTTGAAGGTGCCCGGGCCGCCGGGGGCAAACTTGAAGTCGGCCGTATCAATATCTGTCGAGCCCGCCTTGCGCGGGATGTTCACGGGAAATTTGGTGAGGTCTGAAACCGCCCGGACGTCCAGGTAGAACTGGGAGGGCTGGGTTGCTTCGGTGGCGGAGCATTTCATCAGGATCGCGATTTCATCGCAGAAGGCCTGGCGGAACTGCGCCTGCGTCATATCCGTGACCTTGCCCCGCTCGAAGGTGATCTGGCCGGTGCGGACCTTGCGCGCCATCGTCTCCGTTGCGTTCGCCAGGAGCTGGTCGCCGTAGAAGGCGGCAAAGGTTTCGAGCGAGGCGAAAATCACGAGAAAGAAGGGCAAGGCGAGGATGGCGAACTCGATACTCGTCGCGCCTTTGCGGTTGCGGACGAAGCGGCGCAGAATGCCTTTTCGCCTGAAATCAGGCCCGCGCGGACGTTCGATTGCCTGCTCGATGCTCATTGTGCCGTCCCATCATGTTACGCCAGACGGGCGGCAGATTATGGAGCAACCGTTGATATTTCGTTCCTGCGGATCATGTGCATTTTAACGAATCGCAGGTCAAAACCCATAAAATTCAGTTGGTGCTACCTGTGGTTTTACGTTCGGCGTGTCGTTCACAATTTGGCGTACAGGAGAGCACGGTGCGCGACGTCTGCTTGTAGATACGCACGGTGTTTCCTTCGTCGATCGACACCAGAATCCGCTCATCGACAATGGCGTTTCCGTCCTGGTCGAGGATGACCAGATTGGTGGTGCCAAAATTGCGGCCGGTGATGACGATGGTTCGGGCGTCGGCAACCGTGGCGTCCGCCACTTCGGCATTGCCGATGATGACCTTGCTGACCGGGCGATCGAGCTTGAGCACGCGCGCGTGATCCATGTAGACGCGCATCATGTCGCCTTCGGTCGCGACGGCAACCGCTGGGGCAAGCGCGGCGATCGCGAATGCTAAGATGGCAGCTCGGCTGGTCGCGAAAGGCAGGGTCATGGCGGGTCCTTGGGATGGTGCTCACCCTACACTCACCCATCTTGGTGAATGAACCGTTAAGTCCGCCTTTTCGAGGCTTTGCGGATGCTGCGTCGTTTTCTGTTCGTTTACCCAAAAATCAGGGACGCTTCGTTAACCTTCAGGTAACCGCCTTCCTTAAGCCGATGGCAATGGGCCAGGACTAGTTTGAGGCCATCCGATCAACGGCAACAGTTGGCGGAAGTGCTGAACAACAAATGTGAAGTAGGAGAATCATCATGAAGAAGATTTTTGCCCGTCTGATGAAGGACGAGTCCGGCGCGACCGCCATTGAATACGGCTTGATCGCCGCTCTCATTTCCGTTGCCCTGATTGCTGGTGCAACGACCCTTGGCAACCAGCTCGACCTGCTGTTCAACGGCCTCGGCACCCGCATGTCGACCGCCGTCACGAACATGTAAGCGCAGGCGAGCGCTCCATATTGCTTACGATAATGAGGGTCGCTCGGATGGGTGGCCCTCTTTGCGTTGATCGGGCATCTCACCGTGCATGCGGCGCGAAACAGATGGTTTAGACATTTGTGAGTGACACCAGTTTGTATTTTGCGAGGGGCGTGTGATGGAAAATATGGCGATCCTGCTTGTGTTTCCGCTGTGTCTGGCTTTTGCAGCCGTCTCCGATCTGTTGACGATGACAATCCCGAACCGGGTGTCCGCCATTCTCCTTTGTGCCTTCGTCGCGACCGCTGCCGTCTCGGGCTTCGAGCTGCAGCAGATAGGACTTCATCTCCTCGCCGCCGCCATTGTCTTTGCCGTCTGCTTTGTCCTTTTCGCACTCAACGTCATGGGCGGAGGCGATGCCAAGCTGCTGACTGCCTGCGCGGCCTGGTTTGGCCTTAACGCATCGCTGGTCTCGTTCCTCATTTATGTTTCCCTCTTCGGCGGGGCGCTGACCATCGCGGTCCTGCTGCTTCGGACCCAGGAGGCGAGGATCCTGGCGGCCGGCATTCCGGTGCCGCGCCTGTTGCTGACCGCGAAGAAGGTCCCCTACGCGGTCGCCATCGCCTGCGGCGGATTTGTCGCCTATCCTCTATCGCCGCTGATGTCGTTGGCATTCC
The DNA here is from genome assembly GCF_050474445.1 of Ensifer sp. B1-9. Lineage (NCBI taxonomy): Bacteria > Pseudomonadati > Pseudomonadota > Alphaproteobacteria > Hyphomicrobiales > Rhizobiaceae > Ensifer > Ensifer sp. B1-9. Next base: position 20,012 of record NZ_JBCHVG010000005.1, read on the forward strand.
CGCATGTGCACTGAGCGGGCCTGCGACCGGGCCTGTTACGCTTCGTTAACCATGGCTATAAGTGGTCCGTTAACTATAATTACACCAATTCCTGATCAATCTGACCCTGGCATTTCTTTGGGGCTCGGAAACGATCATGAAACCGGTTCGCATCATCATACTGGCGGTGGCCGTTCTGTCGGCCGCGACGGCTGGTCTATTGGCGATGAAACTGACGCGCGCACCTGCGCCGATGGCCGCCGAACCCCTGATCGAGAGGGCGCCGACCGTCAACGTTCTGGTTGCCAGCAAGAGCCTGCCCGTCGGATCGCGCCTTGGCGGCGATTCCATCCAGTGGATGGCCTGGCCGAAGGACGGTGTGGTTGACGGCCTGATCACCGACGAAAATCAACCGTCGGCAATCGACGACCTCACGGGGGCCGTCGTCCGCTTGCCGATCTTCAACGGCGAGCCGGTCCGCCACGAGAAGGTCGCAGACTCCTCCAGCCGCATCATGTCGTCGCTGCTGCCGGCGGGCAAACGCGCCGTCGCGACGGAAATCACCGTCGCCACGGGTGCCGGCGGCTTCATCCTGCCGAATGACCGTGTCGACGTCATCATGGTCCGCAAGGGCGACGGCGAACTCTACCTGACCGAAACCGTGCTCAGCAATGTGCGTGTCCTGGCAATCGACCAGCAGGTCGAGGAGAAGGAGGACGGCACGAAAGCCGTCGTCGGTACCACGGCTACCCTGGAGCTGACGCCCGACCAATCGAAGGTCATGACGGTCGCGCAGCAAATGGCCGAGCGCATTTCATTGGCACTCAGAAGCGTCGCCGACGCACAGGAATCCGACACCGACGCCGCGGACTACCTGTTGAGCGGTGATGGTCAGCCGAGCATCCAAGTCATCAAGTCCGGGTCCATCGTCAAGAGCGACAGCGTCGCCGGCCAGACGCAGCAGTAACCAGGTTAGAACGGGGCATAAGGTGAAACCGAGCGGAAACAAATTTCGGGCGTCTGTCGCAGCCGGTTTATCGTTCTGCCTGGCGTTTTCCGGCATGTATCTGCCGATGCCGTCGGTGGCTCTCGCCGCCGCTTCCTCGGTCGTACGGATCGTTGAAAGTGGTCCCGGCGTCAAGAAGAAGGTCAGTCTCGGCCTGAACAAGGCAGTTGTCGTCGACCTCCCCGCCGACGCGCACGATATTCTCGTGGCAGATCCTTCGCTGGCCGATGCCGTGACCCGTACGTCGCGGCGTCTTTACCTCTTCGGCAAGTCCGTTGGCCAGACCAACATCTTTGTCTTCGGCCCCAATGGCGAGGAGATTGTCAGCCTCGACATCGAAGTCGAACGCGATGTCGCCAACCTGCAGTCGAATTTGCGTCGCTTCATTCCGGACGCCGATATCAATGTCGAGATCATCTCGGACAACATCGTGCTCACCGGCACGGTGCGAACACCTCTCGATTCCACCCGTGCCGTCGATCTCGCCAAGGCCTTCCTCCAGGGCGGTGAGGCGACCACGCGCAACATCACCGCCCAGGGCAACAATGGCGATGCCGATATCTTCGCCGAAGACCGGCAGGTTTCCCAGATCGTCAACCTCCTGACGATCGATGGCGACGATCAGGTCAACCTCAAGGTCACCGTTGCCGAAGTCAGCCGTCAAGTGTTGAAACAGCTCGGTTTCAACGGTCGCATCGGCGATGGCGAGAGCGGCATCGGTTTCCGCAACCCGTCCAACCTCGGCGACGCAATTGGCGTCGGCGCCAATGCGTTGATCAGGGGGACCATCGGCGGAACGACGATCGCCAGCTACATCAATGCGATGGAGCAAGCAGGCGTGATGCGAACGCTGGCCGAGCCAAGTCTGACGGCGATTTCCGGCCAAGAAGCAAAGTTCTATGTTGGCGGTGAGTTCCGCCTGCCCGGAACTCAGGAAGTCTCGACTGACAAGGATACCGGCGAAGACAAGGTTACGCGCGAAGTCAACGATGTCGAATATGGAATCCGTTTGAACTTCAAGCCTGTCGTTCTTGGGCCCGGACGCATCAGCCTTCAGATCGAGACGAACGTCTCTGAGCCGACCTACGAGGGGTCTGTTGTCACCGGCAACGGCAAGACGAGCATTGCCGGCAATACCTTCCTCGGAATCCGCAGGCGCGAGGCTTCGACCAGCGTCGAACTGCCTTCCGGCGGTTCGATCGTGATTGCCGGCCTGGTTCAGGACAATATTCGCCAGGCGATGTCGGGCCTGCCGGGGGCAGCGAAGATTCCGATCCTTGGAACGCTGTTCCGCAGCAAGGATTTCGTGCGCAACGAGACCGAGCTTGTCATCATCGCGACGCCCTATCTGGTCCGTCCGGTCGCCAGGAGCGCGATCTCCCGGCCTGACGACAATTTCAATCCGGCCAATGATCTCGACAGCTACTTCCTTGGCCGCGTGAACCGCATCTACGGGCGGCCCGAGGCCGCGGCCCCGGCGGGGCGCTACCACGGCAACGTCGGCTTCATCTACAAATAGGTCGGGTCATGACGCTTCGAACCGGTTCCCACAAGACTTCTGAAAGGCCGAATGCCATGCCCCTGAGCACATCCAGCGCCGTCATGCGATGCATGGGCCGCGTGGCCATGCTGGCCATTGCCGGCATTTTCCTTGCGAGCTGCGGGACGAAGGACAATCTCGCCACCGGCTCGATTCCGGACGACTATCGCACGCGGCATCCGATCGTGCTCGCCGAAGGCGAACGCGCCATCGATATCCCGATTGCATCGGGCGACCGTCGCCTGACCCAGGGAACGCGCGATGTCATTGCCGGTTTTGCTTCCGACTATCACAATTCGGCAAGCGGCGTCGTGCAGATCATGATGCCGCGCGGCGCGGCCAACAGCCATGCTGCGCAAGCGATGCGTAGGGAGATCCGCAGCGTTCTGGTTGCCGCGGGCGTCCCGGCCAAGCGCCTCCTCGAGACGAGCTATGACGCCGGACCCTATGGCGACGCGGCACCGATCCGCTTGAGCTATGTCGCGATTACCGCCCAGACGGCGCCTTGCGGCACCTGGCCGGAGGATCTGAACCTCAACACGATGGAAAACAAGAACTATTACAATTTCGGTTGCGCCTCGCAATCGAACCTGGCCGCCCAGATCGCCAACCCGACAGACTTGCTCGGTCCGCGCCAGACGTCGCCGATCGATGCGGAACAGCGCGGTCAGATCATCAAGGACTGGCGTGGAACCGACAAGAGCGACGGCCCGGTCGTCATCTTCAACTGATAGCGGCGGGATAAAGAAATGAGCACGATCGACTATAAGATCGATACCGGTGGCGAGGGGGATGATCCCTTCTTCGACCAGGTGCGTACGGGCGATCTGGAACAGGTCCGTCCGCTGCCGCGGATTTCGATCCACGCCTTCTGCGAAACCAATGCGATGCAGCGGCTGATGGAGCGTTGCGGGCAGGACCGGCGCATGACGAAGGTCAGCTTGCGCATCAACAGCGGCAGCATCGATGCGGCCGCAAACATGTTCGCGACCGTATCCACTCCCAATCTCATCATCCTCGAGACATCGACCGAACCGCGGTCGCTTTTGGCGGAACTCGCGCCGCTTGCGGAGGTCTGCGACCCGAGCACCAAGGTGATCCTCGTCGGTAAGCACAACGATATCGGGCTCTATCGCGAACTCATCCGCAACGGCATTTCCGAATACATGGTCGCACCGGTGTCCATGCCGGATATTCTCGCCGCCGTTTCAGCGATCTTCGTCGACCCGGATGCCGAGCCGCTCGGCCGGAGCATCGCCTTCATCGGTGCAAAGGGCGGCTGCGGCTCGTCGGTGATCGCGCACAATTGCGCCTGGGGCATCTCCAGCCTCTTCTCGACCGAGACCATTCTCGCCGATCTCGACCTTCCCTATGGCACGGCCAACATCGATTTCGACCAGGATCCGCCGCAGGGCATTGCCGAAGCGGTGTTTGCGCCGGAGCGCCTGGACGAGGTGTTCCTTGACCGGCTGCTGACCAAATGCTCCGACCATCTGTCGCTGCTGGCTGCCCCCTCCATGCTCGATCGCGCCTATGACTTCGAGACCGGTGCCTTCCACCCGATCCTGGAGATCCTGCAGCGCAGCGCGCCCGTTTCGGTTCTTGATGTTCCGCATCTGTGGACGGACTGGACCCGCGCCGTGCTCGCGGAAGCCGACGAAGTGGTGATTACGGCGACCCCCGATCTCGCCAGCCTGCGCAATACCAAGAACCTGCTCGATGCAATGAAGAAGCTGCGTCCAAACGACAAGCCGCCCCACCTGGTTCTGAACCAGGTCGGGATGCCGAAGCGTCCGGAGATCACGGCGAGCGAGTTCTGCGAATCGCTGGAAACCGAAGCAGTGGCCATCATTCCCTTTGACGCGGCGCTCTTCGGCAACGCTTCGAACAGCGGAAGGATGATCGCGGAAATCGACAAGAAGGCGCCGGCGGCCGAAACGTTCTCACAGCTCGCACATCTCTTGACCGGCCGGGTAACGATGAAAAAGGCCCGGCGCGGCGGACTTGGCAAGGTGCTTGCCGCGCTCGGTAGGAAATAGACAGGACGTAGGATCAAGCAAATGTTTGGCAAACGCGGAAACGAAGGCTTCGGCAAAAGCGGTACCCCGGGTCCCGCCGTTCCTGCGCCCGTGGCTGTTGCGCAACCGGCGGCGACCGAACGGCCCGCCGTCCCGGTGCTCGGTGAGTCGACTTCCGCGATCCCGAAGATCCAGCCTGCCGCCGCGTCGCCGACCCGTCGTCGCACCGCGCGAACGGAAGATTATTACGATACGAAGTCGCAGGTATTTTCCGCGCTGATCGACACAATCGATCTGTCGCAACTCGCCAAGTTGGATACCGAAAGTGCGCGCGAGGAAATTCGCGACATCGTCAACGACATCATCACGATCAAGAACTTCGCGATGTCGATCTCCGAGCAGGAAGAGCTGCTCGACGATATCTGCAACGACGTGCTGGGATATGGTCCGCTCGAACCACTGCTTGCCCGCGACGACATAGCCGACATCATGGTCAACGGTGCGGGGCAGACCTTCATCGAAGTCGGCGGCAAGGTACAGGAATCGGAAATCCGCTTCCGCGACAATGCCCAGCTCCTGTCGATCTGCCAGCGTATCGTCGGCCAGGTCGGCCGCCGCGTCGATGAATCGAGCCCCATCTGCGACGCCCGCCTGCCGGACGGATCGCGCGTCAACGTCATCGCCCCGCCGCTTGCGATCGACGGCACGGCGCTGACGATCCGAAAGTTCAAGAAGGACAAGCTGACACTGGAGCAGCTCGTCCGCTTCGGGTCGGTGACGCCGGAAGGCGCCACCCTGCTGCAGATCATCGGTCGCGTCCGCTGCAACATTGTCATCTCTGGCGGTACGGGCTCGGGCAAGACGACACTTCTCAACTGCCTCACGCGCTACATCGACGCCGACGAGCGGGTGATCACCTGCGAGGATACGGCGGAATTGCAACTGCAACAGCCGCATGTCGTGCGCCTAGAAACACGCCCGCCGAACATCGAAGGCGAAGGCGAGATCACTATGCGCGATCTCATCAAGAACTGCCTGCGCATGCGGCCGGAACGCATCATCGTCGGCGAAGTGCGTGGCCCCGAGGTCTTCGATCTGCTTCAGGCGATGAATACCGGCCATGACGGCTCGATGGGAACGATTCACGCCAACACGCCACGTGAATGCTTGAGCCGTATGGAATCGATGATCGCCCTGGGTGGTTACAGTCTGCCGGCCAAGACCGTGCGCGAGATCATTGCCGGATCGGTGGACGTGATCATTCAGGCGTCGCGTTTGCGCGACGGCTCCCGCCGCATTACCCACATAACCGAAGTGGTGGGCATGGAAGGCGACGTCATCATCACGCAGGACCTGATGCGCTACGAGATCGAAGGCGAGGATGCCAACGGACGCATCATTGGCCGCCACACGTCGACCGGCATCGGCCGGCCGCATTTCTGGGAACGCGCCCGCTACTTCAACGAGGACAAGCGCCTTGCCGCCACCCTTGACGCGATGGACAAGAACTAGGAGCCGCGATGTTCGGTATAGACATCACCGTTCTGGCACTGGCCGCTCTTGTCGCGATATCGGCGGCGGCGCTTGCCTATGGCCTTCTGTTCTCGCGTATCGAAAGCGAAAAGAAGGCGGAAAGCCGCGTGCGCAAGGTCAGCGCGGCGGAAACGGACCGCGCGAAGGTCAAGGCAGCGCGAGACCGTGTCAGCGAACTGTCGAAGCGGCGCAAATCCGTCCAGGATTCCCTGAAGGAACTGGAGAAGAAACAGCAGGAGCGCTCGGCCAAGTCTTCGCCTTCGATGAAGGTGCGACTGACCCAGGCGAACCTCTCAATGTCCTTGGGACGCTTCTATCTGTTCAGCGCGCTTTTCGGCGTCTTCGCCTTTCTCGTCGCCCTGATCATGGGGACCGGACCCGCCATCGGCCTCGGGATCGCCTTGATCGCCGGCCTTGGCCTGCCTCGGTGGTTTGTCGGCTTCCTCGTCAAGCGACGCTGCAAGAAGTTCCTGGAGGAGTTTCCCAACGCGCTCGAGATCATGGTCCGCTCGATCAAATCCGGCCTTCCGCTCAATGACGCGCTCCGCCTCATCGCCGCCGATGGGCAGGAGCCGGTCAAGACGGAGTTTCGCCGTGTGGTCGAATCCCAGCAGGTCGGCTTGAGCGTTGCCGAGGCCTGTGCCCGCATGATCAACAGCATTCCGCTTCCCGAGGTGAACTTCTTCGCGATCGTGATCGCCATCCAGGCGCAGGCGGGCGGCAACCTTTCGGAAGCCCTCGGCAACCTGTCGAGGGTCCTGCGCGACCGCAGGAAGATGAAGGCGAAGGTCGGCGCGCTGTCGATGGAGGCCAAGGCGTCGGCCTGCATCATTGGTGCCCTACCATTCATCGTCTCATTCCTGGTCTACGTGACCTCGCCCGCATACATGATGGTGCTGTTCACCGACCCGCGCGGCCACCTCATCATCGGCGCTGGCCTCGTCTGGATGAGCATCGGCATCTTGGTGATGCGTAACATGATCAATTTCGATATCTGAGGCGCATCGATGAGCATGGACCTGATCAAGACGCTGACCGATCCGAACGTTGTCATGGCGGTTCTGGTTTCACTTGCCGTGCTCGCGACATTTTACTCGCTGATCGTGCCGTTCTTCGAACGGGGCGATCTCGGAAAGCGGATGAAGTCGGTTGCGAGCGAGCGGGAGCAAATCCGCGCACGCGAACGGGCGCGGCTTGCCGAAGCACAGAGCGGCAGGGCGAGCCTGCGTGGCCAGAACAACGCCTCCATTCGCCAGATCGTCGAAAGGCTCAATCTGCGCACAGCGCTGGTGGATGACAACACGGTCAACCGTTTGAAAATGGCCGGCTTCCGCTCGCAGAATGCCCTCAATACTTTTCTGTTCGCGCGCTTCTGCCTGCCTTTCCTGTTTCTGCTCATCGCCCTCGTCTACATTTTCGTGCTCGGAAATTTCGTCGAGAAGCCGCTGATGGTGCGTCTCTTCTTCGCGATCGGTTTCGCCTATCTGGGCTTCTATGCACCGAACATTGTCGTCGCCAACGCCGTCTCTAAACGCCAGGCTTCCATTCGTCGCGCCTGGCCGGACGCGCTGGACCTTCTCCTGATCTGCGTGGAATCGGGCGTGTCGATGGAACTGGCCATGCGTCGTGTCGCAGACGAGATCGCGGCCCAGTCGCAGCCCTTGGCAGAAGAAATGGTGCTCACGACCGCAGAACTTTCCTTCCTGCCTGACCGTCGTGCGGCGCTCGAAAACCTCGGCCTTCGCACCGGCCTCGAGGAGGTCAAGTCGGTGGTCCAGGCCCTCATCCAGGCGGACCGTTACGGTACGCCGATCGCCCAGGCCCTGCGCGTTCTTGCGCAGGAAAGCCGTGATCAGCGTATGACGGCTGCTGAAAAGAAAGCAGCGGCGCTGCCGCCGAAGCTGACGGTACCGATGATCCTCTTCTTCTTGCCGGTCCTGGTCGCCGTCATTCTCGGACCTGCCGGTATCCAGGTCGCCGACAAATTCTAAAACGGCCCGCTTTCAGGCGAGGATCGCAGGAGGCGGAAAGACGAGGAACAAAAGCGCGGTGCTCCGGCCAGGGGCGCATCAACCCAGGCGATCATCTCGCAAATAATGCGAAGCGCTTAGTTGTGATTTACGCGCCACTCTCTAAAGGTACGGCAAACTCGAACGGCTGCTCCCAAAGGCTCCTTGAAACAGGATCGCGCTCATGAAGCTGGTGACCGGTAACTCCAACCGCGCCCTTGCCGAAGCCATCGCCAACCACCTGGATCTTCCCCTGGCAGACTGTACGGTCAAGCGCTTCGCCGACCAGGAAATCCACGTTCAACTTCATGAGAATGTACGCGGCGAGGACGTATACATTCTCCAGTCGACAAGCGCCCCGGCCGACGGCAATCTCATGGAGTTGCTTATCCTGACCGATACGCTGCGCCGCTCATCAGCACGCCGGATCACCGCCGTAATCCCTTACTTCGGCTATGCCCGCCAGGATCGCCGCGCCACCGGCCGCACACCGATCTCGGCGAAACTGGTGGCCAACATGATCGCTGGTGCAGGTGTCCATCGTGTCATAACGGTTGATCTCCACACAGATCAGATTCAGGGCTTTTTCGACATTCCGACTGATAATCTCTATTCAGCGCCCGTGATGACCCGCGACATCGAGGAGCGCTACGACATCACGAATTTAATGGTCATTTCGCCCGATGTCGGTGGCGTGGCGCGCGCTCGCGCCATTGCCAAGCGCATTGGCACCGATCTTGCAATCGTCGACAAACGGCGACCCCGCGCAGGCGTGTCGGAAGTGATGAACATCATCGGCGATGTGTCCGGGAAAAGCTGTCTTCTGATCGACGATATCGTCGATAGTGGCGGGACGTTGATTAACGCGGCTGAAGCTTTGCTGAAAGCTGGTGCTAAGGACGTTTCGGCCTATATCACCCATGGCGTTCTTTCCGGGGGCGCTTGCGAACGCATCGGTGCCAGCCTCCTCAAGGAACTGGTCGTGACCGACTCCATTCAGGAAACCGAAGCTCAACGCCAGACCGCCAACATCAGACGCCTCATCATCGCGCCACTGATAGGCGAAGCCTTGGCCCGCACGGCCAGGGATCAAAGCGTTTCAAGCCTTTTCAACTAGTTCGACTCACGGCGCGATACCAACTGCTGCGACGGCCGGTGTCGGCGAAGATGAGGGCACAAAGCCGATGATCCCATCCATGTTGTCGGTGCGGACCGGCGGCACGCTTTTAGTTGGCAGCCTTCGCCTCGTCGACCTTGGCGAGCTGTTTCCACGCCCCCTGCTGGGAAAGCATCGAGCGCAGATAGGCGACGTTCGCTTCCGCCTGTTCGCTGGAAAGCTCTTGCCGGGCGATGGTCTCGGCCTCCTGAAAACGGCCCTGAAGCCCGACCGCCAGCGCCAGGTTCTGCCGCACGCTGCTATCGGCGCCGGGCTGGCCTGCTGCCGACTTGAGATAGGTTTCCGCGGTGCGAAGATCCTTGGTCAGAAGATAGGACATGCCAAGGTTGGACAGCACGGACGGCTCATTCGGCCTGAGGTCGAGCGCTTCGCGATAGCGCGCGCGCGCCTCCTGCGGGCGTCCGAGCTGGTCGAGGATTGCGCCCTCGGCCGATTTCAGCTTCCAGTCCGGACGGTCCGGAGTCTGGGCCCGGCTGATCGTCGCCAGCGCCTGGTCGAGCTGGCCGGCCGCGGCCTGCGCCTTGCCATAGGCGCCGAGCACTTCCCGGTCCGATGGATTATTGATCGCGACCTGCTGCATGACGGCGAGGGCCTGCTCGTTGCGGCCGGTCATGCGCAGAAGGTTGGCGTAGTTGAGCCCGGCTTCGCGATCCCTCGGGTTCTTTTCATAGGCCTGGCCGATGCTTTCGGCCGCCGCCGAAAGTTCCGTCGCGGTCATCGACTGCACCGGCTTCGACGTGCGCGAAATCGAGCCTGTCGTCAGTTCCTTCTTCGGCTGGTTGGCGCAGCCCGCGAGCGTGAGCGCCACCAGCGCAATCGCCGCGCCCTGGAAGAGATGAGCGGCTTTCAAGCGTGAAGTCGTGCGTTTGGCCATGAGTGTCCCCAGCATGCATTCGCGCACCTGAACTTCAGACAACACCGGCGCAACTTTCATTCCAGCAATAATCTGTTAACCCTAACAGAGCGTTAATGGCGCGATTCCATCTCTGTCAGCCGAGGACTTTCATGGCTCCCTATCAGTTCATCGAGCGGCCGTCGCCGTTCAACACCAGCGCCGGCAAGACCCTGCCGATCTTCGCGGTCACGCCGGCGCACATCGAGACGGGGACGATCGATCCGATCGCTTTGGACTGGGCGCGCAAGGCTGGCTTTACCGCCGAATCCGGCGCGGTGCTGTTGATCCCGTCGTCCGACGGCCATCTCGGCGGCGCGCTCTTCGGTCTCGGCAGCAACCCGTCGGAGGCGCCGTTTCTGGCCGGCAAGCTCGCGCGTGCGCTGCCGGCCGGCAATTGGCACATCGAAACCGCGCCGCTGACCGCCAACCGCCTGGCGCTCGGCTACGGCCTTGGCTCCTATCGCTTTGAGCGCTACAAATCCGCCAAGGGCGAGCCGCCGACGCTGCTCATCCCCGCCGACGCCGACGCGACCGACATTAAGCGGCAGCTCGCCGGCGTATTCCTGGCGCGCGACCTCATCAACACGCCGACCAACGACATGGGACCGGAAGCGCTCGAGGCGGCATTCCGGGCGCTGGCCGCCCATTACAAGGCTGATGTCTCCGTCATATCAGGCGAAGCGCTGCTGACACAGAACTTCCCGCTGGTCCATACCGTCGGTCGCGCCAGCGCCGAGGCGCCGCGCCTTCTCGAGTTGCGCTGGGGCAAGAAGGGTCACAAGAAGGTTACGCTGGTCGGCAAGGGCGTCTGCTTCGATACCGGCGGCCTCGACATCAAGCCATCGGCCTCCATGCTCCTGATGAAGAAGGACATGGGCGGTGCCGCCAACGTTCTTGGCCTCGCGCTGATGATCATGGACGCCAAGCTCAAGGTCGATCTGCGCGTCATCGTTCCGGTGGTCGAAAACTCGATCTCCGCCAATGCCTTCCGCCCGGGTGACATCTACCGCAGCCGCAAGGGGCTGACCGTGCAGATCGACAACACCGATGCCGAGGGCCGGCTGATCTTGGCCGATGCGCTCGCCTATGCCGACGAGGATAAAACCGACCTGCTCGTAGACATGGCAACGCTGACCGGCGCCGCCCGCGTCGCGCTCGGCCCGGACCTGCCGCCCTTCTTCACCGACGATGCCGATCTCGCCCACGATCTCTCCGAAGCGAGCCTCGAGGTCGACGATCCGATGTGGCGCATGCCGCTCTACAACGGCTACGACAAGGATGTCTCGGCGCGGATCGCAGATCTCACCAATGCGCCGGCGGGCGGCATGGCCGGTTCGATCACCGCGGCGCTCTTCCTCAGGCGTTTCGTCACCAATGCCAAGAGCTGGGTGCATTTCGATATCTTCGGATGGGCGCAGTCCGAGCGGCCGCATTCGCCGGTCGGCGGCGAGGCACAGGCCATCCGGGCGCTCTATCATCACATCCAGAAGATGGCGAAATAGACTGGCCCTATTCGGTCCGTAAAAAGAAACGCTTGCGTAACGATCCGCCGCTATCGTGGCGGATCAGTCCCATGCGCAGGAGCCGCCATTGCCGATCGAGCTTACGCCTTCCCAGGCCCTCGGGCTTTGGCATGCGGTGTCGCTCGCCCAGGTCCGGGTCGACAGCCGCGACCTGACCTTGCGGCAGTTGGCGATCCTCTTGCACATCTACCTTGTGCCGCCGCCCCACACCGTGCGCGGTCTGGCGGCGACGCTGGGCGTCACCAAGCCGGTTATCACCCGGGCGCTCGATACGATGGGGACGCTTGGTCTTGTCGATCGCGTCCGCGATGACCGTGATCGCCGCAACGTTGTCATCAAAAGGACAGTCGAGGGTGCCATCTATCTTGAAAAATTCGGTGACCTGATCATTGATCAGGGCCGCAAACAGCCCAAGTGAGTAGATATGTCGACACTCCCCGATCGCCGCTTGAATGCCTATCGACCCGACCTCGCAGAGAGCCGTCTTCGCGGTGTCGTGCAAGCCGAACGCTATGTCGAGGGAAGCGTTGCCCGCGTCTCGGTTCCGGTGGCGCCCCTGCGGGCGAAGCCCGAACTCACCTGCGGCACCGACACAGAACTGCTGCTTGGCGAATCGGTTCGGGTGCTCGACACCAATGCGAGCTGGTGCTGGGTGAAGGCCGATTTCGACGGCTATGTCGGCTACCTGCCGGAATATTGCCTCGCGCCGGTGGTCAAAAGCCCGACACATATCGTCTCAGTGCCGCGCACTTTCGTTTATACCGGCCATGATCTGCGCCTTCCGACGGTTTATCCGCTGTCGATGGGTAGCCGGTTGACGGTTGTCGATGAGCGCGAAACCCGGGGAACGCGCTACTTCCTGCTCGATGGCGGCCAGGCGGTCATCGCCAATCACTGCATCGAGGTCGGCAGTGTCGTGCCGGGAGACTATGTCTCGGTCGCTGCCCGTTTCGTCGAAACGCCGTATCTCTGGGGCGGTCGCTCCGGCTTCGGCATCGATTGCTCCGGCCTTGTGCAATTGTCGATGATGATGGTCGGCAGGCTCGCGCCGCGCGATTCGGACATGCAGGCAACGGGCCTGGGAACGCCGATTGCGCGCGAGGAGCTCAAGCGCGGCGACCTCGTCTTCTGGAAAGGGCACGTCGCGCTTATGGAGGACGACGAAACCCTGATCCATGCCAACGGCCACACCATGACCGTTGCGCGCGAGGGGTTGGAAGCCTCGATCGAACGTATTGGTTGGCTCTATGACCAGCCGACGGGCTATCGTCGTCCCTGATCGCCCGTCATGCGGGGGGATGAAAGAGGAGCCTGCTGCTTGCTTCGTCGTCGCCGATCCAGGGATAAAACACCCATGCAAAGTGCTATAGCGACGGTTGCGTGTCCGAAAGGACGCGCGGCGCTGTAAGCTGCGCGCCGCGCCTCAGCTCAATCAATAGCCGGCTACTTTGTCGACCACATGTTCGAGCGGCTGCCCGCTCTCGAAGCGGGCGATCTGGTGCTCGACATGGCGGAACAGCGCCTTGACGTCGGAGGATGCCGCCACATGCGGCGTCACATAGACGTTCGGCATGGTCCAGAAGCGGCTGTCGCGGACAAGCGGTTCCTCTTCGAAGACATCGAGCGAGGCGCCGCCGAGCACGCCACTGTCGAGTGCCTCAAGGATATCGGCTTCGACCTGGCTGCCGCCGCGGCCGGCATTGATGAAGACAGGCGCACCGAACGGGCCGTTGCGGCTGAGTTTGGCAAACAGGCGCAGATTGAAGATACCCCGCGTATCCGGGGTCAGCGGCAGCAGGCCGACGAGGAAATCCGTGCGCGCCAGGAAGCTGTCGAGTTCGCTGCCGCCATAGGTCTCGATGCCCGCGACAGACCTCTTGGTTCGCGACCACCCCACCACCTTGAAGCCCATGAGGGAGAGCTTGCGGGCGGCGTCCTGGCCGAGGACGCCCATGCCCATGATGCCGACCGTGACGTCGGCGGCTTCCGGCTGGGTCAGATCCCGCCACTCGCGCTTCGCCGCCAGCGCCTCGTAGGCGCGGTGCTGGCGCAGATGCATGAGGCACTGCATGACCACCCATTCGCTCATGCGCGTCGTCAGTGTCTGATCGACGAAACGTACGAGCGGCACCTCGGGAAGACCGGGAAGCGTCAGCACGTGATCGACGCCGGCGCCACCGGAGAAGACCACCTTGAGGTCTGGCGCCCGTTTGAAGAGATCCGGTGCCGATTTCCACACCACTGCATAGTCGATACCCGAAAGTTCGCGATTGTGGTGCACGACGTCGGCGCGATTGATCACCTCGCGATCGGGAAAGGCGCCGCGAAGGGCCTCCTCGACCTCTTCCGGAATGAACTTCAGATCGACGATGACGGGGCTTTTTGCAGACATTGCGGGCACTCTACTGACGGATCGCGGTGAGATTGACGGCTTCGATGTTGAATGCGGCCGCCATCAGCGCCTTGGTATAGTCCTCGGTCGGCGCCTTGAAGATGCGTTCGGCCGGCCCCTGTTCCACCACCTTGCCCATGCGCATCACGATCATCTCGTTCGCCAGTGCCCGCACGACTTTCAGGTCGTGGCTGATGAACAGATAGGCAAGGTCGTGTTTGCTCTGCAGGTCGCGCAGCAGATCGACCACCTGCGCCTGCACGCTCATGTCGAGGGCCGAGGTCGGTTCGTCGAGCATGACGAATTGCGGCTTGAGCACCATGGCACGGGCGATGGCGATGCGCTGGCGTTGTCCGCCGGAAAATTCGTGCGGGTAGCGCCATCGGGTCGAAGGATCGAGCCCGACCTCTTCGAGTGCGGCGGCGACGCGCGCATCGCGCTCGTTTTCGGAGAGGGACCGCTCGTGGATCTTCAGGCCCTCGGCAATGATGTCGGCCACCGACATGCGCGGGCTGAGCGAGCCATAGGGGTCCTGGAAGACGATCTGCATCCGGTTTCGCAGCGGCCGCATCTCGTTGAAGCTGTAACGGTCGATGTCCTTGCCGACGAAGGCGATGCGCCCCTTGGACGAGATCAGCCGCGTCAGCGCCAGCCCGAGGGTCGTCTTGCCGGAGCCGGATTCCCCGACGACGCCCAGCGTCTGACCGGCGCGGAGCTTCAGGTCGATACCGTCGACCGCCTTCACATGGTCGACCACCTTGCGCAGGAAGCCGGCCTTGATTGGGAACCAGACCTTCATGTCGGAGGCTTCCATCACGATCGGCTTCGACGCATCGGAGGGCGGCGGGTTGCCCTTCGGTTCCGACGCCAGCAGATGGCGCGTATAGGGGTGTTGCGGGTTGGCGAAAATCTCGGCGGTCGGCCCGGTCTCGACAATCTTGCCCTTGGTCATTACGCAGACCCGGTCGGCGATCTTGCGCACGATGCCGAGGTCGTGGGTGATGAACAGCATCGACATGCCGTGTTCGTCCTTGAGCTTCTTCAGAAGCTCAAGGATCTGCGCCTGTACCGTCACGTCGAGCGCCGTCGTCGGTTCGTCGGCGATCAGCAGTTCCGGCCGGTTGGCGAGCGCCATTGCGATCATGACGCGCTGGCGCTGGCCGCCGGAGAGCTCATGCGGATAGGCGCTGAGGCGTTTCTCCGGCTCGCGGATGCCGACCTGGTTCAGGAGTTCGAGAATGCGGGTGCGCGCAGCGGCCCCTTCGAGCCCCTGGTGCAGTTCGAGGATCTCGCCGATCTGCCGCTCGATCGAATGCAGCGGATTGAGCGAGGTCATCGGTTCCTGGAAGATCATGGTGATGTCGTTGCCGCGCACGTTGCGCAGCTCCGCGTCATTGGCCTTCAGGAGGTCCTTGCCGTTGAAGAGGATCTCGCCGCTCGGATGGCTGGCCGAAGGGTAGGGCAGCAGCTTCAGGATCGAATTGGCCGAGACCGACTTGCCGGAACCGGATTCGCCGACGAGCGCAACGGTCTCGCCGCGCTGGATGTCGAAGGAAATGTGGTCGACTGCAAGCGATGTGTTGCCGCCCTGATGGAAGGCGACCGAGAGGTCGCGGACGGAAAGAAGGGGATCTGTCATCGTCGCGCTCACCGGAATGTCTTTCTCGGGTCGAAGGCGTCGCGCGTTGCCTCGCCGACGAAGATCAGCAGCGACAGCATCACCGACATGACGCAGAAGGCCGTCAGTCCCAACCAGGGCGCCTGCAGGTTGGATTTGCCCTGGGCGATCATCTCGCCGAGCGAAGGCGAGCCCGGCGGCATGCCGAAGCCGAGGAAGTCGAGCGAGGTCAGCGTCGTGATCGAGCCGGAGAGAATGAAGGGCAGGAAGGTCAGCGTTGCGACCATCGCGTTCGGCAGCAGGTGGCGATACATGATCGTGCCGTTGCCGACGCCGAGGGCGCGGGCCGCGTTCACATATTCGAAATTGCGTGCCCGGAGGAACTCGGCGCGCACGACGCCGACGAAGCCGACCCAGGAAAACAAGAGCATGATGCCGAGCAGAATGAAGAAGCCGGGCGGCAGGATCGCGGCGATGATCAGCAGGATGTAGAGCACCGGCATCGAGGACCAGATCTCGATGAACCGTTGCATCAGGAGATCCGTCCAGCCACCGAAATAGCCCTGGACGGCGCCCGCCGTGACGCCGATCACGGCCGAAGCGATGGTCAGCGTCAGGCCGAAAAGCACCGAGATGCGGAAGCCATAGATCATCCGCGCCATGACGTCGCGCGCCTGGTCGTCGGTGCCGAGCCAATTGAGATTGCCGACGATGCAGTTGCGGTCGTTCACACCTTCCGGATAGGCGGAGCAGCGCTCCTCCTTGCTCATCAGCCAGAAGGGCGCCGTCGGCGCCGAATGCGGGATGTTGGAATTGACCGTCTGGTAGGAATAGCGGATCGGCGGCCAGATCATCCAGCCGTTGGCCTCGATCTCGTCGCGAATGAAATCGGAGCGGTAGTCGGTTTCCGCCAGGAAGCCGCCGAACTTCTCTTCGGGGTAGTTGACGATCACGGGAAACAGCAGTTCGCCCTTGTAGGAGGCAACGATCGGCCTGTCATTGGCGATGAGCTCGGCGCAGAGGCTGAGCCCGAAGAGCACGAGAAAGATCCAGAGCGACCAGTAGCCGCGCCGGTTCGCCTTGAAATTCTGCCAACGCCGCTGGTTGACCGGGGACAGCCAGCCGCGCGGCGGCACGGCCGCGGGGGCAGTCGGAGAGGTCGTCACGCTTGCCATCAGACATCCCTCCGCTCGAAGTCGATGCGCGGATCGACCCAGGTGTAGATGAGGTCCGAGAGCAGGCTGACGAGCAGGCCCATCAGCGAGAAGATGAAGAGCGTCGCGAAGACGATCGGATAGTCGCGCTTGACGACCGAATCATAGCCGAGACGGCCGAGACCATCGAGCGAGAAGATGTATTCGATCAGCAGCGAGCCGGTGAAAAAGGCCGAGATGAAGGCACCGGGAAAGCCGGCGATGATGATCAGCATGGCGTTGCGGAACACGTGGCCGTAGAGCACCTGGCGATCGTTGAGCCCCTTGGCGCGCGCCGTCGTCACATATTGCTTCTTGATCTCGTCGATGAAGGAATTCTTGGTGAGCAGCGTCGTGGTCGCAAACGCCGAAAGCAGCAGCGTGATCAGCGGCAGTGTCATGTGCCAGATATAGTCGAGCGGCTTCTGCCACCAGGGCAATTGCCAGAAATTGTCCGAGACGATGCCGCGCAGCGGGAACCAGTCGAAGAACGACCCGCCGGCGAACACGACGATCAGCAGGATGCCGAACAGGAAGCTCGGCACGGCATAGCCGATGATGATGACGCCGGAGGTCCAGACATCGAAGGTGGAGCCGTCGGTGACCGCCTTCTTGATGCCGAGCGGAATGGAGATCGCGTAGGAAAACAGAAGAATCCAGAGGCCGAGCGAGATCGAGACCGGCATCTTCTCCTTGATGAGATCGATGACCGAGGTGTTGCGGAAGAAGCTCTCGCCGAAATCGAAGCGGATGTAGTTCCACATCATCGTGGCGAAGCGCTCGAGCGGCGGCTTGTCGAAGCCGAACTGCTTTTCGAGCTTGGCGATGAATTCCGGATCGAGCCCTTGAGCGCCGCGATAGCGGCCGCTTTCCTCGCCGCCGCGCTGCAGCAGGTCGCCGCCATTGCCGCTCAGCCGATCCGAGCCGCTGGCATTGGTAAGTTCAGAGATCACCTGCTCGACCGGGCCGCCCGGCGCGAATTGAACGACGATGAAGGAGATCGCCATGATCCCGAACAGCGTCGGGATCATCAGCAGCAGGCGGCGCAGGATATAGGCACCCATCAGGCCAGCCTTTCGATCGACGTGTGGGCGGTGGCCCGGACCCGCGAAGCGTCGGCATGCCGTCTATGGTGTCTCAATCCTTGCGTCTCCTTGCGGCTGTCAGGCCCGGACCGGGGCTGGTGCTTGTTTCAGTGATTCGTTTTTTTGCATTTGGAATCGAGACGCCGCTGGAGTGCAAGGACTTCATTTGGCAGCGGCGGTTTTCGACCACCAGATATCAGGGAAGCCGATCCCATAGGTCGGCAGTTCTGCGGGCCGCTCGAACTTGTCCCAGTAGGCGATCGTCATGTCCTTCTTGTAGTAGAGCGGCACCACGAAATGGTGCGCAAGCAGGACGCGGTCGAGCGCCTTGGTTGCCGCCACCAGCGCCTTGCGGTCCTTGGCGAAGATCACCTTCTCGATCAGCGCATCGACACCGGGATCGGCGATCCCGGCATAATTTCGCGAGCCGGGTTCCTTGGCGGCCCTCGATCCCCATTGGTCGAGCTGCTCGTTTCCGGGGCTGAGGGTCTCGCCCCACACGATCCAGGTCATGTCGTAGTCGAAGGCGCGCGTGCGGTTGGTGTATTGCGACGGATCGACGGTGCGCACGCGCGCGTCGATGCCGATCTTCTTGAGGTTCTGCGCATAGGGCAGTGCGACGCGCTCGAGCGTGGCGCTGCTCAAGAGGATCTCGAACGAGAACGGCCTTCCCGATTTCGCCTCGACCATCCGGTTGCCCTTCAGCTCGTAGCCGGCTTCCTTGAGCAGGGCGATCGCCTGGCGCAGGTTGTCGCGCCCGGCCTGCGGCGTGCCTCCCACGGGGTTCTTGTAGGGCGTCGTGAAGACTTCCGGCGGCACCTTGTCCTTCACCTCGTTGAGGATGGAGAGCTCGTCCCCTTCCGGCAGGCCCGAAGAGGCGAGCTCCGTGTTCCAGAAGTAGCTGTCGACCCGCGTATACTGGTTGTAGAAGACCGTGCGGTTCATCTCTTCGAAGTCGAAGGCATAGTTCAGCGCCTGGCGCACCCGTTCGTCGTTGAAGGGCGCCCGGCGCATGTTGGGCACCAGGGCCTGCATGATGCCGGTGGCTCTCAGCGGATTGGGCAGGCTCTCGCGCTTGATGCGGCCGTCCTTTACCGCCGGGAAATCATAGCCCGTGGCCCAGCGGCTCGCCTGGTTTTCCTGCCAATAGTCGCTGTTGCCCGAACGAAACGACTCGAACTCGACATCGCGGTCGCCGAAGAACGTATAGCTGATCGAGCCGAAATTGTTGTGTCCGACATTGACGTTGAGCGACTTGCCCCAATAGTCGTCCCTGAGCTCGTAGCGGATCGTCGCTCCGGCCGAAAAGGATGCGATCTTGTAGGGGCCGGAGCCCATCACCGGTTCCAGCGTCGTCTTGTTGATGTCGCGCGGCTTGCCGTCCGGCCCTTGCCCCTCCCACCAGTGCTTCGGCAAGATCAGGAATTGCCCGAGAATATTCGGCAGTTCGTGGTTGTTCTTCTGGTCGAAATGGAAGGTGACGTCGCGTTCTCCGGTCTTTTCGGCCGACTTCACGTGCTTGTAATAGTTCGAGTAGAGCGGATTGAGCTCCTTGGTCTTGTCGAAGCTGAAGATGACGTCTTCCGGCGTCACCGGCTTTCCGTCCGCCCATTTCGCTTCCTGCCGCAGGCGGAAGGTGGCGGACGAGATGTCGGCGGGGAAGGAGACGCCCTCGGCAAGCAGGCCATAGGCCGTCGAGATTTCGTCGTCTGCCGACTTCATCAAGGTGTCGAAGACCAGCGCCAAACCGACGGCGGCCTCTCCCCTGTCGAGGATCGGATTGAAGGTGTCGAAGGTGCCGGTGTTCGAGAGCCTGACGTCGCCGCCCTTCGGTGCGTTCGGATTGACATAGTCGTAATGCGGGAAGTTGGGCTTGTATTTGAGCTCGCCGACGAGCGACAGCCCATGATGCCAGTCGGGGTGTTCGGCATTGGCTGCAGGAGGAAGGAGAAGAAGCGCCGCAGCCAGAAGTGACGTTGCGAGGCCAGGTTTCATGGTCCTGCAGAAGTTTGGCATCCAGCCGGTACCCCTTTATATTTCAATCTTCTTTTTTGAGAGCATAGGCGAAATCCCGGCAATTGACAGGCACTGCCGCAAATCAGGCGAAATTTTTGAGTCACATCCCGGTGATTCACGACCGCATGAGTCGCAAGGCTCAGGCAAAGACCGGGCTCTAGGATAGGGGTTCGCAGGACATCGCAGGCTGCGCGTCGGCGTGGATGTCCGCGGGACAAACGGGACGAATTTTGATGATTGCTCCATTTCGACGCTGCGGTTCGGCGCTTCTGGCGCTGCTGCTGGGCACAAGCCTACTGATTGCCGACAATGCGGTTGCGGACGAAACGCCGGCCAAGGCGCTGTTCGGCGCCAAGGCCCTGCCGACCGAAATGGCTGCCAACCCCTATGGTTTCTACGCGAAGGGTTGCCTTGCCGGAGGGGTCGCGATCCCGACCGACGGGCCCACCTGGCAGGCGATGCGGCTGTCGCGCAACCGCCGCTGGGGGCACCCGCAGATGATCTCGCTGATCGAGCAGTTTTCGCGTGACGCTGCCGAAAAGATCGGCTGGCCGGGCCTTTTGCTCGGTGATATCTCGCAGCCGCGCGGCGGCCCGATGCTGTCGGGACATGCCTCCCACCAGATCGGCCTCGATGCCGATATCTGGCTGACGCCGATGCCGCAGCGCACGCTTACCTATCGCGAGCGCGAGGATATCTCCGCCACCTCGATGCTGCAGAAGAACAAGTTCCTGACCATCGACCGTTCCATCTGGACGCCGAAACACGCGCAGCTCATCATGCTGGCCGCGAGCTATCCGCAGGTGGAGCGCGTCTTCGTCAACCCGGCGATCAAGAAGAAGCTCTGCGACACCTGGACCGGCGACCGTTCGGCGCTCGGCAAGGTCCGGCCGATCTATGGTCACGACTATCACTTCCACATCCGCATCAAATGCCCGGCGGGCGCAACGAGCTGCAAGGATCAGGCGGCGGTGCCGGCTGGCGATGGCTGCGACAAGTCGCTGGCCTGGTGGTTTACCGACGAGCCCTGGGCGAAGCCTGCGAAGAAGCCGGGCGAAAAACCCGTGAAGCCGAAGGTGACGACGCTTGCCGACCTGCCGAAGGCCTGTGCGCTGGTGCTGAACGGTCCTGCGCCGGCCTCGGAAGAGGCCGCCACCTTTGGCACGGCCTATCGCGCGGCTGCGCCGGCCCCGGCTGTTGAGGGTATCGAGCATGTGATCGGGGCTGCCGCAGGCGACGTGCCGCCCGCCGATGTTCCGGTGCCGCTGGCCCGTCCGACCTTGCAATAGATCATGGACGCACAAGCGGAGTGGGAAGGCTTCAACCTTTCCATTGCCGCAACGTTCATGTATAGGGCGATCAAATCGATTTAAAGATTGATGCGAGGCCCGACATGGCGGATCGGAAATGCATTGCCCTGATCGCTCACGATCAGAAGAAGGACGATCTAGCTGCTTTCGCCAAGGCGCATGAGGCGGTTTTGTCCCAATGGCGCATCGTTGCGACAGGCACGACAGGCGGCCGTGTCCTCGATGTCTGTCCGGGGCTCGATATCACGCGACTGAAAAGCGGTCCGCTCGGCGGTGACCAGCAGATCGGCGCGATGATTGCCACCGGCGAGGTGCAATTACTGATCTTCTTCGTCGATCCCCTGACAGCGATGCCGCATGACGTGGACGTCAAGGCGCTGATGCGCCTTGCGATCGTCTACGACATTCCGATGGCACTAAACCGGGCGACGGCCGAACAGTTGCTCGACTTCAACCCAAGGCCATAAACATGATCGCTTCTCATGAGTTGGGCGGATGCGGGCGGAAAATCGCACACTTTCCCTTGTCCCGCCCTAACTGATAGACAACGCTATATACCTGCCACCACCGATCAGGATGGATCTTGCGATGCCCGGCACCAGTGAAAATATCTTCCCCTTTCCGATCCTGATCGGCGATATCGGTGGCACCAATGCCCGCTTTGCCTTGCTCGTCGATGCCTTTGCCGAGCCGAAACAATTGCCGCCGATCAAGACCGGTGATTTCGAAACGATCGAGGAGGCGATGCAGAAGAGCATCCTCGACAAGACCTCGGTCCAGCCGCGTTCGGCTATTTTGGCCGTGGCCGGTCCCATCCGGGGCGACGAAATTCCGCTCACCAATGCCGGCTGGGTGATCAGGCCGAAGGACATGCTTTCGAGCCTTGGCCTCGAGGACGTGCTGATCATCAACGATTTCGAGGCACAGGCGCTCGCGGTCGCCGCGCCGGCGGACGAGGATCTCGTACAGATCGGCGGCGGCAGCGTCCGCCCGCTGACGTCGCGCGTCGTTCTCGGCCCGGGCACGGGCCTCGGCGTCGGCGGACTGGTCTTTGCCCAGCACACCTGGATCCCGGTACCGGGCGAAGGCGGCCATGTCGACATCGGCCCGCGCAGCGAACGTGACTTTCAGATCTGGCCCTTCCTCGAGCCGATCGAAGGGCGCATGGCCGGCGAGCAGATCCTTTGCGGCCGCGGCATCATGAATCTCTATCGCGCCGTCTGTGCCGCCGATGGTGTCGATCCGGTGCTCGCCGAACCGGCGGAAGTGACGACGCAGGCGCTTGCCGAGAGCGACAGGGCGGCCATCGAGACGATTTCGTTGTTCTGCACCTATCTCGGCCGCGTTGCCGGCGACATGGCGCTGATTTTCATGGCCCGCGGCGGCGTGTTTCTGGCCGGCGGCATTTCGCAGAAGATCCTGCCGGCGCTCATGAAATCACCGTTCCGTGCCGCCTTTGAAGACAAGGCCCCACACTCGGCGCTGATGAAGGCGATCCCGACTTTTGCCGTCATTCATCCCATGGCAGCCCTCTCGGGCCTTGCCGCCTTTGCTCGCACACCGTGGGATTTCGGTGTTGCAACGGAGGGACGCCGCTGGAGAAGCTAAGCAGTCGGCGCGCGCAAAGACTCGCCAAAACGACACCAAAGCACTATAGAGCCCCGGGAAAGGTCGGGCCGGAAACTGGCTCGCCACACTGGGTCCAGGGAAGACGGGCTTTTTGAGCGCCAGCAATAGAAAACAGCACGCGGTCGATTCCGATACGATCAGCGGAATTCTGAAACGGGTCATTGCGGAAAACGGTCGCGAACACATTCGCGGCTATGTCTTTGCTATCGCCTGTCTGGCTGTCGTTGCCGCAACAACCGGATTCACGGCTTCGATCATGGAAACCGTGATCAACGAGGCCTTCGCCAACAAGCGAGCGGACATCGTCCTGCTCGTCTGCGGCGCGATCCTTGCGGCCTTCGTGTTGCGCGGCTTCGCCACCTACGGCCAGGCCGTTGCCCTGTCGAAGATCGGCAACAACATCGTTGCGCGTTACCAGCGCCGGCTCTACGCCCATCTGATGGCGCTGAGCGTCGGCTATTTCAACGAGACACGATCGGCACAGCTTGCGGCCCAGATCAGCCAGAACGTCAGCGGTATTCGCGACGTTCTCAATCTCACGGTCACGTCGATCGCCCGCGATCTTCTGACCCTGATCGGTCTCGTCGGCGTCATGTTCGCCAAGGACTGGCTGCTGTCGATCATCGTCTTCGTGGCAGCGCCGCCATTACTGCTCGGCCTGCGCTACGTTTCCAGGCGCCTGCGTTCGGCGACGCGCGAATCGATCGAAGTCAACAGCCGCGTTCTCGGCGCGATGCAGGAAACGATCCAGGGCATCACCATCGTCAAGGCCTTCACCATGGAAGGCGAACTGCGCGGCAAGGTCGAGGCCATCATCGATCGGGCCGAGAACCGGGCGAACCGCATCGCGCGCTTAAGCGAGCGCACGGCACCGATGACCGAGACCTTCGCCGGCCTCGCGATTTCCGCCGTTCTCGCCTATTCCGCCTTCCGCTCGATCTATGCCGACGTGCCGCCCGGCGCCTTCTTCGCCTTCGTGGTGGCCCTGCTGATGGCTTACGATCCGGCCCGCCGGCTGGCGCGGCTGCAGGTCTCGCTGGAACGGGCCGCCGTCAATGCCCGCATGGTCTATGAAATCCTCGACACCGTGCCGCACCAGCGCGACAAGCCCGATGCCAAGGAGCTGGCCTTCACCGGCGCCGCCGTGGAGCTACGCGATGTCCGCTTCCAATACGCCAATGGCGACGAGGTTCTGAAAGGCGTCAGCTTCGTCGCCGAAGGCGGCAAGACGACGGCGCTCGTCGGTCCCTCCGGCGCCGGCAAATCGACGGTCATCAGCCTCATCCCGCGGTTCTATGATCCGGCTTCCGGCCAGATCCTGATCGATGGACAGGACATCGCCGACGTCACCAAGCAGTCGCTGCGCCAGGGCATCGCCTATGTCTCGCAGCAACCCTATCTCTTCGAAGGATCGATCCGCGACAACATCCGCTACGGCCGCATCGACGCGACCGACGCGGAGATCGAGGAAGCCGCACGGCTTGCCTATGCGCATGATTTCATTTTGGCGCAGCCGCAGGGTTACGACACTCCCGTCGGCGAGAACGGCATGACGCTTTCCGGTGGTCAGCGTCAGCGCCTGTCGATCGCCCGCGCGCTCGTGCGCAACGCCCCGATCCTGCTGCTCGACGAGGCCACCTCGGCGCTCGATACCGAATCGGAAGCCGCCGTGCAGAAGGCACTCGATCACGCCATGAACGGCCGCACGGTGATCGTCATCGCGCATCGCCTCTCGACCGTCGTCAATGCCGACAAGATCATCGTCATGAAGGATGGTTCCGTTGTCGAGGAGGGGACGCATGCCGACCTTGCACGGCGACCGGAGGGTCTCTACGCTCGGCTGCACAATCTCCAGGGTCAGTCGCCTGAGGCCAAGGCTCCCGAAGCGCCGGCCGGCGCCGAAATCTAAAAACGGACGAGAAGGAAATCACCGATGGGCGAAACCGATATGAAGCTCGTGGTGGTGGGTGCCGCTGGCCGCATGGGCCAGACGCTGATTCGCACGGTTCACGCGATGGGTGGCGTCAGCCTGCACGCCGCCATCGAACGCCCGGGTTCCCCCTTCATCGGCCGTGACGCCGGCGAACTGGCCGGTCTCGGACCGATCGGCGTGCCGGTCACCGACCAGCCGCTCGAGGCTTTCGTCGAGGCCGAAGGCGTGCTTGATTTCACGGCGCCGGCGGGCACAGTCGAGTTCGCCGGCCTCGCGGCCCAGGCCCGTATCGTTCATATCATTGGGACCACCGGCTGCTCGGCCGACGACGAGGCGAAGATTCGCGCCGCCGCGCGCCACGCCCGCATCGTCAAGTCGGGCAACATGAGCCTCGGCGTGAACCTGCTCGGCGTGCTCACGGAGAAGGCGGCGCGGGCCCTCGACCCCGCCAACTGGGACATCGAAATCCTCGAAATGCATCACAAGCACAAGGTGGATGCGCCCTCGGGCACGGCGCTGCTTCTTGGCGAAGCGGCGGCAAGGGGCCGCGGCATCAGCCTTGCCGACAATTCGGTGCGCGTGCGTGACGGCCATACCGGCCCGCGTCCGGCCGGCACGATCGGTTTTGCGACGCTGCGGGGCGGCTCGGTCGTTGGCGAGCATTCGGTCATTCTCGCCGGCGAAGGCGAGCAGGTGACGCTGTCGCACAGCGCTACGGATCGTTCCATCTTCGCGCGTGGCGCCGTCACCGCCGCGCTTTGGGCCCGCGACCAGAAGCCCGGCTTTTACTCCATGCTCGATGTTCTCGGGCTCAACTGACCTTTTCACTCTCAAGTCTCAAGGGGAATTCGACATGAGCGGTACTCTCGTCCTCGTCCGGCATGGCCAGAGCGACTGGAACCTCAAGAACCTGTTCACCGGCTGGCGCGATCCGGACCTGACGGAACTCGGCGTCGAGGAAGCCAAGGCCGGCGGCAAGGCGCTTGCCGACTACGGCATCAAATTCGACATCGCCTTCACCTCGGCCCTCGTCCGCGCCCAGCGCACCTGCCAGTTCGTGCTCGACGCCGTCGGCCAGTCCTCGCTCGAAACGATCCGCGACCAGGCGCTGAATGAGCGCGACTACGGCGATCTCGCGGGCCTCAACAAGGACGACGCACGTGAGAAGTGGGGCGAGGAGCAGGTGCATGTCTGGCGCCGCTCCTACGACGTTCCGCCTCCGGGCGGCGAAAGCCTGCGCGACACCGGCGCCCGCGTCTGGCCCTATTACCTGACCGAGATTCTGCCGCGCGTGCTGTCCGGCCAGAAGGTCCTGGTTGCCGCCCACGGCAACTCGCTGCGCTCGCTGGTCATGGTGCTCGACCGCCTGACCAAGGAGCAGATCCTGAAGCTCAACCTCGCGACGGGCGTGCCGATGGTCTACAAGCTCAATGCCGACTCGACCGTCGCTTCCAAGGAAGTGCTGGGCGACATGTCCGGCGCCCACTGAGCGCTCCCGGAATGCAGAATGAAGAAGGGGCGCCGCGCGGGCGCCCTTTTTGTTTTGCCAAGCAGTTCCAGGAAACGTGTGAAACGGTCCGTCCGGAACTGTGTGACCTATCAGATCGTGCCCTCCGCCGCCTTTCCGGCCTCCCATCCGAGGATCGCGCGCTTGCGCGTCAGACCCCAGTGATAGCCGGTGAGGTCCCCGCTCTTGCCGAGCGCGCGATGGCAGGGGACCACGAAGGAGATCGGGTTGCGGCCGACGGCAGCACCGACCGCGCGCGACGCCGTCGGCTGGCCGATGTTTCCGGCGATGTTCGAATAGGTGGTGGCGCAGCCGAGCGGGATCCTCAACAGCGCCTGCCACACCCGGATCTGGAAATCGGAGCCGATCAGGAAGATGCGCAGCGGCTCGTCCGGGCGCCAGCGCGACGGATCGAAGATGCGCGCAGCATAGTAGGCGGTCGCCGCGCTGTCCTCGATGTAGCTGGCGTTCGGCCAGCGCTGCGCCATGTCGTCGAAGCTCGCCTGTTCGCCGCCGGCATCGTTGAAGGCAAGGCCGGCAAGTCCCCGCTCGGTGATCATCACGAGCGCGGTGCCGAAGGGGGAGGGGTGGTAGCCGTAGCGGATCGTCAGACCTTCGCCGCGCGCCTTCCATTCGCCGGGTGACATCGCCTCGTGGGTCACGAACAGGTCGTGCAGGCGGCTCGGTCCTGATAGCCCCACCTCGATGCTGGTTTCGAGCAGCGGCATGTCTTCCTTGCGCAGCAGACGTTTGGCATGGTCGAGCGTCACGGCCTGAATGAAGGCTTTCGGCGAAAGCCCCGCCCAGCGGGTGAAGACCTTCTGAAGCTGCGTCGGCGATTGTTTCAGGCGCTGCGCCACGGTTTCGAGCGACGGCTGGTCGCGATAGTCCTCGGTCAGCATTTCGATCACGCGGCTGACCGTATCGTAGTCGGTGCCTTTCGGCGTGATGTCTGTAGGTACGGATGTCGCAATGTTCATGGCTCTTCTCCTGTCGTGCCACAGGTAACCATTTGGCGGTCCCGGCAACCACCCGAAACTTGAGCGAATGCGCGGATTTGGATCCCTTTTGTCGGTCGGCGGGCGTCAGCGGCGGCGAACGGTCGCAAGCGCGCCCGAAAGCGCGACCGCGAAGGTCTCGCGGTCGTCGCGATTGAGAAACGAACCGATATCGGTCCGCCGGCCACCGCCACTGATCGTCATCGAGACGATGCCGATCTCCTGGTGCCGGGCGACGTTGAAGCGCGCCCAGAAAGGATTGAACCGGTGTTCGGTGATCTTTCCGGAGGGGGTGAACTTACGCACGGAAACATCGGTCCTGGAAACGCTGACCTCCTCGCGGCTGAGTGACGAGCGATTGTTCAGCCAGAAGGCGCCGAAGAGCAGCAGATAGTCGAGGCCGAAGAAGAACACGACCGGCCAGGCGCCGATGACGAAGAAGACGAAGGCGTGCACGAGGCTCAAAAGCCCGGCGATCAGAAAGAAGATCTTGAAGCCGCGGCGCCCGAGCGAGCGATAGGGCGTGAGCTCGGCGGTGAAGACCGGCGCATCTTCGGGCGGGGTGGTGACGTTGCCATTGGTCATGACCTTTGACTATAGATGCATCATGAAAAACGTGAAGCTGAAATTGCCCGTTGGCGCCGCAAAACCGAAGTCGGCGACCGCTCGCCGCGCGACTCCGCGCGTGAAGAGCCTCTATAGCCGGGACGAGCTCAAGGAGATCTTCCGCCGCTTCTCGATCCAGCGGCCGGAGCCGAAGGGAGAGCTGGAGCACGTCAATCCGTTCACGCTGGTCGTCGCCGTGGCGCTTTCGGCGCAGGCGACCGATGCCGGCGTCAACAAGGCGACGCGGGCGCTCTTCGCCGTCGCCGATACGCCGGAGAAGATGCTGGCGCTCGGGGAGGAGAAGCTCCGGGACTACATCAAGACCATCGGTCTCTACCGCAACAAGGCGAAGAACGTCATCGCGCTCAGCGAAAAGCTGATCCGCGATTTCGGCGGAGAGGTGCCCCGCACGCGCGAAGAGCTGGTGACCTTGCCCGGCGTCGGCCGCAAGACCGCCAATGTGGTGCTCTCCATGGCTTTCGGCCAGTCGACGATTGCCGTCGACACCCACATCTTCCGCATCGCCAACCGGCTCTGTCTGGCGCCGGGCAAGACGCCGGACGAGGTGGAAGACAAGCTGATCAAGATCATCCCGGACGAGTATCTCTACCACGCGCACCACTGGCTGATCCTGCACGGGCGCTATTGCTGCAAGGCGCGCAAGCCCGAATGCGAACGCTGCGTCATCGCCGATCTCTGCAAGTCGCCGGAAAAGACCTGCGATATCCCGGCGCCGCTCGTCGAACTGCCGCCGCAGACCATCTCCGCCGCAAGCTGAGACTACGACCTCGGCGGGATTGGCGTCAGGCCGACACCATCCGATCGATCAGCGTGCCGATCGTCTCCGCATAGATCTCGCGCGACGCGCCGTCGGCGATGTCGAGGGCTGCGCGATCGAATGCCGCCGAGAGCAGCGATGCCATGGCGGATAGTTTCTCGCGTTTGGGAGCTGCCGGCGCCATCGCTTCGGCAAGGCCTTCCGCCAGGGTTCTCTGCGCATTGGCCGCGTCGATCGCCACCATGTCCTGCCTGCCGAGCACCGCCGGGCCGTCGAGCAGCAGCAGGCGGATCCGGCCCGGCTCGCGCATTGCGTCGAAATAGGCGCGGGCACCGACCTTCAGCGCCTCGCGCGGCGTCAGGCCATCGGCCGTCGCCTGCTCGATCGATGCCGCCACGGCGCCTGCTTCGCGCTCCGCCACGGCGCGGAACAGCGCCTTCTTGTCTTCGAAGTGGTGATAGAGCGCGCCGCGGGTCAATCCGGCGGCGGCGACGATGTCGGGCGTGGAGGTATCGGCATAACCCCTGGTGACGAAGAGGCCACGGGCGGCATCAAGGATCGCGGCGCGCGTCGTGTCGGATCGCTCACGGTTGGAGCGGCGGGAGTTCTCCTGTTGCATACATTCAGCCTGTATGTTAATTGGATACATACAGATTGTATGATATTGCGCGAGCGAGGGAAAGCCATGAAATCGACGAGCTACTATCCGGTCATCATGACATCAGATGTTGCCGGAACCGCCGCCTTCTACATCGAGCATTTTCGCTTCCAGGCGCTCTTCACCAGCGACTGGTATGTGCATCTGCAGTCGGTCGAAGACGACCACGTGGCGCTGGCCGTGCTCGACTACCGTCACGAGACAATCCCGGAGGAGGCGCGCGCTCCGACCCGCGGTCTTCTCTTGAATTTCGAGGTCGAGGATCCGGACCGCATCTATGCTGAGGCGCTTGCCGCCGGCTTGCCGATCCTCAAGACGTTGCGCGACGAGGACTTCGGCCAGCGTCATTTCATCACCGCCGACCCGAACGGCGTGCTGATCGATGTCATCAAGCCCATTCCGCCGAGCGCCGATTTCGCCGCCGCATATGATGAAAGCGCGCTTCCTACGGCGTGAGGAGCCGGCACGCGTCTTTTGTCTTCCAAATGGCCGGAAAACCGGTATTAACGAACACCGGCCATCACGGAGACCGGACGAGGTTCATGACAAAATACGACGTGCTGACGATCGGCAATGCCATCGTGGATATCATCGCGCGCTGCGACGACGCCTTTCTCAATGAAAACGGCATCATAAAGGGCGCCATGAACCTCATCGATGCCGAACGCGCCGAGTTGTTGTACTCGCGCATGGGCCCGGCGGTCGAAGCGTCCGGCGGCAGCGCCGGCAATACGGCAGCCGGTGTCGCCAGCCTCGGCGGCCGTGCCGCCTATTTCGGCAAGACCGCGAGCGACCAGCTCGGCGAGATCTTCGCGCACGACATCCGCGCCCAGGGCGTTTACTTCGAGACGAAGCCGCTCGAAAGCGTGCCGCCGACCGCGCGCTCGATGATCTTCGTCACCGAGGACGGCGAGCGTTCGATGAACACCTACCTCGGCGCCTGCGTCGAGCTTGGCCCCGAGGACGTTGAGGCTGACGTCGTCGCCCAGTCCAAGGTGACCTATTTCGAAGGCTATCTATGGGACCCGCCGCGGGCCAAGGACGCGATCCGCGAAACCGCCCGGATCGCCCACGAAAACGGCCGCGAAACCGCGATCACGCTCTCGGACAGCTTTTGCGTCCACCGCTACCGCGACGAGTTCCTCGAGCTCATGCGTTCCGGCACGGTCGATATCGTCTTCGCCAACAAGCAGGAAGCGCTGGCGCTCTACGAGACCGAGGATTTCGATCTGGCGCTGGAAAAACTCTCGAACGATTGCAAGCTCGCCGCCGTGACGCTCAGCGAGGAAGGGTCCGTGGTCGTGCGTGGAGAAGAGCGGGTCCGCGTCGGCGCAAAGCCGATCGCCCAAGTCGTCGATACCACCGGCGCCGGCGATCTCTATGCTGCGGGCTTCCTGTACGGCTACACGACCGGACGCTCGCTCGAAGATTGCAGCAAGCTTGGCAACCTCGCCGCTGGCATCGTCATCGGTCAGATCGGACCACGGCCGATGGTGTCGCTGGCAACCGCCGCCAAGCAGGCCGCTCTCGACTGATTCGCCCTGATTTGAATCTTGCGAAAAGCGGGTGCGGCCTTACTTGAAGGCCTCGCCCGGATAGGCACCCCAGAGCTCGCTCTGGGCGATCCAGCCTTCGACGCCCTGCGTCTCGACATGGCACCAGTCGCCATTGCACTCGCCGACACGCACGATGACGCCAGGTTCCATGCGGGCGGTGATCGGGGCCGTTCCCTGCGGGTCGCGGCGCATGTTGACGAAGACGCCTTCGCCCTTGCCGCGCATCCAGGGCGCTGCCACCGCCGTGCGGTCGCCGGAAAGCAGCGCCTGGTTCACCCAGCCTTCGGTGCCGTCGGCATCGCGGATACGGCGCCAGTTATCGTATTCCTGGATGATCTCCACCGGCACGCCGGGCTTCATGTAGCGGAACGCGACCGCGTAATCGACGCTCGGGCCGATCCTGAGATTGACGCTCTTGGACTTGAGGCTGACGAATCGCGGCAGCGGCAGTCCGCTGGCGCCCTTGGCGGCTTGAGCGTAAGCCGCCGACGTCATGATCCCGGCGCCAAGGCAGGCGGCGATCAACGAGAACGAGAATCTGGAAATGACATGACGCATGACGAAGCTCATTATCCGTGGCAATAGCTCATGCAGGCGCAGTTTATTCGAGGCCCAGTCCGCGGGCTGAAATCGCGGGGACGACGACGCGAGTTTTGTTTGTCTTCCCGGTGGGGTCTGGTAGAAAATGCGGCTACAGGGAGAAAGTATCGCCCAACTTGGTTAAAGACCCGTCAACAAGGCCCGTCGCAGCAATGACAAGCAAGAAGAAGCCCACGGTCTACATCACCCGCAAATTGCCGGATATCGTCGAGACGCGCATGCGCGAACTCTTCGACGCGGAGTTGAACATCGACGACACGCCGCGCAGCCAGCCGGAGCTTGTCGCGGCGGTGAAGCGCGCCGACGTGCTGGTGCCGACGGTGACCGATCGCATCGATGCGGCGCTGATCGAGCAGGCCGGCCCGCAACTGAAGCTGATCGCCAGCTTCTCGAACGGCGTCGACAACATCGATGTCGATGCCGCCGCGCGCAAGGGCATCACCGTCACCAACACGCCGAACGTGCTGACCGAAGACACGGCCGACATGGCGATGGCTCTGATTCTCGCGGTTCCGCGACGGCTCGCCGAAGGTGCGCAGATCCTGACCGACCGCAAGGGCGAATGGGCCGGCTGGTCGCCGACCTGGATGCTTGGCCGGCGCATTGCGGGAAAGCGCATCGGCATCGTCGGCATGGGCCGGATCGGCACCGCCGTTGCCCGCCGTGCCAAGGCCTTCGGCCTCTCGATCCACTACCACAACCGCCACCGGGTAAAGGCGGAGACCGAAGAGATGCTGGAGGCGACCTACTGGGACAGCCTCGACCAGATGCTTGCCCGCGTCGATATCGTTTCGGTCAACTGCCCGTCGACGCCGGCGACCTATCATTTGCTCTCGGCCCGCCGCCTGGCGCTGATGCGACCTGACAGCTACATCGTCAACACCGCCCGTGGCGGCATCATCGACGAGACGGCGCTGATCAAGTGCCTGCGCGAAGGCAAGATCGCCGGCGCCGGTCTCGACGTCTTCGAGAACGAGCCGGCCGTCAATCCGAAGCTGATCAAGCTCGCCGGCGAAGGCAAGGTCGTGCTGCTGCCGCACATGAGCTCGGCGACGCTGGAGGGCCGGATCGACATGGGCGACAAGGTGGTGATCAACATCCGCACCTTCTTCGACGGTCACCGCCCGCCGGACCGCGTGCTTCCGGGCCGCGATTGATCGCGAAACAGCGCGCGGCTCCGACATGCCGCTGTCCGTCCGGATTGAAAGCTAGAGCGTCTTGCGCATCTCGATTGCCGTCGGCCGGGTAAAGCCGGGATGGCACATCGTGCCGCTCTGGACGAATCCCCAGGCGGCAAAGGCGCGGTGGTTGTCGACGAGTTCAATGCGGGTCAGCAGCCGCAGTGCGGGAAGGCCGAGGGATCGCGCCGTCATTTCCGCTTCCGCGAGCAGCAGTCGGCCGATGCCCTTTCCTTGTGTCTGCGGAGCAACGGCGAGCTTGCCGATATAGAGACAATCGGCCTCGGGTTTGCAGAAGATGCAGCCGACGAGCCTTTCGCCGTCGCTGACGCCGAAGGCGATCTCGTCAGCGATCTTTTGCCGGAGCGATTCGATGTTCAATGCATGCGCCGACGAGGGCGGGTCGATCTGCCCGTCCATGTAGGAGAAGGCACCGAGGATAAGCGCCAGCAACGCCTCGTGCCGGTCGAATGTTTCGTCGATGCGAAAGATCTGTACCATGGTCGGCCTATGCTCTGCGACGATAGCGGATGGTGTTGAACTGCGCCGTCAGCGCGTCATACATCAACAGCCGCCCGACGAGCGGCTCGCCGAAACCGGCAATCACCTTGATCGCTTCCATCGCCTGGAGCGTGCCGATGACGCCGGTCAAGGCGCCGACGATGCCCGCTTCGGCGCAGGAGGGCACGACGCCCGCCGGCGGCGCTTCGGGAAAGAGATCGCGATAGGAGGGGTTCGGCCGGCCGTCCGCGCCGGCCTTGTACGGCATCAGCACCGTCAGCGATCCGTCGAAGCGACCGACGGCGCCGGTCACCAGCGGAATGCCCACCTTGGCCGCCGTATCGGCTGCGAGGTAGCGCGTGTCGAAATTGTCCGAGCCGTCGATCACCAGGTGATATTGCCGGAACAGCGCCTCGGCATTGTCGGGGTTAAGCCTGATCTGGTGGCCTTCGACGACGACATGCGGATTGAGCGAGACAATTGCTTCCGCCGCCCGCTCGACCTTGGCGCGGCCGATGTCCTCGGTGCGATGGATGACCTGTCGCTGCAGGTTGGAGAGCGAAACGGTGTCGTCGTCGACGATACCGATGCGACCGATGCCGGCGGCCGCGAGGTAGTGCAGCACCGGCGCGCCGAGACCACCGGCGCCGATGACCAACACGTTCGCCGCCTTCAGCTTCTGCTGGCCGGCGCCGCCGATTTCCGGAAGCACGATATGGCGGGCGTAGCGCGAGATCTCCGATTGGTCGAGCTTGTTCTCACCGGTCATGGCAACATCCTCCTCGGCGGCGGCCGATCTCTAGATCTTGGGTCGGCTCGGCCAAATCATAAACGTGATCGACGCCCATGAGGGAGAGCGGGTTCCGTGCGAAAAACCGCAAACACTTTCCTCATCCGGCTCCTGCTTATCCCGTAACGCTGCCGTGCGAAACGGTCAGGAAGCGGCCGCGATCGCCAAGTGCCTCGAACATCGCCTGGTCCGTGCCGGTCATGAAGGCCTGGCCGCCGAGGCCGTCGACGAGGTCGAACAGGGCCGCGCGCCGGTTGATGTCGAGATGCGCTGCGATCTCGTCGAGCAGAAGTATCGGCGCGTGGCCGGTCATGTCGCCGACGAGACGTGCATGCGCCAGCACCAGGCCGACGAGCAGCGCCTTCTGCTCACCGGTCGAGCAGCGTGCCGCCTCCATATCCTTCTCGCGGTGGCGAACGAGCAGGTCGCTCCGATGCGGCCCGTCGAGCGTGCGGCCTGCCGCTGCGTCGCGCGGCCGTCCATCCCGCAGCATCGTCAGATATTGCTCTTCGAGATCATAGGCCGGGCGATGACCTTCGTCGTCGAGAAATCCGGATAGCGCCAGCCGCGCCGACGGAAAAACATCGCCGTCCACGTTCCGTTCGACGAGCGCGGTGAGCAGGCCGAGCATTTCCTGCCGCGCCAGCGCCATGGAAACGCCGAGGCCAGCCATCTCGCGTTCGATCGCGGTCAGCCAGGCCGGGTCCGGGCGAAACTCGGTCAGCAGGCGGTTGCGGCTGCGCATCGCACGGTCGAACTCGCTGGCGCGGCGGCCATGTTCCGGATCAAGCGAAAGCACCAGCCGATCGAGAAAGCGCCGCCGATCGGAAGAGGGCCCGGTGAAGAGGCCGTCCATCGACGGGGTCAGCCAGAGGACGCGCAGGTGATCGGTCAGCTCGTCGACGCTCGCCGCTGCCGTTCCGTTGAGCCGCAGTCGTCGGGACTGCCCCTCGGTCACGCCGGCGGTGCCGGTACCGATTTCGACCGGCCCGTCCATGCCCTCGACAGCGGCAAAGACAGAGAAGCCGTCACCGGCGCCGACACGTGTGACATCGGCATAGGCCGCACGCCGTAAGCCCCGACCGGGAGAGAGGAACGAGACTGCCTCCATCAGGTTGGTCTTGCCGGCGCCGTTCTCTCCCGTCAGCACCACGTGGCGCTGGTCGAGCTCCAGCGAGAGGGCCGCATAGTTGCGGAACTCCGTGAGCTTCAGGCGGTTGAGAAAGACCTTGTGTGGCATCGGCAGTCCGGATTCGAGGTTGGGCGCCAGCTAGGACGAAAGCAGGCGCCAAGGCAAGGTGAAACGGCATACCTGTCCATATCGGTGCAACTTGGCCGATTTCGGCGGGGGAAAGGCGACAAACCCCTTGGATCAGGTGCTTTTCTTGGGCGCTCCGGTCCAATATGACAGTTTCATGACAATCCACGAATGGACATATTTGTGATGCTGGCTTGGTTCCGCAAACTACTTCCCCGCGAGGATCGCTTTTTCGAGCTTTTCGCAAAACACTCGCTCACCGTCGTCGGCGCCGCCGAGGCGCTCGACAAGCTGCTTGCCGGCGGCGATGACATGGAGAAACAGTGCGACCGCATCGTCGCGCTCGAAGATGAAGCGGACCACATCACTGCCGAAGTGCTGCTGGCAGTCCGTCGCTCCTTCATCACGCCCTTCGACCGCGGCGACATCAAGGACCTGATCCAGTCGATGGACGACGCCATCGACATGATGCACAAGACGGTCAAGACGATCAGGCTCTACGAACAGAAGAGCTTCGAACCCGGCATGCGCGAAATGGGCGCGATCGTCGGCCGGGCTGCGCACCTGATTGCCGAGGCTGTCCCGCTGCTGGATCGCATCGGCGCCAATCACGACCGCCTTATCGCCATCGCCGAGGAGGTCACCCGCATCGAGGGACATTCCGACGAACTGCACGAGCAAGGCCTCAAGGAGTTGTTCCACCGCTACGGCACGGGCAACGCGATGGCCTATATCGTCGGCAGCGAGATCTATGGCCAGCTGGAAAAAGTCATCGACCGGTTCGAGGACGTTGCCAATGAAATCAGCGGCATCGTGATCGAGAACGTCTGATGGATGCGACGCTCGCCTTTCCGTTGCTCGCGGGATTGATCGCCATCGCGCTGTTCTTCGACTTCCTGAACGGCTTGCACGATGCGGCCAACTCCATCGCGACGATCGTCTCGACGCGGGTGCTCAGGCCGCAATATGCGGTCCTATGGGCGGCCTTTTTCAACTTCATCGCCTTCCTGTTCTTCGGTCTGCACGTGGCCGAGACGCTCGGCAAGGGCATCATCGATCCCGGCATCGTGACACCGCTGGTGATTTTCTCGGCGCTCATGGGGGCGATCGTCTGGAACATCGTCACCTGGCTGTTCGGCATTCCGTCGAGCTCGTCGCACGCGCTGATCGGCGGCCTTGTCGGCGCCGGCCTTGCCAGCACGGGCTTCAATTCCATCGTCTGGACTGGTCTTCTCAAGACCGTCGGCGCCATCTTCATGTCGCCGGCGATCGGCTTTTTCCTGGCGCTGATGCTGGTGCTGATCGTCTCCTGGCTGTTCGTGCGGCAGACGCCCTTTGCCGTCGATCGCACCTTCCGCGTGATGCAGTTCGTCTCGGCGTCGCTCTATTCTCTCGGTCACGGTGGCAATGACGCGCAGAAGACCATGGGCATCATCGCCGTTCTGCTCTTCTCGCAAGGGTATCTCGGTTCGGAGTTCTACGTTCCCTTCTGGGTCGTGATCACCTGCCAGGCGGCGATCGCGCTCGGCACGCTGTTCGGCGGCTGGCGCATCGTTCACACCATGGGCTCGAAGATCACCAGGCTCAATCCGATGCAGGGTTTCTGTGCCGAAACGGGCGGAGCGATCACGCTCTTTGCCGCCACCTGGCTCGGCATTCCGGTTTCGACGACGCACACCATCACCGGCGCGATCATCGGCGTCGGCGCGGCGCGGCGCGTCTCGGCCGTGCGTTGGGGGCTTGCAGGCAATATCGTGATTGCCTGGTTCATCACCATGCCGGCGGCAGCGGCGATCTCGGCCCTCGCCTACTTCACGATCGATCTGCTGTTCTGATCGATACAGGGACCATCTCCCGCCTTTTGGGGCGGGAGATATGCATCATTTCTCTACGCGCGGCGCAGGGCTGTCCCGCCCGCCCTGATGCAAGGTCAGGCTTTCGGCGCGGGTGCCGTTGAGCGTGAAGCTGATCTGCGCATCGATGAGCTTCGCAAAGAACCGATGCTCGGCCTCCGGAAGGATTTCAAGCCGGTCCTGGCCGGTTGCCTGGGCAAACAGCCGATTGCCATCACGGAAGATCGTCAGGTCGAAACCTGGCGCCAGCCTGTAGGTGCCGAGATAGGCATCGTAGGTCGCCGGATCGACCGTTATGGCAGTGCGCCGGACGGCGGCGGGCGCAAGCGGGACGTTCCGGTTGAGCAGATGTTGGCCGATATCGTCGACGCCCACTTCGGTCGACGTGTTCGACAGGGCGACGACGCCGATCCCGGTCGACGGACGGTAGCCGACGAAGGATCGATAGCCGCCAGTGCCGCCATTGTGCCAGATCACCCGCTCGTCGCCCTTACCGGAAATCACCCAGCCCAGCGCCTGCTCGCCCGCGTCCTCGCCGAGCGGCTGGCGTGTCGCCAGCAGGGTGGCGAAGGCGGACGCCAATGGTGATTGCGTTTTCCCCATGGCGGCCTCGAGGAAGATCAGCAGGTCTTCCGCGGTGGAGCGCAGGGCACCGGCCCCCTGCAGCGCGTTGAGATCCCAGTCTCTCACCGGCTCCAGTGCCGCATCGTGGCCCGTTGCCCGGTGTTCGGACCAGTCGGGCTGCGGCGTGATGGCCGTATCCTTGAGGCCGAGCGGCTTGGCGATGCGTCTTCCGACAAGATCCTCATAGGAAAGCCCGGCCTTCAGCGCCAGCACGTGGCCGAGAAGCCCCGCGCCGAGATTGGAGTATTCGTGCTCGACGCCCGGGCGGCGCAGCGGTTTGTGGCCGGAGAGAAAGCTGTAGAGCCTGGTGGTGTCGTAGTCCGCATAGGGATTGGTGATGTCGGCCGGCGCCAGGTTGCTCGGTAGCCGCGGCAAGCCCGACATGTGCGTCGCCAGGTCTGCCAGCGTGATCGGAACCTGCTTGTCCTCCGGCATGGTCACGCCGGACGGCAGCAATGTCGAGACGGGCATATCGAGGCCGAGCGTACCTCTCTCGACCGCGTCGGCGAGCAGCAGTGCGGTGAATACCTTGGTGACCGAGCCGATCTCGAACACGGTGCGCCCATCGACGGGACGCCGGTCGCCTTTGGCGGGATGGCCGTGCGCGACGATGCGCCGGCCATTGGCGTCGGTGATGCCGACGACGATGCCGATCGACTGTTGCTGCTTGTCGATGCGGTCGGTCAGAATATCCAGGATTTCGGCATCGGTCGGGGCCGTGGAAGGGGAACCCGCATGGGCGGTGGTGCAAAGCGTCATGACGACGATCCAGTTCAGAAAGAAGGTCCGCATGATGAAAAGATAGGAAGCCAATCTTTGGTTGCAAAGGTGGAGAGGATGCCAGCCGGCGTCGATCAAGCTTCTGACGAGACTTGATCGGCAATCGGTGAGGAACCATCGCCGGCAACGATTGCGCCGAGGTTGCAGGAATGCGTCACGGATCCCAATAGGGCGGATCGCCGAACGCTTCCTTCAGATGTTGGGCGATGGCCCGGAGCTTGGCCGAGACCCGTCGGCCTTCCGGATGAGCCATATAGATGAATTCGGGCTCCGGGCGCAGCCCGACATCGATCTCGCGCAGTTGCCCTTCGCGCACCGCGGGACCGGCGATGAAGGCGGGCAGCAGCGCGATGCCAAGTCCGGCGACGGCGGCATCGTGCATCATGTCGCCATTGTTCATGCCGAGCGCCAGGCGCGCCCGGACGACCGTTGCCCCTGAAGGTCCCTCGAACCGCCAGTCGGCCGCGCCGCGATTGGTGTAGAAGATGCCGCGATGGCCTCCGAGGTCGGCAAGCGAAGCCGGCGTGCCGTGGCGCCCGAGATAATCCGGCGCGGCGACGAGCAGACGCCGGCTTCCCGCAAGCTTCCAGACGACCAGGCGAGAATCGGCGATCACGCCGTGGCGGACGATCGCGTCATAGCCTTCCGACGCCGCGTCCACCCGGCGGTCGTCGAGATCGAGCGTCAGTTCGATTTCCGGATGGCGCGCCAGGAACGGATAGAGTGCTGGACCGAGATGCCGGCGGCCGAAACTGACAGGCGCAGCGATCCTGAGCGGTCCCGTCAGGAGCCCGCGGCGTTCGGCAAGATCGCTGGCAGCGGCCTGCACCTCACCGACGATCCGGACGGCACGCTCGCGGAAGGCGATGCCATCCTCGGTGAGCGTCAGCTTACGCGTCGTGCGATGGAGCAGCGTGGCGTTGAGCGTCCGCTCCAGCTCTGCAACCCTTTCGCTGACGACGGATTTCGACAGACGCAGGCGCCGCGCCGCTTCGCTGATCGAGCCGGCTTCGGCGACCGCAACAAAGGCGGCTATTCCTTCGATTTTCATCATCGTTCGGCTTTTCCGAATTCGAGTTCCAGAATTGGAAGACTAATCCGAACGATCGTGTTCCGCCATATTTCTCAGCATCCGAGGACGACGGTTCCAGCCAATCGAACCGACCTCTTCTTCAACCCAGCAAGAGGACTTTCATCATGTCACGTTTAGAGAACAAGACGGCACTGATCACCGGCGGCACCAGCGGCATCGGCCTCGAAACCGCGCGCCAGTTCATTGCCGAAGGCGCAAGGGTCGCCGTGACCGGCACCAATCCGAAGAACATCGCCGAAGCTCGTGCGATCCTTGGCGAGGCGGCCCTCATCATCGAGGCGGATGCCGGTAATGTCGCCGGTCAAGCGGCGGTCGCCGAAAAGATCCGCGCCGCCTTCGGCACGCTCGATATCTTGTTCGTCAATGCCGGCATCGCCAAGCTGCAGCCGATCGAACAGTGGGACGAAGAAAGTTTTGACCGTTCGCTCGCCATCAACCTCAAGGGACCGTATTTCCTGATCCAGGCGCTGCTGCCTGTTTTCTCGAAGCGGGCTTCGGTCGTGCTCAACACTTCGATCAACGCCCATATCGGCATGCCGACGTCGAGCGTCTATGCGCTGACCAAGGCGGGACTTCTCTCGCTGGCGCGCACGCTGTCCGGCGAGCTCATCGGCCGCGGCATCCGGGTGAATGCCGTCAGCCCCGGTCCGATCCGCACGCCGCTCCATGATGGTCACGCCCCGACGCCCGAGGAAAACAGGCAGGTTGTGGATGCCATCGCCGCGCAGATCCCGCTTGGCCGCTTCGGCGACCCGAGCGAGATCGCCAAGGCGGTCGTCTTCCTCGCCTCCGACGAAGCCACCTTCACCGTCGGCGCCGAGTTGATCGTTGACGGCGGCATGGCGACGCTGTGATCGTGCTGGTGCCAGCGATCTGAACGGCCAGCGCACTCTCTTCAAGCGCCGCGTGTCCCACCGGATCCGCGGCGCTGTCGTGCTTGCCTCCGTTGGCAATGGGATAGGAGGAGAGTATATTTCTGCGGTCTAATGGAATGCATCCGTTCGCGGCGGAGCCGC
Source organism: Ensifer sp. B1-9 (assembly GCF_050474445.1). Classification (NCBI taxonomy): domain Bacteria; kingdom Pseudomonadati; phylum Pseudomonadota; class Alphaproteobacteria; order Hyphomicrobiales; family Rhizobiaceae; genus Ensifer; species Ensifer sp. B1-9. Next base: position 60,664 of record NZ_JBCHVG010000005.1, read on the forward strand.
GAGACGAACACCGATCAGATCCCGGGAGGAGACGATGACGAGTGTCAGATGGATGATGAAGGGGCGCGAGTTCATTCATTGCAACTGTGCCTATGGCTGCCCCTGCCAGTTCAATGCTTTGCCGACACAAGGTCATTGCAGTGCCATCGGCGCCTTCGAGATCGAGGAAGGCTATCACGGTGAGACGCGGCTCGACGGGCTTCGCTGCGGCCTGATCGCCGCCTGGCCGGGCGCGATCCATGAGGGGCGGGGGCAGGTGGTGCCGATCATCGACATCCGCGCCTCGGAGCCGCAGCGCAATGCGCTGCTGCGCATCATGAGCGGTGAGGATACCGAGCCGGGCGCAACCTTCTTCCAGGTCTTCGCGACCACCTTCGAGACCATGTACGATCCGGTCTTTGCCGAGATCGACTTCGACGTCGATGTGAGCGGGCGCACGGCACGGCTGAATGTGCCCGGCTGGATCACCGCGCGCGGCGAGCCGATCCTCAACCCGGTGACCGGTATCGCCCACCAGGCTCGCATCAATCTCCCGCAGGGTTTTGAATATGATCTCTGCGAAGTCGGACGCGGATGGGCCGACACGAAGGGCCCGCTGACTTTGGCGCTCGCGGACTCGCACGCCCATTTTGCCAGAACACACCTGACTGAAAGCGGCGTGATCCACTGACGCCATGAGGGATACGACGCTCGAAACTCTGCTGAGACGCGATCGCGCCATCGTCGTGGTGGCACTGGTCACGTTGACGGCAGTCAGTTGGCTCTACATCCTGTGGCTGGCGTCGGCCATGGCCACGGCTACGGCACCCGCGTCTTCCGGCAGCATGGATATGGGGTCTGGCATGGACATGGATATGCCCATGGACATGCCGATGAATATGCCCCCGGAGGCGCAAGATAAATCCATGACGTCAATGGCGACTGCGGCGGCCGGTCCCTGGACCACGGCGACCTTTGCCTACGCCTTTGTCATGTGGGCCGCGATGATGGTGGGCATGATGGTGCCGTCGGCAACGCCGATGATCCTGCTCTATGCCCGCGTCGGCCGCCAGGCGGCCGAGCAGGGAAAGCCCTTCGCCGCGACCAGCTACTTCGCTGGCGGCTATCTGCTGGCCTGGACCCTGTTCGCGCTGATTGCCGTTCTCGGGCAATGGCTCCTGGACCACGCTCTGCTGCTCACCCCGATGCTTTCGAGCGCCAGCCAGGCGATGAGCGGCGTTGTCCTGATTGCCGTCGGCCTGCTCCAGTGGACGCCGCTCAAGGAGCGGTGCCTCCGGCAATGCCGGGCGCCGCTGCTTTTCATCCAGAGCCACGGCGGTTTCCGCCGCGAGGCAGGCGCTGCCTTCGGCCTCGGGCTGCAGCATGGCCTCTATTGCGTTGGCTGCTGCTGGGCGCTGATGGCGCTTCTGTTCGTCGGCGGGGTGATGAACGTATTTTGGATCGCGGCGATCGCCATTTTCGTGCTCGCCGAAAAGGTCGTTCCCGGCGGCCGGCTCTTGTCCCGTGTCGCCGGGGTGGCGCTCGTCATGGCCGGGCTGTGGCAGCTTGCAGCCATGACGTAAAGCGCACAACGTCGCGCGCCATTTCCGGCGCGCAAGGTCGCTTTGGGAACGCTCGGAGCGCCTTATTCGCTCAGCGTGTCGAAGAAATCCTTCATCCGGGCGAAGAAGCCCGTCGATTCCGGATTGTTGTCCTTGGACGAGATCTGCTCGAATTCCTGCAGCAGTTCGCGCTGGCGCTTGGTCAGCTTCTGCGGCGTCTCGATCTGGATCTGGATGTAGAGGTCGCCGGACTGGGCCGAGCGCAGCACCGGCATGCCCTTGCCCTTGAGGCGGAACTGCTTGCCGGCCTGGGTACCCTCGGGAACCGTCACGCGCGACTTGGTGCCGTCGAGCGTCGTCACGTCAAACTTGCCGCCAAGGGCGGCCGTCGTCATCGAGATCGGCACGCTGCAATAGAGATCGGCACCATCACGCTGGTAGAATTCGTGCGGTCTGACCGAGAGGAAGATGTAGAGGTCGCCCGCCGGTCCGCCGCGAAGCCCCGCCTCGCCCTCGCCGGAAAGGCGGATGCGAGTTCCGTCCTCGATGCCGGCCGGAATGTTGACCGAGAGCGTGCGCTCTTCGGTGACGCGGCCCTGGCCATGGCACTTGCCGCAGGGATCGGTGATCGTCTGGCCGCGTCCGCCGCAGGTGGGGCAGGTGCGCTCGATCGAGAAGAAGCCCTGGGCGGCGCGCACACGGCCGGAACCGTGACAGGTGCCGCAGGTCTTCGGGCTCGTGCCGGGCTTGGCGCCGGAGCCGCTGCAGACGTCGCAGGTGATCGAAGTCGGGACGCGGATCTGCGCGGTCTTGCCGCTAAAGGCTTCTTCGAGCGAGATCTCCATGTTGTAGCGAAGATCCGCGCCGCGCTCGCGGCCGCCCGATGAGCGCCGCTGGCGTCCGCCGCCCATCATCTCGCCGAAGATGTCCTCGAAGATGTCGGAGAAGCCGCCGGCACCGCCGCCGCCGAAGCCGTTGCCCATGCCGCCTTGCTCGAAGGCCGCGTGACCGTAACGGTCGTACGCCGCGCGCTTCTGCGGGTCCTTGAGCGTCTCGTAGGCTTCGTTGATTTCCTTGAAGGTCTTCTCTGCTGCCGCGTCGCCGGGGTTCTTGTCCGGGTGATACTTCATCGCGAGTTTGCGGAAGGCGCTCTTCAGCTCCTTCTCATCGGCGTTCTTGGCAACCCCAAGCGTTTCGTACAGATCACGTTTCATTCGTCGAAGACTGTCCTATTGACAAGGCGTGCCAGCGCGAAGGCTCGGCGGCTGCCCGTTTACCTTGCCACCGATTTAGTAAACCTTGAAGCGCGATACCATAGCCCGAACGGCGGTAGACGCGGTTTTTTGTCGGAAAAGTAACGTTTGCAGCGGGTGGCGGCGCCTGTCGCCATGTTTGTCCGTCGCGCCGGGCTGTGCAGGCAACAAAAAACCCGGCGAACCCGGGCTTTTCGTCTGTTTGAAGACTTAGGCCGAACGCTTCCGGTCGTCCTCGTCGTTGACTTCTTCGTAGTCGGCATCGACGACGTCGCCATCGCGGGCGGCGTCTGCTGAGGCATCCGCGTGAGCCGCTTCAGCCTGCTGTGCTTCGTAGATCGCCTGGCCGAGCTTCATGGAAACTTCCATGAGCGTGTTGGTCTTGGCCTTGATGTCTTCGGCGTCCGGCTCGGAGGCTTCGACGGCGGTCTTCAGCGCAGCAATCGCGTCGGAGATCGCCTTGCGGTCGGTTTCCGAAACCTTGTCGCCGTAGTCCTTCAGCGACTTCTCGCTGGAGTGGATCAGGCTTTCGGCCTGGTTCTTGGCTTCGACACCTTCGCGGCGCTTCTTGTCGGACTCGGCATTGGCCTCGGCGTCCTTGACCATCTTCTCGATGTCGGCGTCGGAAAGACCGCCGGATGCCTGGATGCGGATCTGGTGTTCCTTGCCGGTACCCTTGTCCTTGGCCGAAACCTGCACGATGCCGTTGGCGTCGATGTCGAAGGTGACTTCGATCTGCGGCATGCCGCGCGGTGCCGGCGGAATGCCGACGAGGTCGAACTGGCCGAGCAGCTTGTTGTCGGCGGCCATTTCGCGTTCACCCTGGGAGACGCGGATCGTCACGGCCGACTGGTTGTCGTCGGCGGTCGAGAAGGTCTGCGACTTCTTGGTCGGGATCGTCGTGTTGCGCTCGATCAGGCGGGTGAAGACGCCACCGAGCGTTTCGATGCCGAGCGACAGCGGAGTGACGTCGAGCAGCAGGACGTCCTTGACGTCGCCCTGCAGAACGCCGGCCTGGATGGCAGCACCCATGGCGACCACTTCATCCGGGTTCACGCCCTTGTGCGGCTCCTTGCCGAACAGCTGCTTCACGGTTTCCTGAACCTTCGGCATGCGGCTCATGCCGCCGACGAGAACGACTTCGTCGATCTCGGCAGCCGAAACGCCGGCATCCTTGAGGGCTGCCTTGCACGGTGCGACGGTGCGCTGGATCAGGTCGTCGACGAGGCTTTCGAACTTGGCGCGCGACAGCTTCATCGTCAGGTGCTTCGGACCGGAAGCGTCAGCCGTGATGAACGGCAGGTTGATTTCGGTCTGCTGCGACGAGGACAGTTCGATCTTGGCCTTTTCGGCGGCTTCCTTGAGGCGCTGAAGGGCGAGCTTGTCGTTCTTCAGGTCGATGCCCTGTTCCTTCTTGAACTCGCCGGCAAGATACTCGACAAGACGCATGTCGAAGTCTTCACCGCCGAGGAAGGTGTCGCCGTTCGTCGACTTCACTTCGAAGACGCCGTCGCCGATTTCCAGGACCGAGATATCGAAGGTACCACCGCCAAGGTCGTAAACGGCGATCGTCTTGCCGTCCTTCTTGTCGAGGCCATAGGCCAGCGCTGCCGCGGTCGGCTCGTTGATGATGCGCAGAACTTCGAGACCGGCGATCTTGCCGGCATCCTTGGTTGCCTGGCGCTGAGCGTCGTTGAAGTAGGCCGGAACGGTGATGACGGCCTTTTCGACCTTTTCACCGAGATAGGATTCGGCCGTTTCCTTCATCTTCTGGAGGATCATGGCGGAGATCTGCGACGGCGAATAATCCTTGCCGTGCGCTTCGACCCAGGCGTCGCCATTGTCAGCCTTGATGATCTTGTAAGGAACCATGCCCTTGTCTTTTTGCGTGGTCGGGTCCTGGAAGGTCCGGCCGATCAGGCGCTTGATCGCAAAAAGCGTGTTTTCCGGATTGGTGACGGCCTGGCGCTTGGCCGGCTGGCCGACGAGACGTTCGCCGTCGTCGCTGAATGCCACCATCGAGGGGGTCGTGCGCGCACCCTCTGCGTTTTCGATCACCTTCGCATCTTTTCCGTCCATGACGGCGACGCAGGAGTTGGTCGTTCCCAGGTCAATACCAATAACTTTAGCCATGTCGTTCTCTCCTTGCAGCGGACTGTCGGAACCCGGTCAGGCATTCGTAAGACAGCCCCTAACGGGATGGTCTCAGGATTTCTTCGCAGCCGAGACTGCGCCGATGCGGCGTATATAAGGACCGGCGTTTCGGACTGCAAGGCATTCTGCGGGGCGTTTGGGGGCAAATGCAAGTGCGGGATTTGCCTAGCTGGAAATGGGCCATCCGCCGCCGGTGAGAAAGGCGCCAGTCGCACGCTTGTGGCGCCGGTCGCGCGCCGGCTCAACCGCCGGTCAAAATGTCGAAGAGGGTCGTGCGGCGCGTGGCACCCGTCGCCTGGCCGACATCGGCCGGTGGGACGAGGCCGCCATTGCTCTCGTCCGCGCTCTGGCCGCCCCATGCGCCGCCCTGGTCCACAGGACGCTGGCCGACCGCGACGGCGCCATCGACCCCGACAGGTGCTTCCGGAAACGCTTCCGGATCGCCCGAGACCAAGTCGCCGGCCGGTGCGCCCACGCCTTCGTCGAAGACCGGCTGCACGCCGGTCGTGCCGAAGAGCGGCGAGGGCGAGAGGCCTTCGTGGGCCGCCATCATGAAATCGTGCCAGGCCTTGGCCGGCAGGCCGCCGCCGGTGACCTTCTTCATCGACTTGCCGTCGTCGTTGCCGAACCAGACGCCGGTCGTCAGGTTCGAGGTGTAGCCGACGAACAGCGCGTCACGGAAGGATTGCGTCGTGCCGGTCTTGCCGGCCGCCTCCCAGCCCTTGAGCTGCGCCTTCTTGCCGGTGCCCTTGGTCAGCACCCTGGCCATCATCTGGTTCATTTCGCTGACGATTGCCGGGTCGAGCACGCGCGGCGGGTTGTCGTAGGTATTCTCGTAAAGCACCGTGCCGTCCGCTTTGGAGATGCGGCGGATCACATGCGGCGTCGCCTTGAAGCCGCCATTCATGAAGGGCGCGTAGGCCGAGGTCAGCTCGACGAGGCTGACTTCGGATGTGCCGAGCGCGATCGAGGCATTGGCCTGCATCTCGGAATCGATGCCGAGGCGGTGGGCGACCTTGACGACGTTCTGCGGCCCGACCTCCATCACCAATTGGGCGGCGATGGTGTTCAGCGAGTTGGCGAGCGCATCGGCGAGGGTCACCTCGCCGCGATATTTCTGGTCGTAATTCTCAGGCGTCCAGTTGCCGATACGGACCGGACCGTCGTTGCGGATCGACATCGGCGTGCGGCCGATTTCCATCGCGGCGGCATAGACGAATGGCTTGAAGGCCGAGCCCGGCTGCCGCTTCGCCCTGGAGGCGCGGTCGAACTGGCTCTCGGCATAGTCCTTGCCGCCGACGAGCGCCCGGATGGCGCCGGTGCCGTCGATCGAGACGAGCGCCGCCTGCGAAGCGTCGAGCTTCTTGCCGTCGGCATCAAGCGTGGCGCCGATCACCTCCTCGGCCTTCTTTTCGAGGTCGAGGTCGATCGTCGTGTCGATGACGAGATCTTCCTTGATCTCGCCGATCATGCCGGGAAGCTGGTCCATCACCATGTCGGCGACATAGTGTTCGGCGCCGGACCAGTAGCTCTTCGCCTTGGTCGGTGTCTGCGACATCGCCGTCTTGATCTCGCTGTCGGTGACGTAGCCTTCCTCGCGCATGGCGCCGAGAACGACCTGGGCGCGCTCTTCAGCCGCCTGCGGGTCGCGGGCCGGCGACAGGCGGGAGGGAGCCTTGAGCAGACCCGCCAGCAATGCGGCCTCGCCGAGGTTCACGTCGCGCGCCGACTTGTTGAAATAGCGCCGCGAGGCGGCTTCGACGCCATAGGCGTTTGAGCCGAAGAACACCCGGTTGAGATACATCGCCAGGATCTGGTCTTTGGAATATTTCTGCTCGAGCCAGAAGGCGAGCAGCACTTCCTGCACCTTGCGCTCGAGCGTGCGCTCCGGTGAGAGGAACAGGTTCTTGGCAAGCTGCTGCGTCAGGGTCGAGCCGCCCTGCGCCATGCGGCCGGTGGTGAGGTTCGTCAGCATGGCGCGGGCGAGACCCAGCGGATCGATGCCGAAATGCGAATAGAAGCGACGGTCCTCGATGGCGATGACGGCCTGGGGGATATAGGGCGACATGTTTTCGAGCGACAGCGCTTCGCCGCCGGTGGTGCCGCGGTTGGCGATGACGTCGCCACTGACCGCAAGGATCTTGACGTTCGGTGGCCGTTCGGGGATCGACCAGCTATCGGCACTCGGCATGCGCGCGCCGTAGTAGAGCACGAGGCCGCCGACGCCCATGGCGCCCCAGATGCCGAGCACGATGCACCAGTAGAACAGCGTGCGGACAAGGCCGATGAAGCCACCGCCGCCGGAGCTGCGCCGTGCGCTGCCGCGCTTGCCGGCTGCCTTCTTCTTGCCGTTGCCCTTCTTGCTGCTGCCCGAAGATTTGCCGCGGGGCGCCTTGCGGCTGCTGGTCACACGATCGCTGGCCTCGACGCGAAAATCGTCATCGTCGTCCTCGTCTCCGCCGAACGATGGCTCGATCCGCTGTCCTGACCTGCCGTTTGTTGCCATGCCGTTTGGATTTGTCCCTCTGCCATCTGCGGGGGCTGCTTGGCTCAACCGCGACGGCGACTTCGATCTCGACGGCGGTACCGGCACTCTGCGCCCATCCGCCCCGGCGACCGGGTGAACTTTAAATACGGCAATTTAAGGGGGAGTTAAGAAGCCGATCGTGAAATACGCATGGTCTTCAACAGCTTGCGTTCAGGCGGTGTCGGGTCGTAGTGGTGACGCGCGCCCCATTGTGTTGACGAGCCAAGTAAGGTCGCGGTTACTGGATCGAGGTACGCAGCGGCGTATCTTCGACCGCCACGCTCGATCCCGCAGCAGCGGGCGCGGTAAAGTCGTAGAGCCATTGGCTATAGGGAAACCGAAGCAGGACCCGTTTGCCCAGATGGTTTGTCGTCACTTCCTCGCAATCCTTCGCGGGATAGGCTTGCCGGCCGCACATGGCGCGTGGGCTATCGACCAGGCGGTAGCCGTGCCCCTGATAAACCAGCGCCGTCATCGCCCTCAGCTTGAGGGAACCAGGCGGCAGCACCACGAGGCGCAGGCTGGCAACCCAGGTCGCGAGGATCAGGACGACGATGATTGCGGTGGGGATCTGGAGCAACAATTTCATCTGAAATCCTGCAATTAACGAGAGTAAAATATATCTTTTGCTTATTGGTAGTCGTATATCCGAAAAGCTGAAGGAAAGTAAAATGCCATCAAGGGTTGATGGTTTCCGGCCGGTTACCGCGCCATGCCTGGCTTTCGAGCGTCGGTTTCTAGCGAGGGAATCCGCGACTCGGGCGCGGGCGAGAAGCTCAAGATCGCGCCAAGCGCGCTCGCCTTCACGATTTTGTGCAATGCAAAAATAATGACTTGAATTTGCTGCGTTGCATGATTATTATATGACTTATCGAAGCGCTGCACCTCCTCCCGCGGCGCCCGATGCGGATCGGTGGCATTCCTCCTCCCAGTCGCCGATCAAGTTCGAGAGCCCCGTGTACCTCCTCCCACACGGGGCTCTTTTCATGTCTCGAAGGCAGTCGTGTTTCCCTGCATGTCGCATCTGTCGTGCGCCATTGGCGCCGCGGTGGGTTCTCGCAAGTATCGGCATGGAGACGATTTAAGGAAACCGGCAGGCGGCGAATCTTGCTATGGCTTCGCCTTATTGTTGTGCTTGGCTATCGCACGACAAAGGAGGGTTGCCATGCAGCTTCGATCCACCGTCCTCGCGCTCGGCGCATTCGCAGCCTTGAACGGCGAGACCCTGGCGCAAGAAGGCGTCGCCTATGTCGACGATCGCTCCGATGGGGCAACCCTCGTCCGCTCTCTCTACAACGCCATCAACCGCAAGGAATATGCCCGCGCCTACGGCTATTTCGGCGAATCGAAACCCGTCGGCGGCTTCAAGTCCTTCACCCGCGGCTATGATCGCACGGTGTCCGTCGAGGTGAGGATCGGCAAGGTGAAGACGGAAGCCGGTGCCGGCAGCATCTATTCCGCGGTCCCGGTAGCGGTGAAATCCATCGAGAAGCGCGCGCGGGTCCGGTTCTTCGCCGGCTGCTACGTTACGCGCATCATCAACCCCTCGCTGCAGGTGCCGCCCTTCACGCCCTACCAGATCGAGGCGGCGCGGCTTGAGGAAGTGAAGGGGCCGCTCGAGCAGGCGCTGCCGGCCGTCTGCAACGCGCCCTGAAGCAAGCCGCGCAAAGGCGTCCGCCTTCCGCCTTCCGCATTTCGATGCAATTCCTGCAATCTGAAGCTTACCGCATGTCTCCTTGCGCGACATGCTTTACGGAAGGTCGGTCCCTCCAGGGGGATGGCGTTGTGCCACGAAGCGCGCCCGCTCGAAGACGAGGATCACCACCAACGCCAGGACAAAGGGGATGACCAGGTAGAGCAGGCGGAAGATCGCGAGGGCGGCGAGAACGTCGGCCGGATCCATCTCCGGCAGCGCCGCGATGAAGATCAGCTCGAGCACGCCGATCCCGCCCGGCGCATGCGAGAGCAGTGCCGCCGAGAACGAGGCGAGGAAGATGCCGAGGATGACGACATAGCCCGGGTTTCCGGTTTCCGGCAGCGCGAAATAGATGATCCCGGCGGCGCCGATCAGTTCCACCGGCGCGATCACCAATTGCCGGAAGACGATCTTCGGCTTCGGGTAGTGAAGCTGGAACCAGCGCGTCCGGAACGACGGAAGCCCGACGAGGCTGCCGATGACATAAAGCCCGATGACGACGAGAATGAGCACGCCGGTCGTCAGCGACATTTCGACCGGCAGGAATTCGGCGAAGCGTTCGATGATGTCGGGCCGCACCAGAAGGACGATGGCGGAAAGCACCAGCGTGCCGAGCGTGAAGGTGAAGGAGCAGAAGGCGACGAGCACGCCGACTTCACCCGGAGAAAGCCCCTTGGAGCGATAGGCCCGGTAGCGCACGACGGCGCCGGAAAAGACCGATGCACCGAGATTGTGCGAAAGCGCGTAGGTCGTGAACGAGCAGAGAGTGATGAACCAGATCGAGATGCGGTGACCGAGATGGTCGAGCGCCAGTCGGTCGTAGGCCGCAAGCGCCGCATAGGCGACCAGCGTCGAGCCGATCGCCAACAGCCAGCTCCTGAACGAAATGGCATTGAAGCTCGCGATGAACTCGTCGAGCGAAAGGCCGCGAAGCTCGTGATAAAGCGCATTCACCGAAAAGAGGATCGCGAGAAGGCCGACAACGGGCCAGAAATAGGTCTGCAGCCTCTTCATACCGCTGCCGCGATTGGTGTGAGGATGTGGGCAAGGCGCTCTGAGGACATTTCTGTTGCGGCTGCCGGAGTGGTTCTCCAAGCGGAGACGTTCTGTTTTATGAGCCGCTTTGTCATAGCGTCACGCCCGCAGCGCGACGCTTCGGTCCTTACCCTTGCCAACGATCCGATTTCCCTTTGTGATTTGTTTCACAAAAAGGAAGCACCTGAGACCCCCGAGGTCAAGGATTGAGGGCCTGCCGAAAACGGAGAAACCGCCGGGAAACGGTGGAGGGGAAACGGTAAAACGCGGGCGGGACGGCAGTCGAACAGCAACGCATGCGCATCGGCAGACGGATTGCCCGTGGGGGCTGCATCATCGCGAGTGCGCAACCCTATCGATGAGGCCGCGGCGGATCGTTCCGCCGCGGCCCTGGATCAAGTCGGTTGAGCGGGATGCGGACGGAAATCCGCGCACATTTTGCGATCCCGCCCCGACCGTCTCAGGCTGACAGCGCATCCAGGATGCGGATCCAGGAACGAATGCCCTTGTGGTAGGACTGCAGCTCGTACTTCTCGTTCGGCGAATGGATGCGGTCGTCGGAAAGGCCGAAGCCGACCAGCAGCGATTCCATGCCGAGCATCTTCTGGAAGTCGCCGACGATCGGGATCGAGCCACCCATGCCGATGATGACGGCCGGCTTGGGCCATTCGTCGGAAAGTGCCACCTTGGCCGTGTTGAGCAGCGGCGATTCGTAAGGCAGGTGGATGGCCGGCGAACCGCCGTGGGCGTGGAACTCGACCGAGCAATCGGCCGGAACCTTGGAGCGGACATAGGCGCGGAACGCTTCGCGGATCTTTTCCGGGTTCTGGTTGCCGACGAGGCGGAAGGAAACCTTCGCCGAAGCCTCTGCCGCGATCACCGTCTTGAAGCCTTCGCCGGTATAGCCGCCGGTGATGCCGTTGACTTCCGCCGTCGGGCGGGCCCAGGTCAGTTCCAGCACCGAGCGGTTCTTTTCGCCCGACGGGATCGAGAGGCCGATTTCGCCGAGGAATTTCTCCGCCGTCTGGCCGAGTGTTTCCCAGGCAGCCTTGATCTGGGCCGGGGTCTCTTCGACGCCTTCGTAGAAGCCGGGGAGTGTCACGCGGCTGTTCTCGTCGTGTAGGCCGGCGAGAATGGTCGTGAGGATGCGGATCGGGTTGGCGGCGGCACCGCCGAAGTAGCCGGAATGCAGGTCACGGTCGGCCGCCTTGACGATGACCTCTTCGCCGACGAGGCCGCGCAGGCCCGCGGAAATGGCCGGCGTATCGCGGTCCCACATGCTGGTGTCGCAGACGAGGGCATAGTCGGCCTTGAGTTCGGCGGCATTGGCCTCGAGGAAGGGCTTCAGCGACGGCGAGCCGGATTCCTCTTCGCCCTCGAACAGAATGGTGACGCGGCAGGGCAGGCCGCCATGCACGTCCTTATAGGCGCGCACCGCCTCGACGAAGGTCAAGAGCTGGCCCTTGTCGTCAGCCGTGCCGCGGCCGGTGATGACCTTGCGGCCGGGTTCGATTTCCTTGATGCCCGGCTCGAAAGGATCCGTGTCCCAGAGATTGAGCGGGTCGACCGGCTGGACGTCGTAGTGGCCGTAGAACAGCACGTGCGGCGCATCCGGCTTGGCGCCGTCGTGATGGGCGACGACCATGGGATGGCCGGGGGTGTCGCGCACCGAGGCGGTGAAGCCGAGGCTGTTGAGTTCCGCCACCAGCCATTCGGCCGCCTTGCGGCATTCCGCCTTGAAGGCCGGGTCGGTCGAGATCGACTTGATCCGAACGAGATCGAAAAGCCGGTCGAGGCTCTTCGGCAGGTTGGCGTCTGCGCGTTCGAGAACGGGGGTGATATCTGCCATCATGCATATCCTTGCTTCGTTTGGCCGGAACCTACTGCATGAATCGCCAAATCGAAATCGATTTGCGCACGAAATCACGCGAGCGACATTCTCCTGCATGGTCTCCATTAATCGACTTCGATTTAAGGACAAAGACATGCAGCAAATCAAAGTTCTACAGCAACCTTTGCGCGTCTGATAAGACGCGCGGCGCGGTAGAGCGGCAGCGACCGGCGGGCATTCGACGCTGCGCCTTCAGGCGCGCAAAGCCACCGGAGGTACGCGCTCTGGTTTAAAGCCTAAGGCCATCCTCTTTAAGCCAAATATTTTGATGGATCGATCAGGGACGGTGCGAGGCGTCAGGCGCGGCCATCGCCACGCGCCACGTTGGCAAGCGCCATGCGCATATATTCGAGCATCAGCTCGCGCTCGAAATTCCTGAGGCCGGAGAGCAGCGACTGGTCGGCTGCAAGGGCTGCTTCCTTGGCCGCTGCCTCCATCTCCTTCGCCCGCTCGCTCAGGAAGATCTGCTGCGAGCGCTTGTCCTGCGGATGCTTGCGGCGGACGATGAGCCCGTCGCGCTCCATGCGCGAGAGCGTGTTGGCCATCGTCGCCTGTTCGATGTCGAGGCGATCAAGCAGTTGCTTCTGCGTCAGGCCTTCTTCGGCCCAAAGCTCCAGCAGAATGGGAAACTGTCCCGGCGCGAACCCGAGCTTCTGGCCGCGCTCGTGCAGGGCGCGCGAAAAGCTCTTCGCCAGCAGGCTGGCCAGATAGGTCGCAGATTCCATCCGATTGAAGGCCATGCCTATCGGTACGCTCGAAGCGCCATGAAGACAAGTTACAATGCAGGCGATGAACCCTACCGCATGTCTCCGTTAGTCGACTTCGATTTAAGGACAAAGACATGCAGCAAATCAAAGTGCTGCAGCGACCTTTGCGCGTCTGGTAAGACGCCTGCCGCTGTAGGGAAAGCCGGCGCTCACCTTGAATTGAGCGGACTTGATCGCAGACCCTGGCCGGAAAGCCGCAGGCTGTGGCCGGAAAGCAAAAAACCGTCACGGCGCGGAGGCGGCGCCGTGACGGTTTCCTGAAAACGGGACAAAGGCCCGGAGAGGGGGATAAGGCCTTTGTCCTCATCTGGTGCGGGCGGGGGACAGGCCAATCACCAGAAGACGGCATCACTCGGTGCCGTTGGGTAAGATTTGAGGAGTCAAATGTGGCTTTTCAAGGATAGGCGGCACGAATCGGACATTACAAATACGTAACGTTTCCGTGAAAACGCGACGCTCTCTCGCCACCCCTTGCGAATGGCGAAATCCGCTTCGCCGGTACAATTGGTGGTAGAGGTTCGACGCCTTGTTTCCGAGACGAGAATGTAGTGTTCGGCGGGAAAACCGCAATGGACCTTTGCCTCACCCCGCGCTATCCATTTGCCCATGAAAAACGGTGATCATCTCTTCCTCGTCGACGGCTCCGGATTCATCTTCCGGGCGTTCCACGCCATCCCGCCGCTCAACCGCAAATCCGATGGCCTCCCGGTCAACGCGGTATCGGGTTTCTGCAACATGTTGTGGAAGCTGCTCACCGACGCGCGCGATACGTCCGTCGGGGTCACGCCAACCCATTTCGCCGTCATCTTCGACTATTCCTCGAAGACGTTCCGCAACGCGCTTTACGATCAGTACAAGGCCAATCGGACTGCGCCGCCGGAAGATCTCATTCCGCAGTTCGGTTTGATCCGTCACGCGACCCGCGCCTTCAACCTGCCTTGCATCGAAAAGGAAGGTTATGAGGCGGACGACCTGATCGCCACCTATGCAAGGCTCGCAGAGCAGGCCGGGGCCGGCGTCACCATCGTCTCCTCCGACAAGGACCTGATGCAGCTCGTGACCCCGAACGTGTCGATGTACGACAGCATGAAGGACAAGCAGATCTCGATCCCCGAGGTCGTCGAAAAGTGGGGCGTACCGCCGGAGAAGATGATCGATCTCCAGGCGATGACCGGTGATTCCACCGACAACGTTCCCGGCATTCCCGGGATCGGTCCAAAGACGGCGGCGCAGCTGCTGGAAGAATTCGGCGACCTCGATACGCTGCTTGCCCGCGCCGGCGAAATCAAGCAGGCCAAGCGCCGCGAAAACATCATCGCCAATGCCGATCTCGCACGCCTGTCGCGCCAGCTCGTGGAGCTCAAGACCGACACGCCGCTCGATGTTCCGCTGGAAGAGTTGAGCCTGGAGCCGCAAAACGGGCCGAAATTGATCGCCTTCCTCAAGGCGATGGAATTCAACACGCTGACGCGCCGCGTCGCCGCGGCGACGGGCACGGATGCGGACGCCGTCGAAGCCGCCAACGTGCCGGTCGAATGGGGTGCCGAGGCGCGGGGGCCCGACCTTGACAAGGGCGAAGCGGCGGCTGTCAGCGAGGCGTCCGCCGCCAAGGCAGCAGCGCGGGGCGAGGCGGCCGAAGCGGCGGCTGTGCTGTCGCGCGCCGGCGAACCGATCGCGACCGATGCGACACCGCAGGCGCTGGCCGCGGCACGGGCGGAAATCTTTGCCAAGGCGCCGTTCGATCACAGTGCCTATGTGACGATCCGCGATGTCGCGGTTCTCGACCAGTGGATATCAGCCGCGCGGGAAGCGGGCGTCGTCGGTTTTGACACGGAAACGAACTCGCTTGATGCCATGCAGGCGGATCTCGTCGGCTTCTCGCTGGCGATCGCCGACCATCGGGCGAACCCGACGGGCACCGCCATCCGGGCGGCCTACGTGCCGCTGATCCACAAGACCGGTATCGGCGACCTCCTGGGCGGCGGGCTTGCCGAAAACCAGATCCCGGTTGGGGAGGCGCTGAGCCGCTTGAAGCGCCTGCTCGAGGATCCGTCCGTCCTCAAGGTCGCGCAGAACCTGAAATACGATTACCTGGTGATGAAGCGGCACGGCATCATCGTCGAGAGCTTCGACGACACGATGCTGATGTCCTATGTCGCCGATGCCGGCAACGGCACCCATGGCATGGACTCGCTCTCCGAGCGCTGGCTGAACCATAAGCCGATCGCCTACAAGGACATTACCGGTACCGGCAAGTCGTCGCTGACCTTCGACTTCGTCGATATCGACAAGGCAACGGCCTACGCGGCCGAGGATGCGGACGTCACGCTGAGGCTCTGGCACGTCTTGAAGGCGCGGCTGGCCGCCAAGGGGCTGACGCGCGTCTATGAGCGCCTGGAGCGACCGCTGGTCGCGGTGCTCGCGCGCATGGAAGATCGCGGCATCACCATCGATCGCCAGATCCTGTCACGGCTTTCGGGCGAACTGGCGCAAGGGGCGGCAGCGCTGGAGGACGAGATCTACAAGCTCGCCGGCGAAACCTTCACCATCGGTTCGCCGAAGCAGTTGGGCGATATCCTGTTCGGCAAGATGGGCTTTGCCGGCGGGTCGAAGACGAAGACCGGCCAATGGTCGACCTCGGCCCAGGTGCTGGAAGACCTGGCCGCCGAAGGGCATGAATTGCCGCGAAAGATCGTCGACTGGCGGCAGCTGACCAAGCTCAAGTCCACCTACACCGACGCGCTGCCGGGCTTTGTTCATCCCGAGACGAAGCGCGTGCACACGTCCTATGCGCTTGCCGCCACGACGACCGGGCGCCTGTCGTCTTCGGATCCGAACCTGCAGAACATTCCGGTGCGCACCACCGAAGGCCGCAAGATCCGCACGGCTTTTATCGCGACGCCGGGCCATAAGCTCGTCTCCGCCGACTATAGCCAGATCGAACTGCGCGTGCTCGCCCATGTCGCCGACATTCCGCAGCTCCGCCAGGCCTTCGCCGACGGCGTCGACATCCACGCGATGACGGCCTCGGAAATGTTCGGCGTGCCGGTCGAGGGCATGCCGGGCGAAATCCGCCGGCGCGCCAAGGCGATCAACTTCGGCATCATCTACGGCATCTCGGCCTTCGGCCTCGCCAACCAGCTGTCGATCGAACGCTCAGAGGCGAGCGATTACATCAAGCGCTACTTCGAGCGTTTCCCCGGCATTCGCGACTACATGGAGGGCACCAAGGCCTTTGCTCGCGAACACGGTTACGTCGAGACCATCTTCGGCCGCCGCGCGCATTATCCGGACATCCGCTCGTCGATCCCGTCGCATCGCGCCTTCAACGAACGCGCCGCGATCAACGCGCCGATCCAGGGCTCGGCCGCCGACATCATCCGCCGCGCCATGGTGAAGATGGAGCCGGCGCTGACCGAGGCAAAGCTTTCGGCCCGCATGCTGCTGCAGGTGCACGACGAACTGATCTTCGAGGTCGAGGACGCCGAGGTCGAAAGGACCATTCCGATCGTCGTCTCGGTGATGGAAAATGCCGCCATGCCGGCGCTCGACATGAAGGTGCCGCTCAAGGTCGACGCACGGGCCGCGACCAACTGGGACGAGGCGCACTAAAGCAACTCCAGGAAAAGTGCGCAGCGGTTTTCCGTCCGGAGTTGCGAGAAGGAAAAGCAACTCCAGGAAAAGTGCGCAGCGGTTTTCCGTCCGGAGTTGCGAGAAGGAAAACCAACTCCAGGAAATGCTGAAGCGGCTCTCCATTCGCCATTCCAGTGCATTTCCTGAGGGAATTCCCTCGGGAAGCCTCAAAATCGCCTGCGATGATTCTTGCAGCGTCCGAGGGCATTTAATGCTTTCGGGCGCCTTTCCATCAGGATGATAGAAAGCGCCGGCTGTCGCAGCCGGAACGATTGCCGGCGCGTTCAACTCCTCATAGGCAGCGGTTGGGAAGGGGCTTGAAGCCCCATCCGGAACGGCTGCAATCGGAGGAGATCATGGCGCCGAAGACCTTCATTCTTGTCCTGTCCTGCGACGACAAACCCGGCATTGTTGCGGCCGTCACCACCGAACTCGCCGGCCTCGGCGCCAATATCGCCGAGAGCAACCAGTTCTGGGATACCAGGACCAACAGCTTCTTCATGCGCATCGCCTTTCAGGTTGCGGCGAGCGTTCAGGCAACCGATGTCGAGCGGGCGCTGGCCCCGGCCGTCGAGCGTTTCCAGATGCGGACGGTCCTGGCGGACGCCACGGTAAAGCCGAAGATCCTCGTGCTCGTCTCCAGGTTCGACCATGCGCTCCTGCACCTGCTCTACCAGATCCGTGTCGGCTGGCTGAACGCGGAAGTCGTCGCCATCGTCTCCAACCACGAGGACAGCCGACGCACGGCGGAGGCCGAAGGTTTGCCCTATCACTATTGGCCGGTATCGAAGGACAACAAGGCCGAGCAGGAGGAGAGGCTCTTGCGCCTCGTGCAGGAGACTGGCGCCGATCTCGTCATTCTCGCCCGCTACATGCAGGTCTTCTCCGACAATCTGTCGAAGCGCCTCTACGGCAAGGCGATCAACATCCACCATTCCTTCCTGCCGAGCTTCAAGGGCGCCAAGCCCTATCATCAGGCGCATGAGCGCGGGGTGAAGCTGATTGGTGCGACGGCGCATTACGTCACGCCCGACCTCGACGAAGGTCCGATCATCGAGCAGGAAACCGAACGTGTCAGCCATGCGCTGACGGCCGAGGACTTCGTCGCCACCGGCCGCGATATCGAAAGCCGCGTGCTCGCGCGTGCCGTCAAGCTGCACCTGGAGCGGCGTGTCATGCTCAACGGTCACAAGACCGTGGTCTTCAGCTAGAGGGCTTCGAAAGGCGCCTGATTGGCCGGTACCCGCATGGGTGCCGGTCCAATCTGTTATGGGCGTGCGGCAACCGCGGTGGCGGTGACGGCCGGCGCGCGGAAGCTGGCAAAGAGCCGGCTCAAGCCTTCGCGTCCCTCGGCGGTCAGATCGAAGCGGCGGCCGAAAAGCAGCCACTCGGTACAGAGCCCGAGCATCATCCAGTGCAGCGTTCTGGTTGCCGAGGCCGGCGTCCAGGTCTCGTGCATCTGTCCCTTGGCGAGCGCGCGGGAGAAAGCGAGTTCCAGGAGGACATTGTGGCGCTCGTCGAGCTCTTTCTGGCGGGTCAGGACCTCGCTCATGTCGCCATCGTAATTGGTGCGCAGCATGATCGTGAGAATGCGCTGACGCTGTTCGTCGGCGGCGAGAGCATCCAGCCAGTCGCCCATGGCGCCTTCGAGGATGGAAAGCGTATCGGCCGCCTCCGCTTCGATTTCGCGGGCGATCATGTCTTCCTGCGGCAAGGGCACGGCATCGTGCAGCGCGAGGAACAGGTCCGTCTTGTTGGCAAAGTGCCAGTAGATGGCACCGCGCGTCACGCCCGCAGCCCTGGCGATTTCTTCGAGCGTCGTGTTCGAGACACCCTTTTCGTAGAAGACGCGCTCGGCGGCGCAGAGGATCTTCTGCCGGGTTACTTCTGCGTCGGCTTTTGTTCGGCGCATTCATTCCTCCTCATCAGACGGCCCGCCGACAGCGATGTTCGGCGGGCCGTCTACTGCATGTTTCCTTAATCGTCTCCGATTTAAGGACAAAAACATGCAGCATTTCCAAATGCTACAGCGACCTTTGCGCGTCTGAGTAAGACGCGCGGCGCTGTAGTGTCATCTTACTCGGCGGGTGTCGGGTTTTCTGCGGCTGTCGGTGTGTTTTCCACCTTCTTTCGTCCGAAGATCTTCGTGACGAACACGAAGAATACCGGAACGAAGAAGATGGCGAGCACCGTTGCCGAGATCATCCCGCCCATGACGCCCGTGCCGATGGCGCGCTGGCTGCCGGAGCTGGCACCGGTGGCGATCGCGAGCGGCAGAACGCCGAGCGTGAAGGCCAGCGACGTCATCAGGATCGGCCGGAAGCGAAGATGTGCCGCCTCCAGCGTCGCGTCGATCAGCGACTTGCCCTGCTCGCGCAGTTCCTTCGCGAACTCGATGATCAGGATCGCGTTCTTCGCCGAAAGGCCGATGATCGCGATCAGACCCACCTTGAAGTACACGTCGTTCGGCATGTCGCGCATGGTGACCGCCAGCACGGCGCCGATGACGCCAAGCGGAACGACCATGATCACCGCAACCGGGATCGACCAGCTCTCGTAGAGCGCCGCAAGGCACAGGAACACCAGGAGGCACGAGAGCGCGATCAAGAGAGGTGCCTGGGTGCCGGACTGGATTTCCTGCAGCGACTGCCCCGTCCATTCGTAGCCGAAGCCGGCCGGAAGCTGTCCGGCGAGACGCTGCATCTCGGCGATCGCGTCACCGGACGAATAGCCGGGTGCCGCCTCGCCGCTGATGCGGACCGAGGGATAGCCGTTATAGCCGATCGTCTGCGTCGACGCCTTGACCCATTCCACCGTCGCGAAGGCCGACAGCGGCACCATGCCGCCATTGGCATTGCGGACGTTGAGGTTCAGGAGGTCGGCGGTCTGCATGCGCTGACCTTCGTCCGCCTGTACCGTCACGCGCTGCATGCGCCCGGCATTGGGGAAGTCGTTGACGTAGGACGAGCCGAGGTTGGTCGAGATCGTCGAGTTGATGTCGGCGAAGGTCACGCCGAAGGTGTTGGCCTTCTCTCGGTCGATGTTGACGCTGACCTGGGCCGCATCCGGCATGCCCTCGAAGCGGACGCCGGCGAGCACCTTGCTCTCCGCCGCCATGCCGAGAAGCTGGTCACGAGCCTGCGACAACGCCGCCTGGCCGAGACCGCCGCGGTCCTGCAGGCGGAACGAGAAGCCGCCCGTGGTGCCGAGGCCCTGGATCGCCGGCGGCGACAGCGCGAAGCTGATCGCGTCCTTGATCTGACTCATCGCCATCGTCGCCCGCATGGCGATCGACTGCGCGGCGTTGTTGGCGTCACGCTCCTTCCAGTCCTTGAGCGTCACGAAGGCGAGCGCCGCGTTCTGGCCGGTGCCGAAGAAGGAGAAGCCGTTGATCGCGATGATGCGTTCGACAGACGGTTCCTGGCCGAAGATCTTCTCCGCCTGCTCCACCACCTCGGTCGTGCGGTTGCCGGTCGCTTCCGACGGCAGCTGCATCATGACGATCACGAAGCCCTGGTCTTCGTCCGGCAGGAACGACGACGGCAGCTTCATGAACAGCCAGCCGAGGCCGGCGAGCACCGCGACATAGACGATCATGTAGCGGCCGGTCCGGTGCACCAGGCGCTTCACGATGCCGCTATAGCCGTGCGAGGTCTTGTCGAAGCTGCGGTTGAACCAGCCGAAGAAGCCGCGCTTGGCGTGGTGGTGGCCCTTCGGCACCTGTTTCAGGAAGCTCGCGCAGAGTGCCGGCGTCAGCGATAGCGCAAGAAGCGCCGAGAACAGGATCGAGACGACCATCGTCAGCGAGAACTGGCGATAGATCACGCCGACGGCGCCCGGGAAGAAGGCCATCGGAATGAACACCGAGGCCAGCACCAGCGTGATGCCGATGACGGCGCCGGTGATCTGCCTCATCGCCTTGCGGGTCGCTTCCTTCGGCGTCAGCCCTTCCTCGGACATGATGCGCTCGACGTTTTCGACGACGATGATCGCATCGTCGACGAGGATGCCGATCGCCAGCACCATGCCGAACATGGTCAGAACGTTGATCGAGAAGCCCATCGCCAGCATCACGGCGCAGGTGCCGAGCAAAGCGACCGGCACGACAAGCGTCGGGATGATGGTGTAGCGGATGTTCTGCAGGAACAGGAACATCACGATGAACACCAGCGCGACCGCTTCGACGAGCGTCGAAAGCACCTTCTCGATGGAAACGGCGACGAAGGGCGAGGTGTCGTAGGGAACCGAATATTCGAGGCCCTGCGGGAAGAACTTCGCCAATTCGTCCATGCGTGCCTTGATGGCCGCCGAGGTCGACATGGCGTTGCCGCTCGGCGAGAGCTGGACGGCGATCGCCGCCGAGGGCTTGCCGTTCAGCCGCGTCGAGAAGGCGTAGCTTTCGCCGCCGATCTCGATGCGGGCGACGTCGCGCAGGCGGACGGACGAACCGTCCGGATTGGCGCGAAGCACGATCGCGCCGAACTCTTCCGCGCTTTCCAGCTGGCCCTTGACGACGACGGGCGCGCTGATCTGCTGGGTGATCGGATTCGGCTGCGCGCCGATCGAGCCGGAGGCGATCTGGGCGTTCTGCGCCGTGATCGCAGCCGTCACATCGGCGGCCGTCAGGTTGAGGCCCAGCATCTTGTCCGGATCGAGCCAGACTCGCATCGAGCGCTCGGTGGCGAAAAGCTGCGCACGGCCGACGCCGGGCACACGCTGGATTTCGCTCAGAACGTTGCGGCTCAGGTAGTCGCCGAGACCGATGGCGTCCATCGAGCCATCGGTCGAGGTCAGGGCCACGATCATCAGGAAGCCGGAGCCGGCTTCATCGACCTGAACGCCTTGGCGCTTGACCGAATCGGGCAGGCGCGGTTCGACGCGGCGAACGCGGTTCTGGATGTCGACCGCCGCCTGTCCCGGATCGGTGCCGGGCGCGAAGGTGGCGCTGATTTCGACGGAGCCGGAGGCGCTCGAGGTCGACTCGAAGTAGAGCAGACCTTCGACGCCGTTGAGCTCGTCTTCGATCAATCGGGTGACGCTCTGATAGGTGTCCTGCGACGAGGCGCCGGGGTAGCTCGTGTTGATGGAGATCTGCGGCGGCGCGACGTCGGGATATTGCGATACCGGCAGAAGCGGGATCGCAATGACGCCGGCGACCATGATGAAGATCGCCACCACCCAGGCAAAAATAGGCCTGTCGATGAAAAAGCTAGGCATCAATCAAACTCACTTTGTAACTTCGGCAGGCTTCTCGTCGGCAGATGCCGTCGTCTGCGCCGCTTCGGCGGTCGGCTTGGCCTCCGGGTTCCAGTCCGTCGGTTCGACCGGTGCGCCCGGGCCGATTTTCTGGAAGCCTTCGACGATGACCTTCTCGCCGGCCTTGAGGCCGGCGGTCACCTGCCAGCGGGTGCCGATCGTGCGGCCGAGCGTCACGTTGCGGAACTCGACCTTGTTGTCGGCGCCTACGACATAGACCTGCGACTGGCCGGCATTGTTGCGCTGGACGGCCTGCTGCGGAACGGTGATCGCGTCCTTCTCGACGCCCTGCTGCACGAGCACGCGGACATACATGCCCGGAAGCAGGTCGTTGTCGGGGTTCGGGAATTCACCGCGCAGCGTCACCTGGCCGGTCGTCGCGTCGACGGCCGCTTCGGAGAACAGGAGCTTGCCCTTGTGCTCGTAGGCCGTGCCGTCGTCGAGCACGAGCTGCACTTCGGCTTCCTCGTCGTCGCCGCTCATCATCTTGCCGTCCTCGAGCGCCTTGCGCAGGCGAATGAGGTCGGTCGCCGACTGGGTGAAGTCGGCATAGAGCGGATCGAGCTGCTGGATCGTCGCGAGATTTTCCGAGCTGTTGGTGCTGACGAGGGCGCCTTCGGTGATCAGCGCACGGCCGATGCGGCCGCTGATCGGTGCCGTCACGTCGGCATATTGCAGGTCGAGCTTGGCTGCGGCGAGCCCGGCTTCGGCGATCGCAACATCGGCGTCGGCGGTCGCGAGCAGGGCGGCCGCATCGTCGAACTGCTGTGCGGCGACGACATTCGCCTTCTTCAGCTGTTCCTGGCGGTCGGCCTTCTGCTGGGCCTGGACGCGGATGGATTGGGCGCGCCGCAGCGTGGCCTCTGCCTTTTCGACCTGCACGCGGAAGGGAGCCGGATCGATGCGGTAGAGCACGTCGCCCGCATTGACCTTGGATCCCTGCTGGAAGACGCGCTCGACGACGATGCCGGAGACGCGCGGGCGGACCTCGGCGACCCGGGTCGCGGCGATGCGGCCGGGCAGCTCGTTGGTGATCGGCAACGTTTCGGCCTTGGTCGTGAAGACCGCGACGGCGGACGGTGGGAATGCGGCAGCGCCCTGTTGTGCTTCCTCTTTCTGGCAGCCGGAAAGAAGAATCACAGTTGCCAAGGCGGCGGCCAGTGTCGGTCGGTTCATGCGCATAGCGATGTCCATATTCGGTGACCGCAGGCGACAGATGCATCTCGCAAGGTGCCCGTGCGGTCCGGAAGTGAAGGGGAGCGGAACCGGTATCAGGTTCGGCAAATACCGGAAAGCTAATATACAAACACAAATGTATGTTAATTCGCGTTGCAGTGCAACAGCGCGATGCGGGCCATGGAGTCAAAAAAATAATTCAGCCACCACAGGGATTTAGCCCTTGTGGCGGCTGATTTTCACGTAGCTGTGATGGGGCGCCGGCCCCAAAATGATCAGGCGAGAACGCGGTCGTCGTCGCCGAAACGATGCATGCTGCCGACCATCGGCGTCGCATAGACGATGTCGTCAGGTGCGTAGCGATGCTCGCCGAAGAGGCGGACGGTGATGGTGCCGGCCTGTTCGGAATCGATGTAGACGATCGTGTCGGCGCCGAGGTGCTCGACGTGGATCACCTTGCCCTTCCAGTCGCCGCTCTCGCGCGAAAGCGCCATGTGCTCGGGCCGGATGCCGATCGTCTTGGCGCCGGCGTCGCCGAGCCGCGCGCCCTCGATGAAGTTCATCTGCGGCGAGCCGATGAAGCCGGCGACGAAGACGTTGGCGGGGCGGTTGTAGAGATCCATCGGCGAGCCGATCTGCTCGATCTTGCCGGCGTTCAGCACGACGATCTTGTCGGCGAGCGTCATCGCCTCCACCTGGTCGTGGGTCACGTAGATCATCGTTGCCTTGAGGCTGCGATGCAGCCTTGCGATCTCGAGCCGGGTGTTGACGCGCAGTGCCGCATCGAGGTTGGAAAGCGGCTCGTCGAACAGGAAGAGCTTCGGTTCGCGCACGATCGCGCGGCCGATCGCGACGCGCTGGCGCTGGCCGCCTGAAAGCTCGGCCGGGCGCCGGGCAAGATAGGGGTCCAGAGACAGCATGCTCGCCGCTTTGCCGACCTTGTTGTCGATCTCGGCCTTCGGAGCGCCGGCCTGCTTCAGGCCGAGCCCCATATTGTCCTTCACCGTCAGGTGCGGATAGAGCGCATAGGACTGGAACACCATGGCGATGCCGCGTTTGGCCGGTGCCACGTGTCCGACTTCGGTGCCGTCGATCTGGACGCTGCCGGAGGTCGCGTCTTCGAGACCGGCAATGGTGCGCAGCAAGGTTGACTTGCCACAGCCGGACGGGCCGACGAAGATGACGAACTCGCCGTCCTTCACCTCGAGGTCGATGCCCTTCAGCACCTCATGGCTACCATAGGCCTTGCGGATGGATTTGAGTTGAAGCGATCCCACCTGGTTGCCCCCTTAGAGTTTGACTGGTCTGCCGGTGCGTACGCTTTCATCTGCGGCGAGGCAGATGCGCAGCGACTGGACGGCATCGTTCATGTGACGGTCGAGGTCGATGTCTTCGCGAATGGCCTTCAGCACATAGGCCTGCTCGCGGTCGCAGAGTTCCTGGTGACCGGGCTCGCCGTCCATCTTCAGATCCTCGTCAGTCTTGAGGAACCGCCCGTCCGGGCCGGTTTCGGCGCTGTGCAGGCGGATCACCGCGGTCTTGGTGTGCATGTCGATGTCGTCGGACTTCGCATTCTGGTCCATGACGATCGACACCGATCCGTTCGGCGACATCACGTCCTTCACGAAGAAGGCCGTTTCCGAGATCATCGGGCCCCAGCCGGCCTCGTACCAGCCGGCCGAACCGTCCTCGAAGATCACCTGCAGATGGCCGTAATTGTACATGTTGGGCGCGATCTCGTCGGAGAGGCGAAGCCCCATGCCGCGCACTTCCACCGGCTTGGCGTCGGTGATCTGGCACATGACGTCGACATAGTGCACGCCGCAATCGACGATCGGCGAGGTCGTCTTCATCAGCGACTTGTGCGTCTCCCAGGTCGGGCCGCTCGACTGCTGATTCAGGTTCATGCGGAAGACGTACGGACCGCCGAGCTTGCGCGCTTCGGCAATCAGCCGGATCCACGAGGGGTGATGGCGCAGGATGTAGCCGATCACCAGCTTGCGGCCGTGTTTCTTCGCAGCCGCGACGACGCGCTCGGCATCGGCAACCGTGGTTGCAAGCGGCTTCTCGACGAAAACGTCGGCACCGGCTTCGAAGGCCATGACCGCAAAATCGGCATGGCTGTCCGAATAGGTGCAGATCGAGCAGAGATCCGGTTTCAGCTCGGCAAGCGCCGTGTTGAAATCCGGATGGATCTCATAACCGCGGAGCTCCTCCGGCAGCGGCACCTTCGAGCGGTTGACGAGGCCGACGATCTCGAAGCCGGGATTGTTGTGATAGGCGAGCGCATGGCTGCGCCCCATGTTGCCGAGTCCTGCGACGAGGACCCGGACCGGTTTGCTGCTTGCGCTCACTTGACTGCTCCTGCCGTGATGCCGCGGATCAGTTGCCGCGAGAAGATGACGTAGAGAACGAGGACCGGAAGGATGGCGAGCGAGAGCGCCGCCAGCACTGCGTTCCAGTTGGTGACGAACTGGCCGATGAAGATCTGCGAGCCGAGCGTCACCGTCTTGGTCGCTTCCGCCGGCGCCAGGATCAGCGGGAACCAGAGGTCGTTCCAGATCGGGATCATCGTGAAGACTGCAACCGTCGCCATGGCCGGCCGCACCAGCGGCAGCACCAGGCGGAAGAAGATCGAGTATTCCGACAGCCCGTCGATGCGCCCGGCGTTCTTGAGATCATCCGAAACCGTTCGCATGAACTCCGAGAGAATGAAGATCGCGAGCGGCAAGCCTTGCGCCGTATAGACCAGGATCAGCGCTGTCAGCGTGTTGACCAGGTTGGCGGCGACCATGCCCTGGAGAATGGCGACGGTGCCGAGCCGGATCGGGATCATGATGCCGATCGCGAGATAGAGACCCATCACCGTGTTGCCGCGGAAGCGATATTCCGACAGTGCGAAGGCGGCCATCGCGCCGAAGAGCAGCACCAGCGCGATCGAGACGACCGTGACGATGAAGCTGTTCTGGAAATAGGTGGCGAAATCCCCCTGGCCGAGAACGGTTTCGTATCCGATCAGGCTGAAGGTCTGCGGCGTCGGGATCGTCAACGGCGCCCGGAAGATCGCGTTGCGATCCTTGAAGGAGTTGATGATCGTCAGGAACACCGGGAACAGCGACACAAGCGTGTAGGCGATCAGCGCCACATGCACGAAGCCGGTGCGGAAGATGGAATTGCGTGCTTTCGACATCTCCGATCTCCTCAGAACTGGTAGCGGCGCATGCGGCGCTGGATGACGAAGAGGTAGAGCGAGACGCCGGCGAGGATGATCAGGAACATCACCGTGGCGATCGTCGCGCCCATGGAGCGGTCACCGAGCTGGAGCTGGAAACCGAAGAAGGTGCGGTAGAGGAGCGTGCCGAGGATGTCGGTCGACCCATCGGGACCGGCAAGCGCGCCCTGGACCGTGTAGACCAGGTCGAAGGCGTTGAAGTTGCCGACGAAGGTCAGGATCGAGATGATGCCGATGGCCGGCAGGATCAGCGGCAGCTTGATCTTCCAGAACTGGCTCCAGCCGGTGACGCCGTCGCATTCGGCGGCCTCGATCACCTCATCCGGAATGTTGAGCAGGGCCGCGTAGATCAGCATCATCGGGATGCCGACATACTGCCAGACCGAGATCAGCGACACGGCGATGAGCGCCGAACCGGGCTTGCCGAGCCAGGGGGCAAACAGCGACTTCAGGCCGACGAGATCGAGCATCCAGGGCGACACGCCCCAGATCGGCGACAGGATCAGCTTCCAGATGAAGCCGACGATCACGAAGGACAAGAGCGTCGGCAGGAAGATTGCCGTGCGGTAGAAGGTGACGAAGCGCAGTTTCGGGATCGACAGCATCGCGGCGAGCGCGACACCGATCGGGTTCTGGACGCACATGTGGATGATGAAGAAGATGACGTTGTTCTTCAGCGCGTTCCAGAAGTCGTGGGCCCAGCGCTCGTCGCCGAACAATGTCTGGAAGTTGGCGAGCCCGACGAAGGCCGGCTGGCCGTCCACCGTGTTGAACAGCGACAGCCGGAGTGTTTCGATCAGCGGCAGGATCATGACCGCCGAGTAGATCAGGAAGGCCGGCAGCAGGAAAACGAGGATGTGCCAGCGCTTCGGCCGCCTTGCGGTCGGCTGTCCGTCTTGCACTGAAAGAGCGTCACTCATTGGTCCATCCGTTTCTAGAAGACCGGTCCCCAGACAATCACGATGCGCACCGACGCCACACGGCCGGTCTCGCCGTGTGCCATCTGCCCGTTTTGGGCTTCATGACGAAGGTTAAGTCTATCGCGTTCTTTTGCAAACGACTGCGTCGGTGGCCTCCCAAGAAGGGAGGCCTGTGACGCTTCGGCTGGGGGAGTGCCTCATGCGGCATGCCGCCCCGCCCGGCCTTGCTGCAAATGTCCCAAGGACAAACATGCAGCCTTCAAAGTGCTACGGCGACCATTCTGCGTCCGGAAGGACACGGGGGGCGTGCCGTAGGGCCGACCCTCCCCCGAAGGGGAGGGAACCTGTTGCGCTTACGTCTTACTTCGCCGGCTTGTACCAGCCGTCGAGGCCCTTCTGCAGCTTCTCGGCAGCAACCTCCGGCGTATCCGTGCCGTTGATCACATTGGCCGATTCGACCCAGGTTTCATTTTCCAGGTTCGGCGTGCCGCGCGACAGGATCTGGTAGGTCGAACGGATCGTCGGCTTGCACTTTTCACGCCAGGAGACGAATTCCTGAGCGAGCGGATCGGCCATCTTCACCGGCTGCGAATTCAGGCTGAAGAAGCCCGGCAGCGCATTGGCGTAGATTTCGGCAAATTCAGGCGAAGCGACCCAGGTCAGGAAGGTCTTGGCCTGTTCGGCATGTGCGCTCTTGGCATTGAGGCCGATGCCGATGTCGTTGTGGTCCGAGATGTAGCAGGTGTCGCCGGCGTTTTTCACCGGCGGCGGGAAGGCGCCCATCTTGAACTGGGCCTGGGTGTTGAACAGGCCGATCTCCCAGGAGCCGGCCGGATAGATTGCGGCACGGCCGAGCGTGAAGAGGTTCTGGCTGTCCGGATAGGTCTGGGCTTCGAAGCCGTCGCCGAGATAGTCCTTCCACTTGGCAAGGACGCGGTAGGGCTCGACCCACGGCTCGTCGGTCAGCTTCTGTTCGCCCCTGATCAGGGCAGCGCGGCCCTCTTCACCCTTCCAATAGGTCGGGCCGATGTTCTGGTAGCCCATGGTTGCGGCTTCCCAGAGGTCCTTGGTGCCCATCGCCATCGGGATGTAGTTGCCGTCGGCCTTGATCTTGTCGAGTGCGGCGAAGAATTCTGCTTCGGTCGTCGGGACCTGGATGCCGAGCTGGTCGAAGGCGTCCTTGTTGTAGATGAAGCCGTGGATGACCGAAGCCATCGGCACGCAGAAGGTCGTCTTGCCATCGTCCGTGGTCCAGGCGGACTTGGCGACCGGCGAGAAGTTCTCCATGCCCGGCAGCGCGGTCAGGTCGGTGAGGTGCTTCTTGTTGAAGAGCTCGAGCGAGGCGTCGAACGGGCGGCAGGTGATGAGGTCGCCTGCAGATCCGGCGTCGAGCTTGGCGTTCAGCGCCGCGTTGTATTCGGTCGGCGCCGTCGGGGCGAACTTGATCTTGATGCCCGGGTTCTTCGCTTCGAAGGCCGGGATCAGCTTTTCCTGCCAGATCGCCAGGTCGTCGTTGCGCCAGCTTTCGATCGTCAGCGTCACGTCCTCGGCGTGCGCCAGACCGGCCGTGCCGAGAATGCTCGAAGCGAGCAGCAGGCCTTTGATTGTTGTACGGGTCATGCAGGTTCTCCCTTTTTATAGGCGCCGCGTTGGCGCGGTTCAGATCCCAAAGTTCATTTAGGCCGAGACGATGCCGATCGCCCGGCGCAGGTTCTGTTTGGCCTCTTTCAGCGCGGCGTCGGCAGCCGCCACGTCCTTCGCGCCCGAGGCGAGAAGGATCGCGACCTTGACCGAGCCTGAGGCCATGTTGATCAGCCGGCCGGCTTCGGCGGCGCTGACGCCGGTAATGTCGGTGACGATGCGGATGGCGCGGCCGTGCAGCTTGATATTGTCGGCGCGCAGGTTGACCATATGGCCGTCGAGCACATGGCCGAGATGGATGCCGACCAGCGTCGAGAACATGTTGAAGGCGATCTTCTGTGCCGTGCCGGCGCCCATGCGGGTCGAGCCTGAGACCACTTCCGGCGGCGTTTGCAGGAGGATCGAGACATCGGCACCGCTAAAGAGCGCGGCACCCGGGTTGTTCGCGACGGCGATCACCTTCGCGCCGAGCTTGCGGGCCTCGTCGGCGGCGGCAAGCGCATAAGGGGTGGAGCCGCTGGCGGAAACGGAAACGAGACAGTCGCCTGCATCGATGCCGGCCTTGCGCACGTCCTCGCGGGCAAGGTCCATATCGTCTTCATAGCCGCCGGCAAGATCACTGAGGCTGGCAGCGCCCCCGGCAAGCAGGATAACGATCTGCTCCTGGGCAATACCGTAGGTGCCGGGCAGCTCGAGCGCATCGGCCATCGCCATCAGGCCGGAACTGCCGGCGCCGGCATAGGCGAGGCGGTGGCCTGAAGAAAGTGCTTCGGCGGCGATGGAGGCGGCTGCAGAGATCGACTCAATTGCCGCATCGACGCTCTTGGCGGCCGCCTGTTGGCCGGATGCGAGCAGCCGCAGCGCCAGCGCCGGATGCATGAGATCCAGGCCTTTGGCGTTGTCGTGACGCTCTTCGGTCTTTGCTGACGGCATGGGTCGTGTCTCCTCTCGGTTGAAATTAATGCCAAAAAAATACCAATTGTCCAGCGGAATTTAACTTTTGGCACCTGAAAAAACTGGTTGTCTAAATTAGCGCTTAAATTTCAATGTATTGGGACGAAAACGAAAGTGCTGGTCGATTCGGACTTGGTTATTGGTATTTTTTTGGTATCCTCAGTGGGCGGAGGTGCTCATGACAAATTACCTGATTGGAATCGATGGTGGCGGGACGAGCTGCCGGGCGGCCGTCGCAACGGCAGATGGGCGCATTCTCGGGCGCGGCAAGGCCGGCGCCGCCAACATCCTGACCGACCCGGAGACCGCGCTCGCCAATATTGGCGAAGCCGCGCGCGCTGCATTCGAAGAGGCCGGCCTCGATCCTGAGAGCATTGCCGTCACGAAGGCGATCGTCGGGGTGGCCGGACACAATGTCGGCGACGCCGTGCACTATGTGAAGCGTCGTCTGCCCTTCGCTGCCGCGGATATCGAATCGGACGGTTTGATCGCACTGCAGGGCGCACTCGGCAACCAGGACGGCGCGGTCGCCATCCTCGGCACCGGCACCATCTATATCCTGCGCCAGGGCGAAACCGTCAGCTATGTCGGCGGCTGGGGCTTCACCATCGGCGATCACGGCAGCGGCGCGCGCATCGGACATGCCCTTCTGCAGGAAAGCCTGCTCGCCTTCGACAATATCCACGAGGCCTCCGCCGTTACCGACAGCGTCATGGCTGAATTCAACAACGACCCGCGCGATGTCGTCGATTTCGCCCGCCTTGCCAAGCCGGGCGAATTCGGCCGCTATGCGCCGCGCGTCTTCGAAGGCGCTGCCGCCGGCGACCCCGTTGCCGTGCGACTGCTGAAGGCGGCGGCGGTCACCGTGGATGAGGCGCTCGACGTGGTCGTCGCCAGGGGATGCGAGCGGCTGTGCCTGCTGGGCGGACTGGCTCCGCTCTATCGTCCCTGGCTTGCCGAGCGGCATCAGGCGCTGCTCGTCGAGGCGGAAGCGGACGCATTGACCGGCGCGGTCGCACTTGCCGCCCAGCGCTTCGGCTCCCAGGCGAGGGCAGGCGCATGACGCATCAGCTCGCATCCATTCTGCCGCTCGAGGGTCTGCAGTCCGGAGGCGCGGGGCCGCTCTATCTCAAGCTTCGGCAGTCGCTCGAAGAGGCGATCCAATCGGGCAAGCTCAATCACGGCGATGCCTTGCCGCCGGAGCGTGATCTCGCCGACTACGCCAACATCAGCCGTGTCACCGTGCGCAAGGCGGTGGACGATCTGGTGCGCGACGGATTGCTGGTGCGCCGCCATGGTTCCGGCACCTTCGTCGTCAAGCCGGTATCGAAGGTGCAGCAGTCGCTGTCGCGGCTGACCTCGTTCACCGAGGACATGGCGCGCCGCGGGCTCAATACCCACGCGCGCTGGCTGGAGCGCGGCCTGTTCCATCCTTCGCCGGACGAGATGATGGCGCTGGGCCTGCCGGCCGATGCATTGGTCGCCCGCCTCGGGCGCCTGCGCATTGCCGACGACATGCCGCTCGCAATCGAGCGTGCCAGCATCTCGGCGGAGTTCCTGCCGGATCCGCAAGCCGTCACCTCGTCGCTCTATTCCGCGCTCGACAAGACGCGCTCGCGTCCGGTTCGGGCCGTTCAGCGCATCTCCGCCTGCAACATTAAGGACCCGGATGCCTCGATGCTCGGCGTTGCCGTCGGCTCGGCCGGCCTTTCCATCGAACGCGTCTCCTATCTCGCATCGGGACGTGTCGTCGAATTCACCCGCTCGCTCTACCGGGGCGATGCCTATGATTTTGTCGCGGAACTGACGCTGTCGGAATCCTAAAGCGACCGCCCGCAGAAAGGAATTGACCATGCAGACCAACATGCGCCGAGAAATCGACGAAATACCCGAAGCCGCCCAGCGCTTGCTCGAGCGTTCCGCCGATCAGTTGAAGGCCGCCGGCGCTGCTCTGCGCGCCAAGGATCCGGCCTTCCTGGTGACGATCGCCCGCGGCTCATCCGACCACGCGGCGCTCTTCCTGAAATATGCGATCGAGCTGCAGGCCGGCCGGCCGGTCGCCTCGCTCGGCCCGTCGCTCGCCTCGATCTACGGCGCCAAGCTGAAGCTCGGCGGTGCGGCGGCGATCGCAATTTCGCAATCGGGCAAGAGCCCTGACATCGTCGCCATGGCTAAGGCCGCGACCGACGCCGGGGCCGTCTCGATTGCGCTCACCAACACGCTGCCCTCGCCAATTTCCGAGGCCTGCACCCACCCGCTCGACATTCTGGCTGGCCCCGAGATCGCGGTCGCGGCCACCAAGTCCTACGTCAATTCGATTGTTGCCGGCCTTGCCGTGCTCGGCGAATGGACCGGTGACGCCGCGCTTAAGCGGGCGGTTGCCGACCTGCCGAACCAGTTTGCCAAGGCGGTGAAGCTCGACTGGCAGGCCTTTGCCGACGATCTCGGCGAGGCGGAATCGCTCTACGTGCTCGGCCGCGGCCCGGCGCTGGCGATTGCCAGCGAGGCGGCGCTGAAGTTCAAGGAAACCTCCGGCATGCACGCGGAAGCCTATTCCGCGGCGGAAGTGCTGCACGGACCGGTGGCGCTCGTCGGCGCCAAGTTCCCGGTCTTGACGCTCGCAGCTCGCGATGCGGCGGAAACCTCGGTCGCCGGCATCGCCGACGGTATGGCGGAAAAAGGCGCAGTGGTTCATGTTACGTCGAGCCGTGCGGCCAAGGCCAAGCGTCTGCCGTTCGTCGAGACGGGCCATCCGATCACGGACGCGCTGACCTTGATCCTGCCGTTCTACGGCTTCGTCGAAGCCTGGTCGCGCTCGCGCGGTCTCAACCCCGATGCGCCGGCAAGCCTCAAGAAGGTAACGGAGACGAGATGAGCGAGAGGAAGGCAATCACCGGCGCTCGCCTGTTCGACGGTGTTGAATGGCACGATGGCTGTGCCCTCGTGATCGAGGCCGGCCGCGTTAAGGCGATCGTGGCATCGGCCGATGTTCCTGCCGATGCCGAACGGATCGATGCGCATGGCATGCTGCTCGTACCGGGCTTCATCGACCTGCAGGTCAATGGCGGCGGCGGCGCGCTTCTCAATGAGGAGCCCAGCGTCGAGGGCATCCGGCAGATCTGTTCGGCGCATGCCAAGTTCGGCACCACCGCACTGCTGCCGACGCTGATCACCGATACGCGTGAAGTCAGAAGCGCCACCATCAAGGCGGGCCTTGATGCCAAGGCCGCACGCGTGCCCGGTTTCCTCGGGCTGCATCTCGAGGGCCCGCATCTCTCGGTCGCGCGCAAGGGTGCCCATGATCCGAAACTGATCCGTCCGATGGACGATGCCGATCTCGCGGAAATGCTCGATTGCGCGAAAGCGCTCGGCGTCTTGATGGTGACGGTGGCGCCGGAAAACGCCACCAGGGAGCAGGTGCGGGCGCTGGCCGATGCCGGCGTCGTCGTCAGCCTCGGCCACACCGATGTCGGCTACGAGACCGCCGTTGCCTATGCAAGAGCAGGCGCCAGGACGGTGACCCACCTCTTCAACGCCATGAGCGGTCTCGGTCATCGCGAACCCGGCGTCGTCGGCGCGGCGCTTGCCACCGGCACGCTGCATGCGGGCCTCATCGCCGACGGTTACCATGTCGAGCCGGCCTCGATGGGCGTGGCGCTTCGCGCCAAGACCGGTCCGGGCCAGATCTT
The DNA here is from genome assembly GCF_050474445.1 of Ensifer sp. B1-9. Taxonomy (NCBI): domain Bacteria; kingdom Pseudomonadati; phylum Pseudomonadota; class Alphaproteobacteria; order Hyphomicrobiales; family Rhizobiaceae; genus Ensifer; species Ensifer sp. B1-9. Next base: position 94,029 of record NZ_JBCHVG010000005.1, read on the forward strand.
CCTTGTCACCGACGCGATGTCGCCGATCGGCACCGACATGACCAGCTTCCAGTTGAACGGCCGCGAGATCCTGCGCGAGGGCGGCCGGCTGACGCTTGCGGACGGCACGCTCGCCGGCGCCGACATCGACATGCTCTCCTCCGTCCGCTTCGTGCACGAGAAGCTCGGCCTGCCGGTGGAAGAAGCCTTGCGCATGGCTTCCGCCTATCCGGCCGATGCCATGGGGCTTGCCACTCACAAAGGACGGCTGAAGGCCGGCGCCGACGCGGATTTCGTGCTGCTGACGCCGGAGCTCGGCATGGGCTCCACCTGGATTGGCGGCGTTCAGGTCTACGCCGCCTGATCGTCACGCCGTCAGACAAAAGCCCCGGACAGCGCAAAGCCTGTCCGGGGTTTTTTCACTTCGGTGATGTTGTTTCAGCGCGCCGAAAGCCTTGCCTTCATCGCCCGGACCGTTTCTAGATCGGTGCGCCGCCGATCGGCCGAGACGAAACCCATCTCGACCAGCCGCCGATCCTGAGCCGGATCATGAACGGAGCAGGAGGAATGCACCTCGCCGACGGTCAGCCGGTCGAGAAGGCCATCGACCGTATCGAGCGTGACGCCGGACCCCGGCATGATCGACAGCCTGCCCTTGGCGAGACCGACGATTTCGGACAATCGATCGATCGCCTGCGGCGCGCTCTTGGCGCCGCCAGAGGTCAGGATGCGTTCGAAGCCGAGTTCCGCCGCCACCTCCATCGCCTCGGCAAAATCCGGCACGAGATCGAAGGCGCGGTGCAGCGTCATGCCGAGGCCGGCTGCGTGGCCGGTGAGCTTGATGAGCATTGAGGCATCGAGGCGACCGTCGGCAAGCGAGGCGCCGAGCACGACGCCCGCCAGACCGGCGGCGCGCGCCGCGTCGATGTCACGACGCATGACATCGAGGTCTGCGGCGGAGAAGACGAAATCGCCGGGGCGGGGGCGGATCATCGCGTAAACGGGCACTGGCGGCGGACCGGCCAAAGCCATCAGTCCGGGATTGGGTGTCAGGCCGCCGACGGAAAGCGCTGCGCAGAGCTCGATGCGGTCGGCACCGCCCTCGATGGCCGCCTTCATCCCCTCGGCATCATCGACGCAGACTTCGAGCTTGATGCCGTTCATGCCGTTTCCTCTCCCAGTCCGAGCAGTGCCGCGCCGATCAGGCCGGGCTCGACCCGGCACTCGCCCCGCACCACCAGCGGCCGATCGAATTGCCTCAGAATCCGACTACGGACCGCTCCGTCGATTTCAGCAAGCAATTCCTCGGAATTGGAAAGGCCGCCGCCGACCGGCACGACCGTCGCGCCGGTGATGTTGATGACGAGCGCCAGCGGCGAGCTGACGAGATCGACGAGAAGCTCAACCGTACGCTTCGCCTCGGCGTCGCCCGCCCGCCAGGCCTCAATGATCTGATGGCTCGAAAGCGTCTTGCCATGCGCGGTCTGGTGCAGCCGCTCCAGCCCGCGCGCCCCGCCGACGGTATCGACGCAGCGCTTCTGGCCGCAGCCGCAGTCATAGGCGGGAATGGCGATCGGCGGATGACCGGCCTGCGCCGCGATCGCCGGGCCGTGTCCCCATTCGCCGGCAAAGCCGCCATCCGCATTGATCAGCCGGCCGTCGATCACCAGGCCGCCGCCGACCCCGGTACCAAGGATGGCGCCAAAGACGATACGATGGCCACGGCCGGCGCCGGCGCCGGCTTCGGCGAGCGCGAAACAATCGGCGTCATTGGCGATCTTCACCGGCAGATGCAGGGCCGCTTCCAGTTCGGCGACCAGTTCACGCCCGTCGATGCAGGGGATATTGGCGCATTTGATCTGCCGCGTCTCGGGATCGATGACGCCGGTGATCGAGATCGCGACGCAGTCCGGGTGCCCGCCCGCCTCGTCGAGCACTGATTCGAGCACCTGCACAAACTGGCGGAAATTGTTGAGCGGCGTCGTCCGTCGCGGCAACGGGAAGATCCGATCGCGCGAATGGACGATCGCGCCCTTGATCGCCGAGCCGCCGATATCGAAGCAGACGATCATGCCTCACCCCGGATGATCGCTTCGGCCGAAAGCGCCACCGAAAGCAGCCTGTCGTCCTGGTGATGCGGGGCTGCAAGCTGGAAGCCGACGGGCATTTCCGCCGCACCGGTACCGCAGGGAATGGAGATGCCGCAGAAATCCAGGAAATTGCCGATCGACGTGTTGCGGAGCGTCTTGGCATTGGTCTTGAAGAACAGCTCGTCGTCCTCGATCAGCGGCGCGATCGGCGGCGCCACATGCGGCAGCGTCGGATGGGCGATGAGCTCGTTCGGCTTCAGGCTGTCGACCGTCTCGTGGATCAGCTGGTCGCGCGCGTCGAGCAAGGCAATGTAGTCGGGCATGGTGATCTTTTCGCCGAGCCGCGTGCGGGCAACCACGCGCGGGTCCATGGCATTGGCTTCGGGACCGGCAAGTCGTTCGCGGTGAAGGGCATAGGCCTCCGCCGTCACCAGGGCGCCATGACGCGCCATCAGCCCGAAGATCGCCGAAAAGGCCGGGAAGGCGCGGCGGGTGATGGCAACACCGGCTTTTTCGAGTCGCCGGATGGCGTCCTCGAAGGCTTCCACGACTTCTGTCTCTGCATCGTCGAAGACCACCGTTTCCGGGATCACCAGCGAGACACCCGAGAGGTCGGCGCGGCGCACCGTCGGCGCCGTCAGCCCATGCATGGCGGCGTCGACCCAGACCGCATCCTGAACCGTATGGCAAAGCGGCCCAAGCGAATCCAGGCTTTCGGCCAGCGGATAGACGCCCTTCATCGCGTAGCGGCCGCGTGTCGCCTTGTAGCCGACGATGCCGGTCATCGCCGCGGGAATGCGGACGGAGCCACCGGTATCGGTGCCGATCGCCACCGGCACCAGTCCGGCCGCGACCGCGACCGCAGAGCCTGACGACGAACCGCCGGGAATGCGTTCGACGTCCGTGGCCGCTGGGTTCCTCGGCGTGCCGTAATGCGGGTTGATGCCAAGGCCCGAAAAGGCGAACTCGCTCATATTGGTGCGGCCGACACTGACCATGCCGGCGGCGGCAATGGCGGCGACGACCGGAGCGTCGCTCCCTGCCGGCGCGCTTGTCTGCAACACCGTCGAGCCGGCGGTCGTGACGCTGCCGGCCATGTCGAACAAGTCCTTCCACGCAACCGGCAGGCCGTCGAGCAGCCCGAGCGAACGTCCCGCCCTGAGGCGTTTCGAGGCGGCGTCCGCATCGCGCGTCGCGCGCTCAGTCGTCAGTTCGACGAAGATGGCATAGTCGCCATGCGCGTCTATGGCCGCATAGGTTTCCTTGGCGAGGTCGACGGGGTCCAGCCTGCCGCTCTGAACGAGCACGGAAAGGCTGGCGAGTGTCTTCTGTTCTGTCATGTCATCCTCCGCGTACCGCCGTTATTGTCTGCCACGGGCAACCGCGCCTATCCCCTAGCATATCGTCGCCCTTGGCGTTTTCCATGCTCCACATAGGCGAGACCCATGAATCTTGCATAAAGACCATGCGCAGGCCGGGCACGCCTTGCCGGCCGCAACGCCTCTGCCTACATGCCTCATCGAACCTTGGCCGACACTGGAGAGCGATGATGATATTGGATGCGGCACGGCTTGCGCTCGCCAATCTGCTTGCGCCCGAGACGAGGTCGGTTTTCTGGAAGGTGCTCGGCCTGACGATCCTGGCGCTCGTGGCGCTCTGGTTTGCCCTGCGCGAACTGTTCGTCTGGCTGGCGCTGCCGTGGATCGATACGCTGATGCCGGGCACGCCCGTCTGGGCCGGCTGGCTGACATTCGTTCTCGGCATCTTTGCAAGCCTCGGGTTGGCGCTTGCGCTTGCTCTGCTGCTCGCGCCCGTCACCGCGCTGATTGCCGGCTTCTTCCTCGACGACGTTGCCGAGGTGATCGAGAAGCGGGACTATCCGAACGAGCCCAAGGGGCGGCCTTTGCCGCTTGGCGAGGCGATCGCCGGCTCGGTGAAGTTCCTCGGCGTCGTCATCCTCGGCAACCTGGTGGCACTCTTCCTGCTGCTCGTTCCGGGCGTCAATCTGGTCGCCTTCTTTCTGGTCAACGGCTACCTGCTCGGGCGCGAATTCTTCGAGTTCGCGGCGATGCGCTATCGTGCACCGGCGCAGGCGCGGCTCTTCCGCGAGAAGCACCGCTCCACCGTGTTCCTCGCCGGCCTTCTGCTTGCGGCCTTTCTGGCGGTGCCCGTCGTCAACCTGCTGACGCCGCTTTTTGCTGCCGGTCTGATGGTGCATCTGCACAAGCGGCTTTCGGCAAAGGACCCCGGATTTTCGCTGTCGGGCAGTGCTGCGGCGAAGGCCTGAGACGCTCTTGCTTGACATCATGCCGGCTGTGGCCAATCTGCCGGCAAAATCCCATTGTGCTGCGCGCAGGCCGGCGCATGGCAGGACGGAGTGATGCAGATGAACAAGACGGACGAACGGATCACCCATCTCGAAGAAACGGTCGCCCATCAGGCCAAGACCATCGAGGAACTTTCCGATCAGCTCGCCGAGCAATGGAAGGTGGTGGAGCAGACGCGCGCCAAGCTCGACCGGCTGACCGAGCGCTTCCTGACGCTGGAGGAACAATCGCTCGACGCGCCGGCGATTACTCGGCCGCCGCACTATTGAGCGTAGCCGCAAAAGCCGGAGCAAACAAAAAGGCCGCCGGTGCAACGAACCAGCGGCCTTTTTCGTTACCCAAGCGCTGCTCTTAGTAGGGGCAGGACTCGTCGCTCATGTAGTCGTGAACTTCGACCTTGCCGGCGATGATTTCGGCTTTCACCTTTTCTACCGCGTCGAGCATCTCGGGCGTGATCAGCGCCTTGTTGTTGTCGTCGAGCGCATAGCCGACGCCGTCTTCCTTGAGGCCGAGGTTGGAAATGCCGAATTCGAACTTGTCGTCCTTGGCCGCCTTGAAGGCTTCATAGACGGCGACGTCGACGCGCTTCAGCATCGAGGTCAGGACCTTGCCCGGCTGCAGGCCGTTCTGGTTGGAGTCGACGCCGATGCCGAGCTTGCCTGCATCCGCTGCTGCCTGCAGAACGCCGACGCCGGTGCCGCCGGCAGCGTGGTAGACGACATCCGAACCCTGGTCGATCTGCGACTTGGCGATTTCGCCACCCTTGACCGGGTCGTTCCAGGCGTCCGGCGTCGTGCCGGTGTAGGCTTCCAGAACCTTGACGTCAGCACCGGTCGACTTGGCGCCGCCGACGTAACCACAGGCGAACTTGTGGATCAGCGGAACGTCCATGCCGCCGACGAAGCTGACGGTCTTCGACTTGGAAGCGAGGCCGGCGAGAACGCCGACGAGGTAGGAGCCTTCCTGTTCCTTGAAGACGACCGATTTGACGTTCGGCTTTTCGACGACCATGTCGATGATCGCGAACTTGGTGTTCGGATATTCAGGGGCGATCTTCTCGAGCGAAGCTGCCCAGTTGAAGCCGGCCATGACGATCGGGCTGTTGCCGTCGCTGGCAAAGCGGCGCAGCGCCTGTTCGCGCTGGGCGTCGTTGGCGATTTCGAACTCGCGGTATTCGACACCCGATTCCGTCTTGAACTTCTCGGCGCCGTTATAGGCAGCCTCGTTGAAGGATTTGTCGAACTTGCCGCCGAGATCGTAGATGATCGCCGGCTTGATGTCGGCGGCCAGTGCCGTGGCGGACATCATCGAAAAGGCAAAGAGACCGAGAATTGTTTTTTTCATCGTGCAGCCCTGTTGTCGCTATTGATCTTATTGGGTCCTCCCGCCGGCTGCCTGACGGAAGCCTGTCTGCGGAACCCACCCCCTTCTCCTTGGGGCTAGGGTGGCGCATCCTTGCACGGCCACGGCAAAAAAACACTCAAAATTTTTCAGATGGTAAAAATTGAAGCCACAGATGCCGCTGCCCTTAAGGCACCGGTTCTGTTGCGCTTTTGATGACGCGGGCAAGTGTGCGCGCCCATCCGGCGCGGCCTCAGGGTTGTGCGCGTTCCTCTTGCGTTTGCGCTGCCCTGAGCGCTACCGAGGCGTCAGAACGGGATCAGGAAATGTGTGCTTGTTTATTTGCCGGCATCCCGCTCTGGCCGAAACGAAGCGATCTCATGTTTGCCGTCTAGTGGCCAATGGGGCAGCTCACCCCGGTGCCGCGCAGGCCGCAATAGCCGTTCGGGTTCTTCGCCAGATATTGCTGATGATAGTCTTCGGCGAAGTAGAACGGGCCGGCCTTGCCGATCTCCGTGGTGATCCTGCCGCCATGGTTGGCGTGCTTCAGCGCCGACTGGAAGGCCGTGCGCGCAGCTTTGGCTTCCGCCAACTGCTCGTCGTCATAGGTATAGATCGCCGAGCGGTAGGTGGTGCCGATATCGTTGCCCTGGCGCATGCCCTGGGTCGGGTCGTGCTCCTCGAAGAAGGTCTTGAGCAGGGTCGCAAGCGGAACCTTCGCGGGATCGTAGACGACCAGCACCACTTCGGCATGGCCGGTGAGCCCGGTGGTCGTCTCCTGATAGGTCGGGTTCCGCGTCAGCCCGCCGGCATAACCGACGGCCGTGACATAGACGCCGGGAATGTTCCAGAGCAGCCGTTCGGCGCCCCAGAAGCAGCCCATGCCGAGCAGGATCTTCTTCGTGCCTTCGGGGTAGGGGCCTTTCAGCGGCCGGCCGGAAACGAAATGCGTCTCTGCCGTCGGGATCGCCTCGTCGCGACCCGGCAGCGCGGTCTGCGCATCGGGCATGATCGTCTTCTTGTTGAACATGTCGATCAGGAACATCAGCCTACTCCTTTCGTCGGCGCGGCGGCGAACCCCGCGAAAATCAGGCGGCGAAGCGGCCAGCCGCCGGCCGTTTCTTGTATCCGGCCATCCACAGAATGAGCGCGAGCAGCGCCAGCACGGCGAAGGCCGGCTGCATCAGGACCCAATGCAGGATCAAATGCCAGATCGTCGGCGCCGTATCGGAACGCTCAGCAAGCTGGATCCAGCTCGCCGTATCGGCGCCAAGCGCCTCCAGATCGTCGCCGAGCGAGGTCATGACCAGTTCCGATGCGGCGACCGACTGGATCGCATCGACAACGCCTGCAAGCACGGCGGCAAACAACACGACGGCGCTCGCCAGTCTCAGTAGAAACCGCATCGATCTAATTTCCCTTCGTCCCATCGGCCGGCGCGTTGCCCGGCGGGCATCTTCCTCGATCGCATGGGTCTCGGACAAGACCCGGCGGCGAAATTATGCGGTGATCTGACCGCTGGCCGATGCGGCATCTGGACCTGCCCGGGAGCGTGTCGCTCGTCCCGGCGCAAGAGATAGGCGTGCCGGCCGGCACGCACAATGGGGACGACGGGGCGCTCGTTTCATAAGATGTCAACAATCTGTCAGAAAGCAGTTGATCCCAGGCAAATCATCGGTATATAGACGCGCGTCCGCCGGTTCACGCCGGCTGGCACCGAAGGGCCTCGCCCTTCCCATCCAGCCGGATTGACCGTCGGCTGCTGACGGATGGACAGGTGGCCGAGTGGTTGAAGGCGCACGCCTGGAACGCGTGTATACGTGAAAGCGTATCGAGGGTTCGAATCCCTCTCTGTCCGCCATTTCTCCCCATTATTTTCGGATGTCACCCAACACGACCCAACGGCGATTTGTGTCCCATCGTCGCGTACATCGGCAAACGTCGCCGGCGCCTGTTTCTCCACCGATCATCGCTGGCCGGACAAGTGGTCGAAGGCGCTCCCCTGCCAAGGGAGTACACCGGAAACGGTGGTGTGAAGGCGAGTTGTCTTGCGAGAATATCGATCTGTTTTGGCTCCGCCGCGAAAATATTACGTTCGCGCGATCCGTTTGGCTTCTCCAGTTCGTCTTTGCTGTGTCCGTAGCAAAGGAGATATGCTGATGGCCACCGAACCTGTCACCCTCGTCAATCTGCTGAAGGTCGAACCCGGCAAGCAGGCGCAACTGATCGCGCTTCTGAAGCGCAACATCGAAACCGTCATCAGCACGCTTGGCGGCTGGCGGACGAGCAGGCTGATCGCCGCCAGGGACGGGACCAGCGTCATCATCTACTCGGAATGGGAGACGCCCGCGGCCGTCGAGGCGATGCGGGCCGATGCCCGGATGAAGGCGTATTTTCCGCAGATCCTCGAGCTCGCAAGCCTCGAGTCGATCCTGGGCGAGGCCGTGTTCAGCGATAACAGGTGATATCGATCCGCCGCCGGCGCCCGCTGACGCGGCCGGAAGGCGGCGGACATTCCCTCGAACCCGCGCTATCGTGCCGCCGTCGCCGATGGGCTGACGCTTGGAGATGCGCCAATGGAGCTCGATACATGAACGTGGATGACTTCGAGGACCGCCTGCGGGAGTTCAGGCCGCGGCTGCATCGCTATTGCGCGCGCATGACCGGCTCGGCCGTGGACGGCGAAGATGCGCTGCAGGATACGCTCATCAAGGCCCTGCAGGCGCGGGCGGACGGTGCGGTCGTGGACAATCTCGAAGGCTGGCTGCTTCGCATCGCCCACAATACCAGCCTCGATTTCCTGCGCCGTCGATCCCGGCACAAGGTCGTTCCGCTGCTCGATGACATGGAAGACGCACCCTTGCCTGAAGCGGACATCGTTGCGGTCGGTTTTCAAACCTTTCTGCAACTGCCCGAACTTCAGCGCTGCGCGGTGATCCTCAAGGACGTGCTCGGACACTCTGTCGAAGAAATCGCCGATATTGCCGACTGCACGCCGGCGGCGGCCAAATCGGCGCTTCAGCGCGGGCGGGCAGCGCTCCGGCAACTGGCGGAGCGCCCGGATGACATGCGGCTGCCGCTGATGTCCGATGCCAACCGGCAGAAGATGGCGACCTATGTGCGCCTGTTCCAGGGCGGCGACTTCGACACGATCCGCGCCATGCTGGCCGAAGACGTCAAGCTCGAGCTGGTCAACAGGCTGAAGCTGGAGGGACGCGAGGGCATTGGCCGTTATTTCACCCGTTATGCCGAGGAGACGAAGTGGCGTTTCGCCCTCGGGGCGATCGAGGGCCGCCCGGTGATGCTGGTTTTCGACAGCGGCGGTCCCGTGGAGAAGCCGGCACATTTCGTCCTTCTCGACTGGCGCGAAGACGAGATCGCCGCGATCCGCGACTTTCTCTTCGCGCCCTATGTGCTTGAAACCGTCGACTGGGTTCGTCTGGCTTGAGAGGCTTCTCCGCCGATCGACGATCCATTCTCCGCCATCTGTTGACGGCCGCGCGGTAGGCGGAATCCCTTGACCAGCATGGTCCCGGCTTCGACCACGTGCCGAGAACGTCTGGTTGCGATCTGGGGGGCAGCCTGCATGAGCACCGCGAGCGACGCACGTTTCTGGGACCGGACGTCGCGGCGATACGCCAAGGGCGCGATCGCGGACCCGGCCGGATATGAGCGCACGCTCGACCGCACCCGCGCCCTGCTTCTGCCCGATGACCGTGTGCTGGAGCTCGGTTGCGGCACGGGGACGACGGCGTTTCGCCTCGCCGGCGATGTGCGGGACTATCTTGCGACCGATTTTTCCGCCGCGATGATCGCAATTGCGAGCGAGAGGTACGGCGTCGACCTGGTGCCGAACCTCGCCTTCCGCATCGCGACGGCCGAAGCGCTCGCGGCCGAGCGCGTGCAATACGATGCGGTTCTGGGCTTCAACTATCTCCATCTCGTGCGCGACCTCTCGGGCACGCTTGGCAACATCCACGCCCTGCTTGCCTCAAGGGGACTGTTCATCTCCAAGACACCCTGTGTCGGAGAGATGAACCCGCTGATCCGTTTGGCGTTGTTGCCGGCGATGCGGGCACTCGGAAAAGCGCCCTATGCCGGAATTTTCAGGCAGATCGAACTGAGCCAAGAGATGACGGCCGCTGGTTTCGAGATTCTGCAGATTGAAAACCACGCGACGAAGGGTAACGACAACCGTCCCTATATTGTCGCCCGCAAGCGGTGAGAAGAACGCCTCGCCATTGCCATCCGGCCGGATCGACCCTCGGCCGCGCGCGTACTTCTTTCATTGGGGGAAACCCTCATTGTTTTCGGAAACCGGTCCCTTAATTTGGACCGTGATCAAGTGCGAACGACGGAAGATGTCATGGCCAACCCGCAATCCGACGACAAGCGCCCGACCCCGGACCCCGCCGAGGACAATGCATACTTTCCCTCTCCCTATTCGCTGAGCCAGTTCACATCGCCGAAGTCCGACTTGAGCGGTGCGGACTATCCGAACCCCTACAAAGGCGGGCGCTGGAAGATTCTGATGATCGGGGCGGATGAGCGGTATCTGTTGACCGATAACGGTACGATGTTCTCGACCGGGAACCACCCGGTGGAAACGCTTCTGCCGATGTACCACCTCGACAAGGCCGGCTTTGCCTTCGACGTCGCAACGCTGTCGGGCAATCCGGTCAAATTCGAGTTCTGGGCGATGCCGTCCGAGGACAAGGAGGTGAAGGGTTTCTTTGCGAAGTATCGCGATCAATTCAAGAAGCCGCTCAAGCTTTCCGATGTGATCGAGACGGCGCTGGGGGACGATTCCGACTATATCGGCGTGTTCGTTCCCGGCGGCCATGGAGCGCTGATCGGTCTGCCGGAAAGCAGGGACGTCAAGGCCGTGCTCGAATGGGCCGTCGCCAGGGACAAGTTCATGATCTCGCTCTGTCATGGGCCGGCGGCCCTTCTCGCAGTCGGCGACAGTCCGATCTTTGCCGGTTACAAGATCTGCGCTTTCCCCGATGATCTCGACGCCAAGACCCCCGACATCGGCTATATGCCCGGTCACTTGACCTGGAAGTTCGGCGAGAAGCTGAAGGGGATTGGCTTCGAGATCGTGAACAAGGACATTTCCGGCGCGACGCACCAGGATCGCAAGATGCTGACCGGCGACAGTCCGCTTGCCGGCAACGCGCTCGGAAAGCTCGCAGCCACAGCACTCCTGAAGGAGGTGGCGGCAGGGTGAGCATGGTCTCGGTCGATGCCGCATTCCGCGCTGCCTTCGCCATCGAGGGCCGCGCGCTTCGTCCTGTTCTTCGCCTCCTCGGCGCGCGGCGACGTGGTCGAGCGGATCCACTGGGTCGAAGGTGATCGGTTCGGTGACGGCGAGGCTGTCGATGCTGGCTGGATCGCCGCAACGCTCGGCGTGTCGGAGCGGACCGTCGAGAACCAGCTGCGCCGGGCGCGGCGCCGCCTCGGCGTCGCGACCACCGCCCAAGCCGTCAAAGTCGCCATTCGCAACGGCGATATCGAGGCCTGACCCGTAGCAGGGCTATGGCATGGTTACGAAACGGATTCCGCCGGTTCCGCCGCGTGCGCCTGATGCAACAGATCCGGGAACGCCTTTGCCTCCGGCATTGCCGTAGCACCAATGGCGCTGACCGCGATACCCGGTGTCCACGAATTCATGACCGCCGCACCGGAAAATCCCTTGAGCCGGCTAAGGGTGATCTCCTCGTGGTGCTGCGGCACACCGAGGCGCTCGAGCTGCCGCTGAACCGTACCCATCATCGTGCCGGTCAACATCTCGGCCTTGGGCCAGATGACCGCTTCGCCGTCCCAGAAGACGAGATTCCAGATCGTTGCTTCGCTGAGGCGCCCATGCCGGTCGATGAAGGCGGCGTCGTCGAAGCCGTCGCGCGCGGCCTGATGCAGATAGTAGGTCTTTCCGGATTCGCCGACATGCTTGAAATTGGCAAGCGGCCGCTCATGTTCCACCACCGCGAGCCGCAGCGGCCCGGTCGGGCCATTCGAAGGGGCTGCGGTGCGCACCAGAACCGCGGGCTCCACATCCATGCTGTCGGGTGTGAATTCGCCGTGCGGCGAAAAGACCGTGACCGTCAGCGACTGGTCCGCGGGACCGGCGTCGATCGCCTGCCTGATGTGGGCGCGCAGATCCTCGTCGGGCAATGCGTGGCCGAAGAAGGCGAGCGAGGCGTTGTTAAGGCGCTTCAGATGCAGGTCCAGGCCTCTGATCTTGCGATCCCGGACCTGGATCGCGGTGAAGTGCGCGAAGCCGGCAAAGGCCAAGGGGATAAGGTCGGCGACATTGGCTGGTCGGCCGTTGAGCGCTGCCGGATAGAGGCTGGTTTCGTTCGTCACGTTCTTGCTCCTGGTGTGTTCACATGAAGGAGCCAAAAGGTCTAAGGTCTGACAGTGCTGTCAGAGTCAAGGGCATGGCGAAGGGAACGGAATGAAAATAGGCGAGCTGTCGAAACGCACCGGCATCAGCATAAGGATGCTGCGTTACTACGAGGCCGAGGGGCTTTTGAAGCCAGAGCGCACCGAAAGCGGCTATCGCGACTATGATCTGGCGGAAGTGAGAACCGTCGAGCGCATCAAGCTCCTGGGTGCCGGCGGCATGACCCTTGCGACGATCCTGCAGTTCCTGCCCTGCGTGCGCGGCGAAGGCCCGATCTTTGAACCCTGCGACGAACTGCGCGTTACCCTGCGCCAACAGATTCGCCTCGTCGAAGAGAAGGCGGAAAAGCTGGCACAGAGCCGCAGCGTGCTGGAGACTTTTCTGCAGGAGATCGGCGAGCGCTGATCTTCTGCCGGGATCGAGCCCGCGTGCTGCGGCGGGCCGTTGCGCACCTCAATAACGTTTGAGCGCCTTGCGACCAAACACTCGCCCTGGCCGTCCTTCAGAAGTCAGCGGCGCGCGGCAAACCGTATGTGCCTTTCCCGCCGTCGCTCTAATAGACGTCGGTCCTCGATCGACTGATATAGAAACCGTGGCCGTCACTGCGCACGCAGCTAAGCCCCGTTTTGCTGGACCGACAGCTAAACGGCCCCTTCTTCCAGCTGTTGCCGTAGCTCAGGATATGTGAGCCGTCGCAGCATGCTGTATCGCCGGCATTCTGGAAGCGTCGGGCCTTGCCCGCCTTTCCCAGGATGAACCTCTGATAGGTCGGTTCGATGCGATCGCAGCCAAGTTCCGGGCCGCCGTCCTCGGGGGTATAGACATCGGAGCCACCGGCTGGCGTGTATTGGCAACCGATGTTGCCGGTCGGCATGTTGAAATAGATCAGACCGCCATCGGCGGGGAAGTTCTGCTCTGCCGCATTTCCGTCGAATGCGATGAGCGCGGCGACCGCGAATACAAGAAAACGCATCATTCGAGCTTTGGCCTCTGACCGTGTCGATCTCGCAAGGTGCAACAAGTAAAACATATCCGCGGGAATGGGGAAACGGCCTCGGCTCTCGACCTGCGGTCGACGGTACGGCGCGTGTGATAAATTGGCCCGGAGCCTGTCGGGTCGAACTTAAATGGTTAGCCATTGCGCTAAGTGTTTGCTTGTGATACTTAGCCTTATGGAACAGTATTCAGAGCGATTGGACGTGATCTTTCAGGCGCTCGCCGACCCGACCCGGCGCGCCGTGCTGGCGCGGCTTGGCGGCGGCCCGGCGAGCATCAGCGATCTCGCCCGCCCCTTCGACATGGCGCTGCCATCCTTCATGAAGCACATCCATTACCTGGAAGACAGCGGCCTGATCCGCACGCACAAGCAAGGCCGGGTGCGCACCTGCGCCATCGAGAAGGCGCAGTTCGCCGTGGTCGAGACCTGGCTCTCGGCGCAGCGCGCACTGTGGGAAGGCCGTGCTGATCGGCTGGAAAAATTCGTCACTGAACACGAGGAGGAATGACATGACCCGCTCCCCAGACCCCAAACTCGACCTGACGATGGCGCGCATCATCAAGGCGCCGCGCGCGACCGTCTGGCGCGCCTGGACCGATCGGGCCCGGCTTGAGCAATGGTGGGTGCCGGCGCCGGCCATATGCAAGGTGATCGACATGGATCTGAAGCCGGGCGGCAGCTTCGTGACCCGGATCAGCGAAGGCGGCGGCGATTTCGTGCCGCATATCAATGCGTGCTTCCTCGCGGTGGACGAACTCTCGCGCATCGTCTTCACGGACGCGCTGGTCGCTGGCTGGCGGCCGGCGGAAAATGCCTTCATGACGGCCATCATCACGCTCAGCGATCATCCGGCCGGAACACAATATGCCGCCCACGTGATGCACCGGAGCAAGGCCGATCGTGACATGCACGAGGAGATGGGTTTCCACGACGGCTGGGGAACGGTGGCGGAGCAACTGGCCCGCCTCGTCGAACAAACCCATTGAGGAGGCGATGACATGCGCAACATCGTCCTGCAGATGATGACGACGCTTAATGGCCGCCTGGACGATCCGCTCGCCTGGATGGGCACGGTGGTCGACGCGCAATACCGGGCGATCGACCGGCTCTATGCCGGCTACGACACGGTGCTCGTCGGCCGCACCACCTATGAGGAGATGGTCGGTTATTGGCCGGGCGCGCTTGAGGATGAAGCAAGCGGAGAGACCAATCGCACCATGGCCAGACGCATGCACGATTACCGCAAGCTCGTGTTCTCCCGCACCGGCGAGCATGCGATCAGCCGCTGGCACAATGCCGAGCAGGTCGTGGCTGCCGACGACGCGGCGCTCGCCCGCTACCTGATGGACCTGAAGGCTGGGCCCGGCGCCGATATCCATCTCTCGGGCGGCGCCAGCCTGGCACAGACGGTGATCGGCCTCGGGCTGGTCGATCGCTATCACTTCTTCGTCTATCCCGTCGTTTCGCCCGGTGAACCGTGGTTCGCCCGGCTCAGGGAAAAGAACGAACTGCAGCTCGTCGGCAGCGAACACTACGACAACGGTGTCGTCGGCCTTCACTACGCGGCCGTGCGCGGTACCAAGGCAGAGCGGCCGAAGAGCTTCTCCGAGCTTATCGCCTAGAGCAATTCCAGGAAAAGTGCGATGCGGTTTTTTCGTCCGGAATTGCGTCGCTTCAAATGGAGCAATTCCAGGAAAAGTGCGATGCGGTTTTTTCGTCCGGAATTGCGTCGCTTCAAATGGAGCAATTCCAGGAAAAGTGCGATGCGGTTTTCCGTCCGGAATTGCGTAGCTTCAAATGCAATTCCAGGAAAAGTGCGACGCGGTTTTCCGTCTCCGGCCCGCCGTCCGAGGGGTCAGTCTCCGCCTTGCAGGGCGTCGAGCAGCCGATCGTAGGTCGGCGCCAGCCGGCGCAGGATTTCCGCGGCTTCCGCATCCCTGCGCAAGACCAGCGGGTATTGCAGCGCGCCGATGAGTTGCGCCTGTTCGCCCGCAATGGCGGCAGACTGGGCAAAGCCGATCCGCCCGAGGCAGGTCGCTGCATCGGCCGCACGGCGGGCGCCAACGCGAACGGCGAAGTGGATCAGATGCGCCCGCAGGCCCCGGTCGCAGCCGTCCTCGATCCGCGCTGCCAGCGCTTCGGCCGCGTCGGCGTTGCCGAGGCTTTCAGGCGGCACCGGCCGGTCCGTCACCATCGACAGCCAGTGGATCGCGGCCGGTACCGAGGCCCGGATCGCGTCTGCCTCCGAAACCTCTGCCACGCGAGAGAAGCCTGACCGCAACGTAAAAGAGCGGCCATAGCTGAGCGTCTTCGCGCTCCAGGCCGCCATGAAGTCAGCGATCGGCAGCGAGGCATAGGGATAACCCTGCGGGTCGTGCATGAGCACCCGCTTCTCGTCGAGCGCAAGAATCACGACATAGTGGTCGGCCTCGATCGGCCCGGTCATGCCGGGCTGATGGCGGAGATGTCCCATTTCCACCGGACCGACCCAGACCGGGCCATCCTTCAGCGCCGAGCGGAGGCGAGAAAGCGCGTCCTCGGCATCGTCCCCCTTGCTGACCTGCGAGGTCCAGCCGAGTGCGGCCAGCGCGCCGTCGAACCCGGCTTCCGGGTCCCAGCCATAGGGGTCGAAGAACGGCAGCGAGCCGCCGATGAGCTGCATGCCGAAGGGGCTGCCGGTGGCGAACTCGATGGCCGCGGTTGAGGGTGCCTCCTGGCCGAACATCATGGCGAAGGAATTGGCGTAGCAATAGGGGCCGGAGCCCACATAGGGAACGTGCTGCATGGGGTGGAACCCTTGATCGATACAGGAGCGGGTGAAGCGGTTTGTCTTAGGGCACGAGGGGATAGGCGACGTCGAAACGGGCGCCGCCACTGCCGGGATAGATTTCGTAAGGGCTGCCGAAGCAACTCAGATCGTCGCTCTGGTCGAACCAGGCCTCGATCGCGTCATAGATGCGAAGCACTGCCGGAAAGGTCTCGAACGGCTCGGGTACGGGAAGATACGCCTCGCGCGCTGCCGGTTGAAGGCGGATACGCAGATCGCCTGAAGGTTCCAGGCTGCCGATATAGCCCATCGCGACCTCGACGAGGCCTCTGCCGTCATGATTGACGGGTTCGTGGAAATGCAGCGTCATCGGTCCGCCGTCGTCCATGCCGCATTGTGCAAGGTAGCTCCGGATCTCCGCTTCGGCACTTTCCGTGAAGGCTTCGAGCGCATCGACCGTCACGTGGCCTTGACGATAGACGACCTTCGAAGGCGCGACGTCGCGGATACGAACGTCTCTCAACAACGGATCGTCACCGCCGTTCGATTGCCTGGCGATCGCCTCTACCAGTTCGCTCTGTTCCTCGAGCCGTTTGGCCTGCACCGCCAGCCAGGCGCGCAGTTCGGTGAGGCGCACCTCGGGCTGAAGCTCGATCAGGCGCGCGATCCGGGCGATCGGCAGACCCAATTGCCGCAGTCTTGCGATCAGCCGGGCGCGGCCCGCTTGCTCGGCGGCGTAGTAGCGATAGCCGGTCGAGGGATCGACATGGGCGGGCACGAGCAGGCCCTGTTCGGCATAGAGCCGGAGCGCCTTCGGCGACAGTCTTGTGGCGGCGCCGAAGCGGCCTGCGAGGAAATAAGATTCGGTCATGGGACAAGTCTGGGGCCTGTCCCAGGGGCGAGGTCAAGGGGCATCTTCTCGTCTCTCCGGAAGCCGCCGGGCCGGTCGGCTGAATGCCTCCCGGAGCGGGCAACCGCTCCGGGAGGCACGTTGAGCTATTGCCTTTCACGCCGGTTCAGGAACGCCAGCGCCAGCAGCGTGACCGTCGCCATCACCAGGCAATAGCCGACGAGCGGCCAGGCCGTATCGCCCCTGAGAAGCAGCACGGCGCCGGTGCCGACGAGGGCGACGATCAGGCTTTGGATGCAGAAGTAGAGCGCCACAGCCGTTCCGGCGACCGCATCGAAGGCCTTCAGCGCGCCGTTCGCGGTTACCGAGGCGGTCATGACAATGCCGATGGCGATCACCCACATGGGCAGCACGAAGCTTGCGAACGAGGGTATGGTGAGAGCTTCGCCGGCGGCCAGCAACAGCGCTCCGAGCATAATCACGGCCATGCCGCGCACGAGGCAGCCCGCGATCCCGTAACGGGCGACGAAGCCCTTGGCAAAGCGCGTGGTCAGGATCATCACCACTGCCGCACTCGCAAAGGCCAGGCTGAAGCCGAACTGCGAATAGCCGGCGCGATCGATGAGCAGGCGCGGCGCGGTCGAGAAGAACACGAAGAACGCACCAATCGCCGTGCTGAAGCCGAGCGTATAGGTCCAGAATGCGCCGCTCCTGAGAACAGGCGCGAAGCTGGGCTTCCCGTTGCCGAAGGGAACAGGCCGGGTTTCCGACCAGCGCGGCAGCGCCTGGCCGAGCGCCGCAAGGCCGAGCACACCGAGCGTCAGGAAGATCGCCTGCCAGCCGAAGGCGCCTGATATCAGCGCGCCGGCAATCGGTCCGAGCGCCGGAACGAAGGAGAGCATGGCGCTGAAGAGGCCGTAGATGGTGACGCCTTCCGGACGGGCGCCGTAGACGTCCCGCACCGTCGCGAAAGTCGCGACCAGCGCCGCCGAGGCGCCCGCCGCTTGGACGAGCCGGAGTGTCACGAAGACCGGCGCCGAGGTGGTGACCGCCAGCAGCAACGACGTCAGTGCAAATAAGGTCGCGCCACCGAGAAGCACCGGACGGCGGCCGAAGCGGTCGGAAAGCGGGCCGAAGAGAACCTGTCCGAAGCCAAGCATGAGCATGTAGAGGCTGAGCGTCAGTTGGACGATTGCCGGCGATGTGCCGAGAATACGAGGCATCTGAGGCACGACGGGCAGGTAGATGTCCATGGCGAGTGACGCCAGGATATCGAAGGGCGCCATCAGCAGCAGCGCCGCCGGTAGCCTGTAGGACCAGGTGGGTGAATTATGATCGGGCATGATGAAACATCCGCGCAAATGGGGAACATTCGGCGGCGATCTGCCACTTCATCGATCTTGGAAGTATGAGCCGACAGACGCCGCAACAACTTTTCAACCGTTGTTGCGGCCTACCTGGTTGCTGACTCGTCGGTCCTCATGCGGTCATCCGAAATGTTATTCGTCGATCAAACGTCGACGTGTTTAGCATTGAGGCCAGGTTTCGACAACCCAGCTGCGCAATCACCCGAAAGCCCTGGCCCTCAGTCCCATTTCCAACTTCCGTTCGAATCGATCGAAATATGTGTCTGCGGATGGATCGATAGCGTTTCGCCCGAAAGTTGTCCTGGGGATTGCGGACAGGGGGTTGGCTTTCGACTTAGTCTGCCGTGTCCGGCCTCGCGGTCAGCCGGTTCTCGACGCTGGCAACGCCGGCCACCGATGCGGCCGCATCGCCGGCACAGATGACGTCCGCCTCACTCGCCACCACACCGGTCAGCACCACGATCTCGCCGAGTGCCATCACGGAGACTGCGCTGGTGTCGATCATCGTCGCATAGCCGATGAAACGCCGCACCTTGTCGGCGAGCGCGTCATCCGTGAGATGCGGATCGTCGTCCCTATGGGCATAAATGGGCTTCTCTGGCGGCATGGCACCTTCCTCATCGTCTTCCCGAACGCCTGCGGTCTTGCGAAGGTTCCCTTCAAAACGGCTGCCGCCGCGCGCTTGCGATCCTGGCGTGAACCCGGTTATTGCTGGCAGTCCCATCCCAAGGCCCGCGCATGTCCGACATTTTCCAGAACGTCCTGCCCATCTTCATCCTGATCCTTGCCGGCTGGCTTTTGGTTCGGTCAGGCTATCTGAAACCGGCTGTCGGCGAGGCGCTCGGGGACTTCGTCTTTCGCGTCGCGGTTCCCATTCTGCTGTTCCGCACGATTGCGGAGGCCGATTTCAAGGACGGTTCGCCGTGGCCGCTTTGGGTCGCCTATTTCTCCGGCGTCGCGGTGACCTGGACGGCCGGGCATCTGGCGGCGATGCTCATTTTCGGCCGCGATGCGCGCATGGGCGTATTGGCCGGCGTCTCCTCGGCCTTCGCCAACACCGTGTTCATCGGTCTGCCGCTGGTCTCGCGCATCGTCGGCGAGGAGGGCATTGTCGCCATTTCGATCCTGCTGTCCGTCCATCTGCCTGTGATGATGATCGCCGGCACGCTGCTGATGGAGCGTGCCGAGCGCCGCACGAGCGGCAAGCCAGGGCAAAACCCGTTGCAGCTTCTCGCCGGCGTCGGCCGCAATTTGGTGCGCAATCCGCTGGTCATCGGGCTTGCTTGCGGCGCTGCCTTTCATCTCATCGGCCAGCCGCTCGGCGGACCGGTGAAGACCGTCGTCGACCAGCTTGCCGCGATGGCGGCACCGGCGGCGCTGGTCTCGATCGGCATGGCGCTCGACAAGTACGGCCTTGCCGGCAATCTCGGCCTTGCCTCCTTTACGAGTGTTCTGAAGCTCCTCATCATGCCGGGGGTCGTCTTCACCAGTTGTCACCTGCTTGGTCTCAATGACAACTGGACGACGGCGCTGGTGCTGACATCGGCGGTTCCGACAGGCGTAAACGCCTGGCTGATCGCCAACCATTTCAACGTCGGCCACGCGCTCGCCTCCTCGACGATCACATTGACGACCGCGCTCGGCGTCATCAGCGTTTCGGTATGGGCCTATCTACTGGTGTAACTGCTCAGGAAATTCGGGAGTGTGTTTCCTCGGGGGGAGCGAAAATCCTCGCCATCTCGCTTGGGAGCATGGCGTCGCCGTGCCCTGCAAATGCAAAAAGGCCCGGCGGGGCCGGGCCTTTTGAACTGTTTCCAGCCGCGCAGCTTATTGCGCCGGTGCCGGCTGGCCCTCGGCAGGCTTGGATTCCGTGGCCGGAGCGGCCTGGCCTTCGGCAGCGCCGCCGGCAGCATCCGGCAGCGGAGCCGGAGAATCGGCCTGCTCGCGCAGCCAGGCGATCAGGTTGGCGCGCTCATCCGGCTTCTTCAGACCGGCAAAGCCCATGGCGGTGCCCGGAACATGCTTCTTCGGAGCTTCGATGAAGAAGCTGAGGTGGTCGTAGTCCCAGTTGACCTTGCCACCTTCGGAGAAGGTCTTCATGCCGGCTGAGTAGCTGAAGCCTTCATGCGAGGCGATCGGACGGTTGACGACGCCCCAAAGGTTCGGTCCGACCTTGTTCGGGCCGCCCTTCTCGGCGGTGTGACAGCTTGCGCACTTCTTGAACACGGCAGCACCGGCAGATGCATCGGCCTTGAGGAGCAGCGGCTTAATATCGACTTCGGCTTCTTCGCCGCCACCGCCGGCATTGGCTTCAGCCGTGCCTTCTTCGGCGACGATCGTGAAGCCTTCCTTCTCGGGAGCTTCGGAATGGAAAATGCCTTCCGATGCAATGGACACGGACATCAGAACGAAGACCGTCCCCAGAAAGGCACCCACGCCCATGTTCACATATGAATTCATCTGCAAACGCTCCCTTTGCCACCGGCGCAAACAAAAACCCGGCCTATCTTGAAATCGCGCGGAACCTATGTCTTTTGGCTCTGCGTTGCAACAGTGATTATCGGCCCCTAACTGAGACTTATTGACACTTTCAGCGGGGTTTTTGAAGGCCAGTTCATGAATCGCGAAAATTCAGGTAAAGCCATCGTGCTCATTCCGGCGCGCATGGCCTCGACACGCCTGCCCGGAAAGCCGCTCGCCGACATTTGCGGCCTGCCGATGATCGTTCAGGTTGCCACCCGCGCCAGGGAAGCGGATGTCGGCCGGGTCGTCGTCGCCGTCGACGATCAGCAGGTCTTCGACGTGGTGCGCGCGGCCGGCTTCGAGGCGATGATGACCCGCATCGACCACCAGTCCGGTTCCGACCGGATCTATGAGGCGCTGCTGAAGGCCGACCCTGACGGCGAAGCCGAGATCGTCATCAACGTGCAGGGCGACCTGCCGACGGTCGAGCCCGCGTCGATCCGCGCCGCGTTGAACCCGCTTGAAAACCCCGGCACCGATATCGCGACGTTGACGGTGCCAATCACCGAAGAGGGCGAAAAGACCAACCCGAACATCGTCAAGGTCGTCGGCTCGCCGCTTAGCGAATCGCGGCTGCGCGCACTTTATTTTACCCGCGCGACCGCGCCCTATGGTCAGGGCCCGCTTTATCATCACATCGGCCTCTATGCCTATCGCCGCCGGGCGCTGGAGCGCTTCGTCGCGCTTCAACCTTCCACCTTGGAGCGCCGCGAATCGCTCGAGCAGCTACGCGCCCTCGAAGCCGGCATGCGCATCGATGTCGAGATCGTCGATTCGGTTCCGCTCGGCGTCGACACGCCGGTGGAGCTGGAAAAAGCCCGCCGTATCCTTTCCGCCCGCCACTCCGAATAAGCCTGAGAAGGAAGCTACCGTGACCGTCAAGACCAACAGGATTTCCTTCCAGGGCGACTACGGCGCCAATTCCGACATGGCCTGCCGCGACATGTTCCCGTCGATGGAACCGTTGCCCTGCCAGACCTTCGAGGATGCCTTCGTCGCAGTCGAGAACGGTGACGCCGACCTCGCGATGATCCCGATCGAGAACACGATCGCCGGCCGCGTCGCCGACATCCATCACCTCTTGCCGGAATCGCGGCTGCACATCGTCGGCGAATATTTCATGCCGATCCGCTTCCAGTTGATGGTGCTGCCTGGCGTGACGCGGGATGAAATCCGCACGGTGCACAGCCACATCCACGCGCTCGGCCAGTGCCGCAAGATCGTGCGCTCCAATGGCTGGAAGCCGGTTGTCGCCGGCGACACGGCGGGTGCGGCAAAGCTCGTCTCCGAAAAAGGCGACCGCTCGATGGCCGCGCTTGCGCCGCGGCTTGCCGCCGACCTCTATGGCCTCGAGATCATCGCCGAGAACGTCGAGGATACCGAAAGCAATGTCACCCGCTTCGTCGTGCTTTCCCGCGAAGAACAGCGCATCGCCCGCAGCAGCGACGACGAGCTGATCATCACCACCTTCGTCTTCAATGTCCGCAACATCCCGGCCGCACTCTACAAGGCGATGGGCGGTTTCGCGACCAATGGCATCAATATGACGAAGCTCGAGAGCTATCAGCTCGGCGGCAAGTTCGTGGCCACGCAGTTCTATGCCGACATCGAAGGGCATCCGGACGATATCGGCGTGCGTCACGCCATGGATGAGCTTCGCTTCTTCTCCGAGAAGGTGCGTATCCTCGGCACCTACAAGGCGCATCCGATGCGCGGCGTTCTCTGAGCCAAGCCGTTCCACCGGTTCAAGAAACCTCTGAAGTGAGGGCACGCGCTGGACGAGTGCCCTCGCGTGTCCGGTGACACGAAGGGAGCATGGCGCCTCTCGCCGTAGCTTGGTCCAACGGGCGAGCAAGGTCTGCAAATGCCTCATTTCTGACCTGTTATAGCCTATGCTTGACTCTGCCGCCGCATTTAGCGCCTTCCTGACTGCAGGCTGGCTAACGTTTTCTGCTATATTTGTGATTGCTTGCGGCAGGTGAATTTCGCCCGGATTTCCGGTGCGAATCATTGGCTTCGCGATCTCGTTGCCGCTGACGAAAGCGGCAAATATTCGTTAACCGGCTACGCGTCTGGCGCATGCCTAACTTGCAATCGCGGCGGTACACAAAATTTAGGCAAATGCCTATCTAACGTCCGTTCAAGTAAGGAGTGTTAAAGATGAAGATCCGTCAGAAGATCATGGAATATGCGAAGACCCGCCGTGCGATCCGCGAGCTGAATGCTCTCGACGACCATGCACTGAGCGATATCGGTCTGTCCCGTTCGCAGATTCACGCCGCCGTTTACGGCCGCTAATCCGTACCATTCGCGCATCCCGCCGCACTTCAAAATGCTGTAGCGACCTTTGCACATCCCGCGAGATGTGCGGCGCTGCAGCGGTCGGCGGGATGCGCGCCGCTGCCTTCCCCGTCACGAATCGTAGAGGCAGACGCGCAGCCGGTGACCATCCGGATCGAGCGCAACGAAAGTCGGACCGAAATCCATCTCGGTCAATGCCTGCGCAATCTGCAGCCCTTCCGCTTTCCATTTGTCGTAATGCGCGCGCACCGCTCCCTCATCCTCCACCATGAATGCCAGTTCCGAACGATGGCCCGATGCCGTCGGCTCCGGCGCGACCGTATGTTCGGCCCAGAGCCCGAGCGTGAAGCCGCCGGGTAGCTCGAAGGACGAAAAGGTCTGGTAGACGACGCGCGGTTCTTGTTCGAAGACCTTGCGGTAGAACTCGACGCTTGCCAGCGGGTCCTTGACATAAAGTACGATCAGATTTGCCTTGGCCATGCTCTGCCTCCTTGTTGCGGGAGTTGCAGGCTAGGGTCGGCCGCCGCCAATTTCTGTCAGTATCGTGCAGCGCGCCTCAGGAGCCGACCGTCTGTCGGTTCGGCGCGGCAATATTCTGGCTGGCGCGCCAGTCCTTCATCAGCACCTGGCGGCGGCGGGGGTAGCGTGCCTCGGTGACCGTCATCCGGCGCATGCGGTCGGCGCGGAAGTGCCGGAAATCCAGGCGGAGTTCACACCAGGCCATGACCATGCGGACATTTTCGAAGAAACCGAGCGCAAAGGGCCAGATCGTCCGCTCCGTTTCGCTGCCATCGTTGTCGACGTAGCTGAGTTCCACCTTGCGTTCGTTGCGGATCGCCCGCCTGAGCGCGGCGATGTCGATGCCGTTGGTGGCCGGCGGGCTCGGCCCGACGAGCAGGGTCGAGCTGTCCAGCTCGTCGCGAAGCTCGGCCGGGAGCACCGCGGCGATCTTCGCAAGCGCGTTCGCTGCGGCCCCGGCGAGATCGTCGTCGGTGCGCTTGGAGACCCAGCGCGATCCGAGCACCAGTGCCTCGATTTCCTCGGCCGAGAACATCATCGGCGGCAGCATGAAGCCCGGTTTCAGCACATATCCGAGGCCCGGTTCACCCTCGATATGGGCGCCCTGGGCCTGCAGGCTGGCGATGTCGCGATAGAGCGTTCTGAGGCTGACGCCGGTTTCTTCCGCCAGCTTCTGGCCGCTTACCGGCTGGCGGTAGCGCCTCAGCACCTGCAGAAGATCGAGCAATCGTTCGGAGCGGGACAAGCCGAACGCCTCCTATCGCCATCCTGATTCCGTCACGCCCGTTCGCCCCAGGCGAGCCAGTCGCGCATCAATTGGTGCGCAATCGCACCCTTCGGTGGCGGAATATGCTCGTCGCCGGTATCGGCAACGCCGGTCGAGCGTTCGAGCATCGCGATCGTTTCCTCGCGGGTGAACCAGCGCACGTCCTCCAGCTCCTGCTCGTCCCGCTTGATGACGGTCGATTTCGCCTCGGCATAGCAGCCGATCATCAACGTGTGCGGCATCGGCCAGGGCTGCGAGGCATGGTAGCGCACCCGGCCGATATGGATGCCGGACTCCTCGAGCGTTTCGCGCCGCACCGCGTTTTCGATCGTCTCGCCGGGCTCGACGAAACCGGCGAGGCAGGAATACATGCCCGGGGCGAAATGCGGGCTGCGGCCGAGCAGGCAGAGATCGCGTTCGAGGTCGATCGTCATCATGATGACGACCGGGTCGGTCCGCGGGAAGACCATATGGCCGCAGGCGGTGCAGACGCGACGGTAGCCGCCGGCTGCGCCTTCCATCGGACCGGCGCAGCGGCCGCAGAAGCGGTTGTTGGCGTTCCAGGTAATCAGGCTCGAGGCCTGCGCGAACTGCCCGAGCAACTCCTCCGGCAGCATCTGCTGGCGGTAGAGCGTGCGGCCGTCGGCAATCTTGAAGGGCTCAGTGATTGTCTCTTCGGTCAGGCCGGTCGGCACCGCAAGCCGTGGCTCGCCGTTCGGCAGGTAGCCGAGCAGGATCGTCTCGTCGAGCATCGGCTCGAGCCCTTCGAGTTCGTAGGGGGCGAACAGCGGGTCGATGATCTTCTCGTCGTGCTTGACGATCAGCTTCGGTCCCGAGAAGGCCAGGAAATGGGCGCCCGGGTGCTTGAGCGCCACTTCGACACAATCGTCGGCGCGATGCTCGGACTGGCGGTCGAGGTGGTTTTCGGAAAAGGCGACGAGGGTGCTTGGCTCCGGATGCGGGCTACGAAGGTCAAAGATCGATTTCGTCATGTTCAGAGGTTTTCCAGAATGCGCGCTGCGAAGGCCTGATGTTCTTTCTCGTCCCACGGCTCCGACTTGCCGAAGCCCCAGACTGGCCCCGGCCAGTTCGGGTCGCCGTCGTTGCGGGCAATGATATGCACATGTAGCTGCCGGACGATATTGCCCAATGCGCCGATATTGATCTTTTCGGCGCCGGTGACCTTCTTGAGGGCGGTTGCCGCCATCGTCGTCTCGAAGGTCAGCATCGTCTGGTCGAGCGGGGTCAGGTCGAAGATTTCCGAAATGCCTTCACGCTGCGGAATGAGCACGAGCCAGGGCCAGCGACGGTCATTCATCAGCCGCATCTGGCAAAGGCCGATCGAGGCGATCGGGATGCCGTCGCGTTCGAGCCGGTCGTCAAGGGTGAAGGTCGCCAACGCATTCTCCTCAGGCAAGACAACGGATTCGCCTTGTTTTGCATATCGATATCAGTTTTTTGATGGCTTGGCTTGCATTTGCTTTCGATATTGCCGATATGGAAGCCGGGAGGTTGGTGGTGGACGAGCCACTCGCCAACCGGGTCAGGTCCGGAAGGAAGCAGCCCTAACGAGCCCCGGCACGGGTCATCGTGCCAGCCTCCCACCTTTTCCGTCCTGTCGGGACAAGAGTTCGAACAGCGGCAGGGTCGATGAGCGACGACACGTCCATTTCATCCGTTGAGAAACCGGCCGCCTACCGTGTTCTGGCGCGCAAGTACCGCCCCAAGGATTTCTCCGACCTGATGGTCGGCCAGGAGCCGATGGTGCGCACGCTCACCAACGCTTTTGAAACGGGGCGCATCGCGCAGGCCTACATGCTGACCGGCGTGCGCGGGGTCGGCAAGACCACCACTGCCCGCATCCTCGCCCGTGCCCTGAACTACAAGACATCGGACACCGACAGGCCGACGATCGACCTGCGCGTGCCGGGCGAGCATTGCCAGGCGATCATGGACGGCCGCCATGTCGACGTCATCGAAATGGACGCCGCTTCGCATACCGGTATCGATGACATCAGAGAGATCATCGAGCAGGTGCGCTACCGCCCGGTATCGGCGCGCTACAAGGTCTACATCATCGACGAAGTGCACATGCTCTCGACCCAGGCCTTCAACGGCCTGTTGAAGACGCTCGAAGAGCCGCCTGAGCACGTGAAGTTCATCTTCGCCACCACCGAAATCCGAAAAGTTCCGATCACGGTCCTGTCGCGCTGCCAGCGCTTCGATCTGCGCCGCATCAGCGCCTCCGATCTCGTCGGCCTGTTCTCGACGATCCTCGGCAAGGAAGGCGTTTCCTTCGATCCCGAGGCGCTTGCGATGGTGGCTCGTGCCGCCGAGGGCTCCGCGCGCGACGGCCTCTCGCTGCTCGACCAGGCGATTGCGCACGGCGGCGGCGCGGTCGAGGTCGAGACCGTGCGCTCCATGCTCGGCCTTGCCGACCGCGCCCGTATCGTCGATCTCTTCGACCATATCGTCAAAGGCGACGTTGCTGCGGCGCTTCAGGAATTCACCGCACAGTATGAGGCCGGAGCCAATCCGACGGTCGTGCTGACCGACCTTGCCGATTTCACCCATCTGGTTACGCGGATGAAATACGTACCGGATGCGGTCAACGATCAGTCGCTGAGCGAGATCGAACGCACCCGCGGCGCCATCTTCGCCGAAAGCGTCGCCGTTACGGCGCTCTCGCGCATCTGGCAGATGCTTCTGAAGGGCATCCCGGAAGCCGAAAGCTCGTCGCGCCCGGCGGGGGCTGCCGAAATGGTGCTGATCCGGCTGGCACATGCCGCACATCTGCCGGCGCCGGAAGAGGCTGCGCGGCGTCTGCTCGAGCTTTCCGGTGGCGAAGGCGGTGGTGCCCGCCCGGGACCGGCCGGCGGCAGTGGCGGCGGAGCACAGGCCTCGGCCTCAGGCCCGGTTTCGGCGCAGGCCACCCAGGCGATGCCGGCTCAGCGCCCGACGAGCAATGGCGCGACGATGCTGCGTGCCGTGCCGGATGCGGCGTCCCAGCCGGTCACGGTCGGCCGCATCGAGGAGCGGCCGACGGCCGTTACGGCCGCCAAGCCGCAGCCGTCGGTTCCGGTCAATTCGATCGCGGATATCGCCGAACTTTGTGCCAAGAACCGCGACATCAAGCTGAAGACGCTGGTGCGCGGCTTCCTGCGGCTCGTGCATATCGAACCCGGCCGCCTCGACGTCAACGTCTCCGACGACGCGCCGAAGACGCTGCTCGGCGAGCTTGCCGTCAAGCTCAAGGAATGGACCGGCATCCACTGGATCGTCAGCTACAGCCGCGAGCGCGGCGAGCCGACGTTGATCGAAGCCGAACAGCGGGCGCAGGAGCAGCGCGTCAACGATGCGCGCCAGGATCCGGACGTTGCCGCCATTCTCGCCCGGTTCCCGGGCGCAAAGATCACCGACGTGCGCATTCGCGCCGTCGAAGAAGAGGCCGAGAGCGTTGCTCCGGCGACAGCCGAATCCGCCGATGGCGATATCGTCCCTGGCGACGACATCGAATAGTCCCGTCTGCGAGCAGAAACAGAACAACAGGAGACGACGATGCGCGACATCATGGGGATGATGGGCAAGGTCAAGGAAATGCAGGCCAAGATGGAGAAGATGCAGGCGGAGATCGCCGCACTCGAAGTCGACGGCACGTCCGGTGGCGGTCTGGTGACCGTTCGCCTCGACGGCAAGGGCACCCTCAAGAGCCTGAAGATCGACCCCTCGCTCTTCAAGGAAGATGATGTCGAGATCCTCGAAGACCTGATCGTTGCGGCCCACAAGGACGCCAAGGACAAGGCCGAAGCCGTCCAGGCGGAAAAGACCCGCGAGCTGACCGCCGGCCTGCCGATCCCGCCCGGCATGAAGCTGCCGTTCTGATCGTCTTCGCCCTCGAAGAGGTTGCTGGGCGGTAAGCGCCCTGGTCCACCTATCCAGCCTGGGCAGACATAGCCGCTTTGGCTCCGCACGAGAGCGAGCTCGTCGCCAAGGGCAAGGCTTGCGACCACAGACGCCGGAGATACCCTGAAAGGCGTCGCCCTGGCGCTTCGAAGACGATTCCGTTCGGGGCCGATATGGGCTAAAAGCGCGGCATGGCAAAACGAGTCACCGGCCCCGAAATCGAAAAACTCATCCAGCTCCTGGCAAAGGTCCCGGGGCTCGGGCCGCGTTCGGCCCGGCGCGCCGCCCTCCATCTCGTCAAGAAGAAGGACCAGTTGCTGGGCCCGCTCGCCGATGCGATGGGCGAGGCGCATCGCAAGGTCCGGATCTGCTCTTGCTGCGGCAATGTCGATACGATCGATCCCTGCACCGTCTGCTCCGACGAGCGACGCGACCAATCGGTGATCATCGTCGTCGAGGACGTGTCCGATCTCTGGGCGCTGGAACGGGCGGGGGCGCTGAATGCTGCCTACCATGTGCTCGGCGGCACGCTTTCGCCGCTCGACGGCGTCGGTCCTGACGATCTCAACATCAAGGGGCTCGTCCAGCGCGTCGCCAATGGCGGCGTTCGCGAACTGATCATCGCCGTCAATGCGACGGTCGAGGGCCAGACAACGGCGCACTACATCACCGACCAGCTCGAGGGCATGGAGGTGAAGATCACCCGGCTCGCCCATGGCGTGCCGGTCGGCGGCGAACTGGACTATCTCGACGAAGGCACGCTGGCGGCAGCACTTCGCGCCCGCACGTCGATCTGAAGGGATGCAGATGCGTTTGAAATCTCGTGTTTACTCGTGGTTTGCTGGTCGTGAGGGGGGCAAGCGCCGTGCTCCCCTCCTCGCAGCCGTCGCCGCGTTCCTTGCCCTTCACCTTCCCGCTCACGCCGCCACCAAGGCGGATGTCGAAGCTCAGTTCCGCACCTGGCTCCAGAATGATCTGTGGCCGGAAGCGAAGCAGGCAGGCATTTCTGCCGGCTCGTTCAAGGCGGCGTTTTCCGAGGTGAAGCTCAACTGGGATCTGCCGGATCTGGCGCCGCCCGGTTTTCCGAAGCCGAAGGAGCAGAAGCAGAGCCAGGCGGAGTTCTCCTCGCCCGGCAGCTACTTTTCGGAAAAGCGCTTGCAGGGTCTCGCGGCGACCGGCCGCAGTCTTGCCTCCACCCATGCCTCGACCCTCAAGAAGATCGAACGCACCTATGGCGTTCCCGGCTCGGTGGTGGTGGCGATCTGGGGCAGAGAATCCGGCTTCGGCCGGGCCAAGATCCCCTATCCGGTCGTCGACGTCTTGGCGACCAAGGCCTTCATGTCGACCCGGCCCGACCTCTTCCGGCGCGAGCTGATCGCGGCGCTGCACATTCTCGACAGCGGCGACGTCGACGAGGCGGCGATGCGCGGCTCCTGGGCCGGCGCCATGGGTCAGCCGCAGTTCATGCCGTCGAGCTTCCTGCAATATGCCGTCGATTTCGACGGCGACGGCCGCCGCGACATCTGGAATTCGGTGCCGGACAGCCTGGCCTCGATCGCCAACTATCTCGTCAAGAAAGGCTGGCAGCGCGGCCGCGACTGGGGCTTTGAAGTATCGATCCCCGAAGCCGTTTCCTGCGCGCAGGAAGGGCCGGACCTGGCTCGGCCGATCTCGGACTGGGCCGACAAGGGCATCACACGGATCTCCGGCAAGGGGTTCCCGTCGCACGAGCTTGCGGCATCCTCGATGATGCTGGTGCCGGCAGGCCGGCACGGGCCGGAGTTCATCGTCACGCCGAACTTCTACGTGCTCAAGGAGTACAACAACTCCGACCTCTACGCGCTGTTCATCGGCAACCTCGCCGACCGCATCGCCACCGGCGGCGGCGCGTTTCGTGGCGACTGGGGCGACGTCGGCAACATGCTGCGCTCGGACGTTCTCGCCATGCAGAAGGCGCTGGTTGCCAAGGGATACGATGTCGGCAAGGTCGATGGTCTTCCCGGCTACAAGACGCGTCGCTCGCTCGGCGACTGGCAGGCGAAGAGCGGCCTTGCCGCCACCTGCTTCCCCGATGCTTCGCTGAAGGCGAAGCTGCGCTAGGTCGTTCCAGCCGGACGCGGAACCGCCAACACGAAAGAGGCCCTGCGGCGCAAGGCCTCTTTCTGTCGTCTCGGTCGATGCCGGTGCAGGCGCTGGCGAAGAACCTCAGTGCATGTCGACATTGACCTGACGCTTGTAGCGCTCGTAGTGGGTCGGCACGATCGTCTGGCGCTCGATCATTCGGTGCACCCGCGGCGGTGCCGCGCCGCTGTGCAGCGCCGTCAGCTTGTCGCCGACGGCGGCGTCGGCCTGGGTGCGGCGCTGGTTGTGGCGCACATATTCGACCCAGGTCGGCACGTGGTAGGTCTCGGTCCAGGTGGTCGGGTTTTCGAGGTCGCGCATCAGTGCCCAATGCCCCGCGCCGTCCCGGATGCGGATGCGCCGGCGTTCGGCCATGGTCGTCAGGAACTCCGGGATGTCGTCATCGGCAATCTCGTAGTCGATCATGATGACGATCGGGCCGCTGCGCGGCTTCAGATCGAGCTCGAGCGGCGGTTCGTTGAAGCGGTTGAGCGGATCGAGGTTCAGCGAAGTGAACTCCGGCAAGGGCAGCCGGAAACCGACCACGACGCCAGCGAACATCAGGAGACAGGAGCCCATCAGCGCGTTGGCGGCGCCGTATTGTTCGGCGGCCGTGCCCCAGAGCCAGCTGCCGCCGGCAATGCCGCCGAAGGTCATCGTCTGGTAGAGCGACAGGGCCCGCCCGACGACCCAGCGCGGCGTCGAAAGCTGCACGGTCGTGTTGAAGAGCGACAGCGCCAGCACCCAGCAGGCACCGGACACGAGCAGCACGAAACAGCTCAGCCAGGCATAGGTGCTGAGCGCCGTGATCGCCGCGCTGGCGGCAAAGCCGGTGAAGGCGATGCGGACGATCGCCTCGCTCGACAGCTTCTCCCTCAGGCGTGCACTGAGCAGCGCCCCGCCGATCGCGCCGAGGCCGAAGGCGCCGAGCATCAGGCCGTAGGTGAGCGGCCCGCCTTGAACGAGGTCGCGGGCGACGAGCGGCAGGAGTGCGAGGATCGCGCTTGCCGAGAGGCCGAAGAGGAAACCGCGCAGCAGTACCTTGCCGATGTTGGGCGACATGGCGACATAGCGCAGGCCCGCGGATATGGCGCGGCCCAGCGTCTCGCGCGGCAGGGTGTTCGTCGGCACCTCCCGTCGCCAACGCAGCAGCGCGAAAAGGATCGCGAAATAGCTGAGCGTGTTGGCGAAGAAGGCGGCCGCGGCGCCGGCCGCTGCAACGATCGCACCACCGATGGCGGGGCCGACGCTGCGGGTGATGTTGAAGCCCATGCTGTTCAGCGCCACTGCCGCCGGCAGGTCGTCGCGCGGGACCATGTCGCCGACTGAGGCCTGCCAGGATGGGTTGTTGAGCGCCGTACCGCAGCCAATGAGGAAGGTGAAGAGCAGGAGCAGCCAGGGCGTGATCAGCCCGACATAGGCACAGATCGTCAGAAGCGCCGAGACGAGCAGCATGAAACATTGCGCCACCAGCATGATCCGCCGTCGATCGAAATTGTCGGCAAGCGCGCCCGAGACGAGCGAGAAGAGCATGATCGGCAGCGAGGTCGATGCCTGCACCAGCGCCACCATGTTCGCCGATGAGGAGATCGAGGTCATCAGCCAGGCGGCGCCGACCGATTGGATGAGGCCGCCGAAATTGGATGCGAGGCTCGCAATCCAGATCGTGCGGAAGATGTCGTGCTTGAAGGGTGCAAGCGGCGAAATACGGTGGGGCACCTCGTCTTCTCTCTCGTCCTTGATTGTCGTTTCGAAGCGGTTCGATTCCTGTTATAGGCCGGAGGACGCGAAGTGCCACCCGCTGAAACTGACCCTGTCATCGAAGATCGTCGGCTGCGCGCGGATCGAGGCATTTGGAGCACACGGCCCAACGCCTTGCAATTTGCGGCGATGAAGCGTATATGAGCCTCAAATTCTTGATCGGTAGATGAAGAGTGGGCCCGTCAGGACCCGCTCTTTTTTATTAGCCGGTCCGATGAGGAGATGATCGTTTGTCCGATACGACAACGGCTGAAAATGCAAATGAACCGCGCCTGATCACCGAAACCGGTCTCGACCAGCGCATCGCAGATATCATCGAGCCGGTTATCGTGCCGATGGGCTATCGCCTGGTGCGTGTGCGCATGTCCGGCCAGAACGGACTGACACTGCAGATCATGGCCGAGCGCAACGACGGCACCATGACCGTCGAGGACTGCGAAGAGATCTCCAAGGCCATTTCGCCGGTGCTCGATGTGGAAGATCCGATCGACAAGGCGTATCATCTCGAAGTGTCGTCGCCGGGCATCGACCGCCCGATGGTGCGCAAGTCCGACTTCTTCCGCTGGCAGGGTCACCTGCTGAAATGCGAGACGTCGGTTCTGGTCGATGGCCGCAAGCGGTTCCGCGGCAAGATCGTTTCCGTCGACGACGATGGTTTCCGGCTCGAGCGCGACCAGCCTGCGTACGGTGAGGAACCTGTTGTCGTCATCCCGTTCACCACGCTTTCCGAAGCGCGGCTGATCCTGACCGACGATCTGATCCGCGATGCGCTGACGGCCGACAAGAAGGCGAAGGCTGCGCGCGCCGCGAACGAGAATTTCGAAGACGAAGATTCACCTATTGAGGAATAAGTCGGGCGGAGCGTGAAGCCCCCTGCAACCCAAACGGAGACAAGACATGGCAGTCAGTGCTAACCGGCTCGAGCTTCTGCAGATCGCGGATGCCGTCGCGCGTGAAAAGGTGATCGACCGCGAGATCGTTCTGGCCGCAATGGCCGATGCGATCCAGAAGGCCGCCCGCTCGCGTTATGGGTCGGAATCGAACATCCGCGCCGACATCAACTCGAAGACCGGTGAAATCCGCCTGCAGCGTCTTCTGGAAGTCGTCGAGAAGGCTGACGATTACTCCACGCAGATCCCGCTCGAGCTTGCTCGCGATCGCAATCCGGATGCCAAGCTCGGCGATTTCATCGCCGATCCGCTGCCGCCGATGGACTTCGGCCGTATCGCCGCCCAGTCTGCCAAGCAGGTCATCGTGCAGAAGGTCCGCGAAGCCGAGCGTGATCGCCAGTTCGACGAATTCAAGGATCGCGTCGGCGAGATCGTCAACGGTACGGTCAAGCGCGTCGAATACGGCAACGTCATCGTCGACCTCGGCCGTGGCGAAGGCATCATCCGCCGTGACGAGATGATCCCGCGTGAAAACATGCGTTACGGCGACCGCGTCCGCGCCTTCGTCTACGACGTTCGCCGCGAGCAGCGCGGCCCGCAGATCTTCCTGTCGCGTACCCATCCGCAGTTCATGGTGAAGCTCTTCACCATGGAAGTGCCCGAGATCTACGACGGCATCATCCAGATCAAGTCGGTTGCCCGTGATCCCGGTTCGCGCGCCAAGATCGCGGTGGTCTCGAACGACTCGTCGATCGACCCGGTCGGCGCCTGCGTCGGTATGCGCGGCTCGCGCGTTCAGGCGGTCGTTGGCGAACTGCAGGGCGAAAAGATCGACATCATTCCGTGGTCGCAGGATCCGGCGTCGTTCATCGTCAATGCGCTGCAGCCGGCAGAAGTGGCCAAGGTCGTTCTCGATGAAGATGCGGAGCGCATCGAAGTGGTCGTTCCGGACGAGCAGCTGTCGCTCGCCATCGGTCGTCGCGGCCAGAACGTTCGCCTCGCGTCGCAGTTGACCGGCTGGGACATCGACATCCTCACCGAGCAGGAAGAGAGCGAGCGTCGCCAGAAGGAATTCACCGAGCGCACCAACCTCTTCATGGAAGCACTCGACGTCGACGAAATGGTCGGCCAGGTTCTGGCTTCCGAAGGCTTTGCCGCCGTCGAGGAGCTCGCCTATGTCGATCTCGACGAAATCTCGTCGATCGACGGCTTCGACGAGGAGACAGCAACCGAAATCCAGACCCGTGCGCGCGAGTTCCTCGACAAGCTCGAAGCGGAAATGGATGCCAAGCGCAAGGAACTCGGCGTTGCCGACGAGCTGCGCTCGATCGACGGCCTGACGAGCCAGATGCTCGTTGCGCTTGGCGAAGAAGGCATCAAGACGATCGAGGACTTTGCCGGTTGCGCCGCCGACGATCTCGTCGGCTGGAGCGAGCGCAAGGACGGCGAGACCAAGCGCTTCGAGGGCACCTTCTCGAAGTTCGACGTTTCGCGCGCCGAAGCCGAAGCCATGATCGTTCAGGCCCGCCTGGCGGCCGGCTGGATCACGGAAGAGGATCTGGCAAGCGATGAGGCCGAAGGCGAAGAGCCGATCGACGTTGCCGAAGGCGCCGAGCAGGACGCCTGAGGACGATGATCGCCTCTGATGATGCCGACGTCCTGCCCACCGATAGGGGGCCGAAGGATCGGAACGGCAGCACGCGGACCTGCATCGTCACCCGTGAAAGCGGTTCGCCCGACGAACTGATCCGCTTCGTTGCCGGGCCCGACGGTCGCGTCGTTCCCGATCTGAAGCGGCAGCTTCCGGGGCGCGGCTGCTGGGTGAAGGCCGAGCGGGCGCTCGTCGAAAAGGCGGTGGCGAAGAAGTTCTTCGCCCGCGCCCTGAAGGCGGACGTCAAGGCCGACGCGACGCTTGCCGACGACGTCGACCGGCTGCTCGCCGAGCAGTTGGCCGGCATGATGAACATGGCGCGCAAGGCCGCCCAGTTCATCTCCGGCGCGACGAAGACGGAGCAGGCCGTGCGCGGCCTTGCGGCGCTTGCCGTGTTCCATGCGGCCGATGCTGCGGCCGACGGCGTGCGCAAGATAGACCAGGCCCGCAAGGCGATGAGCTTCGTGGCCGACGACGAAACGGAAATACCTTCGTTCCGTCCCTTCACCGGGGCGGAAATGGAGGGCCTTTTGGGAAGTAATGCTTTTATCCATGCCGCAGCGCTTGCAGGGCAGGCGGGTGAGGGTGTAGTGAAGCGCGCAATCATGCTCGAAAAGTACCGAGGATCCGTCCCGGTCCGGGCCGAAGGCGGCGCTGGCAAGCCACAGCAATGACGCGCGTCACCGGCGAGTGCCGGCATCGCGGGTATTGTTTGAGACAAATTGGAAGACGGGGTCGGGTGATACGCATCCGGGCCTGATCGCTAGGAACGGAACGGAATGACCGACGACAAAGACGACAAGACCATCAGCGTAGCAGGCAAGAAGACGCTGACCCTGAAGCCCCATGGGGTTCAGCAGGGAACGGTGCGTCAGGACATGGGCCGCGGCCGCACCAAAGCGGTCGTGGTCGAAACCAGAAAGCGCCCGACTTCTTTCAATCGGCCCAAGGACGAGCGTCCGATCACGCCCGTGAGTGCGGCCGCGCGTCCGGCGGAGCAGCGTCCTCAACAGCCGCAGCCTTCGGGCCGTCCGGCGCCACAGCCGCAGGCACATCAGCCGCGCCAGGAGCAGAACCGCCCGCGCGTCGGCGTCGTCCTGAACGATCTCTCCGCCGGTGAGATGGAAGCCCGTCGTCGCGCCCTGGCCGAAGCCCAGATCCGCGATGCCGAGGAAGCCAAGCGCCGCGCCGAGGACGAAGCCCGCCGTAAGCGCGAGGAAGAAGAACGGATCCTCCGCGAGAAGGAGGAGGCCGAGCGCCGCGCCGCTGAAGAAGCTGCGCGCGCCGTTGCCGAGAAGCCGGCCGAACCGGTCGCGGAGCGCCCGGCTGCTGCAGCCGCCGCTGCACCGGCGCCGGTCGCCGAGCGTCGCCCCGACAATCGTCCGCAATCGCCGCGTCCGGCACCTGCCGCCGCGCCGCAGGCACCTGCGGGCGTTGCCGCCCGTGGTCGCCGCAGCGATGACGAAGACGACGATCGCGGCTCGCGCAGCAATGCCGGTCCGGCGCGCGGCAAGGTCGTGCGTCCTGAGCCTGCCAAGGTTCCGGCCCGCCCGAAGGGCGACGACGGCCGCCGCCAGGGCAAGCTGACGCTGACGGCTGCGGTCGACGAGGACGGCGGCCAGCGCAACCGTTCGCTGTCGGCCATGCGTCGCCGCCAGGAGAAGTTCAAGCGCAGCCAGATGCAGGAAACCCGCGAGAAGATCTCGCGCGAAGTCGTCCTGCCGGAAACCATCACCATTCAGGAACTGTCGCAGCGCATGTCCGAACGCGCCGTCGACGTCATCAAGTACCTGATGAAGGAAGGTCAGATGATGAAGCCCGGCGATCTGATCGACGCCGATATGGCGGAACTCATCGCCGGCGAATTCGGCCATACGGTCAAGCGCGTTTCGGAATCCGACGTCGAAGAGGGCATCTTCAACGTTTCGGACGCCGAAGAGGAGATGCTGCCGCGTCCGCCGATCGTTACGATCATGGGCCACGTCGACCACGGCAAGACCTCGCTGCTCGATGCGATCCGCCACGCCAACGTGGTGGCCGGCGAAGCCGGTGGCATCACCCAGCACATCGGCGCCTACCAGGTCGAGCAGAACGGCAACAAGATCACCTTCATCGACACCCCCGGCCACGCAGCGTTCACCGCCATGCGTGCCCGCGGTGCCCAGGCGACCGATATCGCGATCCTGGTGGTTGCGGCTGACGACAGCGTGATGCCGCAGACGATCGAATCGATCAACCATGCCAAGGCGGCCGGCGTCCCGATCATCGTGGCGATCAACAAGATCGACAAGCCGACGGCGAATGCGCAGAAGGTTCGCACCGAACTGTTGCAGCACGAAGTCTTCGTCGAATCCATGGGCGGTGAAGTTCTCGACGTGGAAGTGTCCGCGAAGAACGGCACCAACCTCGACAAGCTCCTGGAAGCGATCCTGCTTCAGGCCGAAATCCTCGACCTGCGCGCCAATCCGAACCGGACGGCGGAAGGTACGGTGGTCGAAGCCGAGCTTGACCGCGGCCGCGGTGCGGTTGCGACCGTCCTCGTCCAGAAGGGTACGCTGAAGCCCGGCCAGATCATCGTTGCAGGTGATCAGTGGGGCCGTGTGCGCGCACTCGTCAACGACAAGGGCGAACACGTCAAGGAAGCCGGTCCTTCGATGCCGGTCGAGGTTCTCGGCCTTTCGGGCACGCCGGCTGCCGGTGACAAGTTCGCCGTGGTCGAAAACGAGGGCCGCGCCCGCGAGATCTCCGAATATCGCCAGCGGCTTGCCCGCGAGAAGGCGGTTGCTCGCCAGTCCGGCTCGCGCGGTTCGCTCGAGCAGATGATGAGCCAGCTCCAGACCTCCGGTCTCAAGGAGTTCCCGCTGGTCATCAAGGGCGACGTGCAGGGTTCGATCGAAGCGATCGCCGGTGCTCTCGAAAAGCTCGGAACCGACGAAGTGCGTGCGCGCATCGTGCATTCGGGTGCCGGCGGTATCACCGAGTCCGACATTTCGCTCGCCGAAGCGTCGGACGCCGCGATCATCGGCTTCAACGTCCGCGCCAACGCGCAGGCCCGTTCGGCCGCCGAGCGTGCCGGCATCGAGATCCGCTACTACAACATCATCTACGATCTGGTGGATGACGTGAAGGCGGCGATGTCCGGTCTGCTCTCGCCGGAGCGCCGCGAAACCTTCCTCGGCAACGCCGAGATCCTGGAGGTGTTCAACATCACCAAGGTCGGCAAGGTCGCGGGTTGCCGTGTCACCGAAGGCAAGGTCGAGCGTGGCGTCGGCGTCCGTCTGGTTCGCGACAACGTCGTTATCCACGAAGGCAAGCTCAAGACCCTCAAGCGCTTCAAGGACGAGGTCTCGGAAGTCAACGTCGGTCAGGAGTGCGGCATGGCCTTCGAGAACTACGAAGACATCCGCGCCGGCGACACGATCGAGTGCTTCCGCGTCGAGCACATCACGCGGACGCTTTAAGATCCGTCCGATTAGAGATTATGCGGGCGCCGGGTTATCCTTCGGCGCTCGCATTTTTTTGAGGTACCGTCCATGAGCAAAGCCACATCCTCTGCCCCCTCCCAGCGCATGCTGCGCGTCGGTGAACAGGTGCGTGCCGCCATTACCCAGGTTCTGCAGCGTGGCGAGGTCCGCGATCCCGTGATCGAAAAGACCGTCATCGCGATCTCGGAAGTGCGCATGTCCCCCGATCTGAAGATTGCCACCGCCTATGTCACGCCGCTCGGCGTGCCCAATCATGCCGAAGTCATCGCGGCGCTCAACCGCAATGCCAAGTACATTCGCGGCCGCCTCGGCCCGCAGCTCAGGCAGATGAAATACATGCCCGACGTTCGTTTCCGCGACGATACGAGCTTCGACAACTACAAGAAGATCGACGCGCTCCTGCGCTCGCCGGAAGTCAGCCGCGATCTCGACCAGACCAGCGAAGACGAAGAATAGTAGATTTCATGTCCAAACCGCGTAAGCCCAAGGGCCGCCCGATCTCAGGCTGGCTGATCCTCGACAAGCCGCTCGACTTCGGCTCCACCGAAGCCGTCTCGAAGATCAAGTGGCTGTTCAAGGCCCAGAAGGCCGGCCATGCCGGCACGCTCGACCCGTTGGCCTCCGGCATGCTGCCGATCGCGCTCGGTGATGCGACGAAGACCGTTCCCTACGTGATGGACGGCCGCAAGATCTACGAATTCACCGTTGCCTGGGGCGAGGAACGCTCGACCGACGATCTCGAAGGCGAGGTCACGCACTCGTCGAGCGAACGGCCGAACAAAGAGGCGATCCGCGCGCTGCTGCCGAAATATACCGGCGTCATCAGCCAGGTGCCGCCGCAATTCTCGGCGATCAAGATCGACGGCGAGCGCGCCTATGATCTCGCCCGCGAGGGCGAGACGGTCGAGATCCCGGCCCGCGAGGTCGAGGTGCACCGCCTGACGCTCTTGGGGGCCGCCCCCAATCTCGCGCATTTCGAAATCGAATGCGGCAAGGGCACCTATGTGCGCTCGCTCGCCCGCGACATGGGACGCGACCTCGGCTGTTTCGGCCATATCGCCTCGCTGCGCCGCACCTTCGTCGCGCCGTTTGGCGAAGAGGACATGGTGCCGCTCGCCGATCTGGTGGCGCTGGAAAAAATCGAGAGTGACGAAGAACGCCTGGCTGCGCTCGACGCGTATCTGATCGAGACTGGCGAGGCGCTTTCCAACCTGCCGCATGTCGCCGTCAACGACGATCAGGCGCATCGCCTGAGAATGGGCAACCCGATCATTCTGCGCGGCCGCGATGCTCCGCTTGCGACGCCTGAAGCCTATGCGACGGCACGCGGCAAGCTGGTTGCCATCGGCGAGATCGCCGAGGGCGAGTTCCGGCCGAAGCGTGTTTTCGCCACCGGCTAAACGCCCGGAAGCGTTTGCCTTTGCCCCATCCTTGACGCATGATCCCCGGCATGGGCTTCTAATCCGTCCGAGGTGATTCCGTTTCCTTGCCGTGCTCCAGACCCGATTGGCGTTCACGCCGCCTTCGACAGCGTCCGCCGAACGCGGCTGTGCCCGCTGGCTCGGAATGAAGACGGACGACTGAGGTGACGGGCGTGTCGGAAGAAGGAAAGCGAAGGGTGGCGAATGGCCTGTCGGCGATCGCCGATCTCCTTCGTCATCGCCTGACCCGGCCCTTCAGCTTCTACCTGACATCGCTTCTGCTGGTAGCCATCGTTCCGGCCTTCATTTTTTCGCTCGTGGTACTGAAGCGCAGCGTCGATCAGCAGGAGCAGGTGATCACGGCGCTGCTGCAGGCCTCGACCGGGTCGGTCACGCGTATCGTCGAGCGTGACATCGAAGGCATGCTGACGACGCTGAAGGTGCTGTCGACATCGCAAGAAATCGAAGACGGCAACATGGAGGCCTTCTACGGCAGGGCCTCGACTGCACTTGCCGATACGGATTCCTACCTGATCGTCATCGACCGGAAGCACAACCAGTTGCTCAACACTCGCGTGCCTTTCGGCACGAAGCTCAACAAGGCCTCGGATCCGGACTCCGTCGAGCGCGCCTTCACCAACAATGGCGCGCCACTCGTCTCCAACGTCTTCTTCGGCCAGACCGCGGGAAAATGGGTGTTCAACGTTTACCTGCCGGCGAAGTTGTCGACCGGCGAGGAGTATGTGCTGACGTTGACGCAAAACGCCGAGAACATGGCCAAGGCCGTCAACCGCGATACGCTCTCCCCCGGCTGGAACGCAGCGCTGGTCGATAGCGCAGGCAAGGTCATCATCTCGTCGGATGCGGCCGTGAAGGCTGGCGAACCGTTCTTCCTCGACAAGGTGCCGGCGATCAGCATCGGCGTCCGCAACATCAAGGAAAACGGCACGGAATATCGCGTCGCGACCGAGTTCTCCGTCGTCACGGGATGGCGGATCATTGCCTGGGCGCCGCGCGCAACCGTCGATGCGCCGGCCGTCTGGTCGTTCCTCTGGCTGTCGCTCGGCGGCATCCTCTTCGCCGGTATCGCGATCGCCGGCTCGCTGGCGATCGCGCGGCTGTTGTCGCAGGGCGTCAAGCTGGTGGCGCAGGATGCGCGCCGTCTCGGTGCCGGCGAACGGATTGAATCGCGGCCGCACATGATCTCCGAGGTCGAGCAGGTCTCGACGGCGCTGGCACGCGCCGCCGCGGCGCGCGGCAAGGCGGAAAACGAGATCCGCTTCCTCATGCGCGAGGTGGCGCACCGCTCGAAGAACCAGCTGACCGTCATCCAGTCCATGCTGAACCAGTCGGTCTATTCGGCCGAGAGTGCCGCGGACTTCGCCGAATCCTTCCGCAAGCGTATTGCCGGGCTTGCGCGCTCGACGGATCTGATGATTGCCAACGCGGCGCAAGGCGTCGATTTCCGCGAGCTCGCCCAGAACCAGCTGCAGCCGTTTACGCCCGACGATCCGAAACGCATGATCCTTTCCGGCCCCGCGCTCAGGCTCGACACGCAGATCTCCCAGACGCTCGGCATGGCCCTGCACGAACTTGCGACGAATGCCACCAAATACGGTGCGCTTGCCAACACCACCGGGGTCGTCAAGCTGAGCTGGTCGCTGGAGGATGACGGCATTGCCATTCGCTGGCGGGAGGAGGGCGCAGATCTCGCGGGCAAGCCTGCGGATGCGGTCCGCAAGGGCTTCGGGACCCTGGTACTGGAGCGCATGCTCGGCATGGCGCTGAACGCTGCACTGGAGCGGGTAATGCATGCCGACGGCATTGAGTGGCGGATCACCATTCCCCGCGATGCGAAGGAAGAAGGGTCATGAAGGCAACCCGGGGGAGGGCGCACGCGATGAAACGGTCGTTCGGTCGCTTGTCTCTGCTGGCCGCGATCCCGGCGCTCCTCCTTTTGACGGGCGGGCCGGCGCGCGGTACGGATATCGCTTGCACCATCGCGGACCCGACCGGGACGCCGCTCAATATCCGCGACGCGCCGAACGGTCGGGTCGTGATGACGTTGTCAAACGGCACGAGGGTGAAGAGGGCGGGCGAGCGCAATCTCGGGGGCAAGCGCTGGTCTCTGGTCGCCAACGAGGCCGGAGCGCTTGGCTGGGCTTTCTCCGCCTATCTCGACTGCGTTTCGGTCAATCGCGACCTGCAGAAATCCGCGCCGATGCGACCGCGCCCGACGAGCAACTGATGCGTCCCACCGGCCTTCCGGAGTGCCAGTTCATGACCCTTTCCTTTTTCATCCATTTCGTTTATAGGCACGCCAGCAAAAGGCGCATGCCCGTTGCGTTCACGGCCGCAGCTGGACGACATCCCGGCTGAAGGCGTCCCGAAATCCTCGAAATCGAAAGGATCATCCGATGTCGATTACTGCAGAGCGTAAGGCTCAGCTCATCAAGGAATTTGCAACCGTCGAAGGCGATACCGGTTCCCCGGAAGTCCAGGTTGCTATCCTGACCGAACGGATCAACAACCTGACCGAACACTTCAAGGGCCACAAGAAGGATAACCATTCCCGCCGTGGTCTGCTCGCAATGGTTTCCAGCCGTCGTTCGCTCCTCGACTATCTGAAGAAGAAAGACGAAGCGCGCTACAGCAAGCTGATCGGTGCCCTGGGCATCCGTCGCTAAGCGACTTGTCCGGCGGGTCTTTGCGACCCGCCGGCTTTTTTATGGAGCGGTGCACGCTCGACGAATAAACTCTCCGGCCGCCTAGGAAGCGTGGCTTCAGGAGAGAATCCAGCGAACCGGATGGGCCGGTTTCGCGGATCAACCGATGGCCCGTCATGGGGCAGGATTGCAGGATGCTTCGGCCCTGCTTGCCGGAACGTCGCCGATGAGCGGCCCGGTGAAGCGGAAACAAGCCGATTTCAAGCGTGAAGCCTCCCGTTGTCTTGCCCGTGATGCGCCATTCCATGCGGCCCCTCGACCACCCGCGCTGCAACAGCCGCGGAAAGGTCCGCCGCACACGAAGGACAGAACATGTTCGATA
Source organism: Ensifer sp. B1-9 (assembly GCF_050474445.1). Taxonomy (NCBI): domain Bacteria; kingdom Pseudomonadati; phylum Pseudomonadota; class Alphaproteobacteria; order Hyphomicrobiales; family Rhizobiaceae; genus Ensifer; species Ensifer sp. B1-9. Next base: position 136,542 of record NZ_JBCHVG010000005.1, read on the forward strand.
CCCACAAGGTTGAAATCGAATGGGCTGGGCGTCCGCTCAAGCTCGAAACCGGCAAGATCGCCCGCCAGGCTGATGGCGCCGTTCTCGCCACCTACGGCGAAACCGTCGTTCTCGCCACCGTCGTTTCGGCCAAGGCGCCGAAGCCGGGCCAGGACTTCTTCCCGCTGACCGTCAACTACCAGGAAAAGACCTATGCCGCCGGCAAGATCCCGGGTGGCTACTTCAAGCGCGAAGGCCGTCCGAGCGAAAACGAAACGCTCGTCTCGCGCCTGATCGACCGTCCGATCCGCCCGCTCTTCCCGGAAGGCTACAAGAACGACACCCAGGTGATCGTCACGGTCATGCAGCATGACCTCGAGAACAATCCGGACATCCTGTCGATGGTCGCCGCTTCGGCTGCGCTGACGCTGTCGGGCATCCCCTTCATGGGCCCGATCGGTGGCGCGCGCGTCGGCTACATCAACGGCCAGTACGTTCTGAACCCGCATCTCGACGAGATGGACGAATCGACCCTCGACCTCGTCGTCGCCGGCACCCAGGACGCGGTGCTGATGGTCGAATCCGAAGCCAAGGAACTGCCGGAAGACATCATGCTCGGCGCCGTCGTCTTCGGCCAGAAGGGCTTCCAGCCGGTCATCGACGCGATCATCAAGCTTGCTGAAGTTGCCGCCAAGGAGCCGCGCGAATTCGAGCCGGAAGATCATTCCGCTCTCGAGAACGCCATGCTCTCGATCGCCGAAGACGAGCTGCGCAATGCCTACAAGATCACCGAGAAGGCTGCCCGCTACGCTGCCGTCGACGCCGTCAAGGCCAAGGTGAAGGAACACTTCCTGCCCGAGGGCATCGAGAATCCGGCCCATACGGCGGAAGAAATCGGCGCCGTCTTCAAGCACCTGCAGGCCAAGATCGTTCGCTGGAACATCCTCGACACCAAGAGCCGCATCGACGGCCGCGATCTCGAAACCGTTCGCCCGATCGTCGCCGAAGTCGGCGTTCTGCCGCGCACCCACGGCTCCTCGCTCTTCACCCGCGGTGAAACCCAGGCGATCGTCGTTGCCACGCTCGGCACCGGCGAAGACGAGCAGTACGTTGATTCCTTGACGGGCATGTACAAGGAAAACTTCATGCTGCACTACAACTTCCCGCCCTTCTCGGTCGGTGAAACGGGCCGCATGGGTTCCCCGGGCCGCCGCGAAATCGGCCATGGCAAGCTCGCTTGGCGCGCCATCCACCCGATGCTGCCGACGGCGGAACAGTTCCCCTACACGTTGCGCGTCGTCTCGGAAATCACCGAGTCGAACGGCTCGTCCTCGATGGCCACCGTCTGCGGCACCTCGCTGGCGCTGATGGATGCCGGCGTTCCGCTGGCAAAGCCGGTTGCCGGTATCGCCATGGGCCTGATCAAGGAAGATGAGCGCTTCGCCGTTCTCTCCGACATCCTCGGCGACGAAGACCACCTCGGCGACATGGACTTCAAGGTCGCCGGCACGGAAGCCGGCATCACCTCGCTCCAGATGGACATCAAGATCGAGGGCATCACCGAAGAGATCATGGGCATCGCGCTCAACCAGGCCAAGGGCGGCCGTCTCCACATCCTCGGCGAAATGGCCAAGGCCATCTCCGAAAGCCGCGGCCAGCTCGGCGAGTTCGCTCCGCGCATCGAAGTCATGAACATCCCGGTCGACAAGATCCGCGAAGTCATCGGCTCCGGCGGCAAGGTCATCCGCGAAATCGTCGAAAAGACCGGCGCCAAGATCAACATCGAAGACGACGGCACCGTGAAGATCGCCTCCTCGTCCGGCAAGGAAATCGAAGCGGCCCGCAAGTGGATCCACTCGATCGTCGCCGAGCCGGAAGTTGGCCAGATCTATGAAGGCACGGTCGTCAAGACCGCCGACTTCGGCGCCTTCGTCAACTTCTTCGGCGCCCGTGACGGCCTCGTCCACATCTCGCAGCTCGCCGCCGAGCGTGTTGCCAAGACGACCGACGTCGTCAAGGAGGGCGACAAGGTCTGGGTCAAGCTCATGGGCTTCGACGAGCGCGGCAAGGTTCGCCTGTCGATGAAGGTTGTCGACCAGGCGACCGGCAAGGAAATCGTTGCCGAGAAGTCTGAGAAGAAGGGCGACGGCGAAGCCGCCGAATAAGCAGGCTTCACCCGAATGCATTCGGGGCGCGGGGCGGATCGCTCCGCGCCCCTTTCTTGTAGGAAGAGACGGATAGACCGATGAGCCGAGATGCGTTGAAGACCCTGTTTTACCCGTTCGATAGCGGCGTGATCGACCCGCCGGGCGAAGGCGAGCGCGTTCTCTTTCTCGGCGCCGAGGCTGGCTACAATCTGCCCCAGGGCTTCGAAGCCTCGGTCGCGGCCGTGCAGCCGCTGAGGCCGCTCTATCGCGCCCTGGAGGCCGTAGGCGCCGATGTGACACCGGAGATCACCGGCGAGGACTACGACGTCACGCTGGTGCTCTGCGGCAAGCACAAGGGCGAGAACGAGGACCGGATCGCGGAGGCGTTGAAGCGCACGCGTCAGGGCGGCCTGATCGTCGTTGCCGGCGGCAAGGAAGACGGCATCCAGTCGCTGAAGAAGCGGATCGCCAAGTTCGAGTGGGAGGGCGACCACCTGCCGAAATATCATGGCGTCGCCTTCTGGTTCACCCGCCCCGACGATGTCACGGATGCCGTGCACAAGCTCGCCAAGGCGCCGGTACGCGTCGAAGGCCTGTTCGAGGCGTCACCTGGCATGTTCTCGCACGACCGCGTCGATGCGGGCTCGGAACTGCTCGCCTCGCGCCTGCCGAACGATTTCCACGGCCATGCTGCCGATTTCGGCGCCGGCTGGGGCTATCTCGCCGTCAAGCTTGCCGAAGCCTCGCCGGGCCTCAAGGGCGTCGATCTCTTCGAGGCCGATCACGAGGCACTGGAGGCTGCCCGCGTCAACATGATGGCAAATGCCCCGTCGACGCCGGCGCGCTTCTACTGGTTCGACCTGACGAGCGAAGAGCCGCGCGACAAGTATGATCTCATCGTCATGAACCCGCCCTTCCATGAGGCCCACGCCGCCGAGCCGGCGCTCGGCATTGCCATCATCAAGACGGCGCTGAAGGCGCTGAAGCAGGGCGGCAAGCTGATGCTGGTCGCCAATCGCGGCCTGCCCTACGAGCAGGTACTGGCTGAGAACGCTAGGGAATACGGCGAAACCTACCGCAACGCCCGCTTCAAGGTGCTCTGGGCGAAGCGCTGAAGACCATCGAGGATCAAGCAAGGAGCCGGGCCATTCGCCCGGCTCCTTGCTTTCTGGGGCCTTCGCTCCGGCCGGCGAGCAGCGACAGTTTGCCTGTTGCCATCGCCCCTGTTCGGGCCCACCATGACGCCGTCGGTGTTTCTCGTCGGAGGATGAGCGCGATGACGTCGGGAGTGAACAGGCCGCCCTTGTCCGAGGATGCGGCCGAGGCTGTCGCCAGGGACATCAAGCATGCCGAGGGACATGGGGCCACCTCCGAAGTGCCCATGTCGTTCCTGAAAAGCCTCTATCATCTGCCGCTGGATTCGGGGCGGCGCACCCATACGGGATTTGTCGTGCTGGCGGTCATCGCCGCCTTGTTCGTGCTGTTCGTATTGGTTTGAACCGCCCCATCAATGACAAAGCCCACGGACTACAGCGCCGCGCGTCTTATCAGACGCGCAAAGGTCGCTGTAGTCCGTGGGCTTTGTCATGCGTTTCCGCTTGAACGCCTTACTCGGTGTCGGCTGTCCTGAGCGTGTCGAGGACCGGCATCGAGGTAATGTTGTAGCCGGAGTCGACGTAATGGATCTCGCCGGTGACGCCGCGCGACAGATCCGACAGCAGATAGAGAGCCGAGTTGCCGACGTCGTCGATCGTGACGGTGCGGCGCAGCGGCGAGTTCTTCTGCTGCCAGGACAGCATCGCCCGGGCGTCGGAAATGCCGGCGCCGGCAAGTGTACGGATCGGGCCGGCGGAGATCGCGTTGACGCGGATGCCGCGCGCGCCGTAATCGGCGGCGAGGTAGCGTACGGAAGCCTCGAGCGCGGCCTTGGCGACGCCCATGACGTTGTAGTTCGGCATGACGCGCATCGAGCCGCCGTAGGTGAGCGTCAGCATCGAGCCGCCGTCGTTCATCAGCTCGGCCGCGCGCTTGGCGATCTCGGTGAAGGAGAAGCAGGAGATCACCATCGTGCGGCTGAAATTGTCGCGCGAGGTGTCGGCATAGAGGCCCTTCAACTCGTTCTTGTCGGAGAAGCCGATGGCATGCACGACGAAATCGAGCTTGCCCCAGCGCTCCTTGATCGCAGAGATCACGGCATCGACGGACTCGATGTCTTCGACGTCGCAGGGGAGCAGGAAGTCGGAGCCGAGTTCGGCGGCCAGCGGCTTGACACGCTTGCCGAGGGCCTCGCCCTGGTAGGTGAAGGCGAGTTCGGCACCCTGCGCCGCGAGCGCCTTGGCAATGCCCCAGGCAATAGAGTGGTTGTTGGCCACACCCATGATGAGGCCACGCTTTCCAGTCATCAGTCCCGTCATCGTGTTATCCGTTGTAGCGCTGGAAAACGAGCGTGGCATTGGTGCCGCCGAAGCCGAAGGAGTTCGAAAGAACCGTATCGATCTTGGCGTTGTCGATGCGTTTGCGAACGATCGGAACGCCCTCGAATTCGGGGTCGAGTTCGCTGATATGCGCGCTTTCGCCGATGAAGCCGGCCTGCATCATCAAGAGGCCGTAGATGGATTCCTGCACGCCGGCAGCACCCAGCGAGTGACCGGTCAGCGACTTCGTCGACTGGATGTGCGGCATCTTGCTGCCGAACACTTCGCGGATCGCGCCGATCTCCTTGCTGTCGCCAACCGGAGTCGAGGTGCCGTGGGTGTTGATGTAGTCGACGTCGCCCTTCACCGTCGAAAGCGCCTGGCGCATGCAGCGGATCGCGCCCTCGCCCGAAGGGGCCACCATGTCGTAACCGTCAGAGGTCGCGCCATAGCCGACGATCTCGGCATAGATCTTGGCGCCACGGGCCTTGGCATGCTCCAGTTCTTCGAGAACGAGAACGCCCGCGCCGCCGGCAATGACGAAGCCGTCGCGGTTGACGTCATAGGCACGCGATGCCGTCGCCGGCGTTTCGTTGTACTTCGAGGACATGGCGCCCATGGCGTCGAAGAGGTTCGACATGGTCCAGTCGAGATCCTCGTGGCCGCCGGCGAACATCACGTCCTGCTTGCCCCACTGGATCATCTCGGCCGCATTGCCGATGCAGTGCGCCGAGGTCGAGCAGGCCGAAGAGATCGAGTAGTTGACACCGTGGATCTGGAACCAGGTCGCAAGCGTTGCGGAAGCCGTGGACGACATGGCCTTCGGAACGGCGAACGGGCCGATGCGCTTCGGGCTGACGTTTTTGCGAGTGACGTCGGCGGCGTCGACGATCGTGCGGGTGGACGGGCCGCCCGAGCCCATGATGATGCCGGTGCGCTCGTTGCGAGCAACGACCGACTCTTCGAGGCCGGAGTCGGCGATCGCCTGCTTCATCGCCACGTGGTTCCAGGCGCCGCCCTGCGACAGGAAGCGCATGGCGCGGCGGTCGACGAGCTCGGTCGGGTCGAGCGACGGAGCGCCCCAGACCTGGCACTTGAAGCCGTTTTCTGCGAAATCGGGAGAAAACGTGATGCCCGACTTTGCATCGCGCAGCGACGCCGTGACTTCGTCGGCGTTGTTTCCGATCGAGGAAACGATGCCGAGGCCCGTGACAACAACCCGTCTCATGATACTGACCTTTTCTTTATTTCGTTCGGTGCAGGCAGGCCTGGTCTTTACTCGGCCTTATCCTTCGACAGCCCGACACGCAGGTCGGTTGCCTGATAGATAGTTTCGCCATCGGCCTTCAGCCAGCCGTCGGCAGTGCCGAGCACGAGCCGGCCACGCATGACGCGCTTGAAGTCGATGCCGTACTGCAGCAGCTTGGTTTCGGGGCGAACCATGCCCTTGAATTTCACTTCGCCCGTCGAGAGCGCCATGCCGCGGCCGGGCTCACCGAGCCAACCCAGGAAGAAACCCGTCAATTGCCACATGCCGTCGAGGCCGAGGCAGCCCGGCATGATCGGATTGCCCTGGAAGTGGCAGGGGAAGTACCAGTCGTCGGGACGCACGTCGTATTCAGCGCGGATGAAGCCCTTGTCGAAGGCGCCGCCCGTTTCGGAAATCTCGGTGATGCGATGAACCATCAGCATCGGCGGCAGCGGCAGCTGCGCGTTGCCGGGGCCAAACAGCTCGCCACGGCCGCAGGCCAGGATTTCCTCGTAGCTGAAGCTGGATTGTCTGGTGGTCATGAATAGGTGCTTCCCCGAATGACTTAACGTGTTATCCGATCTGCTTTAGAGCAAGTTCGGCTTGAAATGAAGCGCGGGGAACCCGGATCTTCTCGTTTCCGGCCCGGTCACCGCCGCCTCAGATGGCATTTTCGTTCCGCCGTCGCTTACAGGATCAATGTGGGCGCGACCAGAGTTAATTGCCAGCCTTCCCCGAGTTTGACCGGTTTTTCAGGCTTTGCAACGCATGTCTGGATGAGAATCTATTGAAAGCGCGGGGCGCAAAAGTTATATCGCAACGGAAGTATTGTGAATTTCGCCGGGATACATGGAACGACCCTTGATGACGAAAGCAACAGAAGTGAGTTCGGAAGAAAGGCTGCGCCACTCAGGCCTCCGTCCGACCCGTCAGCGCGTTGCCCTCGCCGATTTGATCTTTGCCAAGGGTGATCGCCATCTGACCGTCGAGGAATTGCACGAAGAAGCCGTCATGGCCGGGGTGCCGGTTTCGCTGGCAACCGTCTACAACACGCTGCACCAGTTCACGGAAGCCGGAATGATCCGCGTCCTGGCGGTCGAAAGTGCCAAGACCTATTTCGACACCAACGTATCGGATCATCATCACTTCTTCATTGAGGGCCAGAACGAGGTTCTCGATATCCCCGTCAGCAACATCCAGATCGACAATCTCCCGGCGCCGCCCGAGGGCATGGAGATTTCGCATGTCGACGTCGTGATCCGTCTGCGTCGCAAGAACGGCCGCTGACATCGGCACGGTTCCGGGAAAAGTGTGAAGCGGTGTTCCATCCGGAGCGGCGGAGGCTTCAAACTGGCCCGCAGGGCGATCTTCAAAATAAGTTGATCGCGGCTTCGTGTCGATCGTGCCCCAATTCACATCACATCGTCCGGATCTCTGCCCGGCAGCGCCTTGCCCGTCGGCAGCGTCCAGCCGTATTTGAGTGCGCCGCCGCGCACGACGAATGCCGAAAGCACGCCGAGCGTCGATGCCGCCGCAAGCGGCAAGCCGGCCATCGTCGCAAGCACGAAGGCGCCGGCGCCGATCAACGCCGCTGTGACGTAGACTTCCGGCCTGAGCAGCACTGAAGGCTCTCCGGCGAGCAGATCGCGCAAGATGCCGCCGAAGGTGGCCGTCAGCATGCCGGTAACGAGCGCGACACCCGCGGAGCCCGTGGCCGCAAATCCCTTCGCAGCACCCATGACGCAATAGGCCGCAAGGCCGATCGCATCGAGCCACACAAGGACCCGGTAGCGCGAGTCGAAGAGATGGGCCGTGAAGAAGAGGATGACCGCCACCGTGGCGCAAACCAGCAGATAGGTCGGATTGGTAACCCAGAAGACCGGTGTCGCGCCCAAAACGACGTCGCGCATCGTGCCGCCGCCGATGCCGGTCACGGAGGCGAGGAAGAGATGGCCGATGATGTCGAGCTGCTTGCGTGACGCCGACAACGCTCCGGTCGCTGCAAAGACGGCGACACCGGCATAGTCGAGGATTTCGAGGATCGGCATGGGCGCTCCGGACTAGAATCGGCGGTTCGCTTTGAAGCTGGGCTATCTCGTGCCCCGGCGTCAACTCTCAGGGCGCCGGCAGGATCGAGGCTGTCCGGCCCGCGAGGTAGTAGCCGATGAGCCCGATCCATTCGCGCACCGCCGTCGTCGTCAGCTGGGCGTTGAGCGACGGCTGGGTGAAGTCGAAGCCGAGGCCAAGCTTGCCGCTGGTGCGGTAATCCGTCGGCCAGGGGATGACGGGGATATCGAGGGCGCGGAAGAGCCCGACCGAACGCGGCATGTGGAAGGCGGAGGTGACGAGCGCGCAATTCGAAAGCCCGTGCATCTCCAGCAATTCTTTGGTGTTGCGGGCGTTCTCGAAGGTCGTGCGCGATTGCTTTTCACGAATCAGCCGCTCGCCGCCGGCGTCGAACGCCGCGAGGAAGCTTTCCGATGCCTCGGCATCGCCGGCATAGGCGCCGCTGAACGAGCCGTCGCCGCCGGACACGAGGATACGTGCCTCGGGATAGCGCTTGGCGAGCGCCAGGGTCTCGATGAAACGGTCCGCCGCCTGGTTGAACTCCGCGCCGCCGCGGCCTGCCATCACTTCGTTCTCGAAGGCGCCGCCGAGCACGATGATGCAGGAGAGCGAGGCGGGTGGCGCCGGGCGAGGAAAGCGATCCTCCAGTGCTTGCAGGGCATAGGGGCCGGCAGTGGTGAACAGCGAAACAAAGAGTACCAGCGCGCCGAGGCCGCAAAAGACAGTGCCGGTGCGGCGCAAGCCCGCACCCGTCGTCAGCAGGCCGGCAAAGATGGCGAAGAACGAGAACGACAGCGGCTGCGCGACCAGCCAGAAGATTTTCGAGATCAGGAACATGGGCATCAGCTTCTGCGTTTCGATGCTTAACAAATCATAAACGCGCATCGGAGCGGCCCGGCTGACCCGATGCGTGGCTGTGCGGATCAGCTCCTGTTCGTGTTCGCGCAAGGTCGCGCGCGTAACATGCTCATCCGAACGTTGCACGGGTGGCTGTGGCCACCACTTTCATTTGAAGCCGAAAGGAGTATCATCCGGGAGATGACCACGATATCGGGCTTCAGATCCCAGTTGTTTCGTGCCGCCAATGAGGTCCATGAACTCACCCCATTACAGGCACAACGGCTGCTCGAAGGCGCAGTGGCGTTGATCCGCTGCATGCGCGAACAGACCGGCATGGAACCGAACACCGAAGCGCCCGATGTCACCAATGTCCTGCTCGACATTGCCGCCTCCGTGCCGAACCGGTCGGAACGCGAAATCCGCAACGCCCTGCTCGAGTCGGCCGACATCATCCGCCTGCTGACCATGATCCTGGATTCGCTGGACGAATTGGGAAGCGGCGAGGGACCCTGACGGTCCAAGAGTGTTCAATCGAAGGAGAAGTTTGGTGGAGCTAAGCGGGATCGAACCGCTGACCTCTTGCATGCCATGCAAGCGCTCTCCCAGCTGAGCTATAGCCCCATATCGGGTTCCGGCTAGGCCGGTCCGGGAAGTTCATCGGGCTGTTGTGCCCGGCGAGTGGCGGCTTATTACTTCCCCTTTTTGAGGATGGCAAGCCGAAAAATGCGTGGCCTGTGGATTTATTTTCAGTCCGGGCCGATTTTCTCCCGTCCGGGCCGTAAAGGCCGAGGACGGGAGCATTCCTATGTCATTTGAAGCGCTTAGACGTCTTCTTCGTCATCGGACACGCCGATGAGGCCGCTCATGTCGTCGTCGTCTTCGTCCTCGTCGGCTTCGAGGAAGGTGTCGTCGTCGTCACCGTCGATTTCGACATCGTCGTCGCCGAGATCCGGCAGGTCGTCGCTGCCCGCTGCCTCATCATCGGCATCCTCGAGCGAAACGAGTTCGACTTCGGTGTTCTCTGCATCGACTTCCGTGACGTCTTCTTCTTCTTCCTTCTCGAGCACCTTGGCGACCGAGCTTTCTTCGAAGAAGGACAGCGGGTAGGACTTGCCGGTGTAAGGCGAAACGATCGGATCACGGTTCAGATCGTAGAATTTGCGCCCCGTTTCCGGGTCGATGCGCTTTGTTCCAAGTTCCGGTTTTGCCACAGTCAAAGCCTCTTGAATGGCCGGCCGTGCCGGCGCTTGCCGGAAAGCCGGCGGGTGGAAAGGGTATCAAGCTTATGATGATTAGCCGGTCCCCATAATCATCTTGACAGCATCTGTCAAAGACAAAACTTGCAAGCGCCTATGTCCCGGGCGTTCCGGCGCGTGCAAGCATACCCACCCGCCGTGATTTGTGAAGGCATGCAGCAGGGGTTGTGGTCGCGGTGCTGCGGAAAGCAGGCGCCGGCCTGCATTGTTTTCTTCAATCCTATCCGGTCTAAGAATAAAAACGGACAGCCGTTCACGTGCTGCCGCGACTTTGGTGCGCTTCGAGCGCACGACACTGACTTGCTTGTTTCGAGGATACCGCATGTCGCAAGGATTGGGCCAAAGCCCCGCCACCGCCCGCAAATCCGACGGCCTCAAGGGATCGATCCGCATTCCCGGCGACAAGTCGATTTCGCATCGGTCGTTGATGCTGGGTGGCCTTGCCGCCGGCGAGACGCGCATCACCGGCCTGCTCGAGGGTGACGACGTGATCGCCACCGGCCGGGCCATGCAGGCCATGGGGGCCAGGCTTCGCAAGGACGGCGACGCCTGGATCGTCAACGGCGTCGGCAACGGCGCATTGCTTGCGCCGGAAGCGCCGCTCGATTTCGGCAATGCCGGCACGGGTTGCCGGCTCATCATGGGCCTCGCCGGCGTCTATGATTTCGAAACGACCTTCATCGGTGATGCCTCGCTCGGCCGGCGGCCGATGGCGCGCGTGCTCGACCCCTTGCGCGAGATGGGCGTGCAGGTAAAGGCGGCTGCCGGTGATCACCTGCCGGTGACGTTTCGCGGACCGAAGACGCCGACGCCGATCACCTATCGGGTGCCGGTCGCATCCGCCCAGGTGAAATCGGCGGTGCTGCTTGCCGGTCTCAATGCGCCGGGCATCACCACCGTCATCGAACCGGTACTGGCCCGCGACCATACGGAGCGCATGCTCCGCGGGTTCGGTGCCGAGCTCTCGGTGGAGGCCGATGCCGCCGGTGTCCGGACCATCCGGCTCGAAGGCCGTGGCCGGCTCGTCGGCCAGGAGATCGAGGTGCCGGGCGATCCGTCCTCGGCGGCTTTCCCGCTGGTTGCGGCACTCGTCGTTCCGGGCTCGGACATCACGATCCGCAACGTGCTGATGAACCCGACCCGCACGGGCCTGGTCCAGACCTTGCAGGAGATGGGCGCCGACATAGAGGTGATCGACATCCGGCAGGCCGGCGGAGAAGACGTGGCGGATCTGAGGGTGCGCCATTCCGAACTGAAAGGCGTCACGGTGCCCGATGAGCGTGCAGCCTCGATGATCGACGAGTATCCTGTTCTCGCTGTCGCCGCCGCCTTTGCTGAAGGCGCAACCGTCATGAGCGGTCTCGATGAGCTGCGCGTGAAGGAGTCCGATCGCCTCGCCGCGATCGCCGCGGGTCTGAAACTCAACGGCGTCGATTGCGACGAAGGCAAATCCTCGCTTGTTGTCCGCGGCCGTCCCGGCGGCAAAGGATTAGGCGCTGCTTCAGGCGAGGTCGTGAAGACCCATCTCGATCATCGCATCGCCATGAGCTTCCTTGTCCTGGGGCTTGGCTCGGAGCACCCGGTTCAGGTCGATGACGTGTCGATGATTGCGACGAGCTTTCCGGGGTTCACGGATCTGATGACCGGGCTGGGGGCAAGGATCGCGTGAAGCCGACGACGCTGGCGGCAAAGCTCAAATGGCTGCTGACAATTGCGGTCGTCGTTCTCCTGACGCTGCTGACGCAGATCGGCGGCCTTGTCTGGCTTGTTGCTCTTGGTCTTACGCGCCGAAGAAGGGCGGGTATTCCCGTGTTTCTTGCACTCTTTCTGGGTCTCTATGCGACGGGAAGCGCGCTTAGCCATGCCGTGGCACCGATCTTCGGCCGGGTTCCGCTGCCCTGTTTCGACGCCGGCACGTCGCGGCTCAGGATGCAGTCGCCTTTATTCTGCGTCCTGAACCGCCAATATGTCGTTCCGGAACTGAAGGAAGCGGTCGCTGCCCTGTCGCGGCATATGGATCAGGCTTTCCCCGGAACGACGACCTTGGCGCTCGACGCCAATTTTCCCTTCTTCAATGGCTTTCCGCTATTCCCGCATCTGTCTCATTCGGACGGCCGGAAGCTCGATATCGCGTTCTTCCATCAGGATGCCGCTGGCGGCTATCTGGACAAGGCGACCCGTTCGCCGATCGGCTATTTCGCCTTCGAGCAGCCGCGCCCGGGTAGCATTCTTCCGTGCCGGGATCGCGAAGACCTCTTGACCTTGCGGTGGGACTTGGACTTCTTGCAGTCGCTGTGGCGGTCCTTGTCGCTGGAGGAGGGCCGGACCGGCGAGGCGCTCCGCTGGCTCTCCGGCGAGGGGAGCAGCTTCGGTATCGAGAAGATATTCGTGGAGCCGCATCTGGCGCAAAGACTTGGCGTTGAGGCCGAGTCCATTAGGTTTCAGGGTTGCAGGGCCGCCAGGCACGACGACCATATACATATGCAGGTTGGAAAATGACGTTCACCATCGCCATCGACGGGCCGGCCGCGGCCGGCAAGGGCACGCTCTCGCGCCGGATCGCCGAGGAATACGGCTTTCATCATCTCGATACGGGGCTGACCTATCGCGCCACCGCCAAGGCACTGCTGGATGCGGGCCTGCCGCTCGACGACGAGGCGGTGGCTGAAAAGATGGCGCGTGACGTCGAACTCGCCGGTCTCGATCGCTCGGTCCTCTCCGCGCACGCGATCGGCGAGGCGGCGTCGAAGATCGCGGTCATGCCGGCGGTGCGGCGGGCGCTGGTCGAGGCGCAGCGCGCCTTTTCGCTGCGCGAGCCCGGAACCGTTCTCGACGGCCGCGACATCGGCACGGTCGTCTGCCCGGATGCGCCGGTGAAGCTTTATGTCACCGCCTCGCCGGAAGTGCGGGCGAAGCGACGTTATGACGAGATCATCGGCAACGGCCAACCGGCCGACTATGCGGCGATCTTCGAGGACGTGAAGAAGCGCGACGAGCGCGATATGGGCCGCGCCGACAGTCCTTTGCGGCCGGCCAACGACGCGCACTTGCTTGATACGTCCGAAATGAGTATAGAGGCGGCGTTTCAGGCCGCGAAGACTTTGATCGATGCGGCCCTGATGAAGAAGATCTGAAGAAGAGCCCTTTCATAAACCTCGTTTGAAACGCTCTTCTTGCATAGCCTGAAATTCCGTCCACGCGCCGGATTGCTCCTTCAAATGGAGCGGACTGGGTTCAGGCCTGTTCAACACCAGCCCCCGGCGCATGTGCGTCTCGAATGAGATGCATGCAGGAGATTCCATGTCTGCTACCAATCCAACCCGTGACGATTTCGCCGCCCTTCTCGAAGAATCCTTCGCGAAGACCGATCTCGCCGAAGGCTATGTTGCCAAGGGCATCGTTACGGCCATCGAAAAGGACGTCGCCGTTGTCGACGTCGGTCTGAAGGTCGAGGGCCGCATCGCTCTGAAGGAATTCGGCGCGAAGGCCAAGGACGGCTCGCTCAAGGTCGGCGACGAAGTCGAAGTCTATGTTGAGCGCATCGAAAACGCGCTCGGCGAAGCTGTTCTGTCGCGCGAAAAGGCTCGCCGCGAAGAGAGCTGGCAGCGCCTGGAAGTGAAGTTCGAAGCCGGCGAACGCGTCGAAGGCATCATCTTCAACCAGGTCAAGGGTGGCTTCACCGTCGATCTCGACGGCGCCGTTGCCTTCCTGCCGCGCTCGCAGGTCGACATCCGTCCGATCCGCGACGTCACCCCGCTGATGCACAACCCGCAGCCCTTCGAAATCCTCAAGATGGACAAGCGCCGCGGCAACATCGTCGTATCGCGCCGTACGGTTCTCGAAGAGTCCCGCGCCGAGCAGCGTTCTGAAATCGTTCAGAACCTCGAAGAAGGCCAGGTTGTCGAAGGCGTCGTCAAGAACATCACCGATTACGGTGCGTTCGTCGACCTCGGCGGCATCGACGGTCTGCTCCATGTCACCGACATGGCATGGCGCCGTGTGAACCATCCGTCGGAGATCCTGAACATCGGCCAGCAGGTCAAGGTTCAGATCATCCGCATCAACCAGGAAACCCACCGCATCTCGCTCGGCATGAAGCAGCTCGAGTCGGATCCGTGGGATGGCATCGGTGCGAAGTACCCGGTCGGCAAGAAGATCTCCGGTACCGTCACGAACATCACCGACTACGGTGCGTTCGTCGAGCTGGAGCCGGGCATCGAAGGCCTGATCCACATCTCCGAAATGTCCTGGACCAAGAAGAACGTACACCCCGGCAAGATCCTGTCCACGAGCCAGGAAGTCGACGTCGTCGTTCTCGAAGTCGATCCGACCAAGCGTCGTATCTCGCTCGGCCTCAAGCAGACGCTCGAGAACCCGTGGCAGGCATTCGCGCATAGCCATCCGGCTGGCACCGAAGTCGAAGGCGAAGTCAAGAACAAGACCGAATTCGGCCTGTTCATCGGCCTCGACGGCGATGTCGACGGCATGGTCCACCTTTCCGACCTCGACTGGAACCGTCCGGGCGAGCAGGTCATCGAAGAGTACAACAAGGGCGACGTCGTTCGCGCTGTTGTTCTCGACGTCGACGTCGAGAAGGAGCGCATCTCGCTCGGCATCAAGCAGCTCGGCAAGGACTCGGTCGGCGATGCCGCCGCTTCCGGCGAACTGCGCAAGAACGCCGTTGTTTCGGCTGAAGTCATCGCGATCAACGATGGCGGCATCGAAGTGAAGCTCGTCAACCACGAAGACATCACCTCGTTCATCCGCCGCGCTGACCTCGCGCGTGACCGTGACGAACAGCGTCCGGAGCGTTTCTCGGTTGGTCAGGTTGTCGACGCTCGCGTCACCAACTTCTCCAAGAAGGACCGCAAGATCCAGCTGTCGATCAAGGCTCTGGAAATCGCCGAAGAGAAGGAAGCCGTTGCTCAGTTCGGTTCGTCCGACTCGGGCGCGTCGCTCGGCGACATCCTTGGCGCGGCTCTGAAGAACCGCCAGAACAACGAGTAATCGTTGCCTGACATCTGAACTGGAAAACCCGCGGAGAGCGATCTCCGCGGGTTTTTCTTTGGCCGAATGCTTGTTCGGCTTGGACTTTCAGCCGAGGCCGCCGAGCCTGCGATAAAGGTCATAGGCGTCGGGTGCTTCCGCCGCCCTGTCGTTGAGCGCGGCCTCGTCCGTTGGCTCCGCCCCGTCCGCTTGATCGTGGCCGTCGCCCTCTTCTGCGCCCTGCTCTTCGTCCGATGCCTGATCTTCCGATCCGCCCGGCATTTCATGGCTGAGGTTTTCGGCTTCCGCCGCATCCCCGGCGGCCGGCGGGTAGGGGATCATGGCAAAGGGAATGGCTTCGCGCGGCAGACCGTTTTCGACCAGTCTGGCGATGACCTGCTGCATCGTCTGTTCGTCTGTTGCACCTTGCGGCCGCGTGTCCGCAGGCGTGCGTTGAGTTGCCTTTGCGTCCTCGGCCTGCTCGTCGAGCAAGGATGGCAAGGTGTTGCCGCCATCCGGCGTCTCGCGCGGGCGGCCCGCGCCGTCGATAGCGCGTGCTTGCGCGGCGCTTTCCTTTGCCGAGGCGGGCGTCGGCGCATCCGCTCCATCGGCGTGCTCGGCCACCGGCTTGGTCTCGGTGCCGGCAATGCTTCCGGGCGGGGTCACGCTGTCGCGAATGAGCGTCTTGATCGCCTCGAAAAGCACCCGCACCGGCCGGGTCTCGGGATTGCCTCGTCCGGCCGCCATCGCTGTCTTGGCAGCCTTCTCCTCGTCTGCATCCGGCATCGGCCCATAGGTGCCATCGGGATCCGCGTCCTCGGCGGATTCGGCTGTCGCATCGGCTTCGCCCGGCGCCGCCGTGCTCTCGCTCGCGGACGCCTCGCTTTCGACTTGCCCGGCATCGGCCGATGGGACGGTTTGCTCAGGCTCGGCCCCGGGAACCGCTTGCGGAGATGTTTCCTCGACTTCGCCTTCGCCTGCAAGCAGGGCGGCGGTGTTTTCGACCGGCGTGCCTTCCGCGGACGTGGATTTGCCTGTGCTCGCACGCGTTTCGCTTCGCTCGACCGGCGTTGCGTTTCGGCCTTTTGGCCGCGCCTCTGTCGTTCCGGGGTCCAATTCATCATCCCGGGGTTCGAGCACGTCGGTGTCGTTGCCGACGCCAAAGGTTTTCCGCAGCACCGCTTGCAGCAGCGCGACCTCGCCGGCAACCGGCATGCGTGCGGCAACCGGGTTGAGAGGCATCGCCGGCTGGAGAGAGGGGTTACGCAGGATGACGTCGCGTGCCTGGGCGGGCATCGGAGTGGCGGTGCTGCCCGACGCGCTCGCGCCATTGCGGATCGCCGGCAGTTCCGCAAGCAAGCCGACCCGAATGGCGAGGCTGCGCCCGCCGAGCTGACGTTCGAGCAGCAGCCGATCGGAGGCAGGCATCGATTCGAGGAAGGCGACGAGGCGGCGAACGAAATCCCGCCCGCCTTCCTGCGGCAGGGGCGGGAACTTCAGGATGCGCGCCAGGTCCTCCATCAGCCGTACCAACGCGTCCTTGGAGAGGATTTCGCGGCCCGAGAGATGTCGGGTCAGCGCGTCCAGGATCTTTTGTATGGCTTCACCGCGCTGGCCGGCGGGCAACAGCGCTGCCGGCTGCTGCGTCTTGGTGCTCGTGTCTTCTGCGGAGGCGGCTGCCGCTCGGCCCGTCTGGATGGGTATCAGCATTCTGGTCTCCATCTCGCTTGACCTCGGGTTGACCAATCGTCGTTGACCGACGATACGCGGTTGCACGCTTGAACACGGACCGATCTCCGGCTCGCGCGCGGACTGTTTTCTTCGTCACTTACGGGTTGGCGCCTCATGCGCGTCTACAGCGCCGCGCGTCCTATGAGGCGCGCAAAGGTCGCTGTCGCTCTTTGGGTTGCTGCATGTTCTTGAAGAAGCATGCGGCAGGCCAATGGCCGAACGACCGCGACAACGTCGCGGACAGGGGAATCGGCATGATGTTCGAGGTTAGGTGAAAGAGGTTTATGAAATCTTAACCATGTTTCGCTGGCTGCGGCGGTCGACCGCCCTTGCCTGTGGACATCAACAGCGCCATCTTCAGGACTTCTGAGGAGTTCCGGATGACCGTTCGTCCCCCAAAAGCCCTGAGCCCGACCTTCTCGACCACCGGCGCCTTCAACGTGCTCGAATATGAGCTCATGTCCGAGCGCGCCGATGCGCTCGGCCGGCATGGGCTGAAGGTGGAAAAGGCCCTTGCCGCACTGTCGGAATTAAAGGGGGAGGTGGTCCCGGATTTGCGCGAGCGGCTTCTCGATGAAGCAGCCGATGCCGTCTGGGCCTTCTTCATCCAACGCGAGATCTGCGGGCTGCGCGACAGCCGCGATGCCGTTCGCCGCTACGGCATCCCCAAGGAGGTCATGGCGCGGCTGGGGATCGTGCGCAGGAAATGATCAGAAACTCTGCGCCGTCAGGCTGTAGAGGCCGTTCTCGTCGAAGCGGACCAAAGGCTGCAGCTCGGTTTCGCGGCGCTCGGCGACATTTTTCAGTTCATCCTTGAGGCGGAGTGCGCGTAGCTGCTCGTCCTGTTCGACCAGCGACTGCTTGTCGGTGCTGCGGGTGGGATCGTTGCGCAGGCTGTCGACCTGGGCTTCCTCGAGTGACCCGGGTTCCGCTGCGCTCTTCAGCCGATCCACCGCCTTGGCAGCCTGTGCCTGGCTTTGGGACCCATTGCCGCTCGTCTCTCCAAGCGCCGCCTTCAACGTCTCGTTCTCCCGGCCGCCCGGATTTTTGAGCGCTTCAGTCAGGTCGGTGAGGGAGACGCCGAGCTTATCGAGCCCAAGCTGCTTCTCGACCTTGGCGATATCGCCGGGATCCAGGGCCTTGATCTCGTTTTCGAGCGCTCTGGCGAAGGCGGCGTCGGATTTGAACGTCTCGCGGTCAAGGTCGAAGAACTCTCCCACCTGACGAATGAGAGCCGCGCGATTGCTGTTGGGATCGTTCCGGGTGCGATCGAAGAAATGGGCGTTGATCTTGTCATTGGCCGCCTTGCGGGCGCCATCGGACTGGACCTGCGCCTTCAGGACCTTGTCGTCCTTGGCACCTCTGGCCTTTTCTTCTTCTTCCGCCTGCCGCTTTTCGATGTCCTTGAGGATCGAGCCGACCAGGCTGGTCGTTGCGGTGGCGGTCGATTGCTGGGTCGGAAGCAGCATGTTTCAATCCCGGACAGCATCGTGGAGCTTTCCGAAAGTTAGGTCGTTGCGGTTAATGGCGGCTTAACCGTGGTCTCCCACAAATCGGGACGGGCCTGCCACACGAAGCCAGCTCTCTCCGCGATTGCGCACGGAGATACGCGTGAGCCGCAATCGCCCTCACGTCGCGTTGCGTTTCGCCTATCGGTAAGGCGAGTAGCAGACCCTGTAGGCCCCACCGTAGCTCAGGAACCGGTTGGTTGCCGGATCGTAGGAGCGGTAGCGCGACATGCACCAGCTCACATGTGAGCCGCCGTGCACATATCGGTCGCGATGGTAGTAGTTACCGCCGTAGTAGCGACGCGGGTAGTAGTCGCGGTAGTAGCCATAGCGCGGGTAGTAGCCGTAACGTGGGTAGTAGCCATAGCGGGGGTAATAGCCGCCATAATAACCACCACCGTAGTAGCCGCCGGAGCCGAAGTAGAAGCTCAGCCCCGAGCCATAGTACGGTCCGCCCCAACCGTGACGGTAGTAGGGGCCCCAGCCAGACCCCCATCCATGGCCCCAACCGCCGCCCCAGTGGCGCCGGTGGTAGTATTGCACATTCTGGACGTCGCCCTGTGCCTTGATCTGGAGATCGGGCGCCTGGATAGGCATTGCCTCAACAGGCCCGATGGGGGTGATCAGGGAGGTGGCGGCCAAGCTGCAGCCGATAACGAAATTGCGAAATCCCGTCATTTTGTCCTCACTTTCAGAAGGCGAGGCCTTCCGCTTGTGTCCCTGCCCCCTATTACGTTTGTTTTTCTTGGTTTATTCATGGCGACGGACGTGGCGGGTCGTTACTGGAGCCGCTGGATTTCTGTCCGTTCATCCCCCCGCAGCACGATGCGCCGATCCTTCGGCCGTGTGGCTGTGGTTCTTTTGTGATTCAATCCCATTTCAACGAGGTACGCGATGCAATTGAAGTTTGGCACCAGTGGTTTGCGCGGCCTCTCGGAGGAACTGAAGGGAGAGCCCTCCGCCCGCTATGCGACCGCCTTTGCCCGGCACCTGATGGCGGCAGGGCACAGCAAGCCCGGCGATCCCATCCTGATCGCCCGCGATTTTCGCGATTCGAGCCCTGAGATCGCGGCCGTTTGCGCCGCTGCTCTGTCGCGCGCGGGGCTGCGTGTCTTCGATTGCGGCGCGGTGCCGACCCCTGCGCTGGCGCTTTACGGTCTCGCCAACAAGGCGGCGGGGTTGATGATCACCGGCTCGCATATTCCGGCCGATCGCAACGGCATCAAGTTCTATCGCCCGGACGGCGAGATCGACAAGGAGGACGAGGTTGCGATCAGCCGCATCGCCGACGGTATCGCGAATCAGATCGCCCCGGTTGCCGATGCCGGCACTGGCGAGGATCACGCGGCCCGGGCTGCCGCGCTTTTCATGGAAAGGAACCGGCAATTGCTGCCGGCCGGCGCGCTGTCCGGACTCAAGGTCGGTGTCTACCAGCATAGCACCGTCGCTCGCGACCTGATCGCCGAACTGCTGGCTCACTTTGGTGCCGATGTCGTGGCCCTTGGGCGCTCGGAACATTTCGTTCCGGTTGATACAGAGGCAGTTTCGGCGGAGACGATCGAGCGGCTCCAGGATTGGGCTCGCGAACATCGCCTGGATGCCATCGTGTCGGCGGATGGCGACGGCGACCGGCCGCTGGTCGCCGACGAGAACGGGCTGCCCATGCGCGGCGACATGCTGGGCCTGATGGCCTGCGGTTTCCTCGGTGCCAGACTTACAGTCACTCCGGTCACCTCGAACTCCGGCCTGGAGGGCAGGGAAGGGCTTTCGGTTCTGCGCACCCGCGTCGGCTCGCCCTTCGTCATCGCCGGCATGCAGCAGGCGCTGAAAGAGGGTGCGCAGAAGGTCGCCGGCTTCGAGGCCAATGGGGGGACGCTGACCGCGAGCCCCTTCGTCGTCAACGGCACAACACTCGAGGCCCTGCCCACGCGCGACAGCGTCCTGCCGATCGTTGCCGCACTTGCCGCCGCGGCCGAGGCCAAGCTTTCGCTTTCCGCACTCGCCGCTTCCTACCGGTTGCCTGTGGCGCTCAGCGATCGGCTTGAGAACTTTCCGGTCGAAACAAGCGCCCGGCTGATGGCCCATCTGCGCGGAGACGCGGCAAATCTTGCGGAGTTCCTGTCGCCGATCGGTGGCGTCTCTCACGTCAGCGACATCGATGGACTCAGGGTGACGCTCGACGATGGCCGGATCATCCATTTCCGGCCTTCGGGCAATGCGCCGGAGATGCGGTGCTACGTCGAGGCCGAGACGTCGGAGGCTGCCGAAGCGCTGCTCTCAAGAGGTCTATCCACAATCCGCCGTTGGGCAGGAACCGCGTCGAACTGAGTTTTTTTCAATCCGACACGAAAACTTCAAAAAGCCTGTTGACACTTCAGCTCTGGCCTTTTACACCCCCGCTCGTCGCCCAGATGGCGGAATTGGTAGACGCGCAGGTTTCAGGTACCTGTGCCGCGAGGCGTGGAGGTTCGAGTCCTCTTCTGGGCACCAAATTCCCTAAGCCAAATCCTTGATTTGGTTTTGAAAAACCCCGATCAACCGGGGTTTTTTCGTTTCTGGCGTTTGGCCGGAATTCGAGCTGGTTTCCCGCCGGGCGGCACTCTCTTTCCCTCATTCTGGTTGTACGCTGTCGCCATTTTCGCGCAACGTGCCTTGAAGCCTTGACCGTCAACATTGATATTCTATCCGCAACGAAGGCGTGCGGGTCGCGCAAATGCGGTACCATGCAATTGTCCGCCGTGGCGGCGGAACTCGAGCGAGGACAAGGCGATGTCTGAGACGCGTCGCAAGCTGACGACAATCCTATCCGCGGATGTCCAGGACTACACCCGGCTGATGCGTGCCGACGAGGAGGGCACGCTCGCCACGTTGAAGCGCTATCGCGACGCCATGGGGCGGCTGATCGAGGCGCATGAGGGGCGCGTCGTCAACACCTGGGGCGACGGTCTGATTGCCGAGTTCCCGAGTGTCGTGGAAGCCGTGCGGACGGCGATCGATGTGCAGAACGACCTGGCGGGGCGCAACGCCCAATGCCCTGCCGAGGAACAGATGCTCTTTCGCATTGGCATCAATCTTGGCGACGTGATTGCCGAGGGAGATGACCTCTATGGAGACGGCGTCAATGTCGCGGCGCGCCTGCAGGCCTCAGCACCCGCCGGCGGCATCGTCATTTCCAGCACGGTCTACGACCAGGTGCGCAACAAGGTCGCCGTCGGCTTCGATTTTCTGGGACCGCTCGAAGTGAAGAACATCGATGGCGGCGTGCCGAGCTACGCGGTGCGCATCGGCACGGCCGATGCCCGCCCGGCGCCAGGCGCCCAGGCCTTCGGACGCTCCGCTGGCCAGGCGAGCGGAGATACCGGCCGATCCAGGGCCGAGGCAAAGGATGTCGAGGGGGCGGTTGCGGCAGCCAAGCGAGGATCTCTTCCCGTGCTCGCTATCATCGCCGCAGGGCTGGTCGCGCTGAACCTTCTCACCTGGAATGGTGTGCTCTGGTCCGTTTGGCCACTGCTCGGGTTCGGCATTCTATCGGGTCTCGCCTGGCTCAGGGCAAATCCGAGGGTCGATCGCGGCATCGGCGTGCTGGCCCTTGCGGGGCTGGTGGTCCTTGCCATCAACCTGCTGACGTGGCGCGGCGTGTTCTGGGCCGTCTGGCCGCTGCTCGCCTTTGCTGTCATCGCCGGTATCCGCTGGGTGACCCGTCAGCGCCGTAGCGTCGGGCCATGAGGCACGTCACGTGCCTTCGCGAGAACCGCCCTCAGCCTCTTCCGGGCTGATCGGCGGAGTGCCCATGGGTGCCTTTTCTTCCGGTTCGGCGCCGAGCACCTCGTAGATCTCCAGCGCTGAGGCGCGCCCTTTCGCCTGCGCCGAGCCCAGCGGCCGGAAGCGGATCGCGGCGCCGGCCTGGGCGACGACGGCGCCACTCGCCATGATCGTCGTGTCGTAGTTCTTGTTCATGCCCTCGAGGCGGGAGGCGACGTTCACCGTGTCGCCCATCGCCGTATATTGTAGCCGCTCCCTGGCGCCGACATTGCCGACGACGGCGGTGCCGGTGTGGATGCCGAAACGGGTGCGAAACTCCGGCAGCCCCTTCTTGCGCTGGGTTTCGTTGAAGGCGCTGAGTCGATCCTCGACGGCCAGCGCGCACCGACAGGCATGTTCGGCGTGCTTTTCATCGGCGGCCGGCGCGTTCCACATGGCGAACACCGAATCGCCGAGGAACTGGATGATCGTTCCCTCGTGCTCTCCCACCGTCTCGCTGAAGATGTCGAAATACTCCGACAGCATCGCCACGACCTCTTCCGGCGGATATTTTTCGCTGAGCGTGGTGAAATCGTAGATGTCGGTGAAGAGTGCCGTCACCTCCTGCCGCCAGGCGGAACGGCCGCTGAACTGGCCCGATTCGATGCCCTTGCGCACCAGTTCCTTGGGCACGTAAAGCGCGAAGGTGAAGATCGCATCGCGCGCCCGGTTCATGGCGCCGCCGAGCGTGGAGATTTCGCTGACATGGGACGAGACGTCGATGGGCGTCGTGAAGTCGAGATCCTGCAGCCGGTTGGCGCTGGCGGTCAACTGGTTGAGCCCCTTGGTGATCAAATGCGCAAGCACCAGCGAGGCGAGCACCGCGAGCGCGACGACCGAGCCGGAAATCGCGAGCCCTTGCACGAGCGTCTGGTTGGCCTCGGCCATCAACTCGTCGAGCGGTGCCGCCACCACGGCGCGGTTGCCGGAGAGAAGCAGTGCGGATTCGAGCGGCGTCACCATGACGAGATAGGTTCGGTCTCCGACCTCGACGAAATCGGCCTTGCCGGGCGCCGGCGGATTGAGGCGAATGCTCTGGATCAAGGGGTCGCTCTCGGCCTGTACGATCGGCGCGTCCTTGTCTTTCGCCGCCATGATGCGTCGCATCATCACGCGGTCCGAATGGATGATCGGACGCCCGACGGAATCGAGGATGAACGAGACCGAGCCGGCGGTCAGCCGTTCGCGGGCGAGGAAATCGGTGATCGTGTCGAGCACGACGTCGGCGCCGATGACGATCTTCGGGTTGCCGCGATGTGCCTGCGAGATCGTCATCCCGGGCGTTTCGGTCGTAGCGCTTTCGTAGGGGCCCGTTGAAACCGCTGCCGTTCCATTGACCGCGGCGCGGTACCACGGACGGGTCCGCGGATCGAAGCTGGAGGGCGGCAGACGCCGTTCCGAAAATTGCATGCCGTCCTTATCGAGGAAAAGCACGCGCTGAAGAGGTTTGCCGCTTGAATCCTTTTCCATCGAGCGCACGGCAATGGCGGCACCCCGCGGCGCGTCGAGCGCCATGCGCCAGGCGATCTGCTTGAGGTCGACCACGTGGAAGAAGGCGCCGTTGGGGTAGCCGACATAGACCCCGTCGATGTGCGGCGAGCGGGTGATGCCTTCGCGCAGGACCGCGACCTTGTCGTTCATGCGTTCGGGCGGTGGTACCAGGAAGGAGTTGGCGACCGAGGAAACGAGATTGACGAGGGCGGTCGTGTCACCCGAGAGAACGCCCAGCCGGTCGACGAGGCGGTCCATGAAGCCGCGCATGTTGGCCTCGGCATCGGCAATGGCGGCATTGCGCGAGCGATGATAATCGAGCCCGACGAGCGTGGCGGAGACGACGATCAGCATCGCGACCATGACCAGGCTGAACAGCGACCGCAGCGAGCTGTTCCAGCCATCGCGCTTTCCGCTTTGCCGAGCACCGGGCGCCGTGTCTGCCATTGCGAATCTCTGCTTCCGTACCGATCAACCGGCGACCACCTTAACGTTGCAATGGCGGTCGTGTGTGCAAGGGAAGTTAAATGCCAATCCCATAAAACACGTTAATCGGCGGGATGCACGCCCCCGCCGACAGGTGTCGCGAAAAATCGGTGGTTCAGTTCACCGACACTGGCTTCGAGCGCATACGGGCGACGGTTTCCCGCTCGGCCCGCTTGCAGCGCATCGGCGGCAGGTTGCGGTCCATCAGCTCCATGTCCTCGAGCACCATGTCGCCCATCTTCTTGAAGGCGCTGTCGAGCGCGCCGGCGCGATGGGCCGAACGCAGGAAGCCCGGCAGGCGGCGAACCGGATGATCGAGCGGCAGGGGCTCTTCCGGAAAGACGTCGCTGGCCGCTACGATATGGCCGCGTGCGACGGCGGCCATCAGCGCGTCGAAGTCGACGACGCCGGCGCGGCTGAGCAGGATGAAGGCGGCACCCGGCCGCATACGGGCAAAGGCCTTCTCGCCGAGGAAGCCTTCGTTCTCGCTGGTGACCGCAGCGACGACGAAGACGAAGTCGCTGTCGCCAAGCACCCGATCGAGCGACGCCGGCTCGACGCCGTTGTCTCGGAGGATCGAGGCCGGCATCCAGGGGTCGAAGACGCGGATCCTGGCGCGGAAGCCGGAGAGCACGCGGTTCAGCGCCTTGCCGAGGTCGCCGAAACCGATGATGCCGATATCGGCGCCGGAGAGAAGCCGCGCCGAGCGGTTGCCGTCGCCGCCCCAGAGCTCGCGGCCCTCGCGGAAGGCAAGGTCGGCGTCGACGATGCCGCGAGCGATGTTGAGCGCCATGGCGAGGCCGAGTTCGGCGACCGGCTCGGCAAATACCTGGCCGGTGGTCACCACATGGATGCCGCGTTCGAACAACACCTCGTAGGGCATGTTGTTGATCAGGTTGCTTTCGACATTGAGGATCGCCCGGAGTTGGCCCATGCGCTGCAGCGTGGCGTGATCGAGCGGCGGCTGGCCGATGATGTAACGCGCTTCAGACAAGACAGCGTCGCCGAGCCCGGCGATGTCGTCCGGATCGGCTTCGACAATCCGGTAGCGCCGATGCAGGTCCTCCAACGCCTCCGGCGTGAAGATCAGGTCGAGCGT
The DNA here is from genome assembly GCF_050474445.1 of Ensifer sp. B1-9. NCBI lineage: Bacteria > Pseudomonadati > Pseudomonadota > Alphaproteobacteria > Hyphomicrobiales > Rhizobiaceae > Ensifer > Ensifer sp. B1-9. The sequence continues at coordinate 161,596 of NZ_JBCHVG010000005.1, forward strand.
GCGCGGAGCGGGTGCGCTGATGGCGAGCGGCTTCGTATCGGACATGGTTCCTCCCACTGCATGTTTCCTTTGATCGTAACTGATTAAGGGATGAAAACATGCAGCAATTCAAAGTGCTACAGCGATCTTTGCGCGTCCGGTAGGGTGCGCGGCGCCGTAGCCGGAGGTAGCCCCGCTTTGTGCCGTCAGGCTAGGAACAAATCCGCGCCCTGCCAAGCGGCGCGGTCGTCGGGGCGTGGAGCATACGAGCGGCCGTCGGGGCCGACGATGGATTGCCTCAGTAGCCGAGGCCGCGTTTCTGCCGATAGAGCGACGGCGGCAGATCGCTGCCCTGGAAGACCGGTCCATCACCGCGGCGGCAATTGTAGATCGTGTCGTAGACGGGGCGGCCGCGAGCCGTCGATTCGAACGGATAATTGCGGTCGACGAAAGTCTGTTCGCATACAATATGATCGCCGCCGCCGTTCAGCGGGTCCATCTGGCGCACGCCGGGCAGATCGCGGTAGGTCTGTGCCGGTGCCGGGATGGCGGAGAACCCCAAAGTCAGCGCAAGGGCCGAAAGGGTGAGAGCGGAGCGAAGAGACGTCATTGTCAGGACTTTCGGACGGGCGACCGGTTGGTAGCACACGGTAACGGTATCGCCGGCGCCAAACTTGCGCTATAGGCGACACCACTTCGTTTGATCTGGGGATTTTCGATGGCGAATGCAATACGGGTCCATGAAGGCGACATTTCCGCGGCTGACGCTGCGCGCTATACGGGCGCGATCGCCATCGACACTGAAACGCTCGGCCTCATCCCCCGCCGTGACCGTCTCTGTGTCGTGCAGCTTTCGCCCGGTGACGGCACCGCCGACGTGATCCGCATCGCCGCCGGCCAGAGGCAAGCGCCGAACCTCGTCTCCATGCTTGCCGATCCGGCCCGCCAGAAGATCTTCCATTTCGGCCGCTTCGATATCGCCGTGCTGTTCCACACCTTCGGGGTGACGACGACGCCGGTCTTCTGCACCAAGATCGCCTCGCGGCTGACCCGGACCTACACCGATCGCCACGGCCTCAAGGACAATCTCAAGGAGATGCTCGACGTCGACATCTCCAAGCAGCAGCAGTCGTCCGATTGGGCGGCGGATATCCTGTCGCCGGCGCAGCTCGAATATGCGGCTTCCGATGTCCTGCACCTGCATGCGCTGCGCGACAAGCTGACGGCGCGCCTCATCCGCGACGGCCGTCTGGAGCTTGCCGACGCCTGCTTTGCCTTCCTGCCGACGCGCTCCAAGCTCGACCTGCTGGGCTGGGACGAGACGGATATCTTCGCGCACAGCTAAGCCGGCGACCGCAGCGTTGTGGCGGCCTGGCGTCAGGGCGTCAGGTAGAGGATGACGGCATAGCGCGCCGCCTTGCCGATCGAGACGAACAGCAGGAACAGCGGCAGCGGCATACGCAGCAGGCCGGCAGCCAGCGTCAACGGGTCGCCGATGACAGGAAGCCAGGAGAGCAGCAGCACAGGCTGACCGTAGCGGGCAAAGAGTGCTTCCGCCTTTTGCCGGCTGGCCACCGAAACCGGAAACCAGCGCCGCCCTTCGAAGCGGATGAGAAAGCGCCCCAGGACAAAATTGACGACGGCGCCGAGCACGTTGCCGAGCGTCGCCGCGACGAAGAGGGCGGATCGACCCGCCTCTCCGTGCAAGGCCGCGGCAACGATCGCAGCCTCGGACATGCCGAAGAGCAGCGTGGCCGACAGGAATGCAGCGGAAAAGACGCCGGCGAGAATTCCGAAATCCAGGATCAGCTCCTGTCCGTATGGCCGAGATCGCGCTCCGGCTCGATGATATCGCGGATACGCTGCTTCAGTTCCTTGGGGCCGGGAAAGCCGCCGTCGCGCTTGCGCTCCCAGACGAGCGCGTCATCGACCCGGATTTCGAAATTTCCGCCGGTACCGGGAATGAGCGCCACTTCGCCAAGCGATTGTCCGAATGTCTGCAGCAATTCCTGCGCCATCCAGCCGGCGCGCAGGAGCCAGTTGCACTGGGTGCAATAGAGGATGGTAATGCGCGGCTTCTGGTCCATGGCTTGGTCTCGGACATGTCTCGGGCCGGCGACCATACCGGCGGCGTCTGGCGGAAACAACTGCGTCGTCGCGCTTGCTGCATGTTTCCTTTAATCCTAGCAAAACATGCAGCAATTCAAAGTGCTACGGCGACCTTTGCGCGTCCGATAAGACGCGCGGCGCTGTAGTTGCTCACGCCGTGCTCACATAATTGTCAACCAATTTAGTCATGTTTTTATCGGCGGGTAGCTTGCTTTGATCCGCGCTCGTGGCGAGAGATGCGGCATTGCACAAATTGTCGCACCCCAACCGCCGGAGAGGCCCTTCATGACCGACGTCACCGTTTCCAGTTCCCGCCCGCGCGCCATCCTGCCGGTGCTGGAAAAGATCTATCTGCCGCTCGATGGTTTTGCCGAGACGCTGCTGCGCGTACTCGCCGGTGCCCTGCTGGCTGTCCACGGCTTCGGCAAGATCACGGATCCCTTCGGCGCGATCGGCATGGTCGAAGGCCTGGGCTTCTATCCCGGTGTCTTCTGGTCGCCGCTTCTCGCTGCCACCGAATTCTTCGGCGGCATCCTGGTTGCGATCGGGCTACTGACCCGCCCGGCGGCTTTCGCCGGCATGATCGTTCTGCTCGTCACCGTCTATTTCCACGGCATCGTGCAGGGCGAGGGCCTGTTCGGTGCCGAGAAGTCGATCCTCTGGACGGCGATCCTGTTCTTCTTCGCCATCCGCGGCGCCAATGGCCAGTCCGTCGACGCCAAGCTCGGCAAGCAGTTCTGATCGATCGAACGATGAACAGGGAAACGGGGAGGCGGCGAAAACCGGCCTCCCCGTTTTTCCTTTGGCGGCATGGAATGCCGGTTCGCCCTCATAGAATACGCAATTCCGGACGGAAAACCGTTTCACACTTTTCCTGGAATTGCTTGGGGCGTCACGCTGCGGATGGTCATGCGATGCACCTTGCCGGACCGGTCCTGCCAGTCGATCGACTGGCCGACGGAAAGGCCGATCAAGGCCGCTCCAATAGGCGTCAGCACCGAGATGCGCCCGGCCTCGATATCGGCCTCGCCGGGATAGACGAGCGTCACCTGCTTGGCAAAGCCGTTGTCGGCTTCAAAGGCAACGATGGAACCCATCTGCACGCTGTCGGCCGGCAGTGCGCCCGGCGCGCCGATGCGAGCGCGGTCGAGCTCGGAGAGAAGCGATTCGGCCACGTCGGGCACGCGCTCGAGCGCCGATGAGGCCAATGCCGTCAGCCGCTTGTGGTCCTCGGCATTGATGATGATGGGGGGAAGTTTCTTGCGGGATGCCGCCATGATGTGACCTGCCGTGTTCGGCCGTGGCGCCTGCGGGCGCGCTCGGAATCGATTTTCTGGGAATTCGGCGCTCGTTTCACCGCGTCTGAAATTTCTTCTGCCGACGCGAAAGGGCTCCCCTCACCCGGAGAGCGCAAACATCCGGGCCGGGGTCAGGTTCCTGCGATCGGGCACACCCGGAAGCAGTGAGAGGAAGAAGTCGTCGACATCATGATGCCGCAAGGGTCGGAAAGTTTGACCAGGAAGTCAAGACCCGTACCGGGGCGCGGCAAAGCGCGGGGCGCGGATCATCGTGCCTCTTGAACGGCGGCCGCGCTCGTGGTCAATCTCGGTTCGCGACGGCGAAGGGAAGGTGACGATGCGGGTATTGGTGGTTGAAAACATGGCGAAGACCGAGCTCGGCCAGGTCGGCACGGCGCTTCGCGAGGTCAAGGCGCAGATCGAGATCGTTCGCGCCTATCTTGGCGATACCATGCCGGCAACGCCCGACGGTTATGATGCGCTGGTCGTGCTCGGTGGCGAGCAGACCGCGCTCGATGATGCCGCCTATCCCTATCTGCCTGATCTTGCCGCGCTGATGCGCGCTTTCGGCGACAGCGGCCGCTCCGTGCTTGGCATCTGCCTCGGAAGCCAGCTTCTCGCGCGGGCCTATGGCGCAGAAAATCTGCTGGGCGCCGCCAGGGAGTTCGGCTGGTGCCAGATCCAGGTGCGCAGCGAAGGCGCCGAGGACCCGGTGCTGTCCAGCGTCGGCCAGAGCTTCCCGATCTTCCAATGGCACGGCGACACCTTCACACTGCCTGATGGGGCCGTGCATCTCGCCGAAAACGCCGCCACCACCCATCAGGCCTTCCGCATCGGCCGCGCCGCCTATGGCACTCAATTCCATTTCGAGGCGGACACGCACCTGGTCGAGGATTGGAACCGCGCCTTCCCGGATACGATCAACCGGCTCGACCCCACCTGGCTTGCCCGCTATCGCGAGCACGCAGCCCGCCATGGCCGAGAGGCCGATGCTGCCGGCCTGGCGCTGGCGCGCGCCTGGGTGGCGACGATCGGTCGCCGGGAGGGCGTCGGAGTGAATAAGGATCCGGTCCTGGAGGAGGTAGACGGATGAGTGAAACACTGAACGGCGGCTGCTTCTGCGGCAAGATCCGCTATCGGCTGAAGGCCGCGCCGATGTTCGTCAACTGCTGTCACTGCAGCGATTGCCAGCGCCAGGTCGGCAGCGCTTTCGTCGTCAACGGCGTCATCGAGCACGAGAACATCGAACTCACCGAGGGCGAGCCCGTCGTCGTCACGCTCCCCACCGACAGCGGCCGTCCACACGACGTCTATCGCTGCGCCGAATGCCAGACGGCGCTCTGGAGCGACTACGGCCGGCGCGGCTGGCTCTCCTTCCTCCGCATTGCCAGCCTCGATCGGCCCTCGGACTTCCCGCCGGACGCGCACATTTTCACCCGCTCCAAGGTGAAGTGGCTGTCGCTCGAAGGTGGCGCCCCGACCTTCGAGGTCTATTACGACATGAAGACCATGTGGCCGGCCCAAAGTCTGGCACGGCGCGAGGCGGCGGAAGCAAAGGCAAAAGCGTGACCGCCAGCGAACGCGACAAGATGGCCGCCGGCGAATGGTACTCGTGCCTCGACGACGAACTCGACGCACTTCGCCTCACGGCGCGTGAAGCGGTCCACCAGCACAGCACCATGCCGCCGACCGAACGCGGAAACATGGCACCTGCCTTGCGCGCGCTATTTGCCGCGGTCGCCGATGACGTCTTCATCGAGGCGCCGTTCCATTGCTCTTACGGCATCAACATCCATCTCGGCGCCCGCGTCTATCTCAACGCCGGCTGCACCATCCTCGATAGCGGCCGGGTGACGATCGGCGAGGGGACGATGCTCGGGCCAAGCGTGCAGATCTATTGCGCCGAACACCACAAGGATGCCGTGCTTCGGAGGCAAGGCCTCGAAGTCGCTCGCCCGGTGACGATCGGCTCGGATGTCTGGATCGGCGGCGGGGCGATCATTCTCGGCGGGGTCACGATCGGCGACGGCGCGATCGTCGGCGCGGGTTCGGTGGTGACGAAGGACGTGGCGGCCGCCGCGATCGTCGTCGGCAACCCGGCGCGGCCGCTGCCCGGCGCCCCTATATCGGGGGACGCGTGAACCGGCTCTGTTCGGAACTGTGTGATTGCAAGGGCCGGGTCATCCCTATCGTTCCACGGACGGATGAAATGATCCGGACGATTTTCAGAAGGACAATTTTCGATGACGAATGAGATGAAGACGATCCATGTGCGCCCGGCGCGACCTGACGACGCACCGGCACTCTGTGCCTTCCTGAACGAGATCATCCGGATCGGCGGCACCACCGCTCACCAGACGCCGTTCACGCCCGAAAGCTTCGTGGCGCACTATCTCGCCGGCCCCGGTTTTGTGAGCTGCTTCGTCGCCGAGGACGAGAATGGTGAACCTTGCGCTTTCCAGGCGCTGGACCGCTGGGACGGAATACCCGAGGACTGGGCCGACATCGGCACCTTCTCCCGCCCCGGCAACAAGGTGCCCGGCGCCGGCACCGCGCTCTTCAAGGCCACTTGCGACCACGCCCGCTCGATCGGCCTCAAGGCGCTCAACGCCACCATCCGCGCCGACAACCTGGGCGGCCTCGCCTATTACGGCAAGATGGGCTTCGTCGACTACAAGGTCGACAAGGCCGTGCCGCTGAAGGACGGGCAGTTGGTGGATCGGATTTCGAAGCGGTATTTGCTTTGAGGGGTGGAGCGCTTCGCTTCGCTGCCTGAGTCGCCGACTCCTCAATAGGTCGCCATCCTCGGGCTTGACCCGAGGATCCATTCACGCACCCATATCGCCGGCACGGCGCTCTTGAATGCCACCCACAACTCGGCCATGCACAGCTCAGGCCCAAACTAAAAAGGGCGACCCGAGGGCGCCCTTTCAACCTTAGAGGCATGCTCGCCTACTCGTCGCCCATCTTGAGCGCGGCGATGAAGGCTTCCTGCGGGATTTCCACCTTGCCGAACTGGCGCATGCGCTTTTTGCCGGCCTTCTGCTTTTCCAAGAGCTTGCGCTTGCGGGTGGCGTCGCCGCCGTAGCACTTGGCCGTCACGTCCTTGCGCAGCGCCGAGATGGTTTCGCGGGCGATGACGTTGCCGCCGATCGCCGCCTGGATCGGGATCTTGAACATGTGCTTCGGGATCAGCTCCTTGAGCTTCTCGCACATTTCGCGGCCGCGCTTTTCCGCCGCCATCCGGTGCACCATCATCGACAGCGCGTCGACCGGCTCGCCGTTGACGAGGATCGACATCTTCACAAGGTTACCTTCCTTGTGCTCGGTGATCTGGTAGTCGAAGGAGGCATAGCCCTTGGAGATCGACTTCAGGCGGTCGTAGAAGTCGAAGACGACTTCGTTGAGCGGCAGGTCGTAGGTCAGCATCGCGCGGGTGCCGACATAGGTCAGCTCGATCTGGATGCCGCGACGGTCCTGGCAGAGCTTGAGGATGCCGCCGAGATAGTCGTCGGGGGTCAGGATCGTCGCGCGGATCCACGGCTCATGGATCTCGTCGATCTTGACGACGTCGGGCATGTCGGCCGGGTTGTGCAGCTCGCGCTCCGTGCCGTCGGTCATGAACAGCTTGTAGACGACCGAAGGCGCCGTTGCGATCAGGTCGAGATCGAACTCGCGCTCCAGGCGTTCCTGGATGATCTCGAGATGCAGCAGGCCGAGGAAGCCGCAGCGGAAGCCGAAGCCGAGAGCGGCCGACGATTCCATTTCGAAGGAGAACGACGCGTCGTTGAGGCGCAGCTTGCCCATCGCCGAGCGCAGGTCTTCGAAGTCGGCAGCGTCGACCGGGAAGAGGCCGCAGAAAACCACCGGCTGCGCCGGCTTGAAGCCCGGCAGGGCCTTGTCGGTCGGGCGCTTGTCCTCGGTGATGGTATCGCCGACGCGGGTATCGGCCACTTCCTTGATCGAAGCGGTGATGAAGCCGATTTCGCCGGGACCAAGCGCTTCCATATTGACCATCTTCGGCGTCAGCACGCCGACGCGTTCGATCGTGTACTTGGCGTCGGTGCCCATCATGCGGATGGTCATGCCCTTTTTGAGCGTCCCGTCGATGATGCGCACGAGAACCATGACGCCCAGATAGGTGTCGTACCAGCTATCGACCAGCAGTGCCTTCAAGGGGGCCGCATCGCCGCCTTCGCTCTTCGGCGCCGGCAGCTTGGTAACGATCGCCTCGAGCACATCAGGGATGCCGAGGCCGGTTTTCGCCGAAATCAGCACCGCGTCGGAAGCGTCGATGCCGATCACTTCCTCGATCTGCTCCTTGATGCGGTCGGGTTCGGCCGCCGGCAGGTCGATCTTGTTGAGCACGGTGACGAGCTCGTGGTTGTTGTCGATCGCCTGATAGACGTTGGCGAGCGTCTGGGCTTCGACGCCCTGGGATGCGTCGACGACGAGCAGCGAGCCTTCGCAGGCCGACAGCGAACGCGAGACTTCGTAGGCGAAGTCGACGTGGCCGGGGGTGTCGATCAGGTTCAGCACATAGGTTTCGCCATCATTGGCCTTGTAGTGCAGGCGCACCGTCTGGGCCTTGATGGTGATGCCGCGCTCGCGTTCGATATCCATGCTGTCGAGCACCTGCTCGGACATCTCGCGCTCGGCGAGGCCGCCGGTGGATTGGATCAGCCGGTCGGCAAGCGTCGACTTGCCGTGGTCGATGTGGGCCACGATCGAGAAGTTGCGGATATGCGAAAGGGGCGTCTTCGAAGATGTTGTGCTCATGGGCCGCATATAGCAGCGCCTTCAACCGCCGCAAAGCGGGAAATGAAGGCTTCGTTCACTATAAATCGGCCTATTCGGCGCCCGCCTCGGCATCGACGAGCGCGCCGGCATTCGGCACCTGTGCACTCCTGATCTCGAAGCTCTCGCGCTCGGCCACCGGAACCTCGTCGCGTTTCCTCAGCCGCATGAGCACGAAGAGGGCGTAGAGGGCGGCCACGGCCATCGCTGCATAGATGAAGGTGCGCTGCCCGAAGATGGGCGTCGTGAGCGTCACCAGCATCGGCACGACGGTCGCGGCGATCGACCAGGCGACCAGCATGGTGCTGGCAAGCGGCACGAAATCGGCGGGATCGGTGCGGTCGTTGGCATGGGCGTTGGCGATCGAATAGACGGTCTCGACCGCGCCGGCAAAGAGCGCGAAGACCAGCATCAGCAAGATCAGATTGCTAAAGGAGGCAGACAGTGCGAAGAATCCGGCGGCGAGGATCAACAGGCAGGTGCCGATCAGCACGAGGCGCCGGTCGATCCGGTCGGACAGCGTTCCCATCGGATACTGGATGGCGATAAGGCCGAATTGCATGACGAACATCAGGTTGGCGACATCGCTCTGGCTGACGTCGTTGGCGGCGGCATAGATCGGCGTGAAGCCCTGCACCACCATCGACAGGCCGCCGGCGGCAAGCACGCCGATGAAGGCGACGGGGGAATTGCGCCAGACCATCGGGATATCGATGCTGACCTTGGCGGGCGCCGGCGGCGTCGGCAGCCGCGTCAGCCCGATCGGCAGGAGAGCAAGCGCCGTGAAGAAGATGGTGACCAGCGGCGGCAGGTTGCCGTCGGCCGGGATCTGCCCGAACAGCCAGGCGCCGGTGCCGAGCCCGATGACATAGGCCATGTAGAACAGCGCCATCGCCTTGCCGCGCCAGTGGTTCTCGCTGGCATGGTTGAGCCAGCTCTGGGCGATGATGAAATTGGTGTTGCCGGATGCGCCGTAAAGGCCGCGGGCAAGCACCCACAGGAGCGGATGCATGCCGAGCGCGATCGTCAGCGCCGAGAGGATGACGAGCGCCATCGAGCAGGAGAAGGCGCGGGCATGGCCGACGCGGCGGATCATCGGCCCGGCGATGACGCAGCCGATCAGCCCGCCGAAGGCGATCATGGTGACGGCCGCGCCCGGCACCCAGTCCGGCGCGTCTGAACGCGTCAGCGCGAAGGGCACATAGGCGAGCATCATGCCGTTGCCGATCGCAACCGCCGTCATCGAGATGACGATGCTGGCGATCGAGGTCAGCGAGGAGGGCTGCTGTGTCATGTCCAACCTGTCGATGAAGGCGCACCTGAAGGGCGCACGGGCGTGATCGATGAGAACTATCTAAAGTATTGAAGTGTAAGCTTTTCTCGTTTCTGCTCGCGAAACTGTCACCATAGCCGAAAAGGCTTTGTCGTGCTGTCGTCAAAGCGGCATCGTATGCCCGTATTTTAAACTTTCTCAGGCTTGACTCCACTATATGAGAAATGCAATCTCAAATAATGGAAAACTTCACCGACCCCCTGGAATATGCCATCGGCGAGCGGATCCGCACGCTGCGCACGGAACAGAACCTGACGCTCGACGATCTTGCCGGCAGTTCCGGCGTCAGCCGCGCGATGATCTCGCGCATCGAGCGCGGTGAGGCGAGCCCGACCGCCCAGCTTCTCGCCAAGCTCTGCAGCGCGCTCTCGACGACGCTCTCTGCCCTTTTTGCCTTCGAGACCAAGGAGGCATCGCCGATCGCAAAGCGGGCCGACCAGCGGCTCTGGCGCGATCCTGAATCCGGCTATCTGCGCCGCTCGGTTTCGCCCGATGGTCTCAGTTCGCCGGTCGATATCGTCGAGGTCGAGTTTCCGCCGGGCGCCCGTGTCGTGTTCGAGCGCCAACCGTCCGACCGGGGCATCACCCAGCATCTCTGGCTGTTTTCCGGCCGGCTGGAACTCACAACCGAATCCGGCTCCCATTCGCTCGAGCCAGGCGACTGCCTGTTCATGGGCTTGGGCGCGGGCCACATCTTCCGCAATCCGCATGATGAGCCGGCTCGCTATGCCGTCATCCTTTGCCGCACCAAGGTTTGACCATGCCCGATTTCCAGATCCGCTTACTCGATGAAGTGCAAGCGCGCGCTGCCATGCCGGCGCTTGCCGAGGTACTGTCCGATTGCGTCGAGGGTGGCGCCTCGGTCGGTTTCATGCAGCCCTATCCGCCGGAAAGCGCACTTACCTATTGGCGGGGCGTCGTCGAAGCGGTCGCGGCGAACGAAACGCTGCTGGTGGTGGCGGAGGAAGCAGGCCGCATCCTCGGCACCGTCCAGGTCGGCGTCGCTCAGATGCCGAACCAGCCGCACCGCGGCGACCTCAAGAAATTGCTCGTCCATCGCGCCGCCCGCGGCAAGGGCTTGGCGCGGCGGCTGATGGAGGCGGTCGAGCGCGAAGCCGCGGCCCGTGGCAAGACGTTGCTGGTGCTCGATACGGCGACCGGCAGCGAGGCGGAGGCGATCTATCCCCGCCTTGGCTGGGAGCGCGTCGGTGTCATTCCGGATTACGCGATGTGGCCGGAAGGCGGCCTTTGCGCCACGACCTTCTTCTACAAACGGATTGCGGATTAGCGGCATTTATTTGCGTCTTGCCCTTCGCGATTGCCCCTCACCCTCTCCCCGCCTGCGGGGAGAGGGGACGTGGAAGAGCCGCAGAGGCCTCACCTGTCATCACAGGATATGCTGAGAGTAGTGAATGCGGGCGGAGGGTGCCGCGCGTGTCCTTCGCCCCCGCTTGCGGGGGGGGGGGGAGGTGGCCGGCAGGCCGAATGAGGGGGCTTCGCTCAGTTTGCGAAGTCAATAGCCTGGGGTAGGGTACCGGCACCGTCTGCCTCTTCAGGATACCCCATGCGCATCTTCTACACCGAGGACCACAAGCTCCGCGACGCCAAGACCGAGCTCTTCGGCGGCGAACTCGTGCCGCCCTTCGAGGCGCCGTTTCGTGCCGAGTGGATTCTGGCGGCAGTAAAGGAAGCGGGCTTCCGTGATGTCGTCGCCCCCGAGCGTCACGGTCTTGGGGTCGCGCGCAAGCTGCATGCGGCCGACTATCTCGATTTTCTCGAAACCGCCTGGTCGCGCTGGGCCGCCGACGGTTATCGCGGCGAAGCGATCCCGGCCTGCTTCCCGGCCCGGCGCATGCGCCAGCGCCCGCCGAAGGATATCGACGGCGCGCTCGGCTATTATTCCTTCGCGGCGGAAACGGCGATCACCGAAGGCACCTATGCCGCTGCCCGTGCGGCGATGGACTGCGCCATCTCGGCCGCCGATCATATTCACGCCGGCAGCCGTGCGGCTTTCGCGCTCTGCCGGCCGCCCGGTCATCATGCGGCGATCGATCTCTACGGCGGCTATTCCTTCATCAACAATGCCGCCTGTGCCGCGCAGCGCCTGCGGGACCACGGTGCCGCAAAGCTTGCCGTGCTCGACGTCGATTTCCATCACGGCAACGGCACCCAGGATATCTTCTACGAGCGCGGCGACGTCTTCTTCGCCTCGCTCCATGGCGATCCGGTCGATGCCTTCCCGTATTTTCTCGGCTTTGCCGACGAGGAGGGTGCAGGCGAAGGCCTCGGTACGACGAGGAACTATCCGTTGCCGCGCGGCACGCTCTTCGACGCCTGGTCGGAGGCCATGGCCGATGCGCTTTCGCGCATCGAGGCCTTCGGTGCCGAAGCTCTGGTCGTCTCGCTCGGCGTCGACACCTTCGAGCGCGATCCGATCTCGTTCTTCCGGCTGACGTCCGAGGACTATATCCGCATGGGCGAAGCGCTGAAGCGCACCGGCCTGCCGGTCGTCGTCTGCATGGAGGGCGGCTACGGCGTGCCGGAAATCGGCCTCAACGTTGCCAATGTGCTGAAGGGCATTTCCGGCTGAAGAGCCTTTTCCGAAAAGAGCGATGCTCTCTATTGACCTCAACTATGCTTGAGGTCGTACGCCTGCTCTTGTCCAAAAGAGATCAGAGGAAAAGAGCAATGAGCACCGCACCCGAAACGGCAGTCGTAGCGCCGCTGTACCGCATCAACAAATACACCGTGCCGGTCGAGGCGCGGCAGCAGTTCGTCGAGCTTGTCGGCAAGACGCTTGCGGTCATCCGCAAGCAGGATGGCTATGTGAAGGACCTGTTCCTGGAGCAGCACGCCGGTCCCGGCCAGTTCGATTTCATCACCATGATCGAGTTTGCCAGCGCCGATGTCGCGCCGAAGGTCGCTGCCGCTCTGGGTGAGTTCGACCGCAACCTTGGCCTCGATCGCGAAGCCCTGATGAAGACGCTCGGCATCCGCACCGACTTCGCCAGTTACAGGGCTTTCGGCGGACTGGCCGCGTAGCAAGACCGCGCCCGGCAGCAATGCCGGGCCGGATTCGCTTTTGGCGCGCGCGGGTGCGTCAGGAGACGAAGAACGACGAAAGTCCCTGGCCGGCGGCGAAGGCCATATAGGCAAGCACGGTGAAATAGACGGTCGTCGCAATCAGGAAGAGATAACCGCCGGCCACCATCAGTCCGTCGCGTTGGATAATGCCGAGCGAGAGTAAGAGGATCGCGATCCCCGGCAGCGTGTTCGACAGCGGGATGAGCCCGAGCGGGAACATCAAGAGAATGCCACCGGCCATGATCATCAGGCCGTTGAAGCGATTCATCACCGCGCCCTGCGTCAGGAAGCCGAGGCGCGGCCGCACGTAGCGGTCGAGCTTGGAAACGATGCTCGCCCCCTTCTGCAGGGTCGGCACCAACTTCTCGGTTTCGATCTTGCGGTCGAGAATGCGCTGCGGCACCCAGGGCAGGCGGTTGAGCGTGACCGATACGGAGATCAGGATGATCGCGGCGCCAAAAACGGTACTGACGCCGGGGATCGATACCGGCAACAGGAACGGCAGCGTTAGCAATGCACAAAGCAGCAGGAAGCCCTGTTCGCCGATCTCCGTCATCAACTCGCGCAGCGTGATCGTCTCGCCACGGATGGAGGCAATCATGCCGTTGAGCGTGTCGCTGAGACCGCGTTGCGTGTCGCCGAACTCGATTGCCATCAAACCTTGCCTCGTCTTTATCAATAAGTGGCGGCGCGAAGCCGCGCACATTTCATCCTGGTCGTCTGGACGCCCGTCCTACCAAGGGCATGTGAAGGATCGGTTATGGTGTGGCCTGACCGGCACACCATAACCGGGCGAAACGGCATTTGCCGTTAAACCATGGCGTGATTGGGGCGCCTCTTCATCTTCCTGCCGCAATCGCTAGTATGAAGCACTTTCGAGCACCAATGGGGACAACTGATTCCATGATCAAGAAATGCGCCATTCTGGCTGTTGCGGCCATCTATCTTTCGGGATGCACCACCACCGATCCCTATACGGGTGAACAGAAGATGTCGAACACGGCCGGTGGCGCGCTGATCGGCGCAGGCCTCGGTGCCGCGACCGGTCTGCTCGTCGGCGGCAGTGCCGCAGGCCGGCGCGACGCAGCCCTCGTCGGCGCCGCGATCGGTGGTCTTGGCGGCGGCCTGATCGGCAACTACATGGACCAGCAGGAAGCGGAGCTGCGCGCCCAGCTTCAGGGCACCGGTGTCTCCGTGACCCGCGCCGGCGACCGCATCATCCTCAACATGCCGTCGAACATCACCTTTGCGACCGACCGCGACCAGGTGATCCCGGCCTTCTACGACACGCTGAACTCGGTGGCGATCGTGCTGCGCAAGTTCAACAAGACGTTGATCGACGTCGACGGCCATACCGATTCGACCGGCAGCGCCTCCTACAACCAGGGCCTTTCCGAGCGCCGCGCCGCCTCGGTAGCCAACTATCTGGCAGGCCAGGGCGTCGACCAGCGCCGCATGTCGGCCATGGGCTACGGCAAGGAGCGTCCGATCGCCTCCAACGCAACGGAAGCCGGCCGTGCGCAGAACCGCCGCGTCGAAATCTCGATCGCTCCGATCAAGGCCTGATCGGCAGACATCGACTGCTTGTTATCGAGGGGCTGCGCCGCGAGGCGCGGCCCCTTTTATCTTTGTTTGAAACGGTAGCGCAGCAGGCGCCCCATACGGCGCAGCATGGGGATCGCGCTGACGAACTGAATCGCGATCCGCGCCATCGGCGACATGCGCGCAATCTGCGCGGCATCGTAGTCATGGATGTCTTCGAGCAGCGTCAGCCCGGGCACCTCCCGTTCCAGCGCCCGTGCGTCTTCGATCCCCCAGCGAAGCTCCGCGCCCGTTGCGCGCAAGGACGGATTGAAGCGCAGAAGCTCGATGCCGAGATGGCTATAGGCGTCGAAGACGATCTCACCGCCGGCAAGGCAGGTGACAAGCCGTCGCATGAGGTCGCGCACCTCCTGGTCGCGAAGATAGGGCAGCACGCCTTCGGCGACGACGATCGTCGGCCGGTCATCGGGGATGCGGTCGATCCAATCCCGCTCGGTAATGGACGAGGCGATCGCGGTGCAGCCGATGCGCTCGGGGAAGAGCTGCTGCCGCAAGGCGATCACATCCGGAAAGTCGACCTCGAACCAGGCGACGGAGGACGGCGGATCGAGCCGGAGGATCCGTGTATCGAGGCCGCAGCCGAGATTGAGCACGACCGCATCGGGGTGGCTTTGGATGAAGGCTCGGGTCCATCGGTCGAGCAGATAGGCGCGAACCGCGATGCCGATCGTCATGTCGTGCCCGACATCAGGCGCTTTCGCCTTGCCGTCGAGGCGTCGCATCAGCTCGGCCGCAAAGCGATCGCGCAGAAGGGAATCGGAAAACGCGCTCTCCGCAGCCTTCGCCCGGAGTGTGATCAGCAACGTTTCGCGCACGCCATGAAGGCCGATGCTCTCGGCTTCCATCGTCTCCTCCCGACGACGCCGTCGAACGGGTCAGCGGTGCCGCAGTCCTTGGGTCGCGGCCCGCTGTCGTTTCGGCAGGCCGCAATACCCGACAAGGCCTAGGCCGTCGCTCGTCTTGCGTGCCACACGCGCCTGGCCGTCAGCACCGCCAGTGCCGGCAGCAGCGCGAACAGACCGAAGAGCCAGGCCGTCGCCAGTGCCACGCCACCCTGCGACGACGACTCAATGCCGGCGAGGTTGGCGGTCAGCCCGGCAAGCGCCGCGCCGAGCGCTGCGGCAAAGAGCTGGACCGTGGTGATCGAGCTCGATGCCTTCTCCGCTTCGCCCTCTGGCGCGAACTCGTAAACCGCCGTGACGATATGCGGCCAGGCGAAACCCATGCCGAAGCCGACCGCGATGATGCCGATGCAGAGCGGTGCGGCGATGACAAGGAACTCTGCGCCTGCAATCGGCATGAACAGGGCGATCAGGGTCAGGCCGATGAAACCGAAGGCCGGACCGGCAAAAATCGTCTTCTTCGCCCGCTCTCCGTGCCAGTGGGCGCTCGTCATCGATCCTGCCGTCCAGCCGATCGACATCAGCGCTGCGATATAGCCGGCCACCAGCGGCGACAGCTCATGCAGTTCCTGCAGCAGGTACGGCACATAGATTTCCGGCTGCAGGCCGACCATCAGCAGCGTGATCGTAACATAAAGGGCGGCCAGCGGGGAGGAGAGGGTGAAGCTGCCGGAGGGCAAAAGCTTGCCCGCCGCCCGACGCTCGACGAACAGCAGGCTCAGGAACAGGAAGATCGCGGCTCCGACGCAGCCAATTTGTTCGAGCGCCATGGTGCGCGTGCTCGCAACCGAAAGCGCCAGTACGATGCCGACCAGAAGCAGGAGTTGCAGCAGCGGAAGCGGCGTGCGCCCTTCTTCGGCGGTGGCCTTGCGCGGCAGCGTCGAGAAGGCGAGGGCGGCAAGCAGCGCCGTCAGCGGCAGCAGCGACCAGAAAGCCATGCGCCAGGTGGCGAACTCGGCAAACATGCCGCCGATTGCCGGTCCGACCAAGGTCGCCGTTCCCCAGGTTGCCGAAATCAGGCCGATGGCACGAGTCCAGAGTTCGGGCCGGAACACCTGCCGGATCACGCCATAGGCGAGCGCATAGAGCAGGCCGCCGCCGAAACCCTGGATCGCGCGGCCGGCAAGCAGCATCGCCATCGAAGGGGTCGTGGCGCAGAACAGCGTCCCCCAGCCGAAGACGAGCGCGCCGATCGCATAGGCACCACCGGCGCCAACGGCACCGAGCAGCCGCGCCGACAATGCGGCGCCGAGAATGGAAGCGGCAACGAAGACGGTGGTGCTCCAGGCGTAATATTCGAGCCCGCCGACCTCGCGCACGATCGACGGCATGATCGTCGTCACCACATAGACGTTGAGCGCATGCAGCGCGACGCCGCCGCTGAGCACGAGCGAGTGCACGGCGTTTTCGCCTGTCAGCAGCGCGCGCCAGCCCGCTTCCTGTTGCGGAGTGGGTGTTTTTTCAAGCATGTCAGTACCTCACGGGGGGCATCGCGGCGGACGCGCACCGGCTCATCCGGTATCGGGAGATCGCGTTCGCTTCGGCGGTGCCGCCATGTCAGTGGAGCGCAGCCTCGCCAAGATGCGTAAGCTTGTCCGGGTTGCGCATGATGAAGATGTCGTCGACGTTTCCGTCACCGTCATAGCCGAAGGCGACCGTCGCGGCGATTTCGTTTTTCGCCTCGTCCCGAAGCACGATGCCGCGGCCGCCATTGATGTCGCCGATTTCCCAGGTGTAGTGCGCCCAGTATTCGGTGAGCCGATCGATGATGAAGGCGAGCACCGTCTCTTTGCCGGAGAGCACGCCAAGCACGGTTGCCACCTTGCCGCCGCCGTCGGCCGTCAGCTTCACGTCGGCCGAAAGAAGCGCTGAAAGCCCGGCGACACTGCCGCCGTGGATCGCCTGATGGAAGGCCGACAGCAGCGCGTCCTGCCGCTCGCGCGGCGTCTGGTGCCGGGCTTTCTCCAGGCCGATATTCGTCTTGGCACGCGACACCAGCTTACGGGCGGCCGCCTCCTGCATGTCCAAGGTTTCGGCCACCTCGTCATAGGGCTGGCCAAAAATCTCGTGCAACAGATAGGCGGCGCGCTCCTTCGGCGTCAGCCGTTCGAGCATCAGCAGGAACGCCGTCGTCAACGAAGAGGTCAGCGCCAGCTTCTCTTCGGCATTGTCCTCGCTCGCCGTGTGGATCGGTTCGGGCAGCCACGCACCGACATAGTCGACGCGCTTGCGATGCGCGGCCTTCAAGAGATCGAGGCAGCGGCGCGTACACGCGGTCGTCAGCCAGGCCGCAGGGGTTTCGATCGCCGCGCGATCGATCTCCTGCCACTTCAGGAAGGTGTCCTGCACCGCATCCTCCGCATCCGCGCGCGAACCGAGGATGCGATAGGCGAGGCCGAGAAGGCGCGGGCGCGCCTCCTCGAAGATCTGCATGTGCTGCCTGTCGTTCATGTCAGTGCCTCGAAATCTGGATACGGTTCCAAAGGTTGATCATCGCCACCGTCGAGGTGATGACGCTGATCTCCTTTTCGCTGAAATGCCGGCGCAGCTCGGCGCGGAGCGGTGCGAAATCGGTACGCGGTTCGAGTTCCGTCAGCGCTTCGGTCCAGGCAAGTGCTGCCTTCTCGCGCGGCGTGAAATCATTGACCTGGTCCCAGACGATAATGCGGTCGAGCCGCTCGCTGCTTTCGCCTTCGGCACGGGATTCCTTGGTGTGCATCTTCACGCAGAAACCGCAGCGGTTGATCTGCGAGGCGCGAAGCTGCACGAGATTGTGGATCGTCCGGTCGAGCCCGTGCAGGTCCATGGCCTTGTGCACATCGGCGAGCGATGCGAGCACATCGGGGATTTCCTGTTCGTAGCGGACGGCTTTCGTATCGGTCATGGTCTCAACTCCATCGTTGTCGTGTTGCTTATGACCATGTGACGATCGACGCAGGATACCTGTGACGCGCCTTTGCGATTTTTCCGCCGCAAGGCACTAAGAAAAATGTGGCTTCCAGATATTTTGATGAAGTTTCAATAGGTTGGCGAGACGTGATTTCTCGCGTATCAGCCTTTCGGCGGGTAGCCGTGCTCGCCGCCGCGAAAATCGGTGACCGTGTAGCAGCCGCCGCCATCGGCGGCGATCGTCGCCGCACTGATCACGGCCTTGCCGTGGCCGCCGGGAATGTCGAGGATATAGGTCGGCTGGCAGAGGCCGGAGACCCGGCCGCGCAAGGCGGCGACCAGCGCCTGGCCTTCCTCGATCGTCAGGCGGAAATGGCTGGTGCCCGGTGCCAGGTCCGGATGGTGCAGGTAATAAGGTTTGATCCGGGTTTCGACGAAGGCGCGCATCAGCGCGGCCAATATCTCAGCATCGTCATTGACGCCCTTCAAGAGCACCGACTGGCTGATCATGACGATGCCGGCATCGATCAGGCGCGCCGCGGCGGCGCGCGCCTCTTGCGTCAGCTCGCGCGGGTGGTTGGCATGCAGCGCCACATAGGTCGCCTTGCCGCTGGATTTCAGCGCCTCGATCAGGTCGGCATCGATGCGCGATGGTTCGACCACCGGCACCCGCGTGTGGAAGCGGACGATCTTCACGTGCGGGATCGGCTTCAGCCGCTCCATGAGCTCGGTTAGCCGTCGCGGCGAAAGCACCAGCGGATCGCCGCCGGTGAGGATCACTTCCCATATTTCCTCATGATCAGCGATGTAGGCGATCGCCGCGTCGAGTTCGGCCGGCGTCAGCGTGCCAAGCCCCTGCGGCCCGACCATCTCGCGACGGAAGCAGAAGCGGCAATAGACCGGACAGACATGCACGGCCTTTAAGAGCACGCGGTCCGGATAGCGGTGGACGATGCCCGTGACGGGGCTGTGCGGCTTGTCGCCGATCGGGTCTTCGCGCTCCTCAGGCAACAGCGTCAGTTCGGCGGCATCCGGCACGAATTGCCGGGCAATCGGATCCGAGGGATCGCTTGGGTCGATGAGCTCGGCGATGACAGGGCTGATCGCGACGGCGTAGCGCTCGGCGACCGCGGCAATGGCGGCCGCCCGGGAGCTGTCGACGAGACCGGCTTCCACCAGCTCGCGTGCGGTCTTGATCGGACGGTTGGCGTTCACGGCTGCGTCTCCGCCACCGGCGCCCAGAGAACCTGGTCGATGCGAGACGCACCGGTTGCCAGCATCACCAGCCGGTCGAAGCCGAGTGCGATGCCGCTCGCTTGCGGCATGATGGCGAGCGCCGCCAGAAAATCCTCGTCGAGCGGATAGGTCTCGCCATAGACGCGTGCCTTTTCGGCCATCTCCATCTCGAAGCGCCGGCGTTGCTCCGCTGCGTCGGTCAGCTCGCCAAAGGCATTGGCGAGCTCGACGCCGCAGGCATAGAGCTCGAAACGTTCGGCGACCCGCCGGTCGCGCCCGGCCGGCCGCGCCAGTGCCGCTTCTGCTGTCGGATATTCGTCGAGGATCGTCGCACGGCCGAAGCCGAGATGCGGCTCGACCTTTTCCACGAGCACGCGGCTGAAGAGATCCGCCCAGGTGTCATCGGACGCGACCCGCAGGCCGACCGTCATCATGGCCGAGGCGAGGCGATCGCGGTCGGTTTCGCCGTCGGCGGCGATCGACGCCAATAGGTCGATGCCGGCGAAGCGCTCGAAGGCTTTGGCGACGCTGAGGCGCTCGGGCGCGGCGAAGGGATCGCAGGCATGTCCCTGGAAGGTGAATTGCCTGGTGCCGGTGGTCTCCGCCGCGAGCGCCAGGATCTCGGCGCAATCGCGCATCAGCGCCTCGTAGCTCTCGCCGGCGCGGTACCATTCGAGCATGGTGAACTCGGGGTGATGCAGCGGCCCGCGCTCGCGGTTGCGGTAGACATGGGCAAAGCAGGCGATGCGCCGTTCGCCGGCGGAAAGCAGCTTCTTGCAGGCGAATTCCGGCGAGGTGTGCAGGTAGAGAGGATGGCCGGAGCCGTCGTGGTTGAGCGCCTCTGTCGCGAAGGCGTGCAGATGCGCCTCGTTGCCGGGCGAGACCTGCAGCGTCGCTGTGTCGACCTCGATGAAATCGCGTGTCTCGAAGAACCGGCGCAATGCCGATTGGATCCGGTTGCGGCCGAGAAGAAACGGGCGCCGGTCGGCATGGACATCGGGTGTCCACCAGGGTGAGGCATGCGACATGATCGGTTCAGTCCAGGCTTTCTTCGCGCAGATGCCGGCTCAGGCTGGCTATTTGCACGAAATTAGGGTAGTGGCGGCGCGAAATCCTTCTTTCCGCCTCCTTCAGGGCCAGTGTTTCCGGCCCGTCGTGTCGCGCATACCTCTGTTACAAGGAAGACTAATGGTCAAGGTCATCGCTTCATCTGTCCGTAAGGGCAACGTTCTCGACGTCGACGGCAAGCTCTATGTCGTGCTTACCGCGCAGAACTTCCACCCGGGCAAGGGTACGCCGGTTACCCAGGTCGACATGCGCCGCATTTCCGATGGTGTTAAGGTCTCCGAGCGTTACCGTACGACCGAGCAGGTCGAGCGCGCCTTCGTCGAAGACCGCGAGCACACCTTCCTTTACGAAGACGCCGAAGGCTTCCACTTCATGAACCCGGAAAGCTATGACCAGCTGGTCATGACCGCCGAAGACATCGGCGATCTCAAGGCTTACCTGCAGGAAGGCATGGCGGTCATGCTTTCGATTCACGAAGGCCTGGCGATCGCCATCGACCTGCCGCGCCACGTGATCCTCGAAATCACCGAGACCGAACCGGTCGTCAAGGGCCAGACGGCGTCGTCGTCCTATAAGCCGGCGGTTCTGTCGAACGGCGTTCGCACGCTCGTTCCGCCGCACATCCAGGCCGGCACCCGCGTCGTCATCGCGACGGAAGACGGCTCCTATGTCGAGCGCGCCAAGGACTGAGGCCTAGGCCCAAGTCGTTTTTGGACGGGGACGGCAGCGAAAGCGGCCGTCCCCGTTTTCGTTTCGGGAGCCGTGATCGGCAACCAGAAATTTAAGGAGCGCATTTCGAAAAACGGGTGCTAGGATGCGGCCGCTGCCAATACGACGGTTTGTCACGAGAGGGCCTGCATGTTTCCATTGTCGCATATGATGAAGTCGTTCATTCGCAAGGGTCGCCTGACGGTGATCGACGCCGATGGCAAAAGGCACGTCTTTTCCGGCACGCCTGGGCCCGAAGTGACGATGCGGCTCACCGACAGGAAGCTCTACCGCAGCCTCGTCTTCAATGCGGAACTCGCCGCCGGGGAAGCCTATATGGACGGCACCATGCGCTTCGAGGAGGGCTCGACGCTCAGGGACTTCCTGACGCTGTTCTCGATCAACCGCCTTTCGCTCGGCTCCTACCCGATCCAGAAGCTGCTGCGCGCGGTGAAGATGCGCTTCCGCAAGCGCCAGCAGGCAAACCCCAAGGGTAAGGCGCAGCAGAACGTCGCGCATCACTACGATCTCGGCAACGAATTCTACAAGCTGTTCCTCGACGAGAACATGCTCTACTCCTGCGCCTATTTCCGCGAACCCAACGAGACGCTCGAGAAGGCGCAGCGCAACAAGTTGAGGCTGCTCGCCGCCAAGCTCTGCCTCGAACCCGGCATGAAGGTGCTCGATATCGGCTGCGGCTGGGGCGATCTCGCGATGTACCTTGCCGAACTTGCGGATGTGCAGGTGCTCGGCGTGACCCTTTCCAAGGAACAGCAGGCGCTGGCCACGGAACGGGCGCGCGCGGCCGGGCTGTCGGACCGGGTGCGCTTCGAGCTTAGGGACTATCGCGATGTCCAGGGGCCGTTCGACCGTATCGTTTCGGTCGGCATGTTCGAGCATGTCGGCGTGCATCACTATGACGAATTCTTCAAGAAGCTGAACGCGCTGATGCCGGACGACGGCCTCGCGGTGCTGCATTCGATCGGCCATATGAGCCCGCCCGGCATGGCGAGCCCCTGGCTCCGGAAATACATCTTCCCCGGCGCCTATTCGCCGGCGCTTTCGGAGGTCTTCGAGGTCGTCGAGCGCAACAGCCTCTGGGTCACGGATCTCGAATTCCTGCGGGTGCATTACGCGACGACGCTCGCCCATTGGGGCGCGCGCTTCGAGGCGAACCGCGACAAGGTGATCGCCCTCTACGACGAGCGCTTCGCCCGCATGTGGGAGTTCTACCTGATCAGCGCCGAGATGATGTTCCGCACCGGCAGCCAGCTCGTCTTCCACATGCAGCTCTCGCGCTCGCGGGATGCGGCGCCGATCGTGCGCGACTACATCACCGATCGCCAGCGCGATTTCATGGCGCGCGAACAGGCGCTTACCCTCAACCTTTGAACGGGTGATCGCTGTCGCCGTGCCAGCGCAGCCGCTTGTAGTCGAAGCCGAACTCGAGCGTCGGCTTCACGATCGCGAAGAAGGGCGAGAGATCGAAATCGCGCGGCGTATAGAGCGAGTGGTGCCGGATGTGCAGGATCTCCTCGCGTGAATAGGTCGAGGTCGCTGCGGCCCGCCCGGGCGCCCGGGTGACCTCGGGCAGGATCGGGTAGCGAATCTGCTCGAAGGCGGCCGCAATCAGCGTCGAGCAGATCGCCCGCGTCGGATCGCCGGAGCCGAAGGCCAGCAGGCGCCGGCGCCAGCGCACGGGCACTGGTGGCGTCGGCATGAAATAGCGCAGCATGTCGAGGATGTTCTTCAGGTCGTATTTCATCCCGAGCCGCGAGATCATGAAGCCGACAAGCGCCGTGCGATCATCCGGCGTCAATGCGATCGGCCGGCAGACGCGCGTGTTGAACGAGGCATATTTCTTCAGCGGCACCGCAACGCAGCCCTCGCCGATATTGACCTCGATGAGTTGCGGCCGCTCGATGACCGGCAGCGTCGCCTGATCGAGCGTCAGCGGCATCTGGTCGCCGGCAAAGAAGGCGGCATGCGACCAGGTCGATTGCGTCAGATATTTGATCGCGGCCGAAACCTTCTGGTTGCCCTCGATCAAGAGAACGTCGCCCGGGCGAAGCGTGCGCGCCAGGGTTTCCTGATCGGAAGGGGTATAGGGCTCATAGCCGGACGTCTGCGCCTGCAGGCGCGCGGCAAGCCTGGCGCCGAGACGATCCAGCAACGTGTCCTTGCTTTCTGAAAGCGGATAGATGGTCCTCATCGAGGCGATCGCTCCGGGAAGGGAGGGGACTGACGTCGTGACCCCGCATGGTGGCTGAGCCGCGACGCTCTGTCGAGAGATTGTCGCATGTTTGCATGGCTTTGACCTTGACGGTGCCGACTTGGTTTTCTATTTTTAGAATTATTCTAAAGAAGGTTTTCTCTCAATGTTTTCGAGTCTCTTCTCCCGGTCCAAGCGCCCTTTTCTTTCCTTGAGCGAGCAGGAAATCCTGGCGCTCGCAATCTCGTCCGAAGAGGACGACGGGCGCATCTATCTCGCCTATGCCGACGCGCTCCGGCGGCAATATCCGCACTCGGCAAAAGTGTTCGAGGAGATGGCGGAGGAGGAAAGCCACCACAGGCAGTGGTTGATCGATCTGCATGTGCAGCGCTTCGGCAGCCGCATTCCGCTCATCCGGCGCGAACACGTGCGCGACTTTCCGGAGCGCAAGCCCGACTGGCTGATTGCCGAAATGCCGATCGAAAAGGCGCGCGAGGAAGCCGAAGCGATGGAGGAGACGGCGCACCGCTTCTATGTCGAGGCGGCGGCGCGAACCCAGGATGCCGCCACACGCAAGTTGCTCGGCGATCTCGCCATTGCCGAGAAGTCGCATGAATCGTTGGCACGCCGACTTGGTGAGGAGCACACGCCCGAAGCTGTGCGCGCCGAGGAGGATCAGACCTCGCGCCGTCAGTTCATCCTGACTTTCGTTCAACCCGGTCTCGCCGGCCTGATGGACGGCTCGGTCTCGACGCTTGCGCCGATCTTTGCCGCCGCCTTCGCGACGCAGGACACCTGGCAGACCTTCCTGGTGGGTCTGTCAGCCTCTGTCGGCGCCGGGATTTCCATGGGTTTCACCGAGGCCGCCCACGACGATGGCAAGCTCTCCGGCCGCGGTTCGCCGATCAAGCGCGGCCTCGCTTCCGGCATCATGACGGCATTGGGCGGTCTCGGCCACGCATTGCCCTATCTGATCCCGCATTTCTGGACGGCGACCGTTACCGCGGCCGTGATCGTCTTCTTCGAACTCTGGGCGATCGCCTTCATCCAGAACCGCTACATGGAGACCCCGTTCCTGCGGGCGGCATTCCAGGTGGTGCTCGGCGGTGGTCTGGTGCTCGCGGCCGGCATTCTGATCGGCAACGCGTGACGGGCGAGCGATGGACGTGAAAAAGGGCCGGTCTGACCGGCCCTTTTTTGAAACCCTGTACTTTGCTCCGGATCAGTTGCCGACTGAACCGACGACGACTTCCGCGCCGTTCTCGATGGTGACCCAGCGGCCGCTGTGGTTCGAGGCCTGACGCTTCAGATAGCGATAGGGTGTCTGCGTCCAGAGCTTGACGCCGTTCTCGAGATTGTCGAGCACGAAGTCGCCCTGCGACGTGCGCACCGTCAGCACCGCATGGCCTTCGCCATCGGGCTTGCGGACGACGGTGATCAGGAGATCGCTCGCCGAGAAGCCCTTGTTCATCAAACGCTTGCGCTTTTCGAGCACGAAGTCCTCGCAGTCACCGGCGTTGTCAGGATAGGACCAGACCTCGTCCCGGCCGTACAGTTCCAGGTCAGTGACCGGCATGATCTCGCGATTGACCGCAGCATTCACCTGCCGGATGGCGGCCCAGCCGCGTTCGGTCACGCGCGGAGCAACCGTTCCCTTGGAGCGCACGTTGCATTCGCTCTTGTATTTCTGGCAGAACTCATAGTGACCGATCGGCTGTGACGTGGCGGAGCCGGTCTGCATCCATGGAGAGGAACCTGCTTGTGCAGGAATTGCCGTGTTTGCTGAAATGAAAAGTGCGCAAAACGCCGCGATACTTCCCTTAACCCCAGTCCAAGACGCCATACAAATCCCCTGCAACGCGGTATGCCGGGCTCTTCCTGTCCGGACGTATTCGCGCAATCCTGAGTTGAAGGCAGCTTCTTTAGGATCGCCCCCGCTGCTGCTCTAATCGTTAATAAAGAGTTAATAACGTCGGAGCTGCAGAGTCAATCGCCGGAATCGGCGCATCGGGTTTTATGGTTAAAGGCGGGGCTGTGCGCGCGCAAACCGTTGCGCCGCAGGCGATCTGCGGCGCTGGACAGGCTTTTGGGAAAGTCGTGGCGGAAGGGGCGGGCGGTTTTTCCGCCCGAGGCTCAGGCGAGCATCGTGCCGATGGCCTGCTTCATTTTAGCGATGTCTTCTTCACGCGAAAGGCGATGGTCGCCGTCGCGGATGAGCGTCATGACGACATCGTCGGACGGCAGGTGCTCCATCAGCCGCAGCGCATGGGTATAGGGCACGTCGGGATCGCGCATGCCCTGCAGGATGTGCACGGGGCAGCCGGTGGTGATCGTACCGTCGAGCACCCGGTTGGCGCGCCCGTCTTCGATGAGGGCGCGGGTGAAGATGTTCGGCTCCGGGCTATATTCGGAGGGTTCCTCGAAATAGCCGCGTTCGGCAAGCGAGGTCCTCTCCGCTTCCGTCAGGTTGGGTTCGATCAGTTCCGCGGTGAAATCCGGTGCCGGCGCGATCAGCACGAGGCCGGCGACGCGCGATCCGTCGCCACGCCGCCTGAGCTCCTGGATGGCACGCAGTGCGATCCAGCAGCCCATCGACGAGCCGATCAGTACGACGCGGCCCGGCGCCGCCTGATCGATGACCGCAAGGCTCTCCTCGAGCCAGCGCGAGATCGTGCCGTCGGTGAAGGCGCCGCCGGAGGAGCCGTGGCCGGAATAGTCGAACCGAACGCATGCCGCACCCCGTTCGATGGCGTAGCGCTCGACCTCGACCGCCTTGGTGCCGGTCATGTCCGAGCGGTAACCGCCGAGCCAGACGAGCGTCGGCTGTCCCAATGGCTTCTCCGGGCGGCGCACGCGCATCGCGATCCTGCGCCCGGCCGCAGACACACCGACGTCGATGAAGCTGATTTCCGTCTCGGCTGGCGTATCCTGCATGCATTTCTCTCCAAAGGCCGGTTTCGCTGGCGATTTTCTTTCTAAAACAGATTCGCCTTGGTATCGACAGGTGGTGATTTTCCTTGCAAGCCGTGCTATTGACTCTGGCGCCGCAATTCACACATTGCCGTCGGTGACAGATTCAGGCGCTTCGTTTGTGATCGCGCCGATGATCGAATTAACTACATTTCGGAAATAGCTCGAGGAGAGTACGACCATTCGCAGACCGTTCAAAGCGGACGCCCCAGTCAAGGAGGGGCCGCGCTCAAACAAGGAAATCCGGGTTCCCCGGGTTCAGCTTATCGATGCCGAAGGCCAGAATATCGGCGTCGTGCCGATCGACCAGGCGCTCCGCATGGCGGAAGAGGCCGGTCTTGATCTGGTAGAAATCGCACCGAACTCCGAACCGCCGGTGTGCAAGATTCTGGATCTTGGCAAGCTGAAATACGCCAACCAGAAGAAGGCGGCCGAAGCGCGCAAGAAGCAGAAGATCGTCGAAATCAAAGAAATCAAGATGCGCCCGAACATCGACACGCACGACTACGACGTGAAGATGAAGGCGATGAACCGGTTCTTCGAGGACGGCGACAAGGTCAAGGTCACGCTGAAGTTCCGCGGCCGCGAAATGGCCCACCAGGAACTGGGCATGAAGCTCCTGCTTCAGGTCAAGGACGATACCCAGGCGATCGCCAAGGTGGAGGCCGAGCCGAAGCTGGAAGGCCGTCAGATGATGATGGTTCTGGCGCCGCGCTGAGCCGTCGCTGCCGTCAATCGCAAGACCGATCCGATGAAAGCCGCCTTCCGGGCGGCTTTTTTCGTTGCGGTGTCGCGCCGGCGCTTTCTGACAGAATGCTGACAGCCATCCTCAGCGATCTGTCAGCAAACGGATGCCATTCTTCGTGCGTCGGCAACGGGACAAGGACTGGAGATGATGAGTTCAGCGCTGCGAAAAGCCCTGCTTGTTTCCTCGGTCGGTCTCTGCAGCCTCGTTTCAGCGCCCATCGGCCTGTCGGTAATCGCAAGTGGTCCTGCGCATCCGTTCTCGACGGCAGCCCTCGCCGATGACGATGAAGGCGACGATCGTGGCGGTGATGATCACGGTGGCCGCGGTCACGACGGGTCGGAAGATCGCGATGACGATGATCGCGACGACAACGATCGGCATGACGTTGATCGGGATGACGACGGCGAGGGCGATGATTTCAACGACGACGATTTCCGGGATGCCCGCGATCGTCCCGAGGTCGAACTGCGCGTGTCCGAAGAAAGCCTTCGCGGCCTGCGCGACGGGTCGCTGATCGCCGTCGACGATCTCGGCCGTGTGCTCGAGGTCGAAGTGGAATTCGAACATGGTGTTCGCGTCGTGACGGTGGAGCCGCACCGCGGTGATTTCCGCCGTAACCCAGGACCGATCACCAGCGTTTCCATCAGGCCGGCGCCCTGATCTGTTTGGAATTTGCCCGGCGCATTAGCCCCGCACCATGCGCCGGAGCGAAGGTCGACCGCCACCAGCCCGCCCGGCGGCTCGACCCGGCCAGCGCATGCCCCCGTGCCAACGTGGCGCTGGGGGTATGCGCGCAACTGGCGTTGTGGCGACGGCTGGCGTAGGCTGACACCCCGTGGGCGCTCCCTCGCGGGCCGGCCTCGAGATGCGCTAAGCTTAGGAAAATGACCCTGAACCCAAATCGAAGAGGCGATCGCGACCGGATGGCGCCATGGCGATGACACGACGAGACCTGATTGCGCTCTTCTGCTGTTCGCTCCTGCTTTCGCTTGCGCCGCAGCCCGGCCGCTTGGGCGCCCTGGCCGAGGATGGCGATTCCGGTAACGGCGGTGGTTCGCATGGCGGCGGTGGCAGCGGCGGTGGTGACCAGGGCGGCGACGATGACCACGATGACGATCGCGGCAACAAGGGCGGTGGCAACGGCGATGATGACGACGATGACGGCGAAAGCGCTGGCGCCGCGGCCGGCGGCAATCGCCGCAGCGACCAGGAGCGCGCGCGCGCCGCGGTCGAGAAAGGCGACATTCTGCCGTTGAAGGATGTTCTCCGGCTCGTCGACGAGGACAAGTATGGCAGGGTCATCGGCGTTGATCTCAGAGGCTCCGGCAGCAGCGAGGTTTACCGGCTGCGCACGCGCGACCGGCAGGGGACGATCCGCAACCTGCGCATCAACGCGCGCACCGGAAAATTCATGAATATCTTCGGTTTCTGAGGGCGGCATGCGCATTCTTCTGGCGGAGGACGATCCCAACATCGCAGCCCACGTGACAGGCAGGCTGCAGGCGGAGGGCTATGGCGTCGATACGCTCGCCCTGGGCCCGGACATTTGGGAGCGAGGGGAAAGCGGAAACTATACCGCGATCATCCTCGACCTCGGCCTGCCGGGCATGGACGGGCTGTCGATCCTCAAGCGTTGGCGTCAGGCCGGGCTGGAAACGCCGGTCCTGGTCCTGACGGCGCGGGGCTCCTGGATGGAGCGCGTCGATGGCTTCGATGCCGGTGCGGACGACTATCTGCCGAAGCCTTTTCGAGCGGAGGAACTGCTGGCGCGGCTGAGAGCTCTGTTGCGGCGTGCCGGCCCTCGCGTCACCTCGGTACGCGCAGCCGGGCGCTTCACGCTCGATGAGGCGACGCGCCGTGTGACATTCGATGGAGAGCCGCTCGAACTCAGCCCGCTCGAATACCGGATGGTCGCGCTCTTCGTGGAGCGCAAGGGCCAGGTCGTCACACCGCTTGAACTGGCGAGCCATGTTCAGGGACGCGATGACGATGCGGCCAAGAACGCCGTCGAAGCGATGATCGCCCGGCTGCGCAAGAAGACGGAAAGCGGCGCGATCGAGACTCGGCGCGGCTTCGGTTACGTTCTGCCGGATGGCCCGGCATGATCCGTTCGCTGCGGCTGAGGCTTGCTATCGGCGCATCGATCGCCATAGGCCTCGTGCTGCTGGTGGTCTGGCTCTCCCTGAGCAGGCTTTTTACCGATTACGTCGTCGGCCGCTATCGCGCGGAAATGGCGACGCTGGTCGATACGATTGCCGCCCAGGTGGCGGTGCGTGACGGCGAAATCGTCCTGCCGCGCGAGCCTGCTGATCCGCGGCTGAACCTGCCTGCCGGCGGACGCTACTGGCAGATTACGCGCGACAACGGCGCGCCCATCCGTTCGCGCTCTTTATGGGACACGGTGATCGACCGCGATCGGCCGTCGGCGCCCCACCACCTCGGCTTCCTGGAGGTAGAAGGTCCGGACGGGGCATCTGTGCTGGTCCACCAGCAGACGCTGACTTTCGGTGAGGGGCCGGATGCGCGACGGTTCTCCGTTGCCGCCGGCTTTGCGCGCGGCGAACTCGATGATGCGCTGGCCGCCTTTCACAGCCAGATCCGGCTGATGCTGGTGGCAACCGCCTTCGTGCTCGCCGGTGCTGCGTTTCTACAGGGTGCCGTCGGACTTTCGCCGCTGGTCCGCTTGCGCGAGCAGGCCGCCCGCGTTCGTTCCGGCGAAGAGAAGGATTTTGGCTCGGCCGGCCCCACCGAGGTGCAGCCGCTGATCGCCGAGATCAATTTGCTGCTTTCCGAGCGCGAGGCAGCTCTGGCGCAGGCGCGCGCCCGTGCCAGCGATCTTGCCCACGGCCTGAAGACGCCGTTGACCGTGATTGCCCAGCTTGCCGAGAGCCTGCCGCGGGAAGAGCGGCGGATCGCACTCGAGCAGGTCGATCTGGTGCGCCAGCGCGCCGATCGCCAGCTTCAGGCGGCCCGCATGGGCGTCGAGCGCATGGCAACCACGTCGATCGCCAGCCTCGGCGGCAAGCTGGTCAACGTCCTGCGCCCGATAACGGCCGAGCGCAATGTCGTCTGGGAAGTCGAGATCGATCCGTCGATCTCGCTTGACCTCGATCCGGCCGACCTGGCTGAATGCCTCGGCAATTTGCTCGACAATGCCGCGAAATGGGCGCGGACCCGCATCCGGCTCTCGGCGGAAGCGGCTGACGGTCGTGTGCGCATTGCCGTTGGCGACGACGGCCCCGGCGTTGCCGAAGGGGACCGGGAACAGGTCCTGCGCCGCGGCGCCCATGGCGAGGATACTGAGGGCAATCACGCCGCCAGCACCGGCCTCGGACTTGCGATCAGCGCCGATATCGCCGATGCCTATGGCGCAGTGCTGTCGCTCGGGCAGTCGTCGCTGGGCGGCCTCGAGGCCGTGTTGACATTCGACACCGGTGGTGGCCGTCGGCGACCGCGCGGTCCCGCCTAGGGACAACGTGTTCGCGATGCGTCGGACAATGGTGGGGCGTATTCAGCCACGGCTCGCGGCCCATCTTCGATTCCGCAGTTGCGCTTTTCCGGATGTGCGGTTATAAGCCCCCGTCCGAACGGTCCGGCAGGGCATGCCGTGGCCGTTCTTAACGCTGGAAACGAGCCTCGTCTGTTCGTTTCGCATTTTAAAAAACAATGGAGTAGCAAAATGCCCAAGATGAAGACGAAATCGTCTGCCAAGAAGCGGTTCAAGATCACCGCGACCGGCAAGGTTCGTGCAGCGGCTGCTGGTAAGCGCCATGGCATGATCAAGCGTACCAACAAGTTCATCCGCGACGCGCGTGGAACCATGGTTCTCGCCGAGCCCGACGGCAAGAAGGTCGTCAAGAACTACCTGCCGAACGGTCTCTAAGACTTTCAGGCACATCGGATACGTTAAGGAGATCATGACATGGCACGTGTAAAACGCGGCGTTACCGCCCACGCCAAGCACAAGAAGACGCTCAAGGCAGCCAAGGGTTTCTACGGCCGCCGCAAGAACACCATCCGCGCCGCCAAGGCAGCGGTTGATCGTTCGAAGCAGTACGCTTACCGCGACCGCAAGGTCAACAAGCGCAACTTCCGCGCTCTCTGGATCCAGCGCATCAACGCTGCCGTCCGCGAATTCGGCCTGACCTACGGCCGCTTCATCGACGGCCTGAACAAGGCTGGCATCGAAGTCGACCGCAAGGTTCTGTCCGACATGGCGATCCATGAGCCGGCAGCATTCGGCGCCCTCGTCGAAGCTTCCAAGAAGGCGCTTGCCTATCTCAAGGAAGCCGGCACGGCAAACGAGTTTGAAAGCGCTGTCCGTTAAGCCAGCGTTTTCCCAAAACCGTACTTAAAATTCGTTGGGAAACCCGCGCTGGCAGGGCTGGCGCGGGTTTTTCTTATTTCGCGAGATGAACGTGCGAGACCTTCGAAAGGAACTGCCCCGGTTCCCTCATCCGACGATGCTTCGGCCCGGCCTCCAGCTTGGTCGTGCTTGCGTCTTTGCACCGGCATTCTTCGCGACCGCGGCGCGATCACATTCCTGAAGACTACAGCGCCGCGCGTCTTATCAGACGCGCAAAGGTCGCTGTAGCACTTTGAAGTGATGCATGTTTTTGACCTTTAATCGGTGCGATTGAAGAAAACATGCAGTAGAGCCGATATAGAACCGAACCTATTCCCGCATCGAGGCAGGACAGAATGAGCGAACTGGAAACACTGGAACGGACACTGCTGGCGGATATCCATGCCGCCGACGATGAAGGATCGATCGAGGCGGTGCGTGTCAATGCGCTTGGCAAGAAGGGCTCGATCTCCGAGCTCCTGAAGACGCTCGGTACCATGACTCCCGAGGAACGCCAGACCCGCGGCGCCCAGATCAACGCGTTGAAGAACACGGTCGCCGAGGCGATTGCCGCCCGCAAGGCGGCACTGAAGGACCAGGCGATCGCCGAGCGCCTGGCACGCGAGACCGTCGACATCAGCCTTCCTGTCCGCTCGTCACCGGCCGAACGCGGCCGCATTCACCCGATCAGCCAGATCGTCGACGAGATCACTGCGATCTTCGGCGACATGGGCTTCTCGATCGCCGAAGGCCCGGATATCGAGACCGACTACTACAATTTCACCGCGCTGAACTTCCCCGAGGGCCATCCGGCCCGCGAGATGCACGACACCTTCTTCTTCAATCCCGATGAGAAGGGTGAGCGCAAGGTGCTGCGCACGCATACCTCGCCGGTACAGATCCGCACCATGGAAGCTGAGCAGCCGCCGATCCGCATCATCATCCCCGGCAAGACCTATCGCCAGGATTCCGACGCCACTCACTCGCCGATGTTCCATCAGGTCGAAGGCCTGGTGATCGACAAGGCGGCGAATGTCGCCAACATGCGCTGGGTGCTGGAAGAATTTTGCAAGGCCTTCTTCGAGGTGGATCAGGTGACGATGCGCTTCCGTCCGTCCTTCTTCCCCTTCACCGAGCCGTCTTTCGAGGTCGACATCCAGTGCGACCGCTCCGGCCCGATCGTGAAGTTCGGCGAAGGTACCGACTGGATGGAGATCCTCGGCTGCGGCATGGTGCATCCGAACGTCCTGCGCGCGGGCGGGCTCGATCCGGACGAGTACCAGGGCTTCGCCTGGGGCATGGGCCTCGACCGCATCGCCATGCTGAAATACGGCATGCCGGACCTGCGCGACTTCTTCAACGCCGATGTTCGCTGGATGACCCATTACGGCTTCCGCCCGCTCGACATGCCGACGCTGTTCGGCGGTCTTTCGGCCTGATCGCGCAGAAAGGAGCATTTCCAGGAAAAGTGCGAAGCGGTTTTCCGTCCGGAAATGCGAAAAACAAAGGGATAGAGCGTTTCTGCGCTTCGATTTAAGCCGGAAATGCTCGAGGATACAGGTGAAATCATGAAATTCACGCTTTCCTGGCTCAAGGACCACCTTGAAACCGACGCTACGCTCGAGGAAATCTGCGCCCGCCTGACGATGATCGGGCTCGAAGTGGAAGACGTCGACGACAAGGCCGCCTTCAAGCCCTTCGTCATCGCCAAGGTCGTCTCGGCCGAGCAGCATCCGAATGCCGACAAGCTTCGCGTGCTGATGGTCGACACCGGCTCGGGCGCTCCGATCCAGGTCGTCTGCGGTGCGCCGAATGCGCGCGCCGGCCTCGTCGGCGCCTTTGCCGCACCCGGCACCTATGTGCCCGGCATCGACGTGACGCTTGCCGTCGGCACCATCCGCGGCGTCGAAAGCCGCGGCATGATGTGCTCGGAAAAGGAGCTGCAGATCTCCGACGATCACAACGGCATCATCGACCTGCCTGCCGATGCGCCCGTCGGTACGAGTTATGCCGCCTATGCCGGCCTCGACGATCCGATAATCGAGATCAACCTCACGCCGAACCGGCCGGACTGCACCAGCGTCTACGGCATTGCGCGCGACCTCGCCGCCTCTGGCCTCGGCACGCTCAAGGCGCGTAAGGCGCCGTCCTTCGCCGTCGAAGGCGAAACACCGGTGAAGCTCACGCTCGACCTCGGCGAAGACAAGCATCTCTGCCCGGGCTTCTCGCTGCGCCTGGTGCGCGGCGTCAAGAACGGCCCGTCGCCGAAGTGGATGCAGCAGCGCCTGCTGGCGATCGGCCTGCGCCCGATCAACGCACTGGTCGACATCACCAACTACATGACCTTCGATCAGGGCCGGCCGATGCACGTGTTCGACGCCGCCAAGGTCGAGGGCAACCTGACGGTCCGCCGCGCCAAGGAAGGCGAAACCGTGCTGGCGCTCGACCAGCGCGAATACAAGCTCGGCCCCAACAACGTCGTCATATCCGATGAAAAGGCGATCGAATCGATCGGCGGCGTCATGGGCGGCGAGCACTCCGGCTGCGACGAGAACACCACCGACGTCTTGATCGAGTCGGCGCTCTGGGATCCGATGAACATCGCCAAGACCGGCCGCACGCTCGGCATCATCACCGATGCGCGCTACCGTTTCGAGCGCGGCGTCGATCCGGAATACATGGTGCCGGGCCTCGAGCGTACCACGGAGCTGGTTCTTGAACTCTGCGGCGGCACGGCGGCCAAGGCGGAAGTGGTCGGTTATGCCGGCCACACGCCGAAGATCGTCGACTTCCCGGTTTCCGAAGTGAAGCGCCTGACCGGCCTCGAGGTTTCCTCGGAAGAGAGCATCTCGATCCTGAAGAAGCTCGGCTTCGGCGTCGAAGGTTCCGGTGACCGGTTCAAGGTCTCGGTACCGTCCTGGCGACCGGACGTCGACGGCAAGGCCGACCTCGTCGAAGAGGTCATGCGCATCCACGGCGTCGACAACATCGTCGCCGCTCCGCTGCCGAGCCACGGCACCGTCAACGGCAAGATCCTGACGACGCTGCAGATCCGCACCCGCCTTGCCAAGCGCGCACTTGCAAGCCGCGGCATGCTGGAAGCGGTCACATGGTCGTTCATCTCCGAGGAACAGGCGAAGCTCTTCGGCGGCGGTGCGCCGGCGCTGAAGCTCGCCAATCCGATCGCCTCCGACATGTCGGACATGCGCCCGTCGCTGCTGCCGGGCCTCTTGACGGCTGCCCAGCGCAATGCCGACAAGGGCTTCGGCGACGTCGCGATCTTCGAAGTCTCCGGCACCTATGAGGGCGATACGCCTGAGACCCAGCGCCGCGTTGCCGGCGGCATCCGCCGCGGCACGGCCTCGCTGAACGGCGCCGGCCGTCTCTGGTCGAATGCGGCCAAGGGTGGTGGCAAGCCGGTCGACGTCTTTGATGCCAAGGCGGACGCGATTGCCGTACTCGAAGCCTGCGGCGTGCCAATGGGCAATGTCCAGTTCGAGCCGGGCGGTCCCGCCTGGTATCATCCGGGCCGTTCCGGCACGATCAAGCTCGGGCCGAAGATCGTTCTCGGCTCCTTCGGCGAATTCCACCCGAAGACGCTGGAAGCGCTTGACGTTTCGGGCGCGTTGTGCGGCTTCGAGATCTATGTCGACGCCATGCCGGAACCGAAGAAGAAGGCGACACGCACCAAGCCGGCGCTCGATCTCTCGCCGTTCCAGGCGGTGAAGCGCGACTTCGCCTTCGTCGTCGACAAGACGGTGGAAGCCGGCGCCATCCTGCGCGCGGCTTCGGGCGCCGACCGCAAGCTGGTGACGGGCGTCAGCGTCTTCGACGTCTTCGAAGGCGCTTCGCTCGGCGAAGGCAAGAAGTCGATCGCCATCGAAGTCACCATCCAGCCGGTCGAGCGCACCCTGACCGACGAGGACTTCGAGGCGCTCACCGCCAAGATCGTCGCCAATGTGACGAAATCGACGGGCGGCGTACTCCGGGCGTGACCCTGGGCAAGCACTCAACCGAAAGGGCCGCTGGATTGCAGCGGCCCTTTTTCGTTCGAACTCAGTCCAGGCGCTGCATCAATTCCATACGGTTACCGAACGGATCGTCGACATAACATCTGCGGTAGTCGGCAAGCGGTTCGTCCTCGGCGATCGTCACGCCGGCCGGTTCGAGCCGCAGCGTCAGGCGGTCGAGATCGTCGACGAGGAAAGCCGGATGCGCCTTGCGCGCCGGCCTGAAGTCTCGGTCGATGCCGAGATGCACGCGGATATCGCCCTGCTCGAACCAGCAGCCGCCGCGCGCGAGAAGATTGGCCGGCTTCGCTACCTCCATGAGGCCGAGGAGACCGCCGTAGAAGCCGCGTGCCGCCGGCTCGGCGCCCGCCGGCATGGCAAGCTGGATATGGTCGATGCTGATGAGCCTACCCGTCGCCTTGGTTTTCTGCGGGATTGCCATCATGACGCATGCTGGTGGAAGACCTTGTTGACGATCACCCAGCGCCCGTCGATCTTCACCAGGGCCAGATGGTCGGAATAGCGTTCGCCGGCGAAACTGTCGATCACTCTCACGGTTGCGGCATCACCGGTGATATCGATCTTCTGCACGTCCATCTCCGGCTGGGTTCCGGGTGGCGCAGCCCCCGCCTCGACGATCGTCTTGATGAAGCCTTCGCGCGTCGTCCATTCGAGCGCGCCGTTGTAGTTGCCGATAATCGCCGCATCGGGGTGAAACGCCTTGCGCAGAGCGCCCTCGTTGGCAAAGGCCATGCCGTCGACATAGAGGTGCACCACTGCGCTGATCGCCTGCTCGTCGGACATTCCCGCTCCTCCGGATTCGTTGCCGTTGGTTGAGAGGTAGTGCGTCCGGTCGGAATTTCGATGGGGAGCTCCCCGCCCTTCACGGAAGGCGGGGAGGAATAGAGCACTTCCAGGAAAAGTGCGAAGCGGTTTTCCGCCAGGAAGTGCGGTGGAAACAAAGCACTTCCAGGAAAAGTGCGAAGCGGTTTTCCGTCAGGAAGTGCGCTGGAAACAAGGCACTTCCAGGAAAAGTGCGAAGCGGTTTTCCGTCAGGAAGTGCGGTGGAAACAAAGAGATAGAGCGTTTCCACGACTCCGCTTCACCGGGAAACGCTCTCGCTCAGCGGTTGGTGAGCGCCAGCGAGGCGTCCGTATAGCGCTTCCCGGCGACCAATGCCGGAGAGAGAGCGTCGGCGAGACGGCGGGATTCCTCGGCCGTGAGGGTGATGTCTACGGCAGCAGCATTCTGCTCCAGATGGTCGAGCTTGCGGGCGCCGGGGATTGGCACGATGAAATCGCCCTGGTTGACGACCCAGGCGAGCGCGAGTTGAGCGGCGGTGACGCCCTTTTCCTCGGCCAGCGTCTGGAGTGTCTCGACGAGCCGCACATTGGCGTCGAAATTCTCCGCCTGGAAACGCGGCAGCGAGCGTCGGAAATCGTCGGCTTCGAGATCTTCGGCCTTGCGCAGGGCGCCGGTCAGCATGCCACGCCCGAGCGGGCTGTAGGGCACGAAGCCGATGCCGAGTTCGCGGCAGGTGGCAAGCACGTCTTCTTCCGGGTCACGTGACCACAGCGAGTATTCGCTTTGAACAGCGGCGATCGGATGAACCTTGTGGGCCCGGCGGATGGTGGCGGCGCTTGCTTCCGAAAGGCCGATCGTCCGCACCTTGCCCTCGCGCACCAACTCGGCCATGGCGCCGACGGTATCCTCGATCGGCACCTCCGGATCGACACGATGCTGGTAGTAGAGGTCGATGACATCGGTGCCGAGCCGCTTGAGCGAGGCCTCAGCCACAGCCTTCGCATGCTCCGGCCGTCCGTCGACGCCCCTGATCGCCTGGGCTGCTGGCGCGCCAGCTTCGATGCGGAAGCCGAACTTCGTGGCGATCGTCACCTTGCCGCGGAGGGGGCCGAGCGCCTTGCCGAGCAGTTTCTCGTTCTCGAACGGGCCGTAGACTTCGGCCGTGTCGAAGAAGGTGATGCCGAGATCGACCGCGCGGTGGAGCGTGCGGATCGATTCCGCCTCGTCCGTGGCGCCATAGGCGAAGCTCATGCCCATGCATCCGAGGCCGATGGTGGAGACGGTGAGGTCATTCCCGAGTTTGCGGGTCTTCATGTCGTTTCCTTGTCTGGCTGCCACGCATCGGAACCAGCGCGCGGGGAGGGCACGTCTATCATCCGAGGCGTGAATTGTGATGGTGGGTGCCGCCGATGCGCTCCGTATAGGCGAGCGACGGCTCCTCCGTGCCAACGCGGCGAACTCCTGGCTTCGATCCGACGTTGGCGACGACTGAAGAATAGGGCTGTGCGCGGCGGCTGAAAATCACTGTCAATTCTCACAGGCTGTTCTATTATTTCGATCAATGAACAGAACGCAGCTTTCCCAACTCGCGGTGTTGGCCGCCGTCGCCGCCCATGGCAGCTTTCGCGGGGCCGCCCGAGAACTGGGCGTGGCGCCATCAGCGGTAAGCCATGCCGTGAGTAGCCTCGAAGCGAGCCTCGGTATCCGCCTTCTGGCGCGCACCACGCGCAGCGTCGCGCCGACTGAGGAGGGGCGCCGGCTGCTCGAACGGCTGGCGCCGGCACTGGAGGAGATCGCCCATGCATTGGAAGCCGCCGCCGATGCCCGCGAGCGTCCCGCCGGCAACCTGCGCATCACGGCGCCGCGGTTTGCCGCCGATCTCATCCTCGCGCCCCGGCTCGGGGCCTTCCTGAACCTCTATCCCGAGATCGTCCTGGAAATCGCCAACGAGGACGGCTTCACCGACATCGTCGAAGAGGGCTACGACGCCGGCATCAGGCTCGGCGAAAGCCTGGAAGCCGATATGATCGCGGTGAAGGTCGGGCCGGAGCTCGAAAGTGCCGTCGTCGCGTCGCCCGACTATTTCGAGCGCCACGGCCGGCCGCAGCATCCGCGCGATCTCGCTCAGCATCGCTGCATCCGCCGGCGCTTCTCCAATGGCACGCTCTATCGCTGGGAGTTCGAGAAGGACGGCGAGGAACTGACGGTATCGGTCGAAGGCCCGTTGATCCTCGGCGAGGACAGGCCGATCATCAAGGCGGCGATCGGCGGCGCTGGCCTTGCGTATCTCTTTCGCTCCCGGGTCGAGACCGCGATCGCCGAAGGACAGCTGGAGCGTGTCATGGAAGACTGGTGCGCACCCTATGCCGGTCCCTATCTCTATTATCCGAGCCGCAGGCAGATGCGACCGGCATTACGCGCCTTCATCGATTTCTTCCGGCATAGCGGATAGCAGAGGCTCTGGAATCGGGTGGCGCGGTTGGGCCGGATCTGGAATGCCATTGGTTCGCGCACTCCGTTTGTGCGGATGAGAAAGGAAGACGATGAAGAAGCCCGGATCGATGAAAGGTCTTGAAGATCTCGGCCGCGTGCGGCTCTCGCGGAACTTCTTCTTCCGCGAGTTCCTGCATTCGGAGATCGCGGATTTCCACCGCATCCCGAACATCCCTGATGATCCGGATCTCGCGATCGAGGCGGGGCGACGCCTCTGCGAAGAATTGCTGGAGCCGCTGGAAGCGACCTTCGGCCGCATCGTCATTCGCTCGGGCTACCGCAATCGCGCCGTCAACGGTTTCGGCAACGTCAATGGTCTCAATTGTTCGACCAATGCCGCTTCGGCCGCCGACCATATCTGGGACATGCGCGACGCCGACGGATGTATCGGCGCCACCGCCTGCATCGTCATCCCCTGGGTCTGGGACCGGCGCGGCGAGATCGGCGGCTGGCAGTCGATCGCTTGGTGGATCCACGACCACCTGCCCTATGCCTCGCTCTGCTTCTTCCCGAAGCTCTGGGCTTTCAACATCCAGTGGCACGAGCGGCCGGCGCGCCGGATCATGAGCTTCGTGCAGCCGCGCGGCGTCCTGACGAAGGCCGGCATGGCCAACCAGGGCGGCAGCCATGCCGAGGCCTATGCCGGATTTCCGGATTTGCGGAATGCGCCGAAACTGACCTGGTAGCGCACATGCTCGTCGGTCCGGGAGTAGAGCCGACGCCGGTCGCGTCGTCGCCACCGGCCGCAGCGCGTACCGTCGAATGCCATCGTGCCGGGTTTTCTCCCGTTATTCGCCGACATCGTTGAGTTGCTGGATCGCGTCATCCGACAGCTTGAGATCGGCGGAGCGAATGAGGCTCTGCAATTGCGCGAGGTTCGTGGCGCTGGCGATCGGTGCCGTGACGCCCTTGCGCGTCCGGACCCAGGCGAGCGCAATTTCTGCCTGGGTCGCACCGGTTTCGGCGGCAATATCGTCGAGCACGCCAAGGATACGCATGCCGCGTCCGTCGAGGTATTTTTCGACGCCGCTGCCGCGCGCTGAGCCCTCAAGGTCCTTGTGTGTTCGGTACTTGCCCGACAGGAAACCACGCGCCAGTCCGAAATAGGTGATCACGCCGATCTCTTCCGAAATGCAGAGATCGCGCAGCGGTCCCTCGAAGGCGTCGCGGTCGTAGAGATTGTATTCCGGCTGCAGCACCGCATAACGCGGCAGGCCGTGGGTCGCGGATATGTCGAGCGCCTCGCGCAGTTGCAGCGAATTCAGGTTGGAGGCACCGATGTTGCGGATCTTGCCTTCGGACAGCAATTGGTCATAAACCGCAAGCGTCTCCTCATAGGGCGTATCCGGGTCCGGCCAGTGAGAGAGATAAAGGTCGATATGGTCGGTCTGCAGCCGCCTCAGCGAATCTTCGACCGCTTGCAGTATCCAGCGGCGCGAAAGTCCCTTGCGGTCGGGCCCGAGTTCGGAACCGACTTTGGTGACGATGACTGCCTTGTCGCGCGATCGCTTCGATTGTTTCAGCCATTTGCCGATGATCGTTTCGGATTCTCCGCCCTGGTTGCCGGGCGCCCAGGAGGAATAGACGTCTGCGGTATCGATGGTGTTGAAGCCGGCGTCGAAGAAGGCATCGAGCAGGGCGAAAGACGTCTTTTCGTCGGCGGTCCAACCAAAGACATTGCCGCCGAAGACAAGTGGCGCGATTTCCAGGTCAGTGCGGCCAAGTCTCAGTTTTTCCATGGGTTCGCTCCATTGGAAGGGATGGAAGCATATCGCGATCGGGAGGATTGCGAAGGGAAAGATAGGGCGGAAAAGCTGATATTGTCACCCGGTTGCCGGCTTTTTTCTGCGAAACGGGAATCTCGGTCGGGACGATATCAACCGCTTGATAGGTACGTACCTCGGCGCTGCAGCGCCGCGCATCTTTAGACGCGCTAAGGTCGCTGTAGCACTTTGAGTTGCTGCATGTTTTTATCCTTAAATTGCAGGAAATTTAAGGAAACATGCAGTAGTCTCGGCCACAAAAATCAGGGAGCGCCGCCATGTTACGTTTCGGAATTCTGTCCACGGCCAAGATCGGCCGCGACCTCGTTGTGCCAGCCATTCAGGATGCGGAAAACTGCGTCGTCTCCGCCGTTGCCAGCCGCGACTTCGCAAAAGCCCGGGCCATGGCCGATCGCTTCTCCGCGCCGCATGCCTTCGGCTCCTATGAGGACATGCTGGCCTCCGACGTCATAGATGCGGTCTATATTCCGCTGCCGACGGCACAGCACGTCGAATGGTCGGTGAAGGCCGCCAATGCCGGCAAGCATGTGCTCTGCGAAAAGCCGATCGCGCTGCGCGCCTCCGAGATCGACGCCTTGATCGCCGCGCGTGATCGCAATGGGGTTCTGGTCGCCGAAGCCTTCATGGTCACCTACAGCCCGGTCTGGCGCAAGGTGCGCGCGCTGTTGGCCGAAGGCGCGATCGGCCGTCTGCGCCACGTCCAGGGTGCCTTCACCTATTTCAACCGCGACCCCAACAACATGCGCAACATTCCCGCGCTCGGTGGCGGCGGCCTGCCGGATATCGGCGTCTATCCGACGATCACCACCCGCTTCGTCACTGGCCACGAGCCGGTGCGGGTTCAGGCAAACACCGACCGCGATCCGGAATTCGGCACCGACATCTATTCGAGCGTGCGGGCAGACTTCGGCGATTTCGAGCTGAGCTTCTATATCTCCACCCAGCTCGCCGCCCGCCAGATCATGGTCTTCCACGGCGACAAGGGCTTCATCGAGGTGAAATCGCCCTTCAACGCCGACCGCTACGGCCGTGAGGAGGTGGAGCTCACCAATCAGAACCACGCCCAGTCGCAGCTCTTCCGCTTCCAGGATGCGCGCCAGTACAAGCTCCAGGCGGAAGCCTTCGCGCGCGCCGCCAACGGCGAACCTGAGGAAGTGGTGACGCTCGAGAATTCGCGCCTCAACCAGAAATTCATCGACGCGATCTACCGCGCCAGCGCCAAGGACGGCTGGGAGACCATCTGAGCCGGTCGAAGAATGCAAGGAGGCCCGCCGGCATGGCCGGTCGACCTCCTTCCTGATCTCTTGAGACTATCGTCAGGCAATCGCGGCGCGCTCTCGCGCCAGTCCCCGCCGCTTGAACAACATGAAGTCGGCGACACCGATCATGCCGATCACGACGAGCGCGATGCCGGCGGCAGAAAGGTCGGCATAGGCCGTGCACAGCAGCGCCAGGCTCGCCACTTGCCAGAGCACGTCACCGGCAATGCTGATGCGCGCCGCTGCCGTTACGGGGCCGCCATTGCGCGCCGCCGAGAGATGAAAGATCCCCCAGACCAGCAGTCCAATGCCGAGCGCCTTCATCATGGCAGGTATTGCGGCGGGGCTGATCAGCGCGGCCAAGGGGGCCGCGTCGAGGATCAGGATGGCGCCGGCGACCAGCGAGAATGCGCCGTCGGCGAGGAAGGTCTTGTTGAGCAGGCTGCGGTTCGAGAGGTTCATTTTCGGCTCCATCCGTTTGTCGTTGGCCGGATATTGCTCTGATGACGTCATCGAACCAATTACCTCTGAGGTAATGGATTTTACTTGGCATGCACGTCACTCTGTCGGGCAAATGGAGAAAACAGGCATATGCAATTTGGCGAACATCTGAAGGAATGGCGTGGCCATCGCCGCATGAGCCAGCTCGATCTCGCGGGCGCTGCCGGCATCTCGGCGCGCCACTTGTCGTTCCTCGAAACCGGTCGCTCGAAACCGTCGGAAGGCATGATTCTGCGGCTGGCCTCGGTGCTGGATATTCCGGCGCGCGACCAGGGAACGCTGTTTTCGGCAGCCGGCTATCGGCCGCGCATGGCGACGCGTCCGGCCGCAGGGCTGGACGCCATGCCGCCAGCCGTCGCCAATGCCATCAGGCTCATATTGGCCCGCCACGATCCCTATCCCGGCCTGGTACTCGACCATGAATACACGCTGCTCGTCGTCAACCCGGCGCTGGCGAGCCTGGCCGTGGCTGCCGACATTCCGTTCCAGCCTGGAGAAAACTTCCTCGACACCTTTCTCGGTCACGAAAACACTCGCAAGCTGGTCGTCAACTGGGAGGCCGCGGCGGCTGACCTCGTACAGCGCGTGCGCACCGAGGCCTGGCTGCAGGGGCCGCGCAGCCGCCTCGGTAAACGCCTGGAGAAGGCCGCCTCGAACCCGATGGTCGAGCGGGCGATCGAAAACCACCCCGACACCGACCGCCTGCCCGTGCTGCCGATCGAGCTCGATGTCGGCGGTCTGCGCTTGAGCTTCATCACCACGCTGCAGACCTTCGGCTCGACCCAGGATGCCTTGGTGGAAGGCGTGCTGATCGAATCCTTCTTCCCCGCGGACGAGGAGACCAAGGCGTTTTTCGAGCGGAAGGGGTGAGCGTTACTGGCTGTCGCGCTGCAGGCCGATGGCGATGGCGCCGCAGAGCGTAAGCGCGAGACCCATATTGTAGCCGCCGATTGCCGCTGCCGCTTGGATCCAGTTGCCGCTGACGCCAGCCAAGCCCAGCAGGACCGCACCGACCAAAAGGCAGAGACGCGGCGAGCACAGTCCGCATGTGATGATGCCGAGGAGAAAGGAAGCGGTGACGATCATGGTCCCGGGCACCCTTACGAATTGATGATGATCATGCCGCTGATGATCAGCGCGGCACCGAGGGCGTAGCGCAACGTCACGGCCTCGCCGAGGAAGACGGCGGCAAGCAGCGGTACGAGGCAGAATGTCAGCGCCATGAACGAATAGGCGATCGTCAGCGGCACGGACTTGATCGTGAAGATCCAGATGATCGTGCCGACGCCATAGACGGCCAATGCCGTGAGCAACGTTGGGCTGAGGGCGAGCGCCAGCAGCCCGTGAGCGTTGGCGTCGCCGGTCTTGGCGCTCGTCAGCTTGAAGAGGATCTGTCCGGCCGAAATCAGCACCGGTGTGAAAAACAGCCCGAACCAGACGGTGGGCGCCAGATTGAGATTCATCGCCACGCCTCACACTGCCAGAGCTTTGTCTTCGCGATAGAAGATGTCGCGGCCGATATCGATGCACTCGTGTTCGGCTGGAACCGGATGCATCGCGCGAAGGAAGGAGTGGGTGTAGGGAAAGAAATTGAAGTGCGGGTTGAACGTGTAGCGATACTCGCGCTCGCGCGGCACGACGATGATCAGGCGCCGGCGGGTGATCCGGCGAAGCTCGGAGATCGCCTTGCGATAGTCGAGAATATGCTCGATGACATGCGTGCAGACGACGGTATCGAACTCGCCATCGGCAAACGGCAGCTCCTCGATCATCGCCGCGTGATACTCTACGCCCTCGATCCGGGCCGCATCGTCGATGGCGAAGTCGACGCCCGTGAGGCGCCGAAGACCCGGATTGGCCTCTCGGATACGCTTCAACAGAACGCCGGTTCCGCAACCGACGTCGCAGACGCTGTCGCCGACGACGCTTGCCGCGATCCTGCGGACGCAGGCTTCGGAATTGTCCGTTCCCTCATGCACCCTCGGATGCAGCCGGTAGAGATCTTCGTATTCGCGCGCCGACAGGAACGGCGCACGCGCGCGAAAATCGGCAAGATGCGCGATATGCTTGCCCCAGGCGAGGCTGGCCATGCCCTTGAAAAGCCGCGAATCCCGGAGGATCGGCGGGATGACGTCTTCGATGATGAAGCGTATGCGG
This sequence comes from Ensifer sp. B1-9, assembly GCF_050474445.1. Classification (NCBI taxonomy): domain Bacteria; kingdom Pseudomonadati; phylum Pseudomonadota; class Alphaproteobacteria; order Hyphomicrobiales; family Rhizobiaceae; genus Ensifer; species Ensifer sp. B1-9. The sequence goes on from NZ_JBCHVG010000005.1 coordinate 205,884, forward strand.
TTGGTTGTTTCCCGGTTCATCCGCGGCGTCCCCGAACAATCCGTGGTGTTGGCTGTGGGCCGGTTTCCTGGCCGTCGAACGGGGAGGGAGCGATGCCCGCATTCAAGCTCTCAGCCAGCGCGGCCCGTGCGGGCGTCGCAATATAGTGCAGCCGAAGCTGCTCGGTGCGGGCGCGCGAGACCGAATCGAGGATCAGACCGGCCGTGAACATCATGATCGAGACCAGGAGAAGGGCCAGCGAGAAGACCCAGGTGGGCATGCGGGGCACGAGCCCGGTTGCGAAATATTCGAGCAGAACCGGCGTCATGAAAATTGAACTGGCCACCAGGAAAGCGAGACTTATGAGGCCGAAGAAGGTGAACGGCCGCGTTTCCTTCATCAGCATCACGAAGGTCCAGAGGATCTTGGCGCCGTCCCTGAAGGTCGAGAGTTTGGAATGGGAGCCTTCGGGCCGCCGGCCGTAATCGAGTTCGAGTTCAGCGACCGGCAGTTTCAGCCGCGAGGCATGGACCGACATCTCCGTCTCGATCTCGAAGCCGTTGGAAACGGCCGGGAAGCTTTTGGCGAACCGCCGCGAGAAGACGCGATAGCCGGAGAAAATGTCGTTGAAGTCCGTGCCGAACATCGATCGGTAGAGAAGGTTGAAGAGGCGGTTCCCAAGGGCGTGCCCCTGTCTGCCGGCATCGTCATGAACGCCGCGTCGCGTCCCGACGACCATGTCGGCGCGCTCGGTGATCAGGGTGCGTACGAGATCTTCCGCATCCGTCGGGCAGTAGGTGCTGTCGCCGTCGGCCATGACATAGATGTCGGCATCGATATCGGCGAGCATCCGGCGCACCACGTGCCCCTTGCCCTGCCGGCGTTCGCGCACGACGGTTGCGCCGGCAAGCATGGCTTTCAGCGCCGTGCCGTCCGTCGAGTTGTTGTCGTAGACGTAGATGCGGGCCGTCGGCAGCGCCGCTTGGAAACCCTGAACGACCTGCCCGATGGTCGAGGCTTCGTTGTAGCACGGCAAGAGAACGGCGATGTTGAAACGTTCGAACATCCAGGCGGCTCGGTTCCTGTTGGATCGGCGTCATCATAGGCATCAGGGTGTTAACAAGACGCCAAGGTGCGTCGCGCGGAGCGCTTGACAAGGTCGCTCTCGCCTCCGGGTTTTACGCTTTCTTGATTGCGCCTCCTTATGATGGCGCGAGAGCAAAAGGGGCGGGAAACCATGCCGAGCGGCACTGCGGCACTATCAGACATGACGACGGCGCATGCACCGAGGCGGTTCTGGTCGAGCCTGTCCCGGGCGGTGCTCGTCTACGGCGCACCCATCATCCTCTTCCTCGTCGTCCAGTTCCTGAGGGCGCCTGACTATGTCGGCCGCGACAATGACGATGTCATGCGATTGGTTGAGGTGCGCGATCTGCTGGCCGGCCAAAGCTGGTTCGATCTGACGCAGGTCCGTCTCGGCCTCGAGGGCGGAACGTTGATGCACTGGTCGCGCCTGATTGATCTGCCCATAGCCGGGCTCATGGCTCTCCTCAGGCCCTTTGTCGGTGCAATGCAGGCGGAAGTCATGGCCCTGGCGATATGGCCGATCTGCCTGGCGATTCCGTTGCTCGCGGCAATGGGCCTTGCCGGGCGCCGTGTCGGCGGCACGCCGGCCATGCATTTCTGTCTGGGGCTGACGGCGCTGTTCATCGCCACCTCGAACCGGTTTCTCGGGGGAGCGATCGATCATCATAACGTGCAGTTGGTCCTGGTCGCGGTCATGCTGGCGATGCTCGTCGATCGGCAGTACCGCGTGTCCAGCTACGCAATGGCAGGATTGGCGGCGGCGCTGGCGATCGCGATTGGCGCGGAAACGACGCCGTTTGTGGCCATGGTCTGCGCCGTCGTTGCCTGCCAGTGGGCCGCCGTCGGCCGGCAGGCTGCGCCGGCCACCGTTGCCTTTGGCCTTTCGCTCGCTGCAAGCTTGAGCCTCTTCTTCTTCGTGACCGTGCCGCCGCGCCTCTATCTGGCTGCGACCTGCGACAATCTCTCGATCGCCTTCTATTCGCTGGCGCTGGCGGGAGGCGGCCTGCTTGCCCTTGCCGCGGCAATGGTCAGCAATCGACCGACCGTCGTGCGGTTTTTCGCCCTTGGCGCTTGCGGCCTGGGAGTCATTGCCGTGGCACTGTTGGTGGCGCCGCAATGCCTGGGCAATCCTTTGGCAGGGCTCGATCCGCTGCTTCGCGAACTGTGGCTCGACAACGTCACCGAGGCACGCTCCTTCGTCGCCATTGCAAGGACGGAATCAGCGAGCATCGTGGGCTACTACTACTTCACCGGTGCGTTTGCCGCGCTGCTTTGCGCCTGGCGCATCTGGCGCCGTGACAGGATCGATCTCAACCTCATCCTCTTCGCACTTGTGTTTTCGAGCCTGCTGATTGCGCTCGTGCAGGTGCGCGGGATGGTCTTTTCCAATCTTCTGGCGATTGTGCCGATCGCGTTGCTGCTCACCGACCTTCGCGCCCGCTCAAACGGCGGAACGGCAGGGATGGGCGCCTCTCTGATTTACATCGTCACGCTGCTCATTTCGGTTCCGGCGGTATGGGCCATGGCCGGAACGCTCGTCGACAAGGGGATCGGGGGACTTGTGGCAGGCGAAACCGTAACCTCGAACGGTGAGGCGTGCCTGACAGCGGCGTCGCTGAGAGATCTGGAAGGCTTGCCGCCGTCGTTCGTTGTCGGGCCATCGGATATTGGTGCGGCCCTCCTTCGCCACACGCAGCACCGCGTGCTGAGCGCGCCGTATCATCGCAATGCCGCCGGCATGCTCGCGGAATTGAAGATCGGCCTGGCGCGGCCGGAAGAAGCGGAGGCCATGCTACGCCAACTCGGGCATCCGGTGCTGGCCTTCTGCGCCGCGGACGCTCAGGCGCAAATGATCGCCACGAGGGCGCCGCAAGGCTTCTATGCGGAGCTTGCCGCCGGGCGCGTGCCGGCCTTTCTTTCGCCCCTGCCGGTTTCGGCAGGCGCGTCCATTCGGCTCTATGCCCTGAAACCTTGAGCGCGCCTGCCGTCGGCGGATGGAAAGCGCAACGGATGTGCTGGCCTTCGGCCGAGGGTGCGGTAAAAGAAGCCATGGCTTCTTTCTTCGACAGCGATTCTCCGAGCAACCTCACCGAATATTCGGTGTCCGAGCTTTCCGGCTCGATCAAGCGAACGGTCGAGCAGGCTTTCGACCAGGTGCGCGTCCGCGGCGAGATCTCCGGCTATCGCGGCCCGCATTCGTCCGGCCACGCCTATTTCGCGCTCAAGGACGATCGGGCGCGCATCGATGCGGTGATCTGGAAAGGCACGTTCTCGCGCCTGCGCTTCCGGCCCGAGGAAGGCATGGAAGTGATCGCGACCGGTAAGGTCACGACCTTCCCGGGCTCGTCGAAGTACCAGATCGTCATCGAATCGATGGAGCCGGCCGGTGCCGGCGCGCTGATGGCGCTGCTGGAAGAGCGCAAGCGCAAGCTCGCCGCCGAAGGGCTCTTTGATGCCGGCCGCAAGCGGCCGCTACCCTACATGCCCAAGGTGATCGGCGTCGTGACGTCGCCCACGGGTGCGGTCATCCGGGATATCCTGCACCGCATTGCCGACCGCTTTCCCGTGCACGTCGTCGTCTGGCCGGTCCGGGTGCAGGGCGATGGTTCGGGCGACGAGGTGGCGGCAGCGATCCGCGGCTTCAACGCAATCGAGCCCGGCGGCGCGATGGCCCGGCCAGACGTGCTGATCGTCGCCCGCGGCGGTGGCAGCCTCGAGGACCTCTGGGGTTTCAACGACGAAGCCGTCGTCCGCGCCGCGGCCGCCTCCGAAATCCCGCTGATTTCCGCGGTCGGCCACGAGACCGATTGGACATTGATCGACTATGCCGCCGACCAACGGGCGCCGACGCCGACTGGTGCTGCGGAAATGGCCGTGCCGGTGAAGGCTGATCTCGAGGCCGCGGTTTCCGGCCTCTCGGCCCGTCTCAAGGCCGCCGTCGGGCGGCAGATGGACAATCGCCGCCAGGCCGTGCGTTCCCTGGCGCGCGCCCTGCCGTCGCTCGATCAGTTGCTGGCGCTACCGCGCCGCCGCTTCGACGAGGCCGCCCTTGGGCTCGGGCGCGGCCTGCAGTTGAACACGGCCAACAAGCGGCGCCAGTTCGAGCGCGTCTCGGCCGAGCTGCGTGCCGATCTTCTCAAGGGCAAGCTCTCCGAGCGCCGCCAGCGCATCGCCGACTTCATCAACCGCGCGGAACGTATCGTCGAGCGGCAGGTGCATCGCGGCGAGGCGCGGGTCCAGGCGGCGGATGCCGCGCTGCGCGCCCTGCCGTCGCGCCTCATCGGTCAGATCCACCGTGCTTCGGATCGTGTCGCCGGGCTTGCCGCCCGGTCCGATGCGGCGGTTCGCGCCGACGTTCGCCGCTTGCGCGGCATCATCGTCGCTCAGGATCGCGTCCTGCAGTCGCTTTCCTACCGCAACGTCCTGCAGCGGGGCTTCGCGCTGATCCGCGATGCCGAAGGCGGTCCGGTGCGCCAGGCCGCGGCTGTAACCCCCGGCATGGCGCTCAGCCTGGAATTTGCCGATGGCCGAGTTTCGGCAATTGCCGGCGAAGGCGGTGACGAACCCGCCCCGCAGACGCCGGCGCCGCGCAAGAAGCAGATGAAGTCCTCGGAGCCGACGGGCGATCCGCCGAAGCAGGGCAGCCTGTTCTAGGCAGCCGCACGATCTCCGGTCGGAATCCGGCAAAGCGTTTAAGTCCCCGGTTGGGCGGGATGGGAGAAACATGCGTATTCTGCTCGTGCTTGCGCACCCGCTCGAAGACAGTTTTGCCGCAAGCGTTGCGCGTGAGGCGCGAGCGGCGCTGGAGGCGAACGGCCACATCGTCGACCTGCTCGATCTCTATCGCGAGGATTTCGATCCGCGCCTGAGCGTTGCCGAGCGCGGCAGCTACTTTACCGAGGCCTATGATCGAACGGCCGTCACCGATTGGATTGCGCGACTGCAGGCGGCCGATGGCCTCGTGCTGGTCTTTCCGCAATGGTGGTTCAATTTTCCGGCGATCCTCAAGGGTTTCTTCGACCGCGTCTTCGCGCCGGGCATCGCCTTCGACAACGATCCGGCCGGCGGCCGCATCATCCCGCGCCTTCACAACATCAAGCTCTTCTGGGCGCTGACGACGACCGGGTCGCCGTGGTGGGTGGTGCAGCTCTATATGGGCAATCCGGTGAAGCGGCTTTTGAGGCGCGGCATTGCCGCCTTCTGCGCCAAGAGCCTGAATTTCCGCATGCTCGCGCTGCACGACATGGATCGAGCGACCGACGCCAAGCGCAAAGCGCATCTCGCGCGTGTCCGTCGGCTGGTCGCCAGCATCTAGAGTGCCGTGTGTTCATATGAACGCACTAAGTTCGCTCTAGCACTTGCTTCTGAACATCTTTCCGCTTCCAGCGATTTCACTTGAAGGCGGGATGCTCTAGCAGCGGCTACTCGAACGCCGCCAGATACTTGCGCAGCAGCCGGTCGAGTGTCGTGCGCTCCTCGGGCGAAAGCTCGGAAACGATCCGATGCTGGTTTGCCACATGCGCGGTCGCCGCCTCGTCGACCCGGCGCAGCCCTTCGTCAGTCAGGGCGATGATGACGCTGCGCCGGTCCTCGGGATTGGCGATCCGCTCGACGAGGCCGGCTTTCTCCAACTGGTCGATGCGGTTCGTCATGGTGCCGGAACTGACCATGGTCGTATCCAGCAGTTCGCCGGGCGAAAGCCGGTACGGCGGTCCGGAGCGGCGCAGCGTCGCCAGCACGTCGAAGCTCGAAGCGGAGAGGCCGCGTTCGGCGAAGGTCTTTTCGATCTCCCGGCCGATATGAGTCGAAAGCCGCGAGAGGCGGCCGAGCAGGCCCATGGCCGACACGTCGAGATCCGGCCGTTCCCGATGCCATTGAGCCAATATCCTGTCGACGCGATCCATCCGAAGCCTCCATTGTTCCAACAGCTATAGAATATCTTGACGTAGAGATAAACTGTGCTAGTCTCAATTTATCTTGATATAGAGATTCTTTAGGTAGAGATATGAGCACGAACCGCACCGCCGACCTTGCCTTGACTGCGCTTGCGCCCGCCATCTGGGGCAGCACCTACCTCGTTACGACGGAGTTCCTACCGTCCGGCTATCCGCTGACGGTCGCGATGCTGCGGGCCCTGCCGGCAGGGCTCCTGTTGCTGCTCATCGTGCGGCGTCTTCCTGAGGGTATCTGGTGGCCGCGAACCTTCATCCTCGGCGCGCTCAATTTCTCCTTCTTCTGGGCCATGCTGTTCGTCTCGGCTTACCGACTGCCAGGCGGCGTTGCCGCCACGGTCGGCGCCGTTCAGCCGCTGATCGTCATCTTGCTGTCGCGCGTCTTCCTCGGTTCGCCGATCCGGACACTCAGCGTCGCGGCCGGCCTTGCAGGTATCGTCGGGGTCGGCCTTCTGGTTCTGACGCCGGGCGCCACGCTCGATCCGCTCGGAGTCCTCGCCGGTCTCGCCGGCGCCGTCTCCATGGCTTTCGGTACGGTCCTCAGCCGCCATTGGGCGCCGCCGGTGCCGCCGCTCACCTTCACCGCGTGGCAACTGGCGGCCGGCGGCCTGCTTCTCGTGCCGGTAGCGCTGTTCTTCGAACCGTCCCTGCCTTCATTGACGACGGCAAACGTTCTCGGTCTGGCCTATCTCGGCCTGATCGGCGCCGCCTTTACCTACCTTCTCTGGTTCCGCGGCCTCTCACGCCTCGAGCCGTCGGCCGTCTCGCCGCTCGGCTTCCTGAGCCCGGTCGTTGCCATCCTGCTCGGCTGGGGCGTGCTTGGCGAGCAACTGACGCCGGTCCAGGCCCTCGGCATCCTCGTCGTCTTCGCCAGTGTCTGGTTCAGCCAGCGCGCACAATTGCTGCCCAAGGTGCGACCGGCCCGCGCTTGAGCGCGGGCTTGCAACCATTGAGCAAGCGTCTCGCGTTGCCGGCCAGCCGGTTTGTTAACGAAGAGGCCGCGGCATTTCTGCGGCGGCCTCGATGGTGCTGAGAAATGAGTTGGCCCTTGATCGCGCGATCAGGCCCACTCGCCCTGGCGCATGACCGGCACGCGGCTGCCGTCAGCGCGCACGCCGTCGATGTCGACCTGGCCGGAGCCGATCATCCAGTCGATATGGATCAGGCTCGAATTGCCGCCCTGGGCGCGGATCTGTTCCGGCGTCAGCTTGGCATCGTCGACGAAGCAGCCCGAATAGCACTGACCGAGCGCGATGTGGCACGAAGCATTTTCGTCGAACAGCGTATTGTAGAACAGGATGCCGCTGGCCGAGATCGGCGAGGAATGCGGCACGAGCGCCACTTCGCCGAGCCGGCGCGCGCCCTCGTCGGTGTCGAGCACCTTGTTGAGAACCTCTTCGCCACGCGAGGCCTTCGCCTCGACGATCCGGCCGCCCTCGAAACGCACCTGGATGTTGTCGATTAGCGTGCCCTGGTGCGAGAGCGGCTTGGTCGAGGAGACATGGCCCTCGACGCGCAGCGCGTGCGGCGTCGTGAAGACTTCTTCGGTCGGGATGTTCGGATTGCAGGTAATGCCGTTCTTGGCTTCCGACGCCCCACCGCACCACAGATGCCCATCGGCCAAGCCCACCGTCAGGTCGGTGCCGGGGCCGGTGAAGTGCAGCGCCGCAAAGCGCTCGCCGTTCAGCCACGCCGAGCGCCGGGCGAGGCTGGCATTGTGCTCCTTCCAGGCGGCCACCGGATCGGCGACGTCGACGCGCGAGGCGGCGAAGATGGCCTTGGCGAGCTTTTCGACGGCAATCGCATCCGGATCATCAGGGAAGACCAGCTTCGCCCAGGACGGGTTCGGGTAGGAGACGATGTTCCAGTTGATGTCGAAGTTGGAGATCTTTTCGAGGGCCGGCTTGTAGGCGATCGAATTCGCCTTGTTGGCGCGCGCGACCTTTGCCGGGTCCTGCGTCGAGAGCATCATTGGGTTGTCGCCGGAGATCGCCAGGCGCGCAGCACCGCCGGCAAAGGCCTTGGCCATGCCTTCGAACAGCCAGTCGCTCGCGCGGTCGAAGCTCTCGTCCGGAGCGTAGGCGTAGCGTGCCAGTGTCGTGTCTTCGTCGGAGTAGAGCGTCGTCACCAGACCTGCACCCGCCTTGTAGGCGTGCTTGGTGATCAGGCGCACCAGCGGCATTGCCGCGACCGGCGCGGTCATCACCAGGTCCTGGCCGCGCTGGAGCTGCAGGCCGACCTGGATCGCGACTTCTGCAAGCTTATCGAGTTTTGCAGGATCGATGGGATTGGGTGTATTGGCGGGATAGGTCATGATCTGCCTGTCTTTTGAATCGGAAGAAGAAGACTTAGAGCGCTTTGCGGCGAAAATGAAGGCTGATTGCCCGGCATCGTTCCGCGGTTAGCGTGCCGCCAGGGCAGCCCTCATCCGTTCGACATTGCTCCGGTGCACTGTCTCGTAAGGCGCGAAATAGACGAGCGCGCCGGAGCCGATCTCTTCGGCGGCGAATTCCGCGAGCGTGCCGATCCTTGCACCGGTCTCAATCGCATGCGTCAGCCGCTCGATATAGCGGCGGTTGGCATCGATCAGTTCCGGTCCATAGCCGCCGGCGGCGATGCGCTCGCGGTCGCCATGGGCAGGCAGGATCCTTTCGATCGGCCATTGCCGCAGACGCACAAGTTCCGCGACATGCGTCGCCGTCTGGTCGGCCTCGCTGATATAGGTCGTCGTATCCTCGAGCGTATCGCCGGCCAGCAGCAGCTTCTCCTCAGGCAGCCAGATGACATTGCCGTCGGCGCTGTGGATCGCAAAGTGATGCAGCTCGACCGGACGCTCGCCGACGGTGAGCGTGAGCGTCTCAGTAAACAGCCGGTTCGGCATGACGAGGGGGCGGATGGGCGGCGTCGCCGTCTCGATCCGTTCGCGATTTTCCTCAAGCTTCTCCGCCGTCAGCCGGAGTGCGATGATCTCGCAATCGGCAAAGACGGCGTTTCCGGCGACATGGTCCTTGTGCCAATGGCTGAGCACGACGCGGATCGAGGTGACACCGAGGCTTTCAAGATGATCGCGGATCGCCTGGGCATGGGCAAGCGAGATGTGGGTGTCATAGACCAGCGCCTCGCGGCCATCGACGATGGCATAGGAGGCGATGCCCAGTTCATAGGCGCCGTCATCGAGCCAGTTCGGCGCTTCCGCGTGAAGCCGCACCCCGGCGTTACGCCCGTCATAATAGGCGTAAAGGCCGGGGTAGGGCTCCAGGATCGTCAAGGTCGAGGTCAGGTCCGTCATGTGCAGCTCCTCCCGCATGGCTTGGTGCTGTCATAGGCCAGTGCGAAACGAAACTGAAGGACGGGATGCTGGCTGCGATCCTATCTGCCTATGCCTCTCGCGCACGCAGCAGGTAGGCGTCGTGATCCCTGAGGAAGGCCATCAGCCGCTCGCCGTAATCGGCGGTCACTGCCGCCTTGACGCTCGGCCGCTCGGAGAGCGCCCTTCGCCAGGCACGGACTCGATCGAGCCCGTTGAAGATGCCGTGATCGGCGAGTGTGTCGAAGAGGTCGAAGTAGCGGAAGATCGGTGCGAAGACCGCATCGACGAGGGAAAAGCCGGCCCCGGCAAAGTAGGGACCGTCGCCGAGTGCCGCTTCCACGGTCGCGAACTTGCCGGCGATCGCCTTGCGCTTCTGCTCGTAGGTTGCCTGGTCCTTGGCCGTCTCAAAGCCCCAGAGCTCCGAAAGGATCGATGAGCCGAATTCCATCCAGCCGCGGTGCCGGGCGCGCTCCAGCGCATTTTCGGGGTGAAGCCTCGGACCGGCTTGAGTTTCCTCGACATATTCGGCGATCACGGAGCTTTCGAACAGCACGGCTTCGCCGTCTTGCTGCGGCACCTGGAGCAGCGGCACCTTGCCGAGAGGCGAGATCTTCAGGAACCAGTCGGGCTTGGACTTGAGGTCGATATAGGTCCGCTCGAAACGAACGCCTTTTTCGTCAAGCGCGATCGAGGCGCGTTGCACATAGGGGCAGAGATGGTGGCTGACGAGGGTAAGCATGGCAGTCTCCCGGTTGAAGCAATATAGATGCAATTGCATGTATGTAAGCTTGCTTCGACTTTCAAGATGGATGTAATTGCATTTATGATCGACGAGGAAAAAGACGAAGCAAAACGCCCGAGCGCGGAAACGACCGAGGCCTGGATTGGGCTGATGCGCGTCCGTGAGCGCGTGCTTGCGCGGATCGAAACCGATTTCAAGGCTGCGGGCTTGCCGCCGCTTGGCTGGTACGACGTGTTGTGGGAGCTGGTCCAGGCGGAAGACGGCCGTCTGCGTCCCTTCGAGATCGAAGCGCGCACGCTGCTTGCACAATACAATCTCTCGCGCCTGATCGATCGGCTGGTGAAGGAGGGCCTGGTTCGCCGCGAAGCTTTCGACGCCGATGGTCGCGGCCAGTGGGTGGTGATCACCGAGGCCGGCCGGACCATGCGTGAACGCATGTGGCAGACCTATGGCCCATCGATCGAAGCCCATGTCGGCGCCCGATTGACCGCGGCCGAGGCAAGGCAGTTGGCAGCGCTGCTGGCGAAGCTGCGGTAGATTGCAGCGACATCGTTTATGGCTCTGCCCCCACCCAGCAGGCGGGGCGAGGGGACGCATGCTGCAGCTCGCCGATCGTCGTTGCGGCTAGGTCTGGCGAATGAACGCCGCAATGTTCCTTCGCCCGTTTGCGGGGAGAAGATGCCGGCAGGCGGATGAGGGGCAAGGTCGGGCAGGTCGCTCGCGACCGATCAACGCGTGCCGCCTCAGCTGCTGAGGCCGAACGACTTCTCCAGCGCTTCCCAGGTCTCGTCCATCGCGAAGGTGCCGGACAGATAAGGCAGCGCAACATGGCCGTAGAGCAGCGAAAGCTGCCACTCGGCCGTCTCCTCGTCGACGCCGGCGATCTGCTGCAGGTAGATCGTCGAGACGAGGCCGGTGCGGTCGGCGCCGGCCTTGCAGTGGATCAGCAGCGGCTTCGGCGCGTCCCTGAGGATCGCCATCAACGCGTCGGTTTCCGCGCGGTCGATCTCCGCCGAGGCGGACATGGGGAAGTTGATGAGCCGGATACCGCTACGCTCGGCGGCGGCGACCTCGTCGCGATACCAGCGTTCATGCGGTTTCTCGCCGCGCAGGTTGAGTATGGTGCGGATGCCGTAGGCCTTGGAATAGGCGGCGATTGCTTCCGCGGTCGGCTGCGCCGAACGGTAGACCTCACCGGCGACGAGCGTGTGAAAGTTGCCGGTCCATTGCAGACCAACGAGATAGAGGACCAGGGCTGCAACGAGCGCAACCGTACCGATGACGAGGCGTTTGAGAAGACGCTTCGCGCGCAGAAACCTTGCAGATGCCATGAAAAGACTCCGAAGCGACCCCACGCTCCCGGTCGTGAGCGCGCTGCGGGCGGAAACCATCGGAGATTTCCCCTTCCCGCCTGGCTGCTCCTATAGGCCATCCATGATATTTTGATGGCAGAGATCAGGCGATCAGCGGTGCCGCGATCGCCCTCAGTGCGGCCTGGGCGTCGCGCGGTGCGAGCCGCACCTGCAGCCCACGCTGGCCGCCATTGATGTAGACCGCGGTTTCGGCAAGCGCCGCTTCCTCGATTGCCGTCGGCACCAGCTTCTTCTGCCCGAACGGGCTGATGCCGCCGACGTGGTAGCCGGTCAGCCGCTCGGCATCCGCCGGCTTCATCATGGCCGCCGACTTGCCGCCGAAAGCGGCGGCGAGCTTCTTCATGCTGACCTCGCGGTCGGAGGGCACGATGCAGCAGACGGGCTTGCCGTCGACCTCGGCCATCAGCGTCTTCAGCACCCGGCTCGGATCCTCGCCGAGCGCTTCCGCCGCCTGCAGGCCGACGCGCTCGGCATCGGGATCGTAGTCATAGCTGTGCACCGTGAAGGTAACGCCGGCCTTCGAAAGCGTTTGCGTGGCACGCGTGGTCTTCGACATCGTTTAGCTCCGCATCAAGCGTTATAGCGTCGCCTCGTAGAGCTCGGGCTTGAACCCGATCAGCAGGTTGCCGTCGGCTTCGAGCACCGGGCGCTTGATCATCGAAGGCTGGGCCAGCATCAGCGCGATTGCCTTTTCTCCGTCGAGACCCTGCTTGTCAGCCTCGTCGAGCTTGCGGAAGGTCGTGCCGGCACGGTTCAGCACCGTTTCCCACCCGGCTTCCTTGCACCAGCGTTCGAGGCGCGCGCGGTCGATGCCCTCGGCCTTGTAGTCGTGGAAGCGGTACGCAATGCCCCGGCCTTCGAGCCAGGTGCGCGCCTTCTTCATCGTGTCGCAGTTCTTGATGCCGTAGATCGTAACCGTCATTCCATGCCCCAATATCGTCGTGAGCAACTCCGGCAGCCGTCCGGAATCGCGCAACTTCAAAGCGTGATGGGAGTGATAGCGTCCCGGCGAGCCCGAGGGAAGGCGCTGACCTTGTTTCAGGTCACGCCGGCGTAGCGGCCGGGCCTGTGGTTGATCGCCAGCGTCATGTTGACGACGGCAGCGCCCACGACCGAAAGCACGAGGTTTGCCGGCGGCAGCACGAAGTAGGCGGCGGCGAGGATGGCGAGATCGACCGCGAGCTGAAAGTAGCCGGCGCGGACGCCGATTTTTTCCTGGAGATAGATCGCCACGATGTTGATGCCGCCAAGCCCGGTGCGGTGGCGGAAGAGGATCAGCAGACCCGTGCCCATCAGTCCGCCGCCGACGACCGCCGCGTAGATGGGGTCGAGCCGACCGATCTCCACCCAGCCGGCGGTCAGCCGCGAAAACAGCGACACGAGGCTGACGGCGAGGAAGGTGCGCAGCGCAAACATCCAGCCGAGCCGTTTGACCGCCAGGACGTAGAAGGGCAGATTGACGAGGGAGAAGACCAGCCAGAACTCCGCGCCGGTCGCATATTGCAAGAGCAGCGCCAGGCCAGAGGTGCTGCCCGTCAAGAGCATCGCCTTGCTGTAGATGATGACGCCGAGCGACATGATCAGCGTGCCCGTCAAGATCGCCAGCGCATCCTCGTAGAGGCGGTGGCGTTCTACCGGGGCTTCGGACACGTCGATGCTGCGCTCGGCCATCTGATCCTCAGAGATTCCTGAACTTGGCGATGACGCCTTCGACTTCCGCCGTCTTCAGGCCGGCGATGTTGATGCGGCCGGAGCCGGGCATGTAGATGCCGTGCTCGTTCCTGAGCTGCATGACGTCGGCCTCCGTGAGCGGCAGCAGCGAGAACATGCCCTCCTGGCTGGCGACGGCGCCGAGCGCCTGCCAGCGGTCGCGCAGGCCTTCGGCGAGCGCCCGGCGGATGTTGGTGATGCGCAGCCGCATGGTTTCGAGTTCTTCCTTCCAATCGCGTGCGAGATCAGCGTCGGAAAGGATCATGCGCACGATCGCCGCGCCATGATCCGGCGGCATCGAGTAGCTGGTGCGCGCGAGGCCGGCGAGATTGGAGCGGACCGTATCGGCCGAGGAGGGCGAGGTCGTCACCGCGAAGATCGCGCCGGCGCGTTCGCGATAAAGGCCGAAGGACTTGGAGCAGGAAACGGCGACCAGCGCTTCGGGCACGACGCCGATCAGGTGGCGAAGACCGGCGACATCCTCGTCGAGACCGCGGCCGAAGCCCTGATAGGCGAGGTCGACGAGCGGCAGCAGCCCGCGCTCGGCGATGACCGCGGCAAGCTCCATCCACTGCGCTTCGGTGATGACACCGCCCGTCGGGTTGTGGCAGCTCGCATGCAGGAGAACGGCATCGCCGGCGGCAGCGCCCTGCAGCGCGGTCATCATGTTGTCGAAGAGCACCGTCTGCGACGGCACGTCGAAGAACGGGTAGCCGGCGGGCTCGAGGCCGGCCGTCTTGAAAATGCTCGCATGGTTGGGCCAGCTCGGCAGGCCGATCCAGATGCGCCTGCCGCCCATCTGGTGGATGAGGTCGGCTGCAAGTCTCAGCGCGCCGGAACCGCCCGGCGTCTGCACGCCGGCAATGTGGCTGCGATCGATGGTGTCGCCGCCGACCAGCGTCCACAGATGATCGATGAAGACGAGGTCGCCCTCGGGGCCGACATAGGCCTTGCTGTCCTGGGTTTCGAGGAGCCGCTTTTCCGCTGCCTTGACGGCGCGGAAGATCGGCGTGTGACCGGTCTCGTCGCGGTAGACGCCGACGCCGAGATCGACCTTTCCGGGGCGTTCGTCCTTGCGATAAAGCCCGATCAGGGCGAGCAACGGATCGTCGGGTTGGCGGGTCAGTGCGTCGAACATGCCGGAATTCCCCCTTGGCGTGGCAGCGATTGCGTTTGTCTGTCGAAAAGCCAGCCGGCCGCGTTTCTCCGGCTGCCCTGCGGCTTCCTTCTTAGGTCAGGATCAGCGCAAAATCGATGCGATTTTTGCCACGGAGACAATGTTGACATCGTGCGTTTTGCGCAAAATCCTGCATATCATTTGCTGATTTGCGCATGCGGGGTTCAAACGTGGTCGAGAAGGTATCGCTGGAGCTGGATCAGGTCGACCGGCGGATCATCCGCTTGCTGGTCGAGGATGCGTCGTTGAGCAACAACGAGCTCGCAGCCCGCGTCGGTCTATCGCCGGCGCCGCTGTCGCGCCGGCTCACCAGGCTCTATGCGGCCGGCGTCATCCGCCAGACGGTCGTGGTCGATCCGAAGGCCGCTGGCATCGGCTTCCAGGCCTTTGTCGAGGTGACATTGGAGCGTACCGCCAGCAAGGTCGGCCACCGCTTCATCGAGTTGATCTCACGTATGCCGGAGGTGGTGGAATGCCACACCGTCGCCGGCGATTTCGACTTTCTCCTGAAGATCGCCGTGCGCGACGTCGCGGACTACAAGCGCCTGCTCTGGAGCGAGTTCGAGCAGATTGCCGAGATCAAGACGCTGCGCTCGACCATACTTCTCGACAGCCCGAAGATGACGGCCGCCACCTTGGGTGACGGCCGCTGAGTCAGGTGAGCCGGGACGGATTTACGCTTTCCCGGAATGTCTGCTAGGCCTCGAGCGGGCCCGGCTTGCGCCCGGCGCCGGAGGGCGCGGCGCAGGCGATCTTCATCAGGTCCGAGCGTCGGCGTGCAAGGCGGGTCGAGACGCGGGTGACGATCAGCCCGTCCTGCGGCGCGCGCACCTCCAGCGCGCCGTCGGCTCGGCCCGGACGGGTGAGAATGGTCGCGAGCAGGTCTCCGGCCTTCACGGTTTCGCCGATGTCGCGATGGAACAGGATGGCGCCTGCCTCCGGCGCGCGGATCATCTCGATATTGTCGAGCGGCGCGACGATGCCGGCGAAGGGTGCGATCGGCTCTTCGTCACCGGCCACGACGCCACGGGCGACGAGGAAGCGGAAGACGCCCTCAGCATCCTTGCGGGCAAGCTCCGGATAAACGTCGCGCGTGCCGCGAAGCTCGACGGTGACCGAGAGGCGTCCGGGGAGGCGCGCCTTCTTCTGCCCGGTCTCATATTTCCAGGCGTAGGCGACAGCCTCCTCGAAGGCGGAGCTTTCGCCATCCGAGAGGAAGACTGCCTCCATATCGAGCGCGGAGGCGAGGTCTCCCGCCTCCGGCCAGAAGGCGTCGTCGATATAGGCGTATTGCAGCGCCTCGTCGTCGCAGTGAAGGTCGAGCATCAAGTCGGCGCCAAGCGCCATGTGCAGCAACTGGCGCTTCAGCCGATCGGTGGCCGAATGGCGGTCGAGATCATCGATGAGGGTGTCGCGGTCGGTAAGCGAGATCAGCGGAAAATCGCGGTTGAAATTGGTGCGCGATCCCAGATCGAAGCGGCCCTGCAACTCGCCGAAATGCGACTGCGCGGTGCCGATCGGATTCGCCTGCGGCACGATGGTGATATCGCCGAGGATGCCGCCGTCCTTGTCCGCCTGCTGCAGCCTTTGCAGAAGGAAATGCGCCAGTGCCGTGCCCGGCAGCTCGTTGGCGTGCAATGCCGCCTGGATATAGGTCTTGGGTGCCGCAGCGCTCCGGCCCTTGAAGCGGAAGACGGGCAGGCGCCATTCGATGCCGGGCGTATCGCCGGCGATGATGATTTCGGAAATGTCCATGGGCTCCTCCCGTATCGTTATGCTGGTGGCGCTTATCGGCATTCCGACGGCGCTCCGCAAGTCGCTAAGAACTGGGGGGCGGCACGGATTGCGCCGGAGCAGGCCCAAGCGGAGAAGCTGGAAGCGCCCCGCACTCCAGGCAATCAGCCAGCCCTTCGTTCCGCCGGCCAGAGACGTTTGCCGATTTGCGTGAGCGAGGCCGACACTTCACCGAGGCGTGATGGCTTCGCGGCGCCGGCTGCGCGCAACTCCATCATCGGGTCACAAACGCGGCGGATTCTTGGGGCGAGGCTGGCGTTCAAGAGCCTCTTGGGCGTTTGATGCTTCTTGAATAAGGGGAATCCCCATGAAGATCACCCGAATTGCAGCCATTGCTGCCCTCGCATTTTCCCCGTTCATTTTCATATCTCCCGCACACGCTTTAAGCATGACGGAATGCAGTGCGAAATATAAGGCCGCGCAAGCTGCCGGCTCGCTCAATGGCATGAAATGGAACGACTTCCGCAAATCGCAATGCGGAACCAGCACTGCTGCCAAACCGGCGGCCATGACAAATGAAGAACCGACGGCCGCCAACACCGACAATGCGCCAGAGCCGGCGGCGACGACTGCAAAGGCGCCGAAAGGCGTGGTTTTCCCGAAGAAGGTCGACCCGAAATACTCAAATGAAACCGCAGGAAAAGCACGCATGCATACCTGCCTCGATCAGTACAAGGCCGACAAGGCAAACAACACCTTGGGTGACCTTACTTGGATCAAGAAGGGTGGCGGTTACTACAGCATCTGCAACACGCAGTTGAAACATTCCTGAGCTCGCGTGGCCGGCATCGGCGCGTGGCCCCGCCGCGCGTCCGACAGGACGCGCGGCGATTGCGAACGGCAACGAGGCGCTGAGCCCGACTTGGGCGTCAGGTGCTTTGACTACTCCGCATCGAGAAAGCTGCGGATCGCATTCACCGTGGCTTCAGGTTGTTCTTCCATCAGCCAGTGGCCTGAAGCTGGAATGACCACCTCCGTGACATTGTCGGCGGCGGCGCGGGCAACGACGGCCATTGTCGGCCCGAAGGATTTTTCGCCGCCAACAGCCAGAACCGGCATGGTGAGCTTTCCCTTCTTCAGAAGCGCCTGGTCATCGATCGCATCCTGGTCGAAGGCTGCGAATTGCGCGAAACCGGCGCGCATCGCCCCGGGCTGGGCATAGAGCTTCGCGTAGTGCTCGCGCGATGCTTCATCCCATTTCTTCGGGTCGGCGGAGAATTCGTTCCAGAAGCGGTCGAGGTAGATGCGTTCGCGGCCCGCGACCAGCCGCTCCATGTCGGGTCCGCCGAAACGGAAGTGCCAGAGCAGCGGATTCTTGAGGATTTCGTCCCACGGGCCGACGCCGGGCAAAGGTGCGTCCATCAGCACGAGCTTTGTCGTCCTCGACGGATACTGCGCGGCGAACGAATAGCCGACCATGTTGCCGATGTCATGCGCGACGACGTCGACCTTGTCCGCCTGCAGGGCGTCCAGCACGCCGGCGATATCCCTGGCTTCATTCTTCTTGCCGTAGCCGGCTTCAGGCTTTGCCGAGAGCCCCATGCCCCTGAGATCGGGCACGATGACGCGATGGTCGCGCGCCAGTTCGGCGGCAAGCGGCGCCCACATGTCGCCCGTCTCTCCATAGCCGTGCAGCAGCACGACGGTCGGTCCGGATCCGCCGATGCGGACGTGAAGGGTCGTGCCGTTGGTGGCGATCTCCTGCGTCGTGAAGGACGACGGATAGGGTTGAACATCGGCGAGCGCCGGGGCGGCAAAAGCAATGGCTGCGCTGGTCATGAGGGAACGAAGCATCTGTCTCTCCTGTTTGTCGGGCGTGCCGAAAGGCATTTCGATGGGCAGAAGATGACATTGGGTCGGTGTTCGAACTAGTGGTCGAAAAGCGAAGCTATTGTTCGCCGTTGTCGAACGCTGCAGCCGTGTTCATCGTCGCCGGGATGGCGGCAGATGCGGCCCGGCGGTGGCACCACGTTCGGGCAAAACGCGCGAGCTGGCAAGCATCTTGACCAACTCCAAGTCGATGATCGCGACACGGCGGATTGTGGGGCGTCTGGGAAAAGGTGGGCGCGTGCAGGGCATGCCAAGGCAAGTCCTGCGCAACCTTCATAGCCGTCCTAGATCGGCATTTTCTCGAATTTCGGCAGAGCCGGATCGAGTTGGTCCCAGTCGTACCCGCGAACAGTGTAGGTCACTGCTTGAGGCTTGTAGCGGCCTGGATCATCGAGGCTTGCGGCGCGAATGGTAAAGAACTCCGGCATGGCGGCAAAGGTCATGTAGACGGGCGAGCCGCAGGTGGGGCAGAAGCCGCGCGTCTTCACATTGCCGCTGTCGGCGACCATGTCCCAGTGCTTGGCTTCGCCTTCGAGCTTCACCCCGTCGCGCCGGAACGTCATATGCGATCCATGCCCGGTGCCGCTCTCGTGTTGGCAGTCGCGGCACTGGCAGTCGTTCGAGAAAACCGGTTCTCCGAAAATCTGATAGCGAAGCGCACCGCAGGCGCATCCGCCTATATAGGACTTGCTCATCCATTCCTCCTGTTAAGGGCACGGCAAAGCCCGGTGCGCGACGACAAGCGTGGCGCCGACCCTTCTCCTTGCTCGTTTCGGGTCTGTGAGGTGCCGGATCGTCGCGACGATCGATCCGGCGTCGATGCTAGTTCTGCTCGTCGGTGACGGAGCCGAGGCGCGACAGGACCTTCGGCCAGCCGTTGCTCATGTTGCTGAACGCCGTGTCGTTCTTGGGGGTGACGAAGCCCGAATGAACGAGGCGAAGGCGCGTGCCGTTGTCGACCTTCGTCAGTGTCCAGGTGACGACCGTATCGAGGCGCGAGCCGTAGCCGACATTGCCTTCGTCTCCGCCCTGCCACGAGTAGACGAAGCGCTCATGCGGGCGCACCTCCAGCACCTGGCAGCGGATTGTTCCGTCCCAGGCGCCGGCCGGCGTCGTCTGGAAGGTGAAGCGGGTGCCCTCCACGGCTTCAAAACCTGAAGGCGGCATGATCCAGCGGCCCATCAATTCGCCGTTCGTGAGCGTTTTCCAGATCGTCTCCGGTGCATGGGGAAAGATCTCGTCGACGACGATGTCTTGCGTCTCGAATTTCAGGGCTGCTGCATCGTTCATGGGTCGATCTCCTTGAGAAGATTGCGCAGGTTGGCAAAGCGGTCGCGCCAGAAGGCGCCGTAGTGGCTCATCCAGTCGACGAGCGGCGCCAGCCCCTCGGGCTCGGCGCGGTAGTAGACGTTACGGCCTTCGGGTCGCTCGACGACCAGACCTGCCTGTTTCAGCGACTTGAGGTGCTGCGAGATTGCGCCCTGCGTCACCCCGCTGCCGCGCGTCAGTTCCACCACGGTGATCTCGTCGGCATTGGCGATGCGCTCGAAGACGGCCCGCCGGGTGGGGTCGGCAAGGGCGCGCATGACGGCGGTGATGGGAGTGGTTTCGATCATCATGCAAAAATCATTAGTGTATGCTGATTGATTAGTCAACACTATTTAATTCGCGTGCGAAAAAGGCGGACCGTCTGATCCGCCCCTTGTTTTGCAAGCGGCCGCTATCGTGTTGGCAGCGGCGAATTGGGCTTCAGGGCTATCGGGAGTGACTGTACGAGGTTCGCTCAGCAATCCCTCGAATGCGCTTGAAGCAGCAAAAAGTACCGTCGCAACCGGTCGAGATTTCGCTCACGATAGCCATCCAAAAGCTACTGCAAGTATCCGACCACCAGATGTGTGCTCTCGTCGACGAGCGCCGCAAACGCCTGATCCGTGAGCACTTCGGAGCGGTGTAGAACGGCCGTATGGGCCAGCGCCTCTATCGACGTCACTTCATCTGCGACGGGGTCAGCCGCACAATTATCCGGGACTGCCGACGCCGGAAGGCCGGCAGGCGCGCGCGATCATCCTGCGCGCCGCTGCCCGGGGACTGACTTGATCGACAAGGGAGTTCCGACCGTACGCGCCCCAAGAACTCCGCAAATCTCGGCGACGGATATCAGGCGTATCTATCGCCGCCGGCCGATCGGGATGATCTCCGGCGCGGAGATTTCGAACGGTCTGCCATCCCAGCCGCCAAGCCACCGTTCGACGACGAGTCCGACTTCATCCATCATCGAGACGAGGTCTTCATAGGAGGGAAAAGCGATTTTCGACTGGGCCGCGTAAGTGCATCCGTCCTTTGCGATCCGGTAGAAGGTTCCGTACTCCACGATATCCGTCTCCGCGTCATGCCGCACATCGTTCCACGCGAGAATCTTGCCGAGCACTGTATGAACGATGTCCCGTTCGGATTCGGCCGGCGTCCACTTTCGCCATTCTTCCATCCGTGGATTGCGGCTATCGAAAATGAAACTCCCTTCAGGAGCCAGATGCACGGCGATGGTCTGAAGAACGGAAAGCTGATCTTCCCGGGTGAGGAAGACCTGGAAAGCATGGCCGCTGAGCAGCACCAGATCGAAGCTCTCGTTAAGGCGGATCGTTCGCCCGTCGCCTTCGACCCAGCGTACCCGGTCGCCGCCCGGTCTTAACCTCGCGACATCCAGCATCGCGACTGCCGGATCGACGCCGACGACCCGTTTGCCCGTCGCTGCCAGAGCAGAAGTCAGCAGGCCGGTGCCGCACCCGAGATCGAGGATCGAGGTGTGGCCAGCGGAGATGGACTTCAGATATTCGGAATCGGCGGCCCAGCCGTTCTCGATGTCGTAGAACTCTACAAGCTTTGGATCGTTATAGAGTTTGTCCGATGGCATCGAGATGACTGGTTATTCCCACTCGATCGTGCCCGGCGGCTTCGAGGTCACGTCGTAGACGACGCGGTTGATGCCGCGGACCTCGTTGATGATGCGCGTTGCCGCGCGGCCGAGGAACTCCATGTCGTAGTGGTAGAAGTCCGCCGTCATGCCGTCGACCGAGGTGACGGCGCGCAGCGCACAGACGAACTCGTAGGTGCGGCCGTCGCCCATGACGCCGACGGTCTGCACCGGCAGCAGCACGGCGAAGGCCTGCCAGATGGCGTCGTAGAGGCCGGCCTTGCGGATCTCGTCGAGATAGATCGCGTCCGCTTCGCGCAGAATCTCGAGCTTCTCGCGGCTGATGCCGCCCGGGCAGCGGATGGCAAGGCCCGGCCCCGGGAAGGGATGGCGGCCGATGAAGCTGTCGGGCAGGCCGAGTTCGCGGCCGAGCACGCGCACTTCGTCCTTGAACAGTTCGCGCAGCGGCTCGACGAGCTGCATGTTCATGCGCTCCGGCAGGCCGCCGACATTGTGGTGCGACTTGATCGTCACCGACGGGCCGCCGGTGAAGGAGACGCTTTCGATCACGTCGGGGTAGAGCGTGCCCTGGGCGAGGAAGTCGGCGCCGCCGAGCTTCTTCGCCTCTTCCTCGAACACTTCGATGAACAGGCGGCCGATGATCTTGCGCTTGGTTTCGGGGTCGCTGACGCCTTCGAGCTCGCCGATGAAGCGATCGGACGCGTCGATGTGCAGGAGGTGGAGGTTGTAGTGCTCCTGGAACATCGCAACGACGTTCTTCGCCTCGTCCTTGCGCATCAGGCCGTGGTCGACGAGGATGCAGGTGAGCTGGTCGCCGACGGCCTCGTGGATGAGCAGTGCTGCGACCGAGCTGTCGACGCCGCCGGAGAGCGCGCAGATGACCTTCTTGTCACCGACCTGCTTGCGGATCGCCTCGACCGCCTTGGCGCGGTAGGCCGACATCGACCAGTCGCCCTTGATGCCGGCGATCTTGTGCACGAAGTTGGAAATCAGCTTGGCGCCATCGGGGGTGTGCACCACTTCCGGGTGGAACTGCACGGCGTAATACTTGCGCTTCTCGTCGGCGATGAAGGCGAAGGGCGCATTGGCCGAGGTTGCCACGACCTCGAAGCCCTCGGGGATCGCGGTGACGCGGTCGCCATGCGACATCCAGACCTGGTGGCGTGAGCCGACCGACCAGAGGCCTTCGAACAGCGGGCAGTCCTTTTCGACCTCCAGGAAGGCGCGGCCGAATTCGCGGTGATGGCCGCTCTCGACCTTGCCGCCGAGTTGGGCGCAGATGGTCTGCTGGCCATAGCAGATGCCGAAGACCGGCAGGCCGGAATCGAAGATCACCTGGGGGGCGCGCGGCGAGCCGATCTCGAGCGTCGAGGCCGGGCTGCCGGAGAGAATGACGGCTTTCGGCTTAAGCTGGCGGAAGCCTTCTTCCGCCGACTGGAACGGCACGATTTCGCAATAGACACCGGATTCACGCACGCGCCGGGCGATGAGCTGCGTCACCTGGCTGCCGAAGTCGACGATGAGGACGGTGTCGGGATGGGCTGTCTGGGTCATTTGGGGCCTTCAAACAAGCTTGATCATGGCGAGCCTTTAATGAAAGCCCGCCATCAGCGCAACGATTCAATTGCACCCCGACAATTCCGGGGTTTCAGGGCGGGATGAGCGTCTAGAGCCGGATCTCGCCGGTCGAAACCCCATTCTCCAGCCGGTCGATCGCATCAGCAAGCTTCTCGTCGATGATGTGAAGATATTCGGTCCAGTCGCTGACGTGCTTGAGCTCGGCCTTGCCGTCGGAAATACCGCGAAGCGCAATCAGCGGAACCCCGAAGGACTGACAGGCGCGCAGGACCGCAAAGGTCTCCATCTCGACCATGTCGGCGTCAACAGCCTCATAGGCAGCACCCGAGACGATGTTGGCGCCGGTCGAAAGCCGGGCTTCCGGCACGCCTGGAATCCTGAGCGGTAGCGGCACTATCGCCGGCAGGTCGAGAAACGGCGTCCTGCCCTTCTCGAAACCGAGCGGCGAGGCATCCATGTCGCGGTAGCCGACCGAAACCGCCTGGTAGACTTCGGTCTGTTCGAGCTTGGCGGCGCCGGCCGAGCCGAGCGAAACGACGAGATCGGGCAGCGCACGCTCCGCGGCGAGTTCGGCAAGCGTCCGCGTCAGCACGACGGCCGCTTCGACCGGGCCGACGCCGGTCATCAGCGGCTTGATCCGCTCCTTGAGATGTGGCCCGTATTCGGCATCCACGGCCATCACGTGGAGGATCCTGCGCCCGGCGACGTCCTTGACGGCAAAACTCATCCTTCGATCCCCTCGCGTCCCCGCACCACCATCATCGTTCCCGTCATCGACGCGATCAGCTTCGCCGGCCCGTCCGCGCGGATCGCATAGCCGCGCCCGTCGGAAACGATGATCGTCGATCCGGGCTTGGTCACTTCGCCGCGGAACAGAAAGCGCTCGCCGCGCCCCGGCGAAAGCAGGTTGACCTTGAACTCGATCGTCAGGATCGAGGCATCGGGGTCGATCACTGAATAGGCCGCATAGGTGCCGGCCGAATCCAGCGCCGCCGAGATCACGCCCGCATGCAGGAAGCCATGCTGCTGTGTCAGCTTCTCGTCGAATGGTAGCTCGATCTCGACGGTGCCCTGTTCCACGAGGGTCAGTTCTGCGCCGATCGTGCGCATCGCCGCCTGCCGCGCGAAACTCTCGCGAATGCGCTTTCGGAAATCGGGGGGATCACGGTCGTCCATCAATGAAAAGGCCCTGCATAATGTCTACGGGCCTACCGGCCCCGGTCGGCGGACAGTCGCACGGCCTTCCCAGGACGACAAGACGGAAAGACGGAAGAGACCGGCCTTGGACGGTGTTTGCGCCCGCTCGCGAAAAATCCTCGCCACTCCCGTTCGTGCCGTTTTTAAGCCCGCTTGTCGCACCTATATCTCCTTCATGAACAGCTTCCGCCGCATCGAAATTCGCCCGGCCGTTCCGGATGACATCATGATGATCGCTTCTGTCATCGTCGAAACCTGGCGAACGACGTTTCGTGGCCTGATCGCCGATCAGTTTCTCGACGCCATGACGATCGAGCAGCAGGCGCTGCGCCACGCCAGGCGAATGCGCGTTGCCGGGGTCTTTCATCTGGTGGCGGTCGATATGAACGCGGACAAGGTGATCGGCTTTGCGAACTATGGCAAGGCGCGCTCCATGCCGCCGCGCTTCGACCGGGAGCTCTACGCGCTCTACATTCTCGAAGAGTTCCAGCGTGCCGGCATCGGTTCGGCGCTGGTGCGAAGCGTCGCGGCGCACAGCCGCGAGATGGGGGGCTCTTCGCTGTTCGCCTGGGTTCTGTCGACCAATCCGAACCGATCCTTCTACGAGCGTCTGGGCGCAGTGCCGGTCGCCCAGGGACAGGTCGCGCTCGGCGACGAGACGCATGAGCAGGTCGCCTATCGCTGGAATGACCTGGCGCGGCTCTCTGGTGCTGCGGATCTCGCCGCCTAGAGATCCCGCTTTCAGGTGGAATCGCTGGAATCGGAAAGATGCCTGGAAACAGGTGTCAGAGCGACCTTTGCGCGTCTAGACGCGCGGCGCCTCGTCTCTTTCGGACTACTTCAATCGCACGATGTGCTGGTCCCAGGCGACGCGGCTTTGCTGCCGCTTGAAGTGGCCATCATAGGAGGAGACGGCAAAGCCGTGATCGGCAGCGGCAACCCCTGCTGCATCAACGACGCGCTCCTCCTTCAGCACCGCTCCGGTCCGGACATCGAGCGTTACGGCCACGTTGCCCTTGGGCGAGGTCAGGCCGATCAACCCCTCGTGCCGGTTGACCGCGATCGCGCCGACATAATTTGCCAGCGCTTCCGTCGTGCGCTCGGGCAGTGATAGGAACTGGAGGTCCTCCCCCCTGGAAAAATGCCCGACGAGCGGCGGCAGGTCGTTGCGCGCGCCTTCGTACTGGCAGGCAAACCAGATCTCGCCTTTCGGGCCGATATCGACATGGCGGATCGATAGCCGGCTGAGGTCATCAGGAAGTCCGTGTTTCTGCACGAGCGCTCCGGTTCGCGTGTCGACCAGCGTCAGGCTCGGCTCCATATGGTCGAGATTGAGCTTGGTGCGGCCGAAATCCGGGTGCGTCTCGATACCGCCATTGGCAATCGCCAGCAGGCGTCCATCGGCGGCAAGCGTCATGTCGTGCGGGCCGATGCCATAGGTCGGGACCTCGCCGATACGGGCGAAGTTGTCGGTGCCGTCATAGATGCCGACCATGCCGCGGTTGGCGGCAAAGTCGTTCTCGGTGGCATAGAGCAGCCTGCCATCCGCGGAGAAGCAGCCGTGGCCGTAGAAATGCCGGCCCTCCGCCGCGGCGATGACCACCGGTTCCGCCGTGCCGTCCGTCGCAAGGATCATTGCATAGGTGCCCGGTCGACGGGCAAAGGCGACTGCCCGGCGACTGACCGGCGAATAGGCCATGCCATGGGCGCGGGCCGGCAGTGCGGTGCGCTCGATGATCTCGCCCGTTTCCGTCAGCGTCGCGACGCCGTAGCTTCCATCGGGCGCCATGAAGGCGGACGCGAAGACGGCATCCGCTCGTCTCAAGGCGAATGCCCGCTCGGGCGCAAGGCTTGCTACCCAGGCCGCACCCGCCATTTTCATGAAACTGCGCCGGTCGATCAGGCCCGTGGCGGCTCTCATGCCATCCTCGCTCGTCGTGGAAACCCGCAGCCCTGAACGGAGGCGCCATTCAGGGCCGCGATATACCGGGTTGCGCGCTCAGAGCCAGCCCCGGCGCTTGAAGTAGAAATACGGCACGATTGCCGAGATCACCATCAGCATAAGTGCCGCAGGATAGCCGAACTCCCATTGCAACTCCGGCATCACGCCGAAGTTCATGCCATAGATCGAGGCGACCAGCGTCGGCGGCAGGAAGACGACTGCGGCAACCGAGAAGATCTTGATGATCTGGTTCTGCTCGAGATTGATGAGACCGAGCGTCGCGTCGAGCAGGAAGTTGATCTTGTTCGACAGGAACAGCGCGTGATCGCCAAGCGAGGTCGCGTCGCGCTGGATCAGCTTGATCCGCTGCCGGCTTTCCTTTCCAGCCTTGCGCGGTCCCATGCCTTCGAGCGCCACATGATAGGCGACAAGCCGGCCGATGCTGACGAGGCTTTCCCGGATCACCGTCAAGAGGTCGCCCTTCTGGCCGATCTGCTCGATCAGCGACTGCAGGTCGCGCGTCTTCTTGGTGGCGCTGGCATTGGTCTTGCGGAACACTTCCCGTGAAATCGCGTCGACCTCGCTGCCAGCGCGCTCGAGCGCGTCCGCCGTGCGGTCGATGATCGCTTCGAGAAGGCCGAGCATCACCAGTTCGCCGCTCTCACAGATCTGGCCGTTCGCCTTCTGGATGCGATTGGAAAAGGTCTGAAACGGCTTCGGGTCGGCATGGCGGACCGTGACCAGCGTCGTGCCCTTGAGAATGAAGGTCACCGGCACCTTGACCGGGTAGTCGCTGTCGAGCTTCGCGGTTGCCGTCATCGTCATGAATTCGGCGCCATCCTCCTGGTAGAGCCGGTCGGAAAGCTCGATCTCCTGCATCTCGTCGCGGGTCGGGATCGCGATGCCGAGTTGACCCTCGACAAGGCGCGTTTCCTCGACGGACGGATTGAAGAGATCGAACCAGATCGCCGGCGTCTGGGAGGCGATGCCGTCGAGCATGTCGACGAGCACGAGGTGGCTGTTCTGGCTTTTGTAGATGCGCAGCATTTGGGGCTCCATAGGGCGAGTCATCCGACCGCCATGAAGCCCTGATCAATCAGGACCGGACGGTCGTGAGCGTGAAGGCTCGACTTCGACTGTCGGGGTTCATTGTGAGTTGGTCCTTGTGGTGAAACGTGCCCGCGAAAGCGGACACGAAAAGCGCTTTGCGCCTAAAAGCCGGAATTGTCAACACCCTGTCCGAGCGGGGTTTTGGTCAGTCGCCGTCGGCAAAGGAGAAGCCGGCGCCAAGTCCGATCGCGCCGCCGAAATCCTTGTTGAGGCGGTCGAGAAGGTCGTTGGTGTTGAGCGACAGGAAGGCGAGCTTGCCGCGCTTGTTGTCATCGGCAAGGGCCGCGTCGATCGGTCCATCGATGTTCCCGGCCGCGCCGATCACCGACTTGAACACGAAGTCGGCCGAGCCTGCGACGGAGCGGCTGTCTTCCGGCAGCAGACTTTGCATGTCGGCAACGTCGAACAGTGTCTTGAGGCCACGGACATTCCCGGCGATCGAGGCCATGGTGTTGCCGGAGCGCCAGTAGATCGCAAGCTTCGGGTGGCCCTTGTCGTCCTTGCCTTCGTAGAACGGTTTCAGCCGCTGGTCCTTCACCGTCTCGACTCCGTGGACGAGAATGCCGAGCAGCTCGGTGGCCGCCTCGCGGCTGTCGCGGAACTCGGGATTGTCCGGGCCCGGATGTTTCCAGGCCGCCTGGATGCCGTCCGGCTTCTGCCACGCCGCCAGGAACTCGCCGGCGATCGTGTCGAGATTCGCGGTGATCGCCAGGCCGTAGCGGCAGCGGAAGTTCCCCGCCTTGCTCGAAAGCGCCTCGGCGCCGGTGCCATAGAGCACGTATTCGAGCGCGCCCAATCCCTGGGCTGCGACGCTCTTGCCCTTGAGCTTGGCTTCGTCCGTTGCGCTTTCATCCTCTTTCGCAAGGATCGCCTGCACTTGCTTCAGCCCGGTGCTCTTGCGATCGGGGTAGAACAGGAAGCGTTCGAACCGGTTTTGTTCGAGAGCCGGGCCAAGCCTCACGACCTCGATCGCCGACCAGGCGCCAACCAGATCGGAGAACGCACTCTGTGCGCTCTTGAGTGCCGGTTGCGACGGCGCCGCGCAGAGCTTGGCTGTCGCTTGCCTTGCGGCGGCGGTCTTTTCCGTGAGGTTGCGATAGCCGGGAACGATGAACGCGTCGACGGCCTTGGCCATGACGGTCGGGATGGCGGCCTCGTTGACGACGCGCGGCGAGAGCGCGCTCCCTTCCTGGGCCATTGCCGGCAATGCGGTCGTCAGCGCCAGGGAGAATGCGAGGGTGAGCATATGCGTAGGGGACATCAGAGTGACTCCAGGAAGGCAAGGAGATCGCGGCGATCGCTCGCGGCAAGGGCGGCGAAAGCGTCGCGGGCCTTTCGCCCTTCGCCGCCGTGCCAGAGGATCGCTTCGGTGAAATTGCGGGCGCGTCCGTCGTGCAGCAGGAAGGTGTGCCCGCTGACGGTCTTCGTCAAGCCGATGCCCCAAAGCGGTGGCGTGCGCCATTCGCGGCCGCTGGCGATACCGACCTGCTGACCATCCGCAAGCTCCTCGCCCATGTCGTGCAGCAGGAAATCGGAATAGGGCCAGATGAGCTGGAACGATTGCGCCTTGTTGTCCGCATCGCGGCGGGTGACGAATTTCGGCGTGTGGCAGCTCGTGCAGCCGAGATCGTAGAAGACCTTCTTGCCGCGGAGCGTCTCGGCGAAGCTCGCCTTGCGTCGCGCCGGCACGGCGAGGTTCTTGGAGTAGAAGGAAACGAGATCGAGCACCGGGTCCGGAGCTTCTGTCGGTCCGAGACGCGCCTGCTCGCCGGTCGGCATGGCAAGACATTTTGCCTGCGCCGCGGTGCAGTCGCCATGCGGCCGGTCGGCGTCAGGGGAGGAGATGCCGATATCGGTGGCGAAAGCGTCGGCGCTCTGTTGCCGCACGGTTGCGTTCTGCGCCTTCCAGCCGAAACGTCCGAGCATCGGCTTGCCGCTCCTGGCATCGCGCGTCAGCGCCGGCCGGCCGCTGATTCCGTCGCCCTCGGCGTCGTCGGGATCGGCCAGCGCCAGGATATCGGCCTCGTGGATCGCCTCGATCAGGCCGAGCCCGATCATCGGCTGGGCCACGCGTGGCGAAAGCGTCGTCGCCGGATCGAGTGGCCCGTAGGCGAGGTCGGCAATGGAATAGCTCGGCTTGCGCAGCGACACGGTCTCGCCGTCGGCAAAGGTGAAGGGCTCCTCGGTGTAGCTGACCTTCAGGCGGCCCTCGGCCGTAAGCCCGGGCACGGCGCTGTCCTGAAGCTGGGCGCCATAGACCGGATCCGGAAAATTGACGACCTTAAGGGCTTCGAGCAGCCGACGTTCCTCGTCGTCGCGCGGCGGGCGCGCCAGGCGGAAGAACATCGAAGTCGTATCGGTGGAGCCTTCGGGCGGGCGGCCGCGCCCGTCCTTCAGGTGACAGCTCTGGCAGGCGCGGGCGTTGTAGAGCGGACCGAGCCCGTCGGACGCTTGGGTCGAGGAGGGTGAGGAAACCCAGAGCTTGCGGAAGAGCGCATTGCCGAGCTTGAAGCCCTCTTCCTCCTGGAACGTGAGATTGGCCGAGAACTGCGAGAAACTGTCGGCGTTGACGGGCGCGATCGAAGTCGCTGCACCCCCGGACATCGCCTCGAAGGTCTCTGCCTTGGAGAAATCCGTCGTCGGCCGCGTCACCGCTTCGACGCGGGCGCGGTCCTTGCTGTCGAGATCGGTGCGTTCGGTCGGAAGACCGTCGCCGCCAAGAGCGGGCAGGGCCGTAGAAAGCGCTTGAACGAGAAGAAGCGCGAAGAGGCCGGGGACGCCAGGTTTCATCTACGGAGGATCGGGCCGCACCTATGCCGGGCGGCCCGCCTTTTCAGCTTATTGGAAGACGGCGTTAGGATTGTCCAGGCTGTCCGAACCTTCAAGCTCGATCGTGCCGAGATCCAGCGACGCAATGACGCGCTGCACGGTCTTCGCCTGGGCGATCAGACCGTCGATCGCCGCCTGAACCGTGGCGTTGCCCTCGGCATTGCCTTCGCCGATCATCTGGTCGTAGGCCTCGGTCGTTTCCGCCCGCTTCGCCATCGCCTGCATCTTCTCGACCGTGGTGGCGAGATTGGCCGTCATTTCCTTGTCGAGAGCCGCATCCTTGGCGGCGACGAGTTCGGAGAGCGAGGCGCCCGTCATCTTCGTACCGTCGACGCGGGTGTATTCGCCCGTATAGGCCGACTGGATGCCGATCGCGTCATGAAGGTGGGAGTTGTGCGTGTTGTCGGAGAAGCAGTCGTGCTCTTCTTCCGGATCATGCAAGAGCAGGCCGAGCTTCATGCGCTCGCCGGCAAGCTCGCCATAGGAGAGCGAGCCCATGCCGGTGAGGATGGCGACGAGGCCGGCCTTCGGATCGGCCTCGACGGCCTTGGTCGCAGCACCGTCCGGTGTCCAGTTGGCGACCATTTCCTTGAGGTCGGAAACGAGCAGCTCGGTCGCGGCCTTCAGATAGGCGGCGCGGCGGTCGCAATTGCCGCCGGTGCAGGCCTTGGGGTCGTAGTCCGTATAGGGGCGGTTTCCGGCGCCGGCCTTGGTGCCGTTCAGGTCCTGGCCCCACAGCAGGAACTCGATCGCATGGTAGCCGGTCGCGACGTTAGCCTCGATGCCGCCGGCTTCCTGCAGCGTGCCCGCCAGGAATTCCGGCGTGATGTTGCTGGCATCGACGTCCTTGCCGTCGATCTTGATCGTCTTGTTGGCGATGACGTTGGCGGTGAAGAGAGCGTTCTCGTCGCTCTCGCTGCCGTAGCTCGGATCGACATAGTCGATCAGGCCCTCGTCGAGCGGCCAGGCGTTGATCTTGCCTTCCCACTCGTCGACGATCGCGTTGCCGAAACGGTAGACTTCGGTTTCCTGATAGGGATTGCGGGCCTTGAGCCAGGCGTCGCGCGCTGCCTTCAGCGTTTCTTCGCTCGGCGTCGCGATCAGCGCGTCGACTGCCTTGTCGAGTGCCTCGGCCGTCGTCAGCGCATCTTCGAACTTGGCATGGGCGACAGCGGTGTAATGCTTCACCACGGCGGCGGCATCGGTGGCGGCGTGGGCCGGCTGCAGGGCCAGCGCCGACGTTGCCGTCATCAACGCCAGCGCGGCGCCACGGATGAATTTCTTGGTCATGACCCTCTCCTGTTGCTTCCTTCGGCGCAGCCGAGCGAGCCCGCAGACACGGGTGTCGTTCAGGCGTCGGGCCATGAGAAAAGGCCCCGGCCGGGCCCGCCTCTCATGAACCAAAAGCAAACTTGTGTCAAAGTGTATAGTTTAGAACCTTTCAATCTGATGCCGGGCGTTCGGTGGCCGGCGAAGGGCTCAGCCCTTGCGTTGCATCAGGCAGAAGAAGAAGCCGTCCGTGCCGGTGGAAGCGGGCGTCAGCGTCACCGTCTTCATGTCGGCCGACCAGGGCTGCGGCTTGTCGGTCCCGAAGAGCGTCGCCCAGATGTCGGCAGCCGAGAGGATCTCGAATTCCGGATTGTCTTCGCAGAAGCCGTAGACCTGGGCTTCGTTTTCCTCAGGCAGTACCGAGCAGGTGACATAGATGAGGTGGCCGCCCGGCCGGACGAACTGGGCAGCACTTGCCAGCGCTTCCTCCTGCTGGGAGATGCGCTCTTCGAGGTTCTTCTGGTTGAGCCGCCACTTGGTGTCCGGCCGCCGGCGCCAGGTGCCGGTGCCGGTGCAGGGCGCATCGACCAGCACGCGGTCGAAGCGGCCGGCGAGCGGCGCCAGGCTTTCGGTCGATTCATGCACCTGGACATTGCGGGTGCCAGCGCGCTTCAGCCGCTCGATGATCGGGGCGAGGCGCTTGCGGTCGGTGTCGTAGGCGTGCACCTGGCCCTTGTTGTTCATCGCCGCCGACATGGCGAGCGTCTTGCCGCCGCCGCCGGCGCAATAGTCGAGCACCTGTTCGCCTTCCTGGGGAAAGGCGAGATCGGCAACGATCTGCGAGCCCTCGTCCTGGACTTCGAACCAACCCTTCTGAAAGGAAAGTTCCGCCGTCACGTTCGGCAGGCGCGAGGCGCCTTCTCCGGCGGGAATGCGAATGCCGTTGCGGGCGATCGTCGCCGGTTCCGCACCGCTGCGCTCCAGCGCTTTCAGCACCTTGGCGCGCGAGGCTTTCAGCGTATTGGCGCGCAGGTCGAGCGTCGGTCGGCCGGCGAGCGCCTTGGCTTCCTCGAGCCAGTCGTCGGAGAAGTTTTCCTCGAAGGAGGCCTGAACCCATTCGGGGATATCGCCCTGGACATAGGCCGGCGCGTCTTCGAGACGTCGCGTCGTGAAGGCCTGCATGCGCTCGGCGGAAGGGGCTTCCGGTGCGAACCTATCGCCGTCGAGTTCGGCGGCGAGCGCTTCCGGGGTGAAGCCCCATTGGCGGTACATGACGGCATGACCGAGTGCTGCGGCGCTGTCGCTGTCCATCAGATAGGCGTGCGAGAGTTTCATGCGAAGGGCGTCGTAGACGATGTTGCCGATCGCGGAGCGATCGCCGGATCCGGCGAAGCGATGGGAAAGGCCCCAATCCTTGAGCGCGTCGGCGACCGGGCGCTTCCGCTTTTCGATATCCTCAAGAACCTCAATGGCTCCAGCGAGCCTGCCGCCCAAACGCATCTTCGATCAACTCCTTTTTCGCCGTGGTAGCGGCGATGGCATCGAAGAGCAAGACGGCGGAGAAGATTAACCGCTTAAGAACGGTCTTTCTCAAGTAAACCCACCCGACGATTGGTCGGACGGCAGTATTTCAAGATCAGGAATTGACGACGCGATAACAGACGCTGGCGGTGCCGGAGCGTACCATGCCGATCTGCGAGGCCGCGGCCTTGGAAAGATCCATGACGCGTCCGCGAATAAATGGCCCACGATCGTTGATGCGAACGATCACGCTCTTGCCGTTGCGTTTGTTGGTGACCTGAACTTTGGTTCCGAATTTCAGGCTGCGGTGGGCGGCGGTCAGGTGTGCCGCATTCATGCGCTCGCCGGAGGCGGTCCTGGAACTCAGCGCATACCAGGATGCGCCGCCGCAGCCGGCGCCGGCTGCATGGCTATCGGAAACGGAAACGAGACCGATAGCGGTCGTGAACAGCGCTGCAGCGGCAGCCGCCTTGATCTTCGCTGGCGTCAAACTGGCGATCCCCCTGGTCAAACGATTGGTAAAAATCTTCTGAGAAACGCTAATTGGGGCGAAAAATGGCAAAACCGTGCTTCAACCATTTACGTTCTATTAGGAATTATTAAAAAAGGACGAAAATTCAAAAACGAAGATCGTTTGAAATAGTTTAAATGAAGTCGGGAAGTTCTTTGGAATCAGCGGTTGAACGCTGTCGGCCTTCCGCACGCAGGCGCAACTCGGTGGTAAACGAAAAAATTCATTAAAAATTTCGAATTGGACGAAAATTCCGGAATCCGGATGGTCGAAAATTCTACACTAGCGCCTAGGTTGTATTTAATTCATCAAGTATCGAAGGAATATCCAGAGAATGTCACAATTCGGGCGGCGTTTCCATCGCCATTACTGATGAACAGACTATCGGCTTTCTATAAGCATTTGGGATTATGTTGTTGATTGAACGCCGCGTTGCGTTTCAGGCGTTGCGCCACGCGCCGGATTGCCAGAGCTGCGCAAGCGAAACGCGATAATCGGGATACGCGAACTCGAAGCCGGTGGCGCGCATGCGGGCGTTCGAAACGCGCTTGTTCTCGCCATAGAAGGAGCGGGCCATTGGCGAGAGTTCCGCCTGTTCAAACGGGATCTCCGGTGGCGGCTCCACACCCATCAGCCGCGCGGCTTCGGCCACAACGTCCTGCGGCGGCGCCGGCTCGTTGTCGGTAATGTTGAAGACGCCGCTCGTACCGTTGCTGGCGAGGAACAAGGTCGCCGCGCCGATGTCCTCGACGCGGATGCGGTTGAACACCTGCCCCGGCTTGATCAGGCGTCGGGCCGTGCCGTTTGCGAGATTGCAGAAGGCATTGCGTCCCGGGCCGTATATGCCCGCAAGTCTGAGCACCGCGACC
Organism: Ensifer sp. B1-9; assembly: GCF_050474445.1. NCBI lineage: Bacteria > Pseudomonadati > Pseudomonadota > Alphaproteobacteria > Hyphomicrobiales > Rhizobiaceae > Ensifer > Ensifer sp. B1-9. Next base: position 239,595 of record NZ_JBCHVG010000005.1, read on the forward strand.
GGGATGGTCTGCCTGGCGCCGAAGGCGATCCAGCCGTCTTCCGCTTCCACCCGCTCGACCGAGCGCGCCGAAACCGGTTTGCGCAGCATGTCCTCGGTGACCCATGCCCCGCCATGGTCGCCATAGACGCCGACCGTCGACAGATAGCCGATCCACGTGAGGTTCGGAGCCAGTTGCGCGAGATCCGGGCTGGAAGCGCGGAACATCGGATCGCCGTCGCGGCCGGGCGCGATCGACTGGACCAGGTGCGTCGCCTGGCCAAGCGCGGCTGCGAGTTCGTCGGAGATCGTTTCTCCATCGAACAGGATCGGATGGATTCCGGCCCTTTCAAGCTTCACCGCCTTCTCCGCGGTGCGGGTCGTGCCGACAACGCTTGCCGCCGCCGGAGCCATGGCCTGCGCGATTGCCGTACCGGAGTAGCCGGCGCCAAGGATCAGGACATGCATCGGCTCACTCCCGCCATCTGCCATTCGTTGAGGACGTCTTCGTCCGTCTCTGGCTCGCATTGTTCGGCAAATTCTGCAAGCGCTGCCGGCGCGACCAATCGTGACAGGGCCCAGACCGCCATCGCCCGTACCACAGGCGAGGGATCATCGATGCGTGCCTTGACCGCGGGCGCAAGCGCCGGATCGCCGGAGTTGCCGGCCGCGATCAGCACGTTGCGCACGAAACGATCGCGGCCGATGCGCTTGACCGGCGAGCCCGAGAACAGGCTGCGGAAGGTCGGGTCGTCGAGGTCGAGCAAGGTTTCCAGCGACGGGGCCTTCAGATCCTCGCGCGCCTTCAGCTTCATTTCGGAAGCCGCCTGGGCGAACTTGTTCCAGGGACAGACGGCGAGACAGTCGTCGCAGCCATAGATACGGTTGCCCATCAGCGGCCGCAGTTCCGGGTCGATCGGCCCCTTGTGCTCGATCGTCAGGTAGGAAATGCAGCGCCGCGCGTCGATCTGATAGGGTGCGGGGAAAGCGCCGGTCGGGCAGGCATCGAGGCAGGCGCGGCAGGAGCCGCAATGGTCGCGCTCCGGCTCGTCGATGATGAGTTCCGCGGTGGTGAACAGGCTGCCGAGAAACAGCCAGGAGCCGAATTCGCGACTGACGAGATTGGTGTGCTTGCCCTGCCAGCCGAGGCCGGCCTTTTCCGAGAGTGGTTTCTCCATCACCGGGGCGGTGTCGACAAAGACCTTGACGTCCTCGCCGGCGCGCGCGGCAAACCGCGTCGCGACTTCCTTGAGCTTGCCCTTGATGATGTCGTGATAGTCGCGATTCTGGGCGTAGACCGAGATCGCGCCGAGATCGGTCTTTTCGAGAATTCCGCGCGGATCCTCTTCCGGCCCGTAATTCATCGCGAACATCACGACCGAGCGCACGTCGCTCCAGAGCGTTCGCGGGTCGGAGCGTCGCGCGGCAGTTTCGGCGAGCCAGTCCATCGTTCCGTGGAAGCCGTCGTCGAGGAAGTCCTGCAGCCGTGCCGGCGCCTCGGGAATGGCGTCCGGCCGGGTGATGCGACAGAGATCGAAGCCCTTGTCTGCCGCCTCGGCCTTCAGGAATTCGGTCAGCTTCAGCCGCCGTCTATCCCCACTGTCAGCCTTGGCAGCGATGCCGGGCACGGTTTCAGCCTCAGAAGTCGAGGTCCGCATAATGCGGAACCGGGGTTACGCCGCGCACGCGCTCGGAAAGCAGCGGGCGGAAGGAGGGGCGGGACTTCAGCCGCTGGTACCACTCCTTGGCGGTCGGGGCATCCGACCAGTCGATCTCGCCGAGATAGTCGAGCACGGACACCGTCGCAGCCGCCGCGAGGTCTGCATAGGAGATGCGGTCGCCGGCAAGCCAGGTGCGCGAACCCGCGAGCCAGGAGAGATACTTCATATGCTGGCGGATATTGGCGCGCGAGGTGCGCAGGATCTTGCTGTCGGGCGCACCGCCACCCTGGTCCGGCGTCATCTGCAGCTTGAAGATCCGCTCGCGCACCAGCGGCCGGGTGACGTCCGCTTCCATCTTCTGCAGGAACCACTCGACAAGGCGGCGGATTTCCGCGCGCTGGAACGGGTCTTCCGCCAGAAGCCGACGATCCCGCTTCATGATGCCGTTCGTCTCGTCGAGATATTCCGAGATGATCGTGGCGCCACAAAGTGCTCTCATACTGTCGTCAACATAGACCGGTAACGTCCCGGCCGGATTCAAGGCCAGGAAGTCGCGCCGGTTCTCCCAGGGCTGCTCCTCGGACAATTCCGTCTGATAGCCATATTCCGAGAGGATAAGGCGTACGAACCGTGAAGCGGCGGACATGGGGTGATGATACAGTGTCGGCATCGATGATCTTGCTTCTCAGAGTCTTTTTGCAGGGGGCGTCGGCTTTTTGCAGGGGGCGTCAGCGTGGCGGCGCAAGCGTCTGGCCACGGCTCCTGTGATAGAGCTATAGAAATTTGTGGTGGTAAACACAAGCGAATCAGCCTTTTCCTCCCACTCCAAAACTTGTCAGGAAAATCTCATATATGGCGGATCAATCGATCATCAGCGCGCTCGTCCTCGGGCTCATCGAGGGCTTGACGGAGTTCATCCCCGTCTCGTCGACGGCGCACGTCCTTCTCGCCGGCCACTTTCTCGGCTTCAAGTCGCCGGGTAACACCTTCGCCGTCCTCATCCAGCTCGGCGCCATTCTGGCGATCCTGCTCGTCTATTTCCAGAAGCTTCTGTCGATCGCGCTGGCGCTGCCGACGAGCATCAAGGCGCGCCGCTTCGTCCTGTCCGTTCTGATCGCCTTCCTGCCGGCGGCCGTCATCGGTGCAATCGCCCATGATTTCATCAAGGCGGTGCTGTTCGAGACACCTGCCCTGATCTGCGTCGTGCTGATCGTCGGCGGTGTCATCCTCTATGCGATCGACCATCTGCCGCTGAAGCCGCGCTATACCGACGTGATGGACTATCCGCCGTCGCTGGCGCTGAAGATCGGCCTGTTTCAGTGCCTGGCGATGATCCCCGGTACTTCGCGCTCCGGCGCCACGATCGCTGGCGCCCTGCTGATGGGGACGGACAAGCGCTCGGCCGCGGAGTTCTCGTTCTTCCTGGCGATGCCGACCATGGTCGGCGCTTTCACGCTGGATCTTTACAAGAACCGCGACGCGCTTTCCTTCGATGATTTCACGCTGATCGCCGTCGGCTTCATCGCGGCTTTCGTTGCCGGCATCTTCGTCGTGCGTTCGCTCTTGGACTTCGTCTCGCGGCGCGGCTTCACGCCGTTCGCCATCTGGCGCATCCTCGTCGGCACGGCCGGCCTGATCGGCCTCTGGCTGCTTGGCTGAACCGGGATCAACGATCCCCAAACGAAGGCGCGTTCTCGGACGCGCCTTTTTCTTTGGCCTCAGTTTTCCTTGATCTCTGACCGGGTCTCAAAAACTAAGCCGCGTGCGTCTCAAGGTGAAACGCACGCGGCTACTGGCCCCCGCCAATAACTCTAAATATGCCCCTCGCAGCAATTCCGGGAAAAAGCGCGAAGCGGCCTTCCGTCCGGAATTGCGTGATCTGAAGGGCGCCGGCCTTAGTGGCCGGAAAGATCGATCGATGCCGTCGTGCACGGATCGACGCCATAGGCCGGCGCGCAATCCTTGCCGCTGCTCGCGACCGTGTTCGGCGCGATGAATGAGCCAGCCAGAATGATCAGTGCCGCAGACGCAAAAAAGATTGCGATCGACTTGCCCATGGACGCTATGCCTTTCGAGATTGCTGCTGCCGCCCGCCGTGCCTTGCGATCGGGGCGCGAGGCGGTGTTTAGTCGCTGGATATGACATGATCAATATCAGGACATGTTGAATTTGCGGTAAATGCCATTCGCTTTATTAACTGCGGCAGAACTGCAACGCTGTTGCCCGGATACCACAGCAAACGGCCGCCGGCGGGTGCCGGCGGCCGTTCAAAAGAAGATGGGCTTCGCAGCGATCAGGCGGCGCGGCCGCTGCGGGTGTACTGGCCCTGCGGGCGATAGCGCACCAGATAGGTCGGCAGGATCGATTCCAGCATGGTCGGCTCGATGCCGATGCCGGCGAGCGTGCGTCCCTCCGAAACCGCCTTTGCCGAGACGACATTGTCGGATTTCAGCAACACCACCTGGTCCGCCGTGAGCGGCGGCGTGACGAAGGGGACCATCGATGCGATGCTGCCGACAAGGGACGCAACGCCGAAGGGCAGCGACACCAGCGTACGCTTGCGGTCGATCGTGTTCAGCATGATCTCAAGACAGTCGCGGAAGCTTAAGACATCCGGGCCGCCGAGCTCATAGATCTTGCCCTTGGCGATCTTGCCGTCGACGGCGCGCGCGACGGCCTCGGCCACGTCGGTCACGTAGACCGGCTGGAATTTGGTGTGACCACCACCGATCAGCGGCAGGATCGGCGAAGAACGGGCCATGCTGGCGAACTTGTTGAAGAAGCCGTCCTCGGGTCCGAAGATGATCGAAGGACGCAGGATGATCGCGTCAGGCTTCGTTTCCAGGATCGCCGCCTCGGCGCGACCCTTGCTGCGGGCATATTGCGACGGCGAGGAAGCGTCCGCGCCGATTGCCGAAATGTGCGTCAGCGTCGCGCCGACGCTGCGCGCCGCTTCCGCCACGGCGCGCGCGCCGAAATCCTGGACGGCGTCAAAGGTGTTGCGGCCGCTTTCAAACAGCACGCCGACGCAGTTGATGACGTGGTCGGCGCCTTCGACGGCGCGGTCGACGGATTTGCGATAACGCAGGTTCGCCTGGACGAAGGAGATCTGGCCGACATTGCCGAGCGGCTGCAGGTGGCCGGCAAGGTCCGGCCGGCGAACGGCAACACGAATGCGGTAGCCGCGCTTGGCAAGCGCGCGCACGACATGACGGCCGACGAACCCGGATCCGCCGAAAATCGTCACCAGCGGCGGAAGGTTGGACAAGGTCATGGGAAACGCACTCCTGATCGCAGAGGAAAGAATTGATTGCTACATAGCCCAACAGCCGCGAGAGGTGAAGGCCAATCCACGCGGCTTGCAGGACCTATAGGAAGATGGGGATGCCGGGCCGTCAGATGCCTTCGACGACGACCATCTCCGCGTCGGCGACTTCCTGGCGGATCGCAGCGGCAATCTGATATTCGGGCGAGTTGTAACAATCGACCGCTGCCTGCAGCGACGGAAATTCGATGACGACGTTGCGCGCACGAACGCCGCCCTCGAGGCGATGATGTTCGCCGCCGCGCGCGAGAAAATTCGCGCCGTATTTCTCGAAGGCCGGCTTTGCTGCCGCCACATAATCCTTGTAGCGCTCGGGGTCGCGGACATCGACCCGTGCGATCCAGTATCCCTTGGCCATGTTGAGCTCCTCGTCTTTCGGCACCGGGGCCGACGGCAGTTACTTCCGGCAAATTTTGGTCGAGGTCAAGCGGCTCAACATGGGATCGCTTCGGCGTCAGGAAGACTGCCCGTCTCAGCGCGGGAGAGCCCCGTCCATCTCCGCCAGAATGGCGCGGGCGGCGGCAAGCGGTTCGGCGGCTGCGACGATTGGGCGCGCGACGACGAGATGGCTGGATCCGGCCTTCAGCGCTTCGGCGGGCGTCATCACCCGCTTCTGGTCGCCCTTGTCGGCGCCGGCCGGGCGGATCCCCGGGGTGACCAGCGCCATGTCCGGCCCGATGATCTTGCGCACCGCGGCGGATTCCTCGGCCGAGCAGACGATGCCGCCCATGCCGGCCGCGCGCGCCTGTTCGGCCCGGCGCAGCACCAGCGTATGCGGATCGTACTCATAACCGGCATCGATCACGTCCTGCTCGTCCATCGAGGTGAGCACGGTGACGCCGAGCAGGCAGAGGTCGGAACCCCTGGCAGCCTCGACGGCCGCCTTCATCGCCTTCGGATAGGCGTGCAGGGTCAGCATCGACATGCCCATCTTGACGATGTTCTCGACGCCCTTGGCAACCGTGTTGTCGATGTCGAGCAGCTTCATGTCGAGGAAGACCTTCTTGCCGCTCTTGGCAAGGTCGCGCGCGAATTCGAGCCCGCCGGCAAAGACCAACTGATAACCGATCTTGTAGAAGGAGACCTCGTCCCCGAGCGTCGACACGATCCTCTCGGCATCGGCGATCGTCGGAAGGTCGAGGCCTACGATCAGTCTGTCGCGCGCGGTTTCGGTCATCGTCTAGATCCCCTGCCAGTTTTCCATGGCGGTCCAGTCGCATGCGACGGCGCGATCCGCAAGGCGGAAAGCGAAGACGTTGCCGCCGCCACCGCCCTTCTGGTCGGAACTGCGGGCAATCGGTGCGCCGAGCAGCCGGCACTTCAAGAGGGTGCCGACGCCGCCGTGGCCGACGAAGGCGATCGGAATCTTGGGATCGTGATTGTCGAGAACACGCAAGACTGCATCCGATATGCGGGCCTGGGCGTCGATCGCGCGCTCCCAGCCCTTAAAGCTTTCCGTCGGATGGGCGAAGAACCAGTCGGCCGCCGCCTCGAATTCCGGCGGCGGCAGGAAGCCGGTGGCGGAGCGGTCGTTCTCGCCCATCTCGTGGTGGATTTCGACCGTCAGCCCAGCCGCATCGGCAAGCCGTTGCGCCGTCTCGATCGCCTTGGTCTCGTCACTCGAGACGATCCTGCCGAGCGAACGCACCCAGGGCAAGGTCGCGGTCCTGGCCGCGCGCTCGCGGCCAACCGAGGAAAGTCCCCATTGCGGAACGGGCACGTCTGGATCGATCTGGACCTGCGGATGGGTGACGTAGACGCCGAACATTCCGTCAGTGTGCCCGACGATAGACCCAAAGCTGAGCCGGCGGGATGTTGCGCACGACGAAGTCGAGGTGCTGGATGCTGTAGCGGTCCGGCATGGCGACGACGGGCGACAGCGGCCCGTAGGAAATCTGCACGACCGGCCGGCCGGCCGGGATGCGTGACAGCAGATCCTCGATCAGTTCGACGCGCCGGTGCATCGGAAAGTTCAGAAGCGGCACCGCCGAGACGACGCTGTCGAACGTCTGCCCCTTCAGTTCGCCGAGCGTATGTTCCAGATCGAAGGCGTCGCCATTGACAAAGTTGACGCCGGCGAAGTTGGCCTTGAGCTGGTTATAGAAGTCGGTGGAATATTCGACCGAGACCAGGCTCGATGCGGGCAGGCCGCGTTCCAGAATTGCCTTGGTAATGACGCCGGTGCCCGGGCCCAGCTCCAGAACCGGCAGGCCCGAAGCGGGATTGATGACGCTCGCCATGCGGCGCGCGGTAACGGAAGAGGTCGGCAGGATTGCGCCGACAGCCTTGGCATTGCTCATCCATCCCTTGAAAAAGCGAATTTCCTCGTCGAACTTCCGTCCGAGCCGTTCCTTCACCTTCACGCGCAAATTCATTGAACCCCTCAAAACCGTCGTCCTCTCCTCATACGGCCGCCCGCGATTGATCCTCGCTCGCTGATTCGAGCCGGTCGCGGCGGCGGCAACAATAATGTGTCCCCATCTGCGGCAAAAACAAGTCTATCTGCGCCTGAAAGCGTCCGCTTATCAACAGCCGCCGGATGGATCGACCAATAAAAAACCCGTCACGCGCAGGCGTGACGGGTTGGCATTCGCACCACGTCAGGCCTGGTTACACGCGCATTGGCATGAGCACGTAAAGCGCGTCTTCGGCAGCAAGATCGCGAACGAGCGTCGGCGAGCCCGGATCGGCCAGCATGAAGATCGCATCGGTGCCGGTCAGCTGCGAGGTGATGTCCAGCAGGTACTTGGCGTTGAAGCCGATTTCGAGTGGGTCGTGTTCGTAACCGACGGGCAGTTCTTCGGTAGCACTGCCGGAATCCGGATTGTTGACCGTCAGCGTCATCTGGCCCTCGCTCAGCGCCAGCTTGACGGCGCGGCCGCGTTCGGACGAGATCGTCGAGACGCGGTCGACGGCCTGGGCGAAGGACTGGCAATCGACGCGCAGTTCCTTGTCGTTGTTGGCCGGGATCACGCGCTGGTAGTCCGGGAAGGTGCCGTCGATCAGCTTCGAGGTCATGACGATCGAGCCGATGGTCAGGCGGATCTTGGCATCGGACACTTCGACGGTGACGACGAGGTCCGGATTGTCGAGCAGCTTCTGCAATTCGCTGACGGTCTTGCGCGGGATGATGATGCCCGGCATGCCCTCGGAGCCGGACGGCGCCTCCACGTCGGCGCGGGCCAGACGGTGGCCGTCGGTGGCGACAGCGCGCAGCTTCAGTTCGCCCTTGCTCTCGACGGTGTGCATGAAGATACCGTTGAGATAGTAGCGGGTTTCCTCGGTCGAGATCGCAAACTGGGTGCGATCGATCAACATCTTGAGGTCGGTCGCCTTGAGGCGGAAGGAGTGCGAGAAGCTGCCGGCGGTGAGATCCGGGAAGTCGGACTGCGGCAGGCACTGCAGCGAGAATTTCGAACGGCCCGAGGCAACGGTCATTGCCGTGCCCTCGGCATTGGTGGCGAGCAGCACCTCCGAACCGTCGGGCAGCTTGCGCACGATGTCGTAGAGCAGATGCGCCGGCACCGTGGTCGCGCCCGACTGTTCCACCTGCGCCGGCGTCGCCTCGGTGATTTCGAGGTCGAGGTCGGTCGCCTTCATTTCCAGGCTCGCGCCGTCGGAACGCAGGAGCACGTTCGAGAGGATCGGGATCGTGTTTCGCCGCTCGACCACGCGGTGTACGTGGTTCAGCGATTTCAGGAGGTTGGACCGCTCGAGAGTAATGCGCATGGGATGCCGCTTTCAACCATTGCCCGGCGGACGAGGCGCCCGCCTGAGCGTCAACTGCGAGTGTCCCGGCCGACCGACCGGAAAGATGTGGACCGGCAAAATGGCAGAAACAGCGCCCGGAAAGCAAGGGGTTTGAGGGCTTCTGTCCCCAGGTGCGGCGCGCTGCCCCGCCCTCGTGCCCTTGCTCCGACATGCCGGCTCGCTCATAAAGGCGAGACCAGAGCGAGATGCGGAATGGTGTTTGCGGCTTTCCGCCCGCATCTCGCTCTAACTTACGAGAAACGATCACGTTTATGATTTCAGGCCGACCCGATCCGAAATCATAAACTTGAGTACAGCGCTTCGGCGGGCACGATCAGGACGTTGCAGGTGGAAAAACAGAAGACATCGGAACCATCGGGCGGGCAGAGAGAGCGCAGCTATCGCCTCCACAATGTCTGCGTCCCGGCCCGTCCGCTCGATGCCGCGCTCTATCTGGTGGCAACCCCGATCGGCAATCTCGGCGATATCACGCTGCGGGCGCTGGAAACGCTCGCCGGCGCCGATGTGCTCGCCTGCGAGGACACGCGGGTCACGCGCGTGCTGCTCGACCGCTACGGCGTCGTGAACCGGCCTTACGCGTACCACGAACACAATGCCGACGAGGTCGGGCCACGGTTGCTGGCAGCGCTCGCCGAAGGGCGATCGGTCGCACTCGTCTCCGATGCCGGTACGCCGTTGGTTTCCGATCCCGGTTACCGCCTGGCCCAGCTTGCGATCGAGGCGGGACACCGCGTCGTGCCGATCCCCGGTGCCTCGGCGCCGCTCGCCGCCCTCGTCGGCTCCGGACTGCCGAACGACGCCTTCCTCTTTGCCGGTTTCCTGCCGACCAAGGATAAGGCGAAGCGCGATCGCCTCAAGGAATTCGCGACGGTGCCGGCGACGATCATGTTCTTTGAATCGCCGCACCGGATTGCCGCGACGGCAGCGGCCGCGGCCGAGGTGCTCGGAGAGGGGAGACGGGCTGCCGTCTGCCGCGAGCTCACCAAGACCTTCGAGGAGTTTCGCCGCGGCACGCTCGGCGAGCTTGCCGCCCATTATGAGGAGGCAGGTGCCGTCAAAGGCGAGATCGTGCTCGTCATCGGTCCGCCGGATACGGCACCCGAGCCGGAACCGGCCGATGTCGACGCGCTGCTGCTAAGCCTCGTCGCCGACATGCCGGCCGGCAAGGCGGCGACTGAAGCTGCCCGCCAGACAGGCCTGCCGCGCAGGGAACTCTATGACCGCCTGCTGCAATTGAAGGAGCGCCATGGCGACTGATGCGGGTGATCGGCGGAGACTGAAGGCGCTGAGGCGCGGATACCTCGCCGAGTATCGCGCGGCGCTCTGCCTGTTGCTCAAGGGTTACCGCATCGTCGCCATGCGCCATCGCACCAAGCTCGGCGAGATCGACATCATCGCCCGGCGCGGCGACCTCATTGCCTGCGTCGAGGTCAAGGCGCGCCGCTCGGCCGAAGCCGGTGTCTTCGCGGTGACGGCCACGGCGCAAAGGCGCATTCGCGCGGCGAGCGATCTCTGGCTGGCCAAACAACCGGATTACAACAGGCTTTCAGTGCGTTACGACATCGTCACGGTGACGCCGTGGGGCTGGCCGCGGCATCTGCCGGATGCCTTCTGAACCGAGGCGGGATCAGGGAAAATGATCGCGGTGCTCCGCCAGAACTCCGTCTTGGAGCATATTCCCGAATTTGTAATCGTTCCGACACAAAAGGGTAACCAGCCTGTCATTGACGGTCACTGGTCCACAGCCATCCGAAATCCGGTGGAGAGGAAGCCTGATCACCCGCTGGCCGGAGCTGCGATGAAGCTCGACTGGTTCCTTTCGCGGGGGCTGAAGATCGGCGAAAGCAGGATCATTCCCTCGCTCGATCAGTCCGGTCGGCCGCTCTCGGATCACGATCTCATCACCTCCCTCGTCGAAGGCTTCGAATAGCTCCGCCTCGCCTTGCCTAAGGCCCGCCCACATTCTACATGTTGCGGACTTTTCCAGAGTAGAATGGCGCGCGATTTCCGCGGCCACTCCGCTCTGGCGGTTTGAAATCGATCGCGGGTTTCCGTGATGCAATGGGGACGGGAAGATGGCGAAAATCGTCAATGTCGGGGTCCAGATGGACCATGTGTCAGGCATCAACATTGCAGGTGATTCCACCTTTGCGATGAGCCTCGAGGCACAGTCGCGCGGCTATCGCCTCTTCCACTACACGCCCGAGAAACTGTCGCTGCGCGACGGTAAGGTCTATGCAAGCGTTCAGCAGATGACACTGCGCGACGTCAAGGGCGACCACTTCACACTTGGCGAGGCCGAACGCGTCGATCTTTCGACCATGGACGTCATCCTGCTCCGTCAGGACCCGCCCTTCGACATGGCCTACATCACTTCGACCCACCTTCTGGAGCGCCTGCATCCGAAGACGCTGGTCGTCAACGATCCGGCCTGGGTGCGCAACTCGCCGGAGAAGATCTTCGTCACCGAATTCGCCGACCTGATGCCGAAGACGCTGATCACCCGCGACCCCGCCGAGATCGCAAGCTTCCGCCAGGAGATGGGCGATATCATCCTGAAGCCGCTCTACGGCAATGGCGGTGCTGGCGTTTTCCACTCGACCCGTGACGACCGCAACCTGTCGTCGCTGCTCGAAATGTTCGGCCAGATGTTCCGCGAGCCCTTCATTGCCCAGGAATACCTGCCGGCGGTGCGCAAGGGCGACAAGCGCATCCTGCTCGTCGATGGCGAGCCGGTCGGCGCCATCAATCGCGTTCCGGCCGAGCACGACGCCCGCTCCAACATGCATGCCGGCGGCCGCCCCGAGCCGACCGAACTGACGGCCCGCGAAAAGGAAATCTGCGCCCGTATCGCGCCTGCGCTCAAAGCCCGCGGCTTCCTCTTCGTCGGCATCGACGTCATCGGCGACTATATGACCGAGATCAACGTGACCTCGCCGACCGGCATCCGCGAAGTGAAGAAATTCGGCGGTGCAGACATAGCGAGCCTGCTCTGGGACGCGATCGAGCGCAAGCGCGCCTGATCCGGCGCTCTTCCTACTGCGTGTCTCCTTGAATCGACCTCGATCTTTGCGCGTCTGCTAAGACGCGCGGCGCTGTAGAGTACTTCCGGCCAATAGCGATTGCCGCGGCTCTGCCCGCGGCCGCTCGCTCGTGCGTCCTTGTCGACTACAGTGAGCGGCCTCCTGTCGTCAGATGTTCTGTAATTGTTCTTGTTTTTGTGCGTGAACCGTGCAAGGCTCCGTCTTGCAACCCAAGGCGGTTGCGGCGCCCATGAATATGGGCTGCCCGGGCGAGGGGATAATCATGGTCGCGCGTGTCAGCACGGTCGCATTTCAGGGTATCGAGGGTCTGCCGGTCGACGTTCAGGTGATGGTAGCGCCGGGCAAGGTCGGCATGCAGATCGTCGGCCTGCCGGACAAGGCGGTCGCCGAAAGCCGTGAGCGGGTGCAGGCGGCGCTTCATGCTTCCGGTCTGGCGTTGCCGGCCAAGCGCGTCACCGTCAATCTCGCACCTGCCGATCTGCCCAAGGAAGGCAGCCACTTCGATCTGGCGATCGCACTAGGCTTGATGGCGGCGCTCGGCGCCATTCCCGGCGATGCTCTGGCACCCTATGTCGTGATCGGTGAGCTCAATCTCGATGGCACCATCGCCGCGGTCGCCGGCGCGCTGCCGGCAGCGATCGGCGCCAATGCGCTCGGCAAGGGGCTGATCTGCCCAGCCGAAAGCGGGGCGGAGGCCGCCTGGGCCGGGGCCGACATCGATATTCTCGCGCCTCGCAGCCTGATCGCGATCGCCAACCATTTCCGCGGCACGCAGGTGCTTTCGCGGCCTCAAGCGGCGATCCGCTCCGGGGCCGCCGACCTGCCCGATCTCGCCGACATCAAGGGCCAGGAGAGCGCCAAGCGGGCGCTCGAGGTGGCGGCCGCCGGCAACCACAATCTGCTGATGGTCGGCCCACCCGGATCGGGCAAGTCGATGCTCGCGGCACGCCTGCCCTCGATCCTGCCGCCACTCAATCCGGCGGAGCTTCTCGAAGTGTCGATGATCCATTCGATCGCCGGGCAATTGCCGGGCGGCAAACTTTCGGACCGGCGGCCGTTCCGCACGCCGCATCACTCCGCCACCATGGCCGCCATGGTTGGCGGCGGCTTGCGTGCCAGACCCGGCGAGGCGTCGCTCGCCCACCATGGCGTGCTGTTCCTCGACGAGTTTCCGGAGTTCTCGCCGCAGGTGCTGGATGCGCTCCGCCAGCCGCTCGAAACGGCCGAATGCATCATCGCCCGCGCCAATCATCGCGTCAGCTATCCCGCCGCGATCCAGCTCGTCGCCGCCATGAACCCCTGCCGCTGCGGCATGGCCGGTGAGCCCGGCCGCACCTGCGCCCGTGGCCCCCGCTGCATGGCCGACTACCAGGCGCGCATCTCCGGTCCGCTGATGGATCGCATCGATATCCGCATCGACGTTCCGGCCGTCAGCGCCGCCGATCTCCTGAAGCCGGCGGCCGCCGAAAGCAGCGAGGTCGTGGCCCGCCGGGTTGCCCGCGCCCGGGCCTTGCAGATCGACCGCTTCGCCGGCCTTGGCCATGCGGAACTGACGAGCAATGCCCGCTCATCGACGTCGATGATCGAGAAAATCGCCGAGCCCGACGCGGCCGGCCTGCAGCTCCTCAGGGACGCCGCCGAAAAGATGAAATTCTCCGCCCGCGGCTACCATCGTGTGCTGAAGGTTGCGCGCACGCTCGCCGATCTCGACGGTGCCGTAACGGTCGGGCGCATTCATCTGGCCGAAGCGATTTCCTATCGCATCGCCGGCGAAAGGCTGCAAGCGGCAGCATAGCGGACGGTCGGCTCTGCGGTACCCGATCCATGTGTTTCACGGCGCCGGCCTGGGCTCGACACTCGCCAACCTTGCGGGCTTTACGGAGCAGGGAGCCTGACGCGACATCGCTGTTCGATCGGGGAACAAGGAAAGGGCGCCCCGCGGCGCCCTTTGACCGGAGACGCAGGCCGATCAGCCGCCGAGGCCCTCGAACAGTGCCGTCGAGAGGTAGCGTTCGGCAAAGGACGGGATGATGACGACGATGGTCTTGCCGGCGTTTTCCTCGCGCTGGCCAACCTCGATCGCGGCGGTGAGCGCCGCGCCGGCGGAGATGCCGACCGGCACGCCTTCGAGCCTGGCGACGAGGCGAGCGGCCTCGATCGCCTCCGCGCTGTTGACCGTGACGATCTCGTCATAAACCGTGGTGTCGAGGATCGCCGGGGCAAAGCCTGCGCCGATACCCTGGATCTTGTGCGGCCCGGGGTTGCCTCCCGACAGGACCGGCGATTCCTCCGGCTCGACGGCGATCACCTTGATCGACGGCTTGCGCGCCTTCAGCACCTGGCCGGCGCCGGTGATCGTGCCGCCGGTGCCGATACCGGACACGAAGATGTCGACCGCGCCGTCGGTATCGTTCCAGATCTCCTCGGCCGTCGTCTTGCGGTGGATTTCCGGGTTGGCCGGATTTTCGAACTGCTGCGGGATGATCGCGTCGGGCAGGGTCTCGACCAGTTCCTGTGCCTTGGCGATCGCGCCCTTCATGCCCTTTGCGCCTTCCGTCAGCACCAGTTCGGCACCGAGCAGCGCCAGCATCTTGCGCCGCTCGACCGACATGGTCTCCGGCATGGTGAGGATCAGCTTGTAGCCCTTGGCAGCGGCGACGAAGGCGAGCGCGATGCCGGTGTTGCCCGAGGTCGGTTCGATCAGGGTCGTGCGGCCGGGAACGATCTTGCCCTGGGCTTCCAGGCTCTCGATCATCGCCACGCCGATGCGGTCCTTGACCGAGGCGATCGGATTGAAGAATTCGAGCTTGGCGAGCAGGTTCGCCTTCACGCCCTTCTCCTTGGCAAGCTTGTCCAGCCGTACGATGGGCGTATCGCCGATCGTTTCCGTGATCGAGGAATAGACGCGGCCGCGGCCGGGCTTGCGTGTGTCGGACATGAGGCTCTCCCTTGGGCGTAGATTGTTCGTCTCTGAGCATAGGAACAACGGCCGTCCAATTCCAGAACGGCGAACGCGACAGGATGACCTGCCGAAGGAAAAATCACCGGCGAAGTCGTTGTTCGGGAAAAGTTCTTTCAGCCCGCGCGAACCGCGATATAGGCGGCCGTTCCCGCAAGCACGCTGGCTGCAACACGGTTCAGCGCCTTCAGCGCCTTGGGTTGCTTGAGCAGCAAGCGCGCCCGCGCTGCGAGCAGCATGTAGGGAACCAGCACCGTCAAGAGCGCCAGGAAGGTTGCCGTCAGCAGCAGGCCATAGTCGCGTGGGCCGATCACGGCAATGTCGATCAGCGTCGGCACCAGCGCCACATAGAACAGCATCGTCTTCGGGTTGCCGAGGGTGACGAGCAGGCCGGAGAGGAACGACATTGCCGCATTCGTCGATGGCTTTGCCTTGATGTCCTCCGGCAGCAGCCCCGCGGTCCAGAGCTTCCAGGCGATATAGCCGAGATAGAGCACGCCGGCGACCTTCACCACGAGGAAGATGGCGGTGAAGGTCTGCGCGATCAGCGCCAGCCCGAGGACGACAGCCGTGAGATAGATCATGTCGCCGAGGATCACGCCGAGGCCCATGAAGAAGGTTTCGCGAAAGCCGGAGCCGAGCGCCCGCGCGACCAGCGCGGTCACGCCAGGACCGGGGATGGCCGCCGCGATGAAAAGGGCACCGCTATAGGCGATGAGGGCCGCGAGCGTCATGGACGTTCCTTCCAATGGTGGTGCGGGCTTTTAACGCAAACCGCTAAAAAAGGAAATCACGGAACGGCGGCCAATGTGCCCGCCGGTCGGCAAAATTGACCGGGTGACAAGTCCGGCATTGCCCCTCGACGCCGGATCGGTAGAGCTTGCTGAAAAACGAGCGAAAGGCGCGTTTCCATGCCCGAATTGAAGGATCTCATCGGCTTTGCCCTGCTGGCACTCGGCATGGTGCTGACGCCGGGGCCGAACATGATCTACCTGATCTCGCGCTCGATCAGCCAGGGGCCGGGCGCCGGCTTGATCTCGCTTGGCGGCGTCGCACTCGGTTTCGTCGTCTACATGGTCTCTGCCGCGCTCGGCATCACCGCGCTGCTTCTGGCCGTGCCCTTCGCCTATGATGTGCTGCGTCTCGCAGGCGCCGGCTACCTTCTTTACCTCGCCTGGCAGGCGGTCAGACCGGGCGGTCGGTCGCCTTTTCAGGTCCGCCAACTGCCGGAGGACGGTCCGAAGAAGCTCTTCGTCATGGGGTTTCTGACGAGCCTGCTCAATCCGAAGGTGGCGGTGCTCTATCTTTCGCTGCTGCCCCAGTTCATCCGGCCGGAGCTTGGCAACGTGCTCGGCCAGTCGCTGGTGTTCGGCTCGATCCAGATTGTGACCAGCGTCTCTGTCAATGCGATGATCGCACTTGCCGCCAGCGGCATCGCCGCCTTCCTCGCGGGGCGGCCGCTGTTCATGGCGGCCCAGCGCTGGGCCATGGGCACGGCGCTCTTCGGCTTTGCGCTCAGCATGGCGTCGGAGGCGCGGCGTTGAGCCAGCGCTTGCTCTCTCCGCAGAGGATTATTCGAAAACCGGCCGCATGAAGCTGCGCTCATAGCTGACGATGCAGCGCGTCTTCTCGGCATAGGCGAAGGCTTCCCGACACTCCGCATCCGCGGCCATTTCCTTGCGGTAGCTTTCATAGGCCGCAAGGCTCGGAAAGCTGAAGAGAGCCAGTGCGATGTTGTTTGCGCCCTCGTGCGGCATGAAATAGCCGTGATGCGTGCCGCCCAGCCGATTGACGAGCGGAATCCAGAGCTTGGCGTAGTGCTCGAACTCGGCGGCCTTGTAGGGATCGATGACGTATTTCAGGTAGCAGGTGATCATGCGGCGCTCCCTTCGCGTTGCCGCTTGATAGAAGAGGGAAGGCGAAGTTTCCAGCCGAGATTCATGCCGGCGGCGGCAACGAGGATCGCCACGGAGCCGAGGATCTGGACCGGCTGCAATTGATGGCCGAAGGCGACGCGGTCCACCACGATGGCGGCGATCGGGTAAATGAAGGAGAGCGCGCCGGTCATATGCGTCGGCAGCCGCTGGATCGCGCCATAGAGCAGCACATACATCAGCCCGCTGTGGATGACACCGAGGGTGAGGAGGATCGACCACTGTGCGGCCCCTGACGGTGCGGGGGCGGCGAGCGCCATCGGCGCGAGCATCACGGTCCCGGTGATCACCTGCACCAGTGCGATCAGATGCGGCGGCGTGCCCTTGAGCAGCTTCGCTGTGATCGCTGCGATCGCATAGAAGAAGGCGGCACCGACCGCGAGCACAATGCCGGTCAGATAGCTTTCCGGGGCGAAGCCATGGCCGGGCTTGGCCGCGACGATCGCCAGCATGCCGGCGAAGGAGACGGTTAGCCAGAAGATCTTGGTGGCGGTGATCTTCTCGCCGAGGAACAGCGCGCCGAGGCCCAGCAGCATGAAGGGTTGCGTATTGTAGACCATGGTAGCGATCGAGATCGACGCATGGGAATAGGCGGCGAAGAGCAACAGCCAGTTGACGACGATCGCGATGCCGCCGGCAACCGAGAGCAACAGCATCCGGCGGCTGAAGTGACGACGCTCGAGAAGCCCGAGCGCCCAGGCGATGGCCACGAGAGTGAAGGCCCCAAAGACGCAGCGCCAGAACACCACGCTCGTCACCGGCTGCCCCGACATCAGCACGAACCAGCCGATGGTTCCGGAGATCAGCATGGCCGCCGTCATCTCGATACTGCCGCGTTTGAGTTCGATGTTCATGATCACTGCTCCATCTTGGTGATCGGAGAATAGCCGGTGCTTGCGGCCATTCCCATGGATGAACAAAGGCAATCGTGCTAGATTGCCTAATTATCGAAGTTATGTTTGTTGCTGTGGCTTATGGTGTCGTGATGCTGGACGAGATTGACCGACGAATCCTCGACATTCTGGCAGCCAATGCCCGGGTCTCGCTGAAGGAACTGGCGCAGGAGGCGGGATTGTCCTCTCCGAGTGCTGCGGATCGTCTCCGCAAGCTGGAAGAGCGCGGTATCCTCGATGGCTTCACCATCGCGCTGAACCCGGTGAAAGTCGGCTATCCCCTGCAGGCGGTCATCCGCGTGCGGCCGATGCCGGGCATGCTGCACATCGTCGAGCGACTGATCCAGGACACGCCCGAAATCGTCGAATGCGACAAGGTCACCGGCGACGATTGTTTCATCGCCAAGCTCTTCGTGCGCGACATGGCGCAGCTCGACATGATCCTCGACCGGATCGCCGAGAAGGCGCAGACCAACACTTCGATCGTCAAGTCGTCGCCGGTCAAGCGCCGCCTTCCGCCCCTGGTTTAGGAAAAATCTCGTTTAAACGCCGGTGGAGCCGAAGCCGCCGGCGCCGCGGGCCGTCTCGCTCGCACCGTCAGCCTCGCGGACCGTGACCTGCGTGACCGGCGCGATCACCATCTGGGCAATGCGCATGCCGCGCTCGATGAGGAAATCTTCGTCGCCGAGATTGACGAGCAGCACCTTCACCTCGCCGCGATAGTCGCTGTCGATCGTGCCGGGCGTGTTGAGGCAGGTGATGCCGTGCTTGAAGGCGAGCCCCGAGCGCGGCCGGATCTGTGCCTCATAGCCCGCCGGAACCTCGAAGACGAAGCCCGTCGGCACCAGCGCGCGCTTGCCCGGAGTGAGCATCAGCGGGCGATCGGCGGGAACGGCCGCGCGCAAATCCATGCCGGCGGCGCCGGATGTCTCGTAGGCGGGCAGCTCAAGGCCCTCGCCGTGCGGCAGGCGAACGAGGTTGAGGGTCGGGCGGGATTCGGACAGATGTGTGCTCATGGTCGCATAAGCCGGCGCGTGGGTGTCTCGGTCAATTGCATAATCGGGGCCGAGCCTGTAAAGGACGCGGCAACTCACAGGATTCTACGACATGGCTGAAACTCTCGCCGAGGCGGTCTCCCGCCGCCGCACATTTGCGATCATTGCGCACCCGGACGCCGGTAAGACCACGCTCACCGAAAAGCTACTGCTGTTCGGCGGCGCCATCCAGCTCGCCGGCGAGGTCAAGGCGAAGAAGGATCGCATCCAGACCCGTTCGGACTGGATGAAGATCGAGCGCGAACGCGGCATCTCGGTCGTCACCTCGGTGATGACCTTCGAATATGGCGGCAACGTCTTCAACATTCTCGATACGCCCGGCCACGAAGACTTCGCCGACGACACCTATCGCACGCTGACGGCGGTGGATGCCGCGGTCATGGTCATCGACGCCGCCAAGGGTATCGAGCCGCGCACGCTGAAGCTCTTCGAAGTCTGCCGCATGCGCGATATCCCGATCATCACCTTCGTCAACAAGATGGACCGCGAGAGCCGCGATCCGTTCGAGATCCTGGATGAAGTCGAGGAAAAGCTGGCGCTCGATTGCGCGCCGGTGACCTGGCCGATCGGCCGGTCCAAGACCTTCTGCGGTTCCTATCATCTGGCCGACAACACCGTGCGCGGTTCTGATACGCAGGAAATCCCGACCAAGGTCAATGGTCCGGAAATGGCCTCCCATCGCCTGCCGGAAAACGAGCGCGACGCCTTCACCGACGAGCTGACGCTGGCGATCGAGGCCTGCAAGCCCTTCGACAAGAAGGCCTTTCTCGAAGGTCACCTGACTCCGGTCTTCTTCGGCTCGGCGCTGCGCAACTTCGGTGTGCGCGACCTCATCAACGCGCTCGGCGACATGGCGCCGCCGCCGCGTGACCAGGTGGCGGATATCCGCACAGTGCATGCGACCGACGACAAGATGACGGCCTTCGTCTTCAAGATCCAGGCCAACATGGATCCGAACCATCGCGACCGCATCGCCTTTGCCCGCGTCTGCTCCGGCAAGCTCGAGCGCGGCATGAAGGCGCGCCTGTCGCGCACCGGCAAGCAACTGGGCCTCAGCGCCCCGCAGTTCTTCTTCGCGTCGCAGCGCCAGCTTGCCGACACCGCCTATGCGGGCGACGTCGTCGGCATCCCGAACCACGGAACGCTTCG
This sequence comes from Ensifer sp. B1-9, assembly GCF_050474445.1. NCBI lineage: Bacteria > Pseudomonadati > Pseudomonadota > Alphaproteobacteria > Hyphomicrobiales > Rhizobiaceae > Ensifer > Ensifer sp. B1-9. Next base: position 259,364 of record NZ_JBCHVG010000005.1, read on the forward strand.
TATCGGCGACACGCTGACCGAGGGTGAGCCGCTGGTGTTCCAGGGCGTGCCGAACTTCTCGCCGGAAATCCTGCGCCGCGTGCGGCTGGAGGATGCGATGAAGGCGAAGAAGCTGAAGGAAGCGCTGCAGCAGATGGCGGAAGAGGGCGTCGTCCAGCTCTTCTCGCCCGAAGACGGCTCGCCGGCGATCGTCGGCGTTGTCGGCGCGCTGCAGCTCGACGTGTTGAAGGAGCGCCTCAGCGCCGAATACGGCCTGCCGGTCTCCTTCGAAATGTCGCGCTTCTCCGTCTGCCGCTGGATTTCGGCCGATCAAGCCGCCGATCTCGACAAGTTCGTCACGGCGCGCCGCGGCGACATCGCCCGCGATCTCGACGGCGACCCGGTCTTCCTGGCGCAGGACAGCTTCTCGCTGCGCTACGAGGCGGAGCGCTACCCGGCGATCAAAATGGTCGCGATCAAGGAATATCACGTCGCCAAGGCGGCCTGATTGTTTTCCGTCCGGCCGGTGCCTAACGGCACCGGCCGGCAATTCGGCGCTGATGCGCCGTGGCTGATCCCCTAAATCGAAAAATCGAAACGCGGTGACGAGCGATCGAGCACGGCCATGTTCGGGCGAACATCCCAGGCTGCCGCGATCGCCCCCGAAAGCGCGATCATCAAACGCTCGACATCGTCGCGCGCCGTCTCGTGCAGGGCTTCGGCAACGATCAGTGCACGTGTGGTCTGCGGCCGGATCGCGGAATGGCCGCTCTGCCGGTTGGTCCAGCGCCGCGCATGCGCCCGCCCTTCGCCATCGGCAAAGATCACCTCGCCGGGTTCCGGGCTTTCCACTTCTCCCGAGAAGGTCAGATAGGTTTCTTTACCAAGCGCCCGGCGGACCTGCAGAAAATCGGCGATGCGTGACAGGTCGAAGACCGCAATCGGGATCGCGAAGGCGAGCGAGGCGGCGTTGCAGAGATCGATCAGCGGGTGGATCGCCGGCAGGCCGCCTTCCTTCCGGAAGCGCCTGAGCAGCGCCTCGGAGGCCGAACGATATTGCGTCGGCTTCAGCCCCATTTTCGCAAAGGTCCGGCGCCAGGCCTGGATTTCCGGCAAGTCGCTTTCCGATCCCGTGCCGAGGCGGTCGTCTGCGATCGCGTGGAGGCGACGAATATCGTCCTCGACCGAGACATCGCTGCATACGCCGTTGATGAAGATGGCGCCGGCGCTGAGCTCCGGGAAGTCGCGCCAGATATCGTCTGCGTGTTGGAAATGCATGGAGATCCTCGAAGCCTGTGGGTTCATTCTGGCTCAAGCCTCCTTTGCGGGAAAGGCGCCCGCTGTCCTTCGGCTGGAGCGGATCTGAGGCACGGTCAGTCCAAGAATGGCGCCGAGCACGCAGCCGATGCCGAGAAGCTGGTGGACGCCGACCGGTTCACCGAGCAGCAGGAAGGCGAAGAGCACGGCCGAAACCGGCGCCAATGCCGTAAAGACGGAGGCCTCGGTGCCGCTCACCCGTGCGGAGCCGGCATACCAGAGCACGAAGCCCGCCACCGTCGGAACGAGCGCATAATAGAGGACCGCAAAGATCGCGCCCTTGTCGATCCCTACAGTCGCGTGTGGTTCGAAGAGGGCGGGGATGAGAGCGACGGCGAAGCCGAGGCCGGCCATCAGCGTCGAAAGCGCCAGCGGCGAGATCTCGGCCCTGACGCGTTTGTTGAGAAGGATGAACAGGCCCTCGCAGACGACGGCACCGAAGATGAGGGCGATGCCGAGCGGAGAATGGCCGGCGCCTTCGCCGGGCTTGAAGACGATCGTGAGCACGCCGACGGCGGCGAGCGCGATCGCCGCAAGCATCCGTCGGTCGGGGTGCTCGCCGAGTATGAGGATGGCGATGGCGGCGGAAACGACCGGCAGGGTGCCAATCACCACGCCGGCGTCGGTTGCCGCCGTCAGGCTCAGGCCGGTGATCAGCAGGGTGGTGTAGCCGACGCTGCCGGCGCCGGCCTGGGCGATGAGGATCAGCCAGTCCCGCGACGTGAGTTTCGGCCACGACGTCCCGGCGAACTTCATCAGCAGCAGGAAGAGCGGGAAGGCGATGGCGAAGCGCAGAGCCGTCGCGGTGAAAGGGGCCAGACCAGCAGCAATGATCTTGCTGGCGATCACCGTGCTGCCGACGAGGATCATCGCCACTGACAGATAGAAATAGCCCCGAAATTTTTCCGACATGTCCGTCCTCCGTTGCAGTGCCGCGCTTTTCGACGCGCAGTGGGTGCAGCAATGCGCCGGAGAGGATTTCGGGTCTTGAACGGAATTGCGGGTGCTACTTTCTTGCCTCGGCGTAAGCACCCGGCGACAGCCCGTATTTGCTGACGAAGATGCGAGTCATGTGGCTCTGGTCGGCGAAACCGGCGGCGAATGCGGCCTCTGCCAACGGCATGCCTTCGCCGATCAGGCGGCGGGCGAGATCGATGCGGCGCTGGACGATATAGGCATGCGGCGTCAGGCCGACCGATTTGGCGAAGTTGCGTACCAGTTGAAAGCGGCTGAGCCCTGCCTCCGCGGCGAGGTCGGCAAGGGTGATCGCGGCGGTCGGATCGTCGTCGATCATCGTCTTCGCGGCGGTGATCATTGCCGGTCTTTCGTGGTGCCGCGCCCTGCCGGTGGCAAGAACGCTCGCCAGCAGCAGCAGAAGCCGTTCCTCGCGCCGGATCGCCTCGTCCTGTGCCGTGGGGTCTGTGATTGCCGCAAACAGCGCGCGGAATTCGTTTGCCGTGTCCGCGTCCCTGAAAGCGGGTGAGGCGAACTCGTCGGCATCCGAGCGGCCCTGGCCGATATCCTCGGCGGCGGCGGAGATGACGGCAGGATCGAAGTAAAGCATGCGCCAAGAGCGCCCGGCGTCGCCAATCGGCACGCCGTCATGCACCTCGCCGGGATTGACGGTGATCATATCGCCGGCGCCGGCTTCCACCATGCCACGGCCGCTGAGCGATTTCTGGGCGCCCTGGTAGATGAGCCCGATGCCGAACTGCTCATGGGTGTGGCGGGCGAAGGAATGGCGCGTTTGCGCCTCGACCGCGTCTATGCCCGCGGTCGCGCTATGCAGCATCCTGAACTGACCCTTTGCCATCCGCGCGCCGATCCCCTTGCTTCCTGTCTTCTACATCGTCCAGGTGCATCCCGCTATCGTCCTGGCCTTGCCAATGCAATCGGCGAGTTGAGTAAAATTTATGCATATTGAAAGATTGTCAAAACATTAGGCAAATCCTGTTGCGAAAAATGCTGCGCTGCATCATGATCGGCGCATGACGCATCGGGACCTCACCATTCTCGTGATCGACGAGAACGCCATCCGCGCCTCGATCATCGAGGAGGGGCTGCATGAGGCCGGCCATCGCAAGGTCACGGTCATCCACGAAGTCCAGGGCATGGTCCGCACCATCGAGACGCTGAGGCCAGATGTCATCGTCATCGATATCGAAAACCCCAACCGCGACATGATGGAGCATCTGTTCCAGCTGACCCGCACCGTCGGGCGGCCGATCGCCATGTTCGTCGACCGCTCCGATACGGCCTCGATCGAGGCCGCGGTGGAGGCGGGCGTCTCCGCCTATGTGGTTGACGGACTGAAGAAGGAGCGCGTCAAGCCGATCCTCGACATGGCCGTCAGCCGCTTCAACGCCTTCAGCCGGCTGCAGCGTGAGCTTGCCGATGCGAAATCGGCGCTGGAAGAGCGCAAGGTGATCGAGCGCGCCAAGGGCATCCTGATGAAGATGCGGGGTCTCTCCGAGGATGAGGCCTTCGCGCTGCTGCGCCAGACGGCGATGAACGAAAAGAAGAAGATGTCGGAGATCGCGCAAAGCGTGGTGACGGCCGCAGGCCTGCTGATGTGAGGGCGCGGTTTCCGATGCTGTCGGAAGGAGATACCGGAGTGAACATCATGACGACGACCATCGACAATTCGCGACCCGGCGCGGCGATGGGCGAGGGTCTGCCCGCGCCGGTGAGACTGGGTGGCGAGGGGGCACGAACGATCCGCGCCGGCTTCATTCCGCTGGTCGATGCCGCCGTGCTGATCGCAGCGGCGGAACTCGGCTTCGCTCGCAAGGAGGGGCTGACGCTCGATCTCGTCAAGGATGTCTCCTGGGCCAATGTGCGCGACCGCCTCGCCTTTCGTCAGTTCGATATCGCCCACATGCTCTCGCCGATGCCGGTCGCGGCCATGCTCGGCCTCGGTTCCAATCCCTCGCCAACGATCGCGCCTTTCTCGCTCGGGCGCGGCGGCAATGCGATCACGCTTTCCAACCGGCTGTTCGCCCGTATGCAGGAGGAGGGTGATCTTGGCGAGGTGGAGAATGCGCTCGCCCATGCACGTGCACTCGCTGCGGTGCTCGGCCGGATGCGCAACGGCGGCGAGCCGGCGCCAAGGCTCGGCGTCACCTATCCGTTCTCCTCGCACAACTACGAGGTCCGCTACTGGCTGGCTGCAGGCGGTATCGATCCGGATCGCGATGTGAAGCTCGTGGTCGTGCCGCCACCCTTGACCTCCGATGCGCTCGCCGCCGGCGCCATCGACGGTTTCTGCGTCGGCGCGCCCTGGAACATGGTGGCCTCCGAGCGCGGCCTCGGGCGCATCGTCGCCGCCAAGCAGGACATCTGGCCTTCGGCACCGGAAAAGGTGATCGGCATGCGGCCGGAATGGGCGGAGACCAACGCCGAGACCGTATCGCGTCTGATCGTGGCACTCGACCGGGCGGCGCGCTGGTGCGACGAGCCCGACAATCGCGGCATGCTTGCCGAACTGCTTGCCGCCCCCCGCTACGTGGGCGCCCCGGTCGAAATCATCCGCCGGGTTCTCGCCGGCGAGTTCACCATCGATGCGGCCGGCAACAGGCGCGTGATTGACAACTACTTCGTCTTCCATCGCGAGCACGCCAACTATCCCCGTCCCGGCCAGGCGCTCTGGCTCTACAGCCAGATGGTGCGCTGGGGGCAGGCGCGATTGTCGCCCGAGATGCAGGCGCTGGCCGCTGCCGCCTATCGCCCCGACCTCTATCGCCAGGCGCTCGGCGAGGCCGCCATTCCCGCCGATACCGCCATTCGTATCGAGGGCGACAGGCCGGGCGACCGCTTCATGGACGGACAGGTTTTCGATCCCGCGGATATCGAGGCTTATGTCCGCTCTTTCCCCGTTCGCGCTTCCATGGCGAGCGTTTCGGTTGAGCAGGAGAGCTGAGGATGACGCACCATGTTTGTGCAGACTCCGGATGCGAAATATGTGCGCCGCACAATAATTCAGCAGACTCTACAATAGGCGAATTTATGTGCGCTGCACCTGAGTCCGAAAATTACGTTTTGAATTCAAGTATCTAAAGGTCAAGTCAGCGAACTGGCACGGCCTTTGCTTTTCTAGAAATGCTTCGGTCAATGGCGATCGAAGCGAGATCAAACGCCAGATCGCGTTTGCCGAAGACACCGACGTCGCAAGGTTTTTGTTCCGAGGATTCCTCCCGATCCCGGACGCAATCACCGAGCGGCGTTTTTTTATGTCCGGTTATCCGGCCAGCAGAGGAACCTGCGCATGACCAAGTTTTCGACCGGCGGCCTGACCCGCCGCAGCCTGCTGAAGACCACGGCAACCGCCGCCCTGTTTGGCGCGGTCAAGTCGGCCTTCCCATCCGGTGCCTTCGCGCAAAGCTCCGGTCCGGAAACCACCAAGGCCGTGCTCGGCTTCATCGCGCTCACCGACTCGGCACCGCTGATCATCGCCAAGGAAAAGGGTCTCTTCGACAAATACGGGATGACCGAAGTCGAGGTCGTCAAGCAGGCCTCCTGGGGTACGACACGCGACAACCTGGTGCTGGGTTCCGCCGGTTCCGGCATCGATGGCGCCCATATCCTGACGCCGATGCCCTATCTGATCTCGACCGGCAAGGTCACTCAGAACAACCAGCCGCTGCCGATGGCAATTCTTGCCCGCCTCAATCTCGATGCGCAGGCGATCTCGGTCGGCCAGGCCTATGCCGATCTCAAGGTCGGCCTCGATGCATCGGCGCTCAAGGAAGCGTTCGCCAAAAAGAAGGCCGAAGGTGCCGCCGCCAAGGTGGCGATGACCTTCCCCGGCGGCACCCATGATCTCTGGATCCGCTATTGGCTCGCCGCCGGCGGCATCGATCCGGACACGGATGTCGAAACCATCGTCGTGCCGCCGCCGCAGATGGTCGCCAACATGAAGGTCGGCACCATGGACTGTTTCTGCGTCGGCGAGCCCTGGAACGAGCAGCTCGTCAATCAGAAGATCGGTTACACCGCCGCCAACACCGCCGAGATCTGGAACGAGCATCCGGAAAAGTCCTTCGCCATGCGCGCCGATTGGGTGGAGAAAAACCCGCGCGCGGCCAAGGCGCTCACCATGGCGATCCAGGAAGCGGCGCAATGGTGCGACGACATGGCCAACAAGGACGAGCTGGCGAGGATCGTCGGCAAGCGCAGCTGGTTCAATGTGCCGCCAAAGGACATCGTCGATCGTCTCAAGGGCGAATACGACTACGGCAACGGCAAGGTCGTCGAGCAGAGCCCGCACTTCATGAAGTTCTGGCGCGATCACGCCTCCTATCCGTTCCAGAGCCACGACGCCTGGTTCCTCACCGAGAACATCCGCTGGGGCAAGTTCGCGCCCGATACCGACATCAAGGCACTCGTCGCCAAGGTCAACCGTGAGGATATCTGGCGCGAGGCCGCCAAGGATCTGGGGGTGACCGACATGCCGGCATCCACCTCGCGCGGCGTCGAAAACTTCTTCGACGGCAAGGTTTTCGATCCCGCGGATCCGCTGGCCTACCTCAAGAGCCTTTCGATCTCGCGCGTCGCCTGACCATTGCGATGGTCGCGGCCAGAGTGCTTCGCGACCATCCGTTCCGAATTCCAAGGAGAACGGCATGACCGTCACCAATCTCAAACTCAAGCGGGACGCTATGCCTCGACCAGCCGCGCGCGTCATCGCCTTCACCCGCTCGGCGAGCGTCGGCAGTAGCCGGCCGCTTACCGCGAGGCTCGTTGCTGCAGCCACGAACGTCTTGCCGCTTCTCGTCACGCTGGCGCTGATCCTCGTCGCCTGGCAGGTCGCCTGTTCGGCGCCTGATTCCAGCCTGCCGTCGCCGACGCGGGTGCTGGAGGAAAGCTGGGACCTGATCGCCCATCCCTTCTATGCCGGCCAGGGCGTCGACCAGGGGCTCTTCTGGCACATAGCGGCGAGCCTGCAGCGCGTCGCAATCGGCTATGCGCTCGCCGCCGTCGTCGGCATCGCGCTCGGCGCGCTGGTCGGCCAGAGCCAGCTTGCCATGCGTGGCCTCGATCCGATCTTCCAGGTGCTGCGCACCGTGCCGCCGCTGGCCTGGCTGCCCCTGTCGCTGGCTGCCTTCCAGGACGGCAACCCGTCGGCGATCTTCGTGATCTTCATCACCGCCATCTGGCCGATCATCATCAACACCGCCGTCGGCATTCGCAACATTCCGCAGGACTACCAGAACGTCGCCAAGGTGCTGCGCCTTAACGCCCTCGAGTATTTCGCCAAGATCATGCTGCCGGCCGCAGCCCCCTACATCTTCACCGGCCTGCGCATCGGTATCGGCCTTTCCTGGCTCGCGATCGTCGCGGCCGAAATGCTGATCGGCGGCGTCGGCATCGGCTTCTTCATCTGGGATGCCTGGAACTCCTCGCTGATCAGCGACATCATCGTTGCGCTCATCTATGTCGGCATCGTTGGCTTTCTGCTCGATCGCCTCATCGCCCTCGTCGGCCGCGTCGTCACACGCGGCACTGCAACCGCCTGAGAGAGGGGAAAGCCATGACCAAGAGCTATCTTTCGCTGGAACTGATCGATAAGAGCTTCGAGCGCGGTGGTAGCCGCACCGAGGTGCTGAAGCAGGTTTCGCTGTCGGTCGACAAGGGCGAGTTCATTTCGATCATCGGCCATTCCGGCTGCGGCAAGTCGACCCTGCTCAACATCGTTGCCGGCTTGACACAGGCGACGACCGGCGTCGTCCTGCTCGACGGCCGGGTTGCCGACGAGCCGGGGCCGGATCGCGCCGTCGTCTTCCAGAACCATTCTCTGCTGCCCTGGCTGACGGTCTACGAAAACGTCCGCCTCGGCGTCGACAAGGTCTTCGCGGGCAGCAAGAGCAAGGCCGAGCGCCACGACTGGACGATGCGCAACCTGGAACTGGTGCAGATGGCGCATGCGGCCGACAAGCGACCCTCTGAAATCTCCGGCGGCATGAAGCAGCGCGTCGGCATCGCCCGCGCGCTTGCGATGGAGCCGAAGGTGCTGCTGCTCGACGAGCCCTTCGGCGCTCTCGACGCGCTGACGCGGGCACATTTGCAGGACCAGGTGATGCAGATCCATGCCGAACTCGGCAATACCGTGTTGATGATCACGCACGATGTCGACGAGGCGGTGCTGCTCTCCGATCGCATCGTGATGATGACCAACGGGCCGTCGGCCCGCATTGGCGAGATCCTCGACGTGCCGCTCGCCCGCCCGCGCCGGCGCATCGAGCTTGCCGGCGACCGAACCTACCTCAAATGCCGCGAAGCCGTGCTCAAATTTCTCTATGAGCGCCACCGCTTCGTCGAAGCTGCGGAGTGATCCCATGGCCGAACACACCACTGAAAAGCTCGTGATCATCGGCAACGGCATGGCGCCGGGCCGCATGCTGGAGGAGCTCTTCGAGAAGGCACCGGGCCGCTACGCGGTGACGATCTTCAACGCCGAGCCGCGCGTTAATTACGACCGCATCATGCTGTCGCCGGTGCTGTCGGGGGAAAAGGATTACGAGCAGATCATCATCCATGGCGATGGTTGGTACATCAAGCACGGCATCACGCTCTACAAGGGCCACAAGATCATCGCCATCGACCGTGACGCCAAGACCGTCACGTCCGACTATGGCGTCACCGAGAGCTACGACAAGCTGGTGATCGCGACGGGCTCGGTGCCCTTCATCATTCCTGTGCCGGGCAAGGACCTGCGCGGCGTCATCACCTATCGCGACCTCGACGACGTGCAGGCGATGTTGCTTGCGGCCCAGTCGCGCGAAAAGGCTGTCGTCATCGGCGGCGGTCTTCTCGGCCTCGAAGCGGCGGCCGGCCTCAATGCACGCGGCATGGACGTTACCGTGCTGCACGTCATGCCGACCTTGATGGAGCGGCAGCTCGACCCCGCCGCCGGTTACCTGCTGCAGAAGGCGGTCGAAGAGCGTGGCATCAAGGTCATCACCAAGGCGAACACCAAGCGGATCATCGGCGAAGAAAAAGTCGAGGGCATCGAACTCGATGACGGCCGCATCATCCCGGCGACACTGGTCGTGATGGCGGTCGGCATCCGACCGAATGTCGGCCTTGCCAGGGAGGCCGGACTTGCCACCAACCGCGGCATCGTCGTCGACGCCGGCATGCAGACCTCCGACGGGCACATCATGGCGCTTGGCGAATGTGCCGAGGTCGGCGGCATGGTCTACGGCCTTGTGGCGCCGCTCTATGAGATGGCGCGGGTTGCCGCCCGCCACCTGGCCGGCGATCGCAGTGGTGCTTTTGTTCATTCCGATACACCGACAAAACTGAAGGTGACCGGCATCAACCTCTATTCGGTCGGTGATTTCGCTGATGGCGAAGGGCGCGAGGAGATTGTGCTGCGCGACGCGACCGCCGGCGTCTACAAGCGCCTGGTGCTCAAGGAGAACCGCATCATCGGCACGGTGCTCTACGGGGAGACGGCCGACGGGGCCTGGTTCAACGATCTGATGAAGCGTGGCACCGACATCTCGGAAATGCGCGACACGCTGATCTTCGGCCAGGCCTATCAGGGAGGGTCGCCCCTGGACCCTATGGCGGCCGTTGCAGCCTTGCCGGATGATGCGGAGATCTGCGGCTGCAACGGCGTCTGCAAGGGCAAGATCGTCGAGACCATTGGCACCAAGGGCCTGAGCTCGCTCGATGACGTGCGGGCTCATACCAAGGCGTCCGCCTCCTGCGGCTCCTGCACCGGCCTTGTCGAGCAACTGATGTCGCTGACACTCGGCGACAGCTACAATCCCGCGGCCGTCCAGCCGATGTGCACCTGCACCGAGTTCGGCCATGACGACGTGCGCCGGCTGATCAAGGCCAAGGGCCTGAAGACCATTCCCGCCGTCATGCAAGAGCTGGAATGGAAGACCTCTTGCGGCTGCGCCAAATGCCGTCCGGCGCTCAACTACTACCTCGTCTGTGACTGGCCGGACGAATATGCCGACGACTACCAGTCGCGTTTCATCAATGAGCGCGTCCACGCCAATATCCAGAAGGACGGCACCTATTCGGTCGTGCCGCGCATGTGGGGCGGCGTCACCAATGCGCAGGAATTGCGCGCCATTGCCGATGTCGTCGACAAGTTCGAGATCCCGCTGGTCAAGGTGACCGGCGGCCAGCGCATCGACCTGCTCGGCATCGAGAAGGAAAACCTGCCGGCGGTTTGGGCCGATCTCGGCAAGGCGGGCTTCGTTTCTGGTCAGGCCTATGCCAAGGGGCTGCGCACGGTGAAGACCTGCGTCGGCTCCGACTGGTGCCGCTTCGGCACCCAGGATTCGACCGGCCTCGGCATCCGCATCGAGAAGTTCATGTGGGGTTCCTGGACGCCGGCCAAGCTGAAGATGGCGGTCTCCGGCTGTCCACGCAACTGCGCGGAAGCCACCTGCAAGGACATCGGCGTCATCTGCGTCGATTCGGGCTTCGAGATTCATTTCGCCGGGGCGGCCGGGCTCGACATCAAGGGCACGGAAGTTCTTGGCCTGGTGAAGACCGAGGACGAGGCGCTGGAGCATATCGTGGCGCTGACGCAGATGTATCGCGAGCAGGCACGCTACCTCGAGCGCATCTACAAATGGGCGAAACGCGTCGGCCTCGACGAAATCCGCCGCCAGATCATCGGTGATGCCGACAAGCGCAAGGCCTATTTCGACCGCTTCGTCTTCAGTCAGAAATTCGCCCAGGTCGACCCTTGGTCGGAGCGCGTCTCCGGCAAGGACAAGCACGAATTCCGGCCGATGGCGACGGTCGGTTTTTCTGAAGCTGCAGAGTGAGGTGATGGATATGAATTGGCATCCAATCGGCGATATCTCCGACATTCCGCTGAGGGGCGCGCGCTGCGTGAAGACGCCCCAGGGCAAGATCGCCGTGTTCCGCACCGCCGAAAACGAGGTCTTCGCCATCGAGGACCATTGCCCGCACAAGGGCGGGCCGCTGTCGCAGGGCATCGTCCACGGCGCGGCCGTGACCTGCCCCCTGCATAACTGGGTGATCTCGCTCGAAACCGGCAAGGCGCTTGGGGCGGACGAGGGCGCGGTGCGCACCGTCCCGGTGCGCATCGACAGCGGCGCGCTCTACATCGCGCTCGAAAGCCTGCTGATTGCGGCGGAATAGCCATGGAGCGGGAGGTCAAGACCACCTGTCCCTATTGCGGCGTCGGCTGCGGCGTGATCGCAACGGTCACCGAGGATGGCGCCGTCTCTGTTCGCGGTGACACCGATCATCCCGCCAACTTTGGCAGGCTCTGCTCCAAGGGCTCGGCGCTGGCCGAGACCCTCGACCTCGACGGCCGGCTGCTGCATCCGGAGATCGGCGGCAAGCAGGCCGGCTGGGACGAGGCGCTCGATCTCGTCGCCGCGCGCTTCGCCCAGACGATCGCCGAACACGGATCGGACTCGGTCGCCTTCTATGTCTCCGGGCAGTTGCTGACCGAAGACTATTACGTCGCCAATAAGCTGATGAAGGGCTTCATCGGCTCGGCCAATATCGACACCAATTCGCGGCTCTGCATGTCCTCGTCCGTTGCCGGCCACCGCCGCGCCTTCGGCTCGGATACGGTTCCTGGCTGCTATGAGGACTTGGAACTCGCCGACCTCGTGGTGCTCACCGGCTCCAATCTCGCCTGGTGCCACCCGGTGCTCTATCAGCGCCTCGCTGCCGCCAAGGCCGCGCGACCCGAGATGCGGGTGGTGGTGATCGATCCGCGCCGCACGATGACTGCCGATATCGCCGACCTGCATCTGGCAATCCGTCCCGATGGCGACGTGGCGCTGTTCAACGCGCTCTTCGCCCATCTGGCGGCAAGCCCTGCTGTCGATCAGTCCTACGTCGCCGCCCACACCAGCGGTTTCGCTGAAGCCCTCGCCGCAGCAGATGCGCTCGACCAGGCCACTTTGGTGCAGGCAACAGGGCTGGAAGTCTCGGAAATCGCCGCCTTCTTCCGCCTGTTCGAAACGACGGAAAAGGTCGTCACCTGCTATAGTCAGGGCGTCAACCAGTCTTCCTCCGGCACGGACAAGGTCAATGCGATCATCAACTGTCACCTCGCCACCGGCCGCATCGGCCGGCCGGGCATGGGGCCGTTTTCGCTCACCGGCCAGCCCAATGCCATGGGCGGCCGCGAGGTCGGCGGCCTCGCCAACATGCTCGCCGCGCACATGGATATCGAGAAGGCCGGGCATCGCGATCAGGTGCGCCGTTTCTGGGGCGCGCCGTCGATCGCCGCAAAGCCGGGGCTGAAGGCCGTCGACATGTTTGACGCCGTCGCCGACGGCCGCATCAAAGCGATCTGGATCATGGCGACCAATCCTGTGGTCTCCATGCCGGATGCCGATGCCGTCGAGGCCGCCCTCAGGGCCTGTCCCTTCGTGGTCGTCTCCGATGTGCTCCGAGAAACCGACACCACCCGCCACGCCCACGTGCTGCTGCCCTCGCTCGGCTGGGGCGAGAAGGACGGCACCGTCACCAACTCCGAGCGCCGCATCTCCCGCCAGCGCGGTTTCCTTGCGGCTCCCGGCGCAGCCCGCGCCGACTGGTGGCAGCTTGCCGAGGTAGCCCGCCGCATGGGCTTCCAGGGCGCCTTTGCCTTTACCTCGCCGGCCGAGATTTTTGCCGAGCATGCCGGCCTTTCGGGCTTTGAGAATGACGGACGGCGGGATTTCGATATCGGCGCCCATGCTGAGATCGACGCTGCCGGCTATGACGCGCTCGCGCCGTTCCAGTGGCCGCAGCCACAGGGGAAACCGAAGGCTGAGACCCGCTACTTTGCCGATGGCGGCTTCTTCCACGCGGATGGGCACGCCCGCTTCGTGGCGGTCGCAAGCAGCGTTCCGGTCCGCGTCAGCGACGCCTTTCCCTTCACCTTGAATACCGGCCGCGTGCGTGACCACTGGCATACGATGACCCGCACCGGAAAGAGCGCGCGGCTCTCGGCTCACCTCGCCGAACCTTTTGCCGAGATCCACCCGCGCGACGCGATGGACCTCGGAATCGCGCCGGCCGATCTCGTCGCGCTCGAAGGCCCCCACGGTTCGGCGATCATCCGCGCGCTTATCACCGAACGTCAGGCGCGCGGCAATCTCTTCGTGCCCATGCACTGGAATGATCAGTTCGCCGCGAAGGCGCGCGTCGATGCCCTGGTCCCGCCGATAACCGATCCGGTCTCCGGCCAGCCGGCCTCCAAGAATGTCGCCGTCGCGATCAGCCGCTTTTCCGCCTCGACCTATGGCTTCGCGGTCAGCGCAGCGAAACCCTCGGGTCTTGATCTCGGCTACTGGGCGGTCGCCAAGGCGAAGGGCGGTTGGCGCCTGGAGCTTGCCACGGCAGAGGCGCCGGAGGATTGGATCGGCTGGTGCCGCGGGACCTTTGGCCTTGCGCAAGACATCGAGCCGATCGGTTATGCCGACGGTCTTTCCGGTCAGCGCCGCCTTGCCTTCTTCGACGGCGATCGTCTGCTGCTGGCGCTTTTTCTCGCGCCCGAGCCCGTGGCGGTTGCCCGCAATTGGGCGGTCGAGCAGCTCAGCGTCTCGCATGCGGATTTGCGCATGCGCTTTGCGCTCGTTGCCGGCCGGCCCGGTGCCGACAGGCCGGATCCGGGCGCGACCGTCTGCTCCTGCTTCAACCTCGGCGTCAACCAGATCGTCGCCGCCGTCCGCGGCGGCTGTCGCTCGGTCGAAGCGGTCGGACAGGCCGTGAGTGCCGGAACCAACTGCGGCTCTTGCCGCGCCGAGATCAGGGGGATCATTGATGGATGCCTTGCTGCCGCTGCGGAATGAAGAGCGATCGCGCGCCGAACCGACGCGCATGGCCGCGCTCGCCAAGCTGCCGGTCTTCTGGTCGCTCGAAGGCAAGCGTGCCGTGGTGTCAGGCGGCAGCGACGCCGCCGCCTGGAAGGCGGAGCTGCTGGCCGCCTGTGGTGCCGAAGTACATATCCATGCGCCGGCGGAAGAGCTCGGCGAAGTCTGCACCGCATTGATCGAGAAAGGTGCTGCTCATCCCTCCGGTCGCCTCATTCATCACCGCGAGCCTTGGCAGGCGGATGCGCTGGCCGGTGCCGCGCTCGCGATCGCCGATTGTGGGAGCGACGAGGAGGCACGGACCTTCTTCGCGGCTGCCCAGCAGGCCGGTGTGCTGGTCAACGTCATCGACAAGCCCGCCTTCTGCCAGTTCCAGTTCGGCTCGATCGTCAACCGCTCGCCGGTCGTCGTGTCGATCTCGACCGATGGTGCAGCACCCATCCTCGCCCAGGCGATCCGCCGCCGTATCGAGACGCTGCTGCCGCCGGTGCTGAAGGATTGGGCGGCGCTGGCGCAGACGCTAAGGGACAAGGTCAACGCACGGCTGAAGCCCGGTGCGCCGCGCCGCGCCTTCTGGGAGCGTTTCGTCGATCTCGCTTTTCAGGCGACACCGGAGGAGGGTGTCGATACGCGGCTGGTGGCGGAGATGGAGCGCCTGTCGGCAAACCATGCCGCCACCGGCCGCGTGACGCTTGTCGGCGCCGGCCCCGGCGACAGCGAGTATCTGACGCTGAAGGCGGTACGGGCGCTGCAGGCGGCCGACGTCATTCTGTTCGACGATCTGGTATCGAGCGAGGTTCTGGAACTCGCGCGGCGGGAGGCCAAGCGTATGCTGGTCGGCAAGCGCGGCGGGCGCGAAAGCTGCCGGCAGGAGGACATCAACGACATGATGGTGGCGCTGGCGCGCGCCGGCAAACGCGTCGTTCGCCTGAAGGCTGGCGATCCCATGATCTTCGGCCGGGCCGGCGAGGAGATCGCGCGGCTGGAAGAGGAAGGCATCCCGGTCGATGTCGTGCCCGGCATCACCGCCGCGAGCGCCATGGCCGCGCGTCTCGGTCTTTCGCTCACCCATCGCGACCATGCCCAGGCGGTGCGCTTCGTCACCGGCCACTCCCGCCATGGCGGCCTGCCCGCCGATATGGATTGGCGCGCCATTGCCGACCCGAGGACCACGACGGTCTTCTACATGGGCGGACGCACCGCACCCGCCATCGCCGCGCACCTCCAGGAGGAGGGGTTATCCGGCGAGACCCCGGTCGTCATCTCGGCCAATGTCAGCCGCGGCAACGAGCGGCGCTGGCAGGGCACCTTGCGCGACCTTGCCGCCGGCATCGCCGTGATCGGCTATGATGATCCGGTTTTGATCGGCATCGGCGCTGCTTTCGGCGTCAGGCGGGTGCCGATGGTCACTGTCCGGCCTACACCTTTTGCCGCAGGTTCGCTTGCCAGTTGAAGTTTTCCCTTGCCCGGCATTGCAATCACCGGCCGCATGCTTACCTTGCCGCGCGGTAGAGTGATGTCGACGACGGGAGAT
The DNA here is from genome assembly GCF_050474445.1 of Ensifer sp. B1-9. Taxonomy (NCBI): domain Bacteria; kingdom Pseudomonadati; phylum Pseudomonadota; class Alphaproteobacteria; order Hyphomicrobiales; family Rhizobiaceae; genus Ensifer; species Ensifer sp. B1-9. Next base: position 275,012 of record NZ_JBCHVG010000005.1, read on the forward strand.
TCGCCAGATGCTGGACCTGCGTGTTCACTTCCTTGAAGCGTATGGATCGCTTGAGCGCTGGCGCGAGGAAATTCTGCGTCAGGTGCACGAGACCGCCGAACGGGTTGGCGCCCGTGTTCCTGCGTCGGACAGTGCCGCTCCCATTGATATCGCCGTCGAAAACAGGCCGGGCGAGACCATTCCCGAACTTGGCGTGGCGGGCGGCTGCTATCGCCGAGGGCTGGTCTTCCTCACGCTCGATCCCGGCAACGACAATTTCGAAGCCAGCCTGGCAGCCGGCGAACTGCGGAAAATGCTGACGCACGAGCTGCACCATTCCTTCCGCCACGCGACCTGCGGCTATGGCTCCAAGCTGGGCGAAGCTCTGGTCACCGAAGGCCTTGCGGATGCTTTCGATGTCGAGATCAATGGCGGCGACGGTCATGCCTGGAACCACGCGATTACCGCGGGCGATTGGGCAGGTTTGCTGGAGCGTGCCGAGCGGGAACTCTGGGCGGAAAGCTACGATCATGCCGGCTGGTTCTTCGGCAGCGATCGCGCATTGCCGCGCTGGGCCGGCTATACGATCGGCTATCACCTCGTGAAGACCTATCTCGCTGCAAACCCCGATGCACGCCCGTCGCAGATGACGGCGACACCTGCATCGGTTGTCATCGGAGAAGCCTGGGCGTTGTTGAAGGAAGGCCCGCTGGCCGCCGCTTGAGCGGCTGGAGCGGGAAGAATGTGTGCGGTTTCCGCCGGTATCCCGCCCCAAACCACCGTGATCTAAGCGTAAGGCGCCTCGTCGCGATCGCGGCCGGGCAACCTCCTGACATCGCCGATCCAGGGCAGTGCCGAAGAACACCAGATTTGCGATCTCGGTCTGAGCTCCCGGCGCTGGTTGATCGTGCCGACCCGGATGCCGACTTCCAGCGCGTCCTCGCCCGTGCCGGTCGTATAGATCGGCGAGCCGCAGTTCGGGCAGAAAAATTGCAACCGCTGGCGACCGTTGTCGGCGACCTTGACGTAGAGCTTCGGTTCGCCGCCGGTCAGCCGGAAATTCTCGCGCGCCGTGCCTGCGGTCACGCGATAGGCGGATCCCGTCAGTTGCTGGCAATCGGTGCAATGGCAGATCGCGACATCGGCCGGATCGATCTTGGCCTCATAGGTTACGTAGCCGCAGTGGCATTGCCCGTCGATATGCATGGAGGCCTCCCTGAAAGCAGGGAAGCTAGAGCGGCGCGGCAAAAAGTGTATGCCGCTTTCCGCGTTGGAGCTCGGAATGGCTCACGCCGAACGATCGACGACGGTCGCCACTGGCGGAGCGGCTGGAAGCGTGGCGCTGCGATTGCGTAAGTAGAAGCTTACACGCCGGTGAAGAGCCATTCGTGTTCGGGGGCGTTGTGGAATTTCCAGATGCGCGTCGGTCCGGCCATGACGTTGAGATAGTAGACGTCGTAGCCGTGCACCGCGGCAACGGGGTGATAGCCCCTCGGCACCAGCGTCACGTCGCCGTCCTCGACCGCCATGGTCTCGTCCAGCGAGCGGTCGTCGGTATAGACGCGCTGCATGGCGAAACCCTGCGGCGGGTTCAGCCTGTGGTAATAGGTCTCTTCCAGGTAGCTCTCGGCCGGCAGGTCGTCCTGGTCGTGCTTGTGCGGCGGGTAGGAAGAGGTGTGGCCGCCGGGCGTGATCACCTCGACGACGAGCAGCGATTGTGCCGAGCCGTCGTCCTCCGGCATGATGTTGGTGACGTAGCGCGTGTTGGTGCCCTTGCCACGGGTCATTTGCGGATGCGTGCCTGGCGCGATCACCTTGGCCTTGAAGCCGTCGCCGCCCGGCGCCGAGCAGATAGCGAGGTCGAGGTCCGAGGTCGCTGTTGCCTGCCAGCGGCTGCCCTTCGGCACATAGACGGCATAGGGCTGGCCCTCGAACGGCGTCATGCGCTCGCCGAGCTCGCCGAAGCTCTCGCCGTCGACGGTGACCTTTGCCTTGCCGGAAACCAGCACCAGGCAGACTTCCCTGTCGCCCGTCTCGCCTTCGGTCGTCTCCCCGGCCTTCAGCCGTTCGAGCGCGAAACCGACATAGGTCCAGCCGGCACTCTCTGGCGTCACGTTTTGCATGAGGCCCGATTTGGCTTTCGGTTTGACGAGCAGCTTGGACATGTCGGTCTCCCTAACTCTTTATCATGGGGTGCCGGTCGTGCGGTCTACCCCTCACCCTAGCCCTCTCCCCGCTTGCGGGGAGAGGGGACACCGTTTGCACTTTACCGCTGCCGTTGAGAGGATCGAGCGGTTGCAGCATATCCTTTCTCCCCGCGCGCGGGGAGAAGGTGGCGGCAGCCGGATGAGGGGCGCTGCGTTTCCCTCACCGCGCCGATGAGGGGCACTCACTCCAAGTCCGGCGACCGAAAGTCTGGGCTTACTTGTCGAGCCCGGCTTCCTTTGCAAAGGCCTTCAGCGACTTCAGGCCGAGCGACTGGTATTCGAACGGGTTGCGCACGGCCGAATCCTGTTCCGCCTCGATCACCAGCCAGCCGGAATAGTCGTGCTCGGCGGCGATTTTCAGGACGGGGAGGAAGTCGACGCCGCCCTCGCTGTCGCCGGGAACGGTGAAGACGCCGCGGCGTACGCCTTCGAGGAAGGAGAGGCCTTCGCCCTCGACTTGCCTGCGCACGGCCGGGCGCACGTTCTTGCAATGGATGTGGCGGACGCGGTGCATGTATTTCTTCGCGACCTCGGCCGGATCGGAGCCGCCGAACCAGGCGTGACCGGTGTCGAGCAGCAGCTTGGTGGCCGGGCCGGTATTCTGCATCAGGAGGTCGATCTCCTCGCCGGTCTGGACGATCGTGCCCATGTGGTGGTGGTAGACGAGGTCGATGCCCTGATCGACGCAATACTTAGCGATCGCTTCGAGATCGGCGCCGAACTTCTTCCACTGGTCGGCCGGCAGAACCGGCTTGTCGTTGGCGACCGACTTCGTATCGTCGCCATGGATGGCGTTCGAGGTCTCGCAGACGATCGCCACCTTGCAGCCATTGTGCTTCAGGAGATCGAGATGCGGCTGGATCGCCCTTTTCTCGGCCTCGACGTCATGGGTGAGCAGGTTGGTCGAGTGCCAGCCGGAAACGAAGACGAGATCGTAGGAGGCAAGCTTCTGCTTCAGCGCCTCGGGATCAGCAGGCATCTTGTGGCCCTTCTCGATGCCGTCGAAGCCGATCTTCTGGCAATCGGAGAGGCAGTCCTCGAGCGTCAGATGCGCGCCGATCGAATGATCGTCGTCGTTACTCCAGGCGATCGGGTTGGTTCCGTAGCGGATCATGTCTTTCACTTTCTCTTGCGTCGTCCGCTTGGGGCGGAAGGTTTGTCAGTCTCGTTGTGGCGGAAGGGGAGGGGAACGTGGCCCCTCATCCGCGCGATGCGGGGCCGTCTCATCCATCCGGCGTCGTCGAACATGAAAAAGCGCTCGCATGGATAACGCGAGCGCTAGCTCTGAATTAGCCGAAACGCTGCGCGAGCAGGGCTTTCTCATAGCCCTCGCGCGCTTCATTCACTTGCTTGCGGCCGGACACCTCGGGCACCGCGACATCCCACCAGTGGCCGCCGGCCTCGGTGGTGATCAGCGGATCGGTGTCGATGACGATAACTGTCGTGCGCGTCTCGCCCGCGGTCTCCTTGAGCGCCGCTTCCAGCTCGGAGATCGAGCCGACCTTGCGGGTGATGGCACCCATGGCGGCGGCGTGCGCCGCGAAGTCGATTTGCGGCAGCTCCACGTGGTGCGTGTCCTTCAGGAGATTGTTGAAGTTGGCGCCACCGGTGCCCATCTGCAGCCGGTTGATGCAGCCATAGCCGGCATTGTCGAGCAGCACGATGGTGAACTTGGCGCCGAGCATGATCGAGGAGGCGATCTCCGAGTTCAGCATCATGTAGCTGCCGTCGCCGACCATGACGATGACGTCGCTGTCGGGCTTGGCAAGCTTGACGCCGAGGCCGCCGGCGACCTCGTAGCCCATGGTCGAGAAGCCGTATTCCATGTGGTAGCCGCCGGGTTCTTCCGCCTGCCAGAGCTTGTGGAGTTCGCCGGGCAGACCGCCGGCGGCGCAGACGAGCGTTGTGTTCTTGCCGCCGCGGGCGCGCTGCACGGCGCCGATCACCTGGGCATCGGAGGGCAGCGCCGCATTGGTCGTGGCCGTCACCTTGTCGGCAGCCGTCAGCCATTCGGCCTTGCCGGCCTTCGCCTTGGCGGTCCAGCTCGGATCGGCCTTGTGGCTGCCCAGGCCGCCGGAGATGCGGTTGAGACCGGCGCGGGCGTCCGCGATCAGCGGTAGGCCGTTGTGCTTGCCGGCATCGAAGGGCTGGACGTTGAGGCCGATGATCTTCAGGCCTTCGTTCTTGAAGAGCGCCCAGGAGCCGGTGGTGAAGTCCTGCAGGCGCGAGCCGACGGCGAGAACCACATCGGCTTCCTCGGCAAGCGCGTTGGACGCCGAGGTTCCGGTGACGCCGACCGAGCCCATGTTGAGCGAATGCGAGTGCGGCAGCGCCGACTTGCCGGCCTGCGTCTCGACGACCGGAATGCCATGACGTTCGGCGAAGTCGCCGAGCGCCTTCGTTGCCTCTGAATAGAGCACGCCGCCGCCGGCGATGATGATGGGCTTCTTCGCTTGCTTGAGTGCCGCGATCGCGCTCGCCAGCTCGTCGAGATCGGGCTCGATGCGGCGCGGCACCCACACCTTCTCGTCGAAGAAGCTTTCCGGATAGTCATAGGCTTCCGCCTGCACGTCCTGGCAGAGCGACAGCGTCACCGGGCCGCAATCGGCGGGATCCGTCAGCACCTGCATGGCGCGGCGGAGCGCCGGGATGATCTGTTCGGGCCGGGTAATGCGGTCGAAATAGCGCGACACGGGACGGAAGCAGTCGTTTGCCGAGATCGTGCCGTCGCCGAAGCTTTCGACCTGCTGCAGCACCGGGTCAGGACGGCGATTGGCGAAGACATCGCCGGGCAGGAGCAGCACCGGCAGGCGGTTGACATGGGCGAGTGCCGCCGAGGTCACCATGTTGAGCGCGCCTGGGCCAATCGAGGTTGTGCAAGCCATGAAGCGGCGGCGGAAGCTCGCCTTGGCGAAGGCGATTGCCGCGTTCGCCATGCCCTGCTCGTTCTGGGCGCGATAGGTCGGCAGCGTATCCTTGATCGCATGCAGCGCTTCGCCCACGCCCGCGACATTGCCATGGCCGAAGATGGCGAAGACGCCGCCGAAAATCGGCACCCTTTTGCCATCGATGACAGTCATCTGGCGGGTCAGGAACCGCGCCACGGCCTGTGCCATGGTCAGGCGCACGGTCTTCTGGCTCATAATCTGTTTCCTCCTCGTGGCGGAATCGTCCCGTTCCACCCTGTCTGCAGCATTATCGACTGGTACCTGTCGACCTTATGCCGCCTTCGTTTCACCCAGTTGCAGCCAGAGATCCACCAATGCCGCAAACTTTCCGGCCATGTCGTCGATCGCCTGCTCGTCGCTCATCGTACCGCCGAGCCAGGCCCTGCCGGCATCGGCGAAGATTGTGCGGCCAACAGCGAAGCCCCTGACGGTCTTCGAGGTACGCGCGGCTGCAAAGCCATCCTTGAGCTGCTCATAGGGCGCTTCGAGACCCAAGAGCACCACGCCGCGGCAGAGCGGATCGCGCGCCTCGATGACGGCGTCGATCGCCGTCCAGGCGCCGCGGCTTGCCTGCGGCTCGAGCTTCCACCAGTCCGGCTTGAGGCCGGCATCATAGAGTTCGGTGAGAGCCCGCGGAATGGTCTGGTCGTCAAGCTTGCCGTGCTTGCCGGCTATGATCTCGATCAGGATTTCGCGGCCGACCTTGCGGGCTGCCTCGAAGGCCGAGCGGAGCTTCGCGACCTGCTGCGCCTTGAGTTCGGCCGGATCGTCCGGGTGGTAAAAGGAAAGCACTTTGATGCAATGGTCGACGGGCCAATCGATCAGGCGGCTGCCGAGATCCTGGCTGAATTCGAACTGCAGCGGCCGCGAACCCGGAAGCTCGATCGGCTTGCCGATCCAGAAATCGCGGTATGCGCCGGCGGCATAGAGCGCGTCGCGGCCGTATTTGTCGTCAATCAGCATGCCGAACCCGGAACGTCCGGCCGCGACCTGCGCAGCCGCCTTGACTGCCAGCACCTTGAACGCCGGAATGCGGTCAAGCAGGGCCTGGTCGCCCGCGGCCATGTCTTCGAGCTGGCTGCGGTGGTCGATCGCAAGCGCCATCAGAAGCGGGATTTCGCGGCGGCGGGTGGTCGCCCAATGCACGTGGTTGATCGCCTCGTCCTTGCGCAGCGCCCGTTCCTGGCTGCCGTTTGCGAGGAAGAACTGCAGTTCGGTCCAGGTCGGGATTTCCGGGGCGCAGAGCAGGCGCGAGACGGCGAAGGCGCCGCAGGCATTGGCCCAGGTGGCGGACGTCGCATGCGGTTCGTCCCTGAGCCAGCCGCGCAGGAAGCCGGACATGAAGGCGTCACCGGCGCCGAGCACGTTATAGACCTCGATCGGGAAGCCTTTGCCGACGATGCCGTCTTCGAGATCCTCGGTGATCGGGCCGTCATAGACGATGCAGCCCATCGGCCCGCGCTTCAAGACGATCGTCGCCTTGGACAGCGCACGGATCGTCTTCAGCGCCTGGAGCAGGTCGCTCTCGCCCGAGGCGATCAGCACTTCCTCTTCCGTGCCGACGATCAGGTCGCAATCGGCGAGAACCGTCTTGAGATGCGCCGAGACGCGGTCGGAAGCGATGTAGCGGCTTTCGCCGGCGTCATGGCCGGCAAGGCCCCAGAGGTTCGGGCGATAGTCGATGTCGAAGACGACCTTCGCGCCGTTTTCCTTGGCGATGCGGATCGCCTTGCGCTGGGCGGCATCGGTGTTCGGCTTGGAGAAATGCGTGCCGGAGACCAGGACGGCGCGGGCGGAGCGGATGAACTCTTCCGAAACGTCATCCTCGCACAACGCGTTGTCGGCACAATTGTCGCGATAGAAGAGCAACGGGAAGGACTTGTCGTTCTCGACGGCGAGGATGGCGAGCGCCGTCAGCCGTTCCGGATCGGTGACGATGCCGCGCGTCTCGACGCCTTCACGGGTGAGCTGCTCGCGGATGAAGCGGCCCATCTGCTCGTCGCCGACGCGGGTGAGCAACGCCGACTTCAGGCCAAGGCGGGCGGTGCCGACAGAGATGTTGCAGGGGCAGCCGCCGACCGATTTGGCAAAGCTCGAAACATCTTCAAGGCGCGTGCCGATCTGCTGGCCATAGAGATCGACCGAGGCCCGGCCGATGGTGATCAGGTCGAGCGGCTTTGCTCCCTGTGCCGAAACGTTCTGGCTCACTGCTTCCTCCCCGCGGACACCTTGGCGGGCCCGACCATTTTCGTACTGTGGGTGATGGCTGTATGAAACATAAATTCCGACGTTTCGTCAATATGGAATTTTCATTCTATTCATTCCGTTCGGCCTGATTGCCCTCGGCAAGGCGCTGGCGTTTCTCGGCAATGGCGACCGTGAGCGCCATGGCAAACGCCATGCTGGCGGAAAGCGAACGGAAGCCCGCATGATCGGCCTCGACCAGTTCGAACCAGACCTTCGAGGATTCAGCCAGTGGCGAGAAGGCGGAATCCGTCAGCGACACCACCGGCACCTTGCGCTCGGCGAGCAGCCGCGCCTGGGCCGCACTTTCGGACGCATAGGGCGAGAAGCTGACGGCAAAGGCTGCGTCGTTCTTCGTCGCCATCGCCAGCATGTCGTCGTCGATGCCGGCGGCCGTGCCGACGAGCTGATACCTCACCTTCAGCTTGCCGAACGCATAGGCCATGTAGCTGGAGATCGGATAGGAGCGGCGCTTGGCGATCAGGTAGATCGTGTCTGCCTTGGCCAGGATGTCGACGGCGCGCTCGAACGCTTCGGGATCGACCGACGAGGCGATGTTGTCGAGCGAGCGGTGGGCGGCAGCGACGAAGCCGTTGAAGATCGAGCCGCTTTCGAGCTTGCTGTGGTCATTGGCGCTCAATGCCTTCAACCGGTCTTCATAGCCGGGCGTGCGCTCGCGCAGCCGCGCGCGAAAGATCTGCTGCAGGCTGGAAAAGCCTTCGAAGCCGAAATGCTGGGCGAAGCGCACCAGCGTCGAGGGTTGTACCTCGGCGGAGGTTGCGATGCTCGCCGCCGTGCCGAAGGCGATCTCGTCGGGATTGTCGAGCGAATAGGCGGCGACCTGGCGCAGCCGTTTCGGCAGCTCCGCCTTGCGTTCCAGAATGGCGGCCTTCAGCGCCTCGAAATCCTGCGGCACCTCTGTCGTCGTTTCCGGCATCGCCATGTCTCGTTTGTCTCCACTCTGGATAAGTCTGGTTCGTTACCTCACCTTAATCGATTAGTCGGGAACGGGATAGAACAGGCATTCCATTTTCCTTATCCCGCTCTAGATCTGCACCCATTCGTTGGTCTTGGCCGACTGATAGGTGGCCGAAAGAACCTTCTGCACCTCGAAGCCTTCGCGGAAATCGGTCGAAGGCGACGTGCCGCCGGCAATGGCGTCGAGGAATTCCTTGACCTCGATCGCCTTCAGGTCGTTGAAGCCGATCTGGTGGCCGGGCGCCACGCAGAAGGCGCCATAGGGCGGATGTTCGGGCCCCGCCCAGATGGTGCGGAAGCCGCGGGTGCGGATGTCGTCGCCGGTCTTGTAGAGGCGGATCTCGTTCAGCCGCTCCTGCGTGAAGACGATGCTGCCCTTCGAGCCGTAGATCTCGAAATCGTGCTGCATCTTGCGGCCCGTTGCGATCCAGCTCGCCTCGAAGCTGCCGGTGGCGCCATTTTCGAAGCGCACGAAAGCGCGGGTGATGTCGTCCACTTCGACCGGGCGGGTCTCGCTGGAGCCGGCGGCGATCGGGCGTTCCGGGATCTGGATGATGGTTTCGGCGAGTACCTGCTTGATGGGGCCGACGAGATGGCGCATGGAGGCGATGACGTGGCTGCCGATATCGGCAAGCGCGCCGCCGCCGCTGGCCGGATTGAGACGCCAGCCCCACGGCACGCTCGCATCGGCCATGAAGTCTTCCGCATGAATGCCGCGCATCGAGCGGATCTCGCCGATCTCGCCGCTTTCGATGATGTCCTTGGCGAGGAAGATCAGCGGGTTCTTGAGATAGTTGAAGCCGACCTGGGTGACGACGCCGGCTTTCTCGGCCGCCTCGACCATCTCCCGGCATTCGGCGACCGTCGGCGCCAGCGGCTTTTCGCAATAGACATGCTTGCCGTGGGCGATCGCCGCCAGCGCCATCTCCTTGTGCAGGAGGTTCGGCGTGGTGATGTCGATGATGTCGATATCCGGATCGGTGAGCAGTTCGCGCCAGTCGGCGCTCGCCTTGCGGAAGCCGAGCTGGCCGCGGGCCCGCTCGGCGCTCTCGACGGTGACGTCTGCGATCGTAACGAGGTCGAGCTCGAAGGGCAGGTCGAAGACCCGCGCCGCGATGGTGAAGCCGAGCGCATGGGCCTTGCCCATGAAGCCCGTGCCGATCAGGCCGATCCCGAGTTTGCGCTTGCTGCCCATTTTGAATTCCTCCCTGGCCGTAATGGCTCGAAATGAAATGTTTTGTGCATGATTTGTCAATATGGAATGTTTATTCGAAATGGGGCGCAAGACTGGATCTGTGCCGGCGGAAACAGCCAAATCTGTGCGTTCCAGCCAGGGGGATCTTGACGAAGGGGAAATGTGTTAACGCATTTTTACCATGTTCCGTTGGAACATCGCACTTCGTCATGGTTAACGAATCGCCTCTGTGTGAACGGGGCGGAGCTGGAGTGAAATCAGCATGTGCCGCTGGGCAGCCTATCGCGGGGAGCCGCTCTATCTTGAGGAACTGGTGACCTCCCCGGCGCACTCGCTGATCGAACAGTCCCATTGCGCGACACGGGCGAAGACCGCCACCAATGGCGACGGCTTCGGCGTCGCCTGGTACGGGGATCATCCGGAGCCCGGGCGCTACCGCGATATCCTGCCGGCCTGGTCCGATTGCAACTTGAAGAGCATCGCAAGGCAGATCCGCTCGCCGCTCTTCCTCGCCCATGTGCGCGCCGCGACCGGTGGCGGCACGCGGCGCGACAACTGTCACCCTTTCGTATTCGGCCGCTGGTCCTTCATGCACAACGGCCAGATCGGCGACTTCGAGCATCTGCGCCGACCGATGGAGAGCATGCTCGACAACGACCTCTATTCGGCACGCACCGGCACGACGGATTCGGAACTCCTGTTCCTGCTTGCCATGCAGTTCGGGCTCGACCGCGATCCGCTGGGCGCGATCGCCGAGGCGCTCGCCTTCGTCGAGCAGCTTGCCGAACATCTGGAACGCCAGGTGCTGGTCCGCTTCACCGCCGCCTTCTCCGACGGCCATGATCTCTACGCGGTGCGCTACGCCTCCGACTGGAAGGCGCCGACGCTCTACGCCGCGCCGATGGGGCCGAGCGGCGGCTATTGCCTCGTCTCCGAGCCACTCAACGATGATGACAACGCCTGGGTCGAAATCCCCGACGGGACGGCAGTTATCGTCGGCGAAAACGGCGTGGATGTCCGGCTGTTCTCCACGCAAGGAGCGCCGGCGAAGTCCCGTCAATTCGCCTAAGGCATCGCATAGAGGATCGCAGCGGAAGGCATCGGCCCGTCATCCGGCTGCCGCCGCCTTCTCCCCGCCTGCGAGGAGAAGAAGACCCGCGGCGCTCGCTCGACCGCAAAACAACCCTTCGCGATTTGTCCTCTAACGACCGAACCTCTGCCGCCTAGCCACAAAGTGGGGCATTCGCGTTTGCCACGTCCCCTCACTCCGCCCGCGGGGAGAGGATTAGGGTGAGGGCAATTTGGGGGCCGCTTAGCCCCGCTCCATCCGCGCCAGTTCGGCCGCAATCATCGCCGCAAGCTTCTCCGCCACAGCGTCCTTGTCCATCTCCGGCCAGTCGTCGTTACCGGCAGCCGAGATCAGCTTCACCTTGTTGCGGTCGCCGCCCATGATCCCGGTCGCCGGCGACACGTCGTTTGCGAGGATGAAGTCGGCGCCCTTGCGCTCGAGCTTGGCGCGGCCGTTATCGGCGACGTTCTCGGTCTCGGCGGCAAAGCCGATCACCAGTTTCGGCCGCTTGGCGTGATGCCCGACCGTCTTCAGGATATCGGGGTTTTCGGCAAGCTGCAGCGGCGGCGGGGCTTCGCCCGGCTTCTTCTTGATCTTGTTGCCGGCAGCCGTCGCCACCCGCCAGTCGGCAACGGCGGCAACCATGACGGCGACGTCGGCGGGGAGGGCGGCAAGCACCGCATCACGCATTTCCTCGGCCCGCTCCACATGCACGACCTTCACACCCGCCGGATCCGGGATCGTCACCGGGCCGGAGACCAGCGTGACGCTTGCACCAAGTTTCGCGAGCGCAGCGGCGATTGCATGGCCCTGCTTGCCGGAGGAGCGGTTGGCGATGTAGCGCACCGGGTCGATCGGCTCATGCGTCGGCCCGGAGGTCACGATGGCGCTGCGCCCAGCAAGCGGTTTCGGCGCGCCCGCGAGAAGATCCTCGACGGCCGCCACGATCGAAAGCGGCTCGCTCATGCGGCCTTCGCCGGCCTCGCCGCTTTCCGCCATCTCGCCGGCCTCCGGACCGATGAAGCGGATGCCGTCCCTGGCAAGCGTCGCGCGGTTGCGGCGGGTGGCCGGATGCGCCCACATCTTCGGATTCATCGCCGGCGCAACCAGCACAGGCCGGTCGGTCGCGAGCAGGATGGTGGAGGCCAGATCGTCGGCATGGCCGTTCGCCATCTTCGCCATCAGGTCGGCAGTTGCCGGCGCAACGACGACGAGGTCGCATTCGCGCGCCAGCCGGATATGGCCGACATCCTGTTCGTCCTCGCGCGAAAAGAGGTCGAGGTAGACATGCGAGGCGGAAAGCGCGCCGACGGCAAGCGGTGTGACGAATTGCTGCGCGCCGGCCGTCATCACCGGCCGCACGCTCGCGCCGCGTTCGCGCAGGCGCCGAATGAGATCAAGGCTTTTGTAAGCCGCGATACCACCGGAGATGATCAGGAGAATGCGCTTGCCCGACAGTGTCATTTGCACCCGGCCTTTCGGCCGCCCTCTTGCCCGGCATGGGCCGCCGAGCCTACGCTATACCAGAACTATCCCACGGCCAGCCTCACCGCGTCTCTGGCGTCGAACCTACTTGAGCGATCCGCCGGGCGCAACGTGTCGCGCGGAGCGGGATTGGTGATGCTGACATCAGCACGATACGGCGTTTCGATAGTTTACGCCTCCAGGCATCATCGACGATTCGCGCCGACCGGCGGCAAAGAATGGAACAAAAGCTGCACTGGCGGCGTCGACATGCTCCGGGCCTGTTGCCGAAGCCGGGCATCACGATTAATGCGCTCTCAATCCGCGGGGGCTAAGCTTTTTACCATGCGAATAAATGCGATCACCAACTGGGCCTATGGCGTGACCGTGCTCCTGACGGGGCTTTCCGGCACGGCTTTCATCCTGTCGACAAACAGCGCGATCGAGGAACGCCAGGCGGTCGAGCAGCATCTTGTGCTCGATACGCTCGGCGAAGAGCTTGCGCTCGGCGCGGAAGTACGAACCGACGAGGCGCGCCTTTACGTCATGCGCGGCGATGAGCGCCACCTCGAAGCCTTCCATCGCGCGGAAGGGGAAGAACGGCGGCGCGAGGAGGCGATCAAGACCGCGACGAACTTCGGTGCCACGCCGGGCGAACTCGCGGCGTTGCATGAGATGGGGCGCGAGGCGGAAGCGCTCGACAAGGTCGAGGTGGCCGCCATCGCAACCTACCAGAAGGGCGACCGCGCCGGCGGCCAGCAGATGCTGTTCGGACCCGAGCATGAGCGCCTGCAGACGGCGCTGTTGGAGACTGTCGCGCGATTTCGTGAATTGACCACGACCCGGACGAGTGCGGCGCTCGGCGAGGCACAGCGCCGCAGCGACTGGTTCGCGCTCGCCGCCAAGGCGATGCTGGGCGTGACCGCCGTGCTGTTCCTCAGCGTGCTTTATTTCATCCTCAAGCGTCGCGTCGCCATGCCGCTCACGCGCATGAGCGGGATCGTCACGCGGCTCGCCAGGCAGGACTATGCGGTGGAGGTCCCGGTCGATCGGCGCCGCGACGAGATCGGCGAGATGAACCAGGCGATCCACATCTTCCGCAAGAACGGCCTCGAGCGCGATCGGCTCGATGCCGAACGGCGGCTGGACCAGCAAACGAAGGATCTGATCCTGCAGATGATGCACCGGCTGCAGGCATGCCAGAGTCAGGACGAACTGGCCGAGGTCGTGGCCCGCTTTGCGCCGCAGGTTTTCCCGAATCTCGCTGGTCATCTCTATGTGCTGAATGACAGCCGGACGCTGTTGACGCGCGTCGGCACCTGGCTCGATCCGCAGCATTCGGCGCCATCTTTCCCGTCGAGCGCCTGCTGGGGCCTTCGCCGCGGTCGGCCGCATGTCAGCAATCGCGGCCAGAGCGACATCGCCTGCCAGCATCTCGACGACCACGGCGCGGTAGGCCTCTGCGTCCCGCTGACGGCACAGGGCGACACGATCGGGCTTCTCTATTTCGAGGAGCATTCGCAGGAGAAGTTCGCCGTCGAGGCGTCGCGCCTTTATCTGGAACTGATCGCCGAGAATATCGGGCTTGCCGTCGCCAACCTGCAACTGCGCGAGAAACTCACCAATATGGCGGTGCGCGACGCGCTCACAGGGCTGCTCAACCGGCGCTGCCTGGACGAGGCGCTGAATCGGCAGCCGCGCGGGCAGGGCGGCGGGCCGCTCACCTGCCTCATGATCGACATCGATCACTTCAAGCGCTTCAACGATGAATTCGGCCACGATGCCGGCGACGTGGTCATGCAATATGTCGCCCAGATCATCGTCAACACGGTGGCCGATGCCGGTGGCGCCTATCGGTTCGGCGGCGAGGAATTCACCGTTCTGTTGCCGGAGGCCGGCGAAGCTGCTGGCTTCGAGCTTGCAGAGCGGCTCAGAACCAAGATCGGCACCACGCCGCTCTCGCATCGCGGCCGGATTCTGGGCACCGTGTCGGTCTCGATCGGCATTGCCTCGGCCCCGGACGACGGTCCCGTCACCACGCTGTTGACGCGGGCCGATGCCGCTCTTCTCGATGCCAAGAGCCACGGACGCAACCGCAGCGTCTGCGCTTCGGGGCTGAGCTTCGGCGAGGGCACGGAACGGCGCAGCCTCGCCTGACAGCCTCGTCCTCGCCCCGCCACATCGAATGTTCCGCCTTGAAACGGGCGCATTCGATGTTATCTATGACGCCGATAGAAATTTGAACAGGATACACGCATCGATGGATTTCACCCTGACCGCCAAGCCGAACCGTCTTGCCATCAGGGAAAACCGTATCCATGCCTGCTTCGATTTCACTCTCCCAACTTTCGTGGTCCACGCCTGAGGGCCGAAGCCTCTTTTCCGATCTCGACCTCACCTTCGGTCCGCTGCGCACCGGCCTTGTCGGCCGCAACGGCGTCGGCAAATCCACGCTCTTGCGCTTGATCGAAGGTTCGCTGGTGCCGCAGAAAGGCAGGGTCTCCGCCGAAGGCAGCCTTGGCGTCTTGAGCCAGACGGTGCAGGTCGCGGCCGATGAGACCGTAGCCGACCTCTTCGGCGTCTCCAGGGCGCTCGCCGTCCTCAAGCGAGCGGAAGAGGGGTTGGCCGACATGGACGAGCTTGCCGCCGCCGATTGGACGCTCGAATCCCGGCTGGAAGCCGCGCTCGCCCGCGTCGGTCTCGACGCTGCGGCAGAGACGCGCCTTGCCGCCCTTTCCGGCGGCCAGATGACGCGCGTGAAACTCGCGGCCCTCGTCTTCCAGGAGCCGGATTTCATCCTGCTCGACGAACCCACCAACAATCTCGACCGTGAAGGGCGAGCCGCCGTTGCCGCGTTGATGGCCGGTTGGCGCGGCGGCGCCGTCGTCGTCAGCCACGATCGCGAACTTCTGGAAACGATGGACGCGATCGTCGAGCTGACGACACTTGGCGCGACGACCTATGGCGGTAATTGGAGCCACTACCGCGAGCGCAAGGCGATCGAGCTGGCCTCGGCCCGCCACGATCTGGCCGATGCCGAGCGGCGTCTGGCCGAGGTCGACCGCAAGGCCCAGGAAACGGCCGAACGCAAGGCGCGCAAGGATGCCGCCGGCCGCCGCAAGCGCGCCAGGGGCGACGAACCGTTGCTGCTCCTCGACGCCAGGAAGGAGCGCAGCGAGAAGACCGGCGGCGATAATGCCCGCCTGGTGGAACGCCGGCGCGATCAGGCGGTCGGGGACCTGGCGGACGCGCGGGAACGCATCGAGATCCTGCAGCCACTGAGCGTTCGCCTGCCTCCGACCGGGCTCCCCGCCGGGCGCAGCGTGCTGCAGATCGGCGATGCCAGCGTGGGCTATGAGGCGGGGACGCCTGTCGTCGATCGCCTGTCGCTTTCGATCGTCGGACCGGAACGCGTGGCGCTTACCGGCCGCAACGGCTCCGGGAAGACGACGCTCTTGTCGCTATTGACGGGCGAACGTCAGCCGTGGTCGGGCAGCGTCCGCGTCTTGGTCGATCACGCCATGCTCGACCAGCGGGTGAGCCTGCTCGATCCCGCGCTCTCGATTCGCGACAATTTCCGACGCATCAACCCTGGAGCAAGCGAGAATGCCTGCCGCGCGGCGTTGGCCCGCTTCATGTTCCGGGCGGATGCTGCCCTGCAGGTCGTCTCGAGCCTCAGCGGCGGCCAGATGCTGCGCGCCGGTCTCGCCTGCGTGCTCGGCGGCAGCAGCCCGCCGCAACTCCTGATCCTCGATGAGCCGACCAACCATCTGGACATCGATTCGATCGAGGCGGTCGAGGCGGGCTTGCGGGCCTATGACGGTGCGCTGCTGGTCGTCAGCCACGACCACGCCTTTCTGGAGGCGATCGGGATCACGCGGCGCATCGAGCTTTCCTGAAAGGGAGAACTACTCCGCCCAGCGCGCTTCGCCGGTAAAGGCGATCGTCAGCCAGCGGTCGTGGCCGGGGTCGCCGATCTCTTCACCGATCTCGGCGCGAATCCGGTCGAGCTCGGCAAGCGTGCCGAGCTTGGTTTCCGGCGTGCCGATCAGATAGATCTCGATCGTCTTGGAGCGGCCGACCTTGGCGACATAGGTGCGATAATCGGCAAAGCCGTGGCGCGCAACAGCGCTGGCGGCCGCCTTGCGCACGCGCTCGTCGAGTTCAGCGGGCGCGACCAGGAAGATCTCCTTCAATGCCTGGAAAACCGTGCGGATCGGCAGCGGGATCAGGCAGAGCGTCAGCACGATCAGGGTCGTCGGGTCGACATAGGGTGTCCAGTGCTCGTATGCCGTGCCCTTCAGCGTGGCGGCGGTCAGGAACGCGATCAGGAGGGCGGCCGTGATCACGCCGGACATCGCCCAGGCACGCACGTCGAGCGCCAGGAACTCCGAACCGATCGGCCGGTTCGCCCGGCGTATATAGAAGAACATGACGAGGCAGATCACGACGACGACGGCGGCATAGGCGATCGCCCAATCGAAGGCGAGGTGGTTGCCGCCCGACAGAATTGACCCTACGGCGTTGATCATCGCGTAGAACGAAAGCAGCGTCAGCAGCCCGGCATTGAAGAGCAGGACCATCGGTTCGATGTGCCAGAAGCCCATCTGGAACCGCTTGCTCTGCTTCGGGATCAGTTGCGTCACGCCGAGCGCCAGCAGCGTCATGGAGGCGTCGACGGCGGAGAACACCCCGTCGAACACGATCGAGACCGATCCGGACAACAGGCCGAACAGCACGCCCGTCGTGCCGACGACGATGGTCGCGGCGATCGATCGTTTGAGCACGGTCTGTTCGGTCTGAGTCGTCATGATGTTGTTTTTACTCCTGTTTCGGCGTGGCACCGTAGGGGCTGGCGGTGCGAAATTGTGGCAGCCAGTGCAAACATAGCGTTTCGCCCCTTCGTAGGACAGTCGCCGCGCGCACGCGCTAATAAAGCTCAGCGTTGTGTTTCGAGGGCTGCACGCCCAGTATTGCCGGAGGTCACCCGTGGCGAAGGACGTGGAGGGAAAATGATTGGCGAAATGTTTCTTGGTGCCCTGTTTGTCTTGGGTACGGTCGGCCTGACGCTCGCGGCCTATTTCCTGATGCGGTTGATCATGGGCGGCGAGGCGGAAGGGCACGAAAAGGAACTTGCGAGTTCCGTCATCTTCCGTATCTCGGCGCTGCACGGCCTGATCCTCGCGCTCGTCTTCGCGCAGGAGATGGTCGAGTACCAGCAGCTCAAGTACGAGATGGCGACGGAAGCCGGTGCGATCGCCGATATTTTCTACGATGCCGCACGTTACGGCGAAGCCATCAAGACGCCGATCCAGCAGGCGATTGCCGCCTATGCGGCGGAGGTGATCGATGGCGAATGGCAGTCGCTGGCGGACAAGGGTCGGCTTTCATCTGAGGCCTGGGTTCAATGGGATCATGCCTACCAGCAAGTGCTGAACCTCATACCGGCCGACAAGCGCCAGGAGAGCCTGCGCAGCCAGATGCTGGAGCGCCTGCATGACATATCGCAAAGCCGAACCAAGCGGGAAAGCAACGTCGCGGACTCGATCGACAGCATCTTCTGGTTCGCGGCACTTTCCGGCGTCATCTTCATCGCGCTCGCCTATTATTCCTTCCCGCCGATGCGGCGCAATCTGCTGCTGCTGTGTCTCTTCGGCGCCTATACCGGCATCATCCTGTTCCTGATCTATGCCTTCTCCAATCCGTACCAGCCTCCGGCTGCCCTTGCCCCGGGACCGCTCGAGCGGGTGCAGCAGCAGATCAGCGCGTCGCGGCCAACAAACGGCGGATAACGGCGCTATGCGAATTGACCCAGCCGCAGAAGGTCCCCGTGGATGGCGCCGCTGTCGGACGCATCGGCGCGTGCCGCCCCGGGGCGCGGTGGCGGCATGGCGTGACCGACCGCAAACAGAAGCGCGCTGGCCGCCGAAAGCAGCGCGAACAGCAGGAACATGCCGGCGCCTCCGACGGCGCCAAGTGCGAGGCCGCCGATGAGCGGCCCGAGGAAATTTCCGACCGACGACAGCGAGTGCGCGCCGAAATAGGTACCCCGGTTGCCGGCATTGGAAATACCGTCGACCAACACATATTCCGAGGGCACGACGAGCACCTCGCCGATGGTGAAGAGGATCATCGAGGCGATGAGCATGTCCGCTCCGGACGAGGCTGCGAAACCGATCTCGCCAATCAGAAACAAGAGGCAGCCGAGCGACAGCGCCGGCAGGGCGCCGATCCTCTCGATGACGAATCGAGCCGGCGTGCTGGCGATCAGCACCGTTGCAGCATTGGTCGAAACCAGGAGCGCAAAGAGCGCGATGCCATCCTCGAAACCGGTGTTGATATACTGCGACAGGGTCACCGACCACTGACCATGAACGGCGAGCAGCAGCGTGCCGCCGATCACGAAGAAGACCAGCCGCCGGTCGCGCAGGGCGGCAACAAGCTCGCGCCAGCCACCGGCGGCCTGTGATGCCTCCTTGGTTTGCATCATCTGCCTGCTGGCGGCTTCGGGTATCGTCAAGAAGAGCGTCAGGCCGAAGGCTGCATGCATGACGCCGGCGCTGACGAAGAGCGTCGAGTAGGCGGCGCCCACCCACACGCCGATCAACGGCCCGATGGCCCAGCCGGCATTGATGGCGAGATAGCGCCAGGAGAAGACCTTGAGGCGCAGATGCGCCGGCGCCGCGTCGCTCATCAGGGCGCGCGCAACCGGTTCATAAACGGCGGCGGCTACGGCGGAAACGATGTGCGCCAGCGCGAAAGCAGCGATCGATTGCGCCAGCCCGAGCCCCGCCAGCGCCAGGCCGGCCATGAGAAGCGCTGCGGTCAGCATCCCTTTTCGGCCGATACCGTCGGACAGCGTGCCGGCAAAAGGACTGACGATGGCGCCGAGCAGCGGGCCGGCGCCGATCAGGGCGCCTATGCCCGCGGGACCGAGGCCAAAATCACGCTGCAGTCGGATCGCCAGAAATGTCAGGCTCATGCCCTTGGCGATGGTCACCACGCCGGAGCCTGCGATGAGGAGCAGCGCGACACGGCGGCCGGCGTTTTCGGAATAGGCATTCATCGCAGGCACCTGCAGGCTGGAGGTCGCTCCGCTCCTTGCGGAATGCGGAACGAGGGAAATCGAACGCGAGATTCCCTTTGCGACTACATCCAGCGCGTGTGCAAGGCAAGGGGGATCAGCCATCGTCAGCCGATGAACCGGCGAGGGGCACTGGCTTTCCCACTCCGCTTCGACCAGTACAGAATACCGAGGCCGCCACCGGTCGTGGCCACCTCAGGACAGTCTCGCAATGTCCCCGGTATTGGGCTGCCGGTTATTTCGTCCCCTGCCGTTCCTGCCAGGCCGCATAGAGCGGCACCGCGCCGATATCGTCGACCGGCACATGGCGGAAGCGCATGGCCTGCTCGGCAAGCGGCTTTGCCAGTTCGGCGTAGATCGCCGCCGTCGAGAGCCCGAAGGGTTCTGCATCGGCGTTCGAGTTCGCATAGGCGATCTCGGTGATCCCGGCCATGCGCATGGCCGCCAGACACATCGGGCAAGGCTGGCCGCTGGCGTATACAGCGGCACCTTCGAGCCGCGGGGAGCGAAGATTTCGAGCGGCGGCGCGCAGCGCGTTGAGTTCCGCATGCGAAGTCGGGTCCCCGGTCGACAGCATCTCGTTGACGCCGCGGCCGACGATCTCGCCGTCCTTGACGACGATCGCGCCGAAGGGGCGACCGCCTTTCTCGATGTTGCGACGGGCGAGCGTTACCGCCTCGGCCAGATAGGTCTGTTCCTGGTTCATGGGAGACTCCCGCTAGAGCAATTCCCGGAAAAGTGTGAAGCGGCTTTCCGTCCGGAATTGCGTAAATTCAGAGGTTCGATCGTTCCGCCGGTTCCAAGAGCGAAACGGTCTAACGGGCACCGGCGTCGACCAGCAGCTTTTCGATGCGGTCGTAGCCGCGCTGGCGCGCATGGCTCAGCGGGCTGATGCCGTCGCCATCGGCAAGGTTGACGTCGGCGCCGGCCTTGATCAGCAGCCGCACGATTTCGGTGTGTTTTTCGCCGCCGGTGCCGAGGATGATTGCCTCGAGCAGCGCCGTCCAGCCGAGCCGATTGATGTGATCGATGTCGACGCCGGCATCGATCAGCGTCTTGACGGTCTCGACATGGCCGCGCTCGGACGCGGGAATGAGTGCCGTACCGCCATAGCGGTTCGTGCTCTTGAGGTTGGCGCCATTCGCGAGCGTCAGCTTCAGGATTTCGAGATGGCCACGGGCGCCGGCGTAGAGATAGGGGCTGTCCTGGATCTTGTCCTTGGCGTTGACGTCGGCGCCGGCCTCGATCAGGGCGCGCGCCGCATCGACGCGGTTTTCATGGGTGGCGACGAGCAGGGCCGTTGCGCCGCTGGCATCGCGGGTCTCGACGCTCGCGCCTTGCTGCAGCAGCGATTTGATCTTGTCCGCATCACCGGCTTCGGCAGCAGAAATGAGTTGGGTTTCGAGCATTGAGGCCCCTACGGCTGCAGGTGAAAGGCCGAGGGCGGCGATCGATGCGCCGACCAGCGAGCCGAAAAGTCTTTGTCGCATTCGTCTTTCCGATCATGCAATCGGTCGGACGCCCCACCGACCGCAGCGATTTCGGTTGAGCGCGGGTTCGGAACCTGGGAGTGGTTGCCCCTGGGTACGCTCTCGCTCATTGCGCTCGTGCTTACTTGAGCTGGTCCGTGACCTTTTCAAGGGCGCAAGACACGCGTGTTTGCCGAACGTCTCCCGCGCCCAGCATTGCCCCTCCGCGCGGACCATAGGTGGCCGAGCTTCTATTTGGAAATTAAATCTATGAATGAGTAAAAGTGGAAATCTGAATGATCTTGCCTGTGGCGGCCGGCTGCAAGTCCTCCTTAAATCGAGGTTGATTTAAGGAAATAGGCAGCAGGCGAGGTGTGATCCGACGCTTGGATCACACCTGCCACAGGTGGATGGCGTCAGAGCATCGAGCGGCTGAGGCCACCGTCGACCGGGAGCGCGACGCCGGTGACGTAGCTTGCCTGACGGCTGGCGAGGAAGGCCGCGGCTGCCCCGAATTCCGCCGGTGTGCCGTAGCGTCCGAGCGGGATCTCCCGCTGACTGCGCGCCGCGACCGTTGCGATATCGACGCCTTCGCTCTCCGCATCCATCCGGTCGAAACTCAGCGTGCGGTCGGTGGCAAGCCGCCCGGGGAGAAGCAGATTGACGGTCACGCCATCGGCTGCGACCTCGCCGGCAAGCGTCTTCAGCCAGCCAGCGACCGCACTTCTGAGCGCATTCGAAGCGGTCAGCCCGACAATCGGCTCGCGGATGCTGGTGGAGGCGACGGCGATGATGCGTCCGAACTGCTGCTCCCGCATGTGAGGCAGCAGCCGTCCGGTGATGCGCATGCCGGCCAGCACCATGGTTTCGAATTGCGCGCGCCAGAATTCGGGTTCGATCGTCGAGGCAGCCGAAGGGGGCGGTCCGCCGCCATTCAGCACCAGAATGTCGATCGCGCCGAAATCGGCTTCGAGACGATCCAGCAGGTCGTCGAGCATTTCAGATTTCGAGAGGTCGAGCGCGTAGCCCCGCGCCGACGGGCCGATGTCGCTTGCCACCTTGGCGGCCGATGCCGCATCGCGACCGGTCAATGCAACGGCGACGCCTTCATTTGTCAGCGCCTCAGCGATACCGCGGCCCAAACCCCGGCTGCCGCCGAGCACCAGCGCGCGTTTTCCAGCAATACCAAGATCCATGACCGCTTCTCCTCGATGTTTCAAGAATGACCAGGACTTGGAGCTACTACAGTTTTGCGCGAAGCGGAATCGAATTACCGTCGGCAAATCACGAGGGCGGACAACGGAAAGCCCGGCTGGAGAACCGGCCGGGCTTTTGCCCCTCGCCCTCTTTGCCGCTGATCAACGGCAGATGCGAATTTTCTTGAAGTAAACGTTGCCGTAGTGGTCGTAGCGCTTGACCTTCTTGATGAAGCAATAGGGCTCGTCTTCGTAGTAGTAGGGTCCGTCGTAGTAGTCGCCGACATAGCCGATATGTCCGCCCCAGCCATGGCCGTAATGGCCGTCGCTGAAGCCGATCGAGAAACCGCCGGCCTGCGACGGCGCGGCAAAGGAGACGGCGGCGGTGACGGCAACAGCGGCTGCGATGATGAACTTGCGCATGATGTTCTCTCCTCTGGGTTGGTTGGGATGAGCCTTCGTCATCCATGAGGAGAAGATCGCATGGGGCCGATATATTCGCAGTTCCGGATGGAACAGGCTGAAGCCGGTGGTTGCGGAGGACCGCGATCCACCGGCTGTAGCGGTTGTCGACCGCCGACTCTAGATGCGCTGTGCCGCTGGCGTGCGGATACGCGCCATGGCGAAAACGTCCGCCAGCACGCCGTTCCTGAGCGCATAGGCCCGGTGCGTGCCCTCCATCTCGAAGCCCGCCTTGCGGTAGAGTGCGATCGCAGGCTCGTTGTCGGTGAACACGGTGAGTTCGATACGGCTGATGCCCAGCCAGTTGTCGGCAGCGTCGATCAGGGCTGTAAGCAGAGACTTACCAATACCTTCGCCACGGTGATTGTCGTCGACGCTGATGCCGAGGGCGGCCGAATGGTGTCGGCGTCCCTTGCTGCGATGCAGGCCCGCCATGCCGACGATCCGACCATCGCGTTCGGCAACGATGACCGCGTCGTCGTCCGATCGGGTTTCCATCCACTTGCGTGTCTGCTCCGGGGTGGAAAAGGGCAGACGGAGTGTTCCGGATCGGATGCCCGGCTGGTTCATCAAGGCGGCAACGGCCTCCCAGTCGACGACGCGCGCCGCGCGGATGCTGATTTTAGGAGGAGCGTGCGTTTCGGTCATTGTTTCCTCTCTTTCGTCCGAGGAAACAGGACCCAACCCTGCTCGCCTCGGCAGGGTTGGTGGGGGACTTTCGCTTAGCTTAGCGCAACAGGTCTCCACACACCCCCTAGGGTATGCGTGCAAAGCACCATTGCGATCATCGAGCGATTGTCCATGGCGAAAGAATAGCAAGCGAAAGTAGAAAGACAAGTGCGCACACGTCGGATGCCCGGCGTGAAGGTCGATCAGGTCACCTGCCAGGCGATGTAGACGAGTGTGGCGGCGATCAGCCACAGCGCCACACGGCCGGAACGCGTGTGCCTGGCTTCCGCCTTGCCGATCGCGTGCGCGGTCTCCGCGTCGAAGCGCAGGCCGTTCGCGCTCATCGCCATGATCTCGCTGGAGAACTTTTCCGTGCGGGCGGCGATTTCTGGGGCGGCCTCCGCGAGCCGCAGTGCCGCATGCAGTCCGTCGCGCAAATCGGTGACGATGCGCTTCGGTCCGAGATTGTCGCGGATCCACTTGCCGACGACCGGTTCGGAGGCCTTCCACATATTGAAGCGCGGGTTGAGGGTGCGCGCGACCCCTTCGACGACCACCATGGTCTTCTGCAGCATCACCAGTTCAGGGCGCGTCTGCATGTCGAAGAGTTCGGTGACCTCGAAGAGCAGGGTGAGGAGCTTCGCCATCGAGATGGTTTCGGCCGGCTGGCCGTGGATCGGCTCGCCGATCGCGCGGATTGCCTGGGCGAAGCTCGCCGCATCATGGTGCGATGGCACGTAGCCCGCCTCGAAATGCACGTCGGCGACGCGCTGGTAGTCGCGGGTGATGAAGCCGAACAGGATCTCCGCCAGGAAGCGGCGCTCCTTCTTTCCAAGTCTTCCGACGATGCCCATGTCGACGGCGACGATATGGCCGGCTTCATCGACGAAAAGGTTGCCCTGGTGCATGTCGGCATGGAAGAAGCCATCGCGCAGCGTGTGGCGCAGGAAGGACTGGATGAGCGTTTCGGCGAGCTGGTTGAGGTCGTGGCCGGCAGCCTTCAGCCCCTCGATATCCGACATCTTGACGCCGTCGATCCACTCCATGGTGACGACGTCGCGGCCGGTCCGTTCCCAGTCGACCTTCGGCACGCGGAAGCCGGAATCGTCCTTGGTGTTCTCGCCGAGCTCGGAGAGGGCTGCCGCCTCCAGCCGGAGATCCATTTCGATCTTGGTCGTCTGCTCCAGCGTCTTGGTGACCTCGACCGGCTTCAGCCGCCGCGTATAGGGCAGGAAGCGCTCCTGCATGTGGCTGACGAGATACATCGCCTCGATGTCGGAAGCGAAGCGCTGGCGAACACCGGGGCGGATGACTTTGACCGCGACCTTTTCCGGCCCGCCTTCGCGCATCACGATGGCCGGATGCACCTGCGCGATCGAGGCGGCCGCCATCGGCTCGGAAAATTCGGCATAGAGGTCATCGACCCGCCGGCCGAGCGAACCTTCGATCGCGGCCTTCGCTTCTGTCTGCGGGAAGGTCGCCATGCGGTCCTGCAAAAGCGACAGGTCGGCTGCGAACTCCGCGCCGACGACATCGGGGCGGGTCGCCAGGAACTGGCCGATCTTCACATAGGAAGGGCCGAGGCGGGCGACAGCGCGCGACAGCCGGTCGCTGCGTTCCTCACCCAGCACCCTGCGGCGCGCGAGCAGCCCCGCCACCTTCTGCGCGAAGCGGGCAAAGGGCGGCAGATGCTCCGATGGGATGGCCGAGACGACGCCTTCGCGCACGAGAACCCAGCCGATCCGCGCGAGGCGGACATATGCTCCAGGCGTGCTCATCGGGATCAGATTTTCCAGCCGGAATGCAGCGCTGCGATGCCGCCGGTGTAATTGGTGAAGGAGACGCGCGAGAAGCCGGCTTCCTTGATCATGGTGGCGAAGTCGCGCTGGTTCGGGAACTTGCGGATCGATTCCACCAGATACTGGTAGGGAGCCTCGTCGCCGGTAATCAGCTTGCCGAACTTCGGGATCGCGTTGAACGACCAGGCGTCATAGAAGCGATCGAGCAGCGGCATCTCCACTTCGGAGAATTCCAGCACCAGCAGGCGACCACCGCGCTTCAGCACGCGGTAGGCCTCCTTCAGCGCCACGTCGATGCGCGGCACGTTGCGGATACCGAAGGCGATCGTATAGGCATCGAAGGAATTCGCCTCGAAGGGCAGTTCCTCGGCATTGGCCTCGACGAAATCGAGGTTGGCGGAAAGCTCCTTCTTCTCCGCGCGTTCAGCGCCGACGGCGAGCATCGAGCCGTTGATGTCGAGCACGGTCGCATGCGCCTTGCGGTCGGACGCCTCGATGATGCGGAAGGCGATGTCGCCGGTGCCGCCTGCAACGTCCAGCACCCTGTAGTCTTCCCGGCGTGGCGGGTTGAGCGCGGCGATCATCGCGTCCTTCCAGGCGCGGTGCAGGCCGGCCGACATCACATCGTTCATGATGTCGTAGCGCTTCGCCACCTTGTGGAATACGTCGTTGACGAGCGGCTGTTTTTCGCCGGCGTCGACGTTGCGGAAACCGAAAGATGTTTCCATGCCGCCATCGGCCGATACGCGCTGATCCGTCATACGAAGAACTCCATCTGAACCAATTTTTCCGGCACCATAGCGAAAAGGCCCCATCCGCGCTATCTCGTGGACGGGACCGCGCCTGCGGCATAGCGCACCCTATAGGATAAGAAGGCCGCCAAGGAAATGCCAGCCGCCGTATCCCGGTGGCTGAGATCGCAGGAGTGCATTTATGCCGGAGTTGCCCGAGGTCGAAACTGTCAAGCGCGGCCTGGCGCCGACCATGGAGGGCGCGCGGATCGTCAATGCGGAGTTGCGCCGAGCGGACCTGCGCTTCCCGTTTCCGGAGAATTTCTCCTCGACCGTTGCCGGACAGCGCATCGTCTCGCTGTCGCGCCGGGCGAAGTACCTGATGATCGATCTGGAAGCGGGCGACGTGATCATCGCCCATCTCGGCATGTCCGGTTCCTTCCGTATCGAGGCAGGGCCGGCTGCGGCGACGCCGGGCGCGTTTCATCATCCGCGGGGCAAGGACGAGAAGCACGATCACGTCATCTTCCATCTCGACGGTGCCGACGGCCCGGTGCGGGTGATCTACAACGACCCGCGGCGTTTCGGCTTCATGGATCTTGCCCGCCGCGACACGGTGGCAAGCCACGCCTATTTCCGCGCACTCGGCGAGGAGCCGACCGGAAACGCGCTCGATGCCGCCTATCTTGCCGCGCGCTTTTCCGGCAAGGCGCAGCCGCTGAAAGCGGCATTGCTCGACCAGAAGAACATCGCCGGTCTCGGCAACATCTATGTCTGTGAGGCGCTCTGGCGCTCACATCTGTCTCCTTTGAAGCCTGCGGGTGAACTCGTCGACAAGCGCGGCAAGCCGAAAGACGGGCTGCTGCGACTGACGGATGCGATCCGCGAGGTCATCGCCGATGCCATCGCCGCCGGGGGCTCGTCGCTGAAGGACCATATCCAGGCGGACGGATCGCTGGGGTACTTCCAGCATTCCTTCTCCGTCTACGACCGCGAAGGAGAGGCTTGCCGCACGCCGGGTTGCAACGGTACGGTCGCCCGTGTCGTGCAGGCGGGCCGCTCGACCTTCTATTGCCCGCATTGCCAGAAATGAACGCCGGCCGTCCGCGGCCTGGCATCTCGAATGAACCGGAGGAAACAGGAATGACCTACGAAACGCTGCTGGTCGAAACGCGCGGCCGCGTCGGCCTCGTGACGCTCAATCGTCCGCAGGCGCTGAATGCGCTGAATTCGACCGTCATGCGCGAGCTCGCCGCGGCGCTGAAAGCCTTCGACGCTGACAAGGAGATCGGTGCCGTGGTCGTCACCGGCTCGGAAAAGGCCTTTGCCGCCGGCGCCGACATCAAGGAGATGCAGTCGCTCGATTTCGTCGACAGCTATCTCGGGGATTTCATCGGCGGCTGGGACCAGGTGGCCGCGGCGCGCAAGCCTGTGATCGCAGCCGTCTCCGGCTATGCGCTCGGCGGCGGCTGCGAACTGGCGATGATGTGCGACTTCATCATCGCCTCCGAGACCGCGAAGTTCGGCCAGCCCGAAATCACCCTCGGCGTCATTCCCGGCATGGGCGGCTCCCAGCGCCTGACGCGTGCAGTCGGCAAGGCGAAGGCGATGGACCTGGTTCTCACCGGTCGCATGATGGATGCGGCGGAGGCGGAACGCGCGGGACTCGTTTCGCGTGTGGTGGCGCCGGAGAAACTGATGGAGGAAGCGCTGGCGGCTGCCGAGAAGATCGCATCCTTCTCGCTGCCGGCGGTCATGATGGCGAAGGAGGCGGTGAACCGCTCGCTGGAGCTGACGCTCGCCGAGGGACTTCGTTTCGAGCGGCGGCTCTTCCACTCGCTGTTTGCGACCGAAGACCAGAAGGAGGGTATGGCCGCCTTCGTCGCCAAGCGCAAGCCGGAGTTCAAGCACCGCTAGAGTGAGATGAGGAAAAGCGCGCGCGGTTTTCCGTCCGCATCCCGCTCAAGCTTGTGAGTAACGGTCACGTTATGGTTTTGGGTCGCTCAGACCCAAGATCATCGTGATCCAAGCCAAAGGGGACTCGCAGATTCTGGAAATTGCGCGTTGACGGGGCGGCCGTTTCCCGCTATACGCCGCCCTCAGTTTGGAACGCCATTCTGGGCTTTCCGGAAATACTCCCGAATTGCTTTGATGACAGGTCGCAGTGACCCGGCACGGCGAGGGCGGAGTTGATGTCAGTTTTCGAAGAGAGGCACCAATGGCCAATACAACTTCGGCGAAAAAGGCGACCCGCAAGATCGCACGCCGCACCGCAGTGAACAAGGCCCGTCGTTCACGCGTTCGTAACTTCATCCGCAAGGTCGAAGAAGCGATCGCTACCGGCGATCAGGCAGTTGCAGCCGCAGCGCTCAAGGCAGCTCAGCCCGAGCTGATGCGCGCAGCCACCAAGGGCGTTCTGCACGCCAACACTGCATCGCGCAAGGTTTCGCGTCTTGCACAGCGCGTCAAGTCGCTTTCGGCCTAATCCGGCTAAGAAAAATCTGTTAATGAAAAGCCCGGCCCTTGCGCCGGGCTTTTCGGATTCATACTTCTGTCATCGCGATGGTTAATCCGGCGGTATTACCTTGTGTCAATGCGATGACAAATTTTTTGAAATAAATTCAATGACTTACGAGAGGTCCTTATCAAGAGGATGTCTCTGGTTGGGGCGCCTTTGACGCCTGAATGAGTCAAGCGATTTTTTATTTTTTTTCTTTTTCGCCAGCTAAGCAAAGGCTGAAAAATCAAAACCCTTGATTCAACAGCGATTCTTCGCGGACTCGGAATGCGGCAAGCAAAAGGCAGGCTGAGAGTCAACGGTCAGTGCTTAAGGTTGCTTAAAAATCGCGATTGATCTTGCCCATCGATCCTGCCTAAATGCCCTCCACAGGGGACACGGACCACATCTGTAAAGGAAGCAGAAGACGCCATTTCGAAGAAATGGTTTCGATGTTTCTGTCCTTTGTATCAGGGCGGCTCCGCGTCGTTCAATCAGACAAGTCGAAGGTGAAAAACCGGATGGTTCGTTCCACTCCGGATGAGAAGCTTTCGACCTATGGTTGTGGTGGGGTGCTCATATGTCGACGGCGGGTGCAAGCGGCACCCGGCGGACGGCAAAGTCCAACGCGCGGCTCGACGCTTCGTACGAGGGTGCGAAGAGCTGTTGACGAGGAGGAGGATCCGAGGCGGTGCGGGAAGCGCACCGGAGGATTGTTGACAAGAGGCGCGAGGGGACATCCTCCGGCCACGAGGCGGGCGGATGCGCGTAGCGCGCGGCGAGGCGGGAGATGAGGAGCCCGGCGTCGACTGCGACTGTGACGTTCGGCGAATGCGGCATGGCCTTCCGAGGCGCCGCGGGCGACGGACATAAGAGATGACGCCGGCAGCGATGACGGCATCTGAACATGAATTGGAAGGCGGCAAAATGCAGATGAATTTGGTGACGGCGGGCGCACTTCAGAAAGAAGGAGACGCATTCCAAGCCGGAAGCAATCTATCTCAGGCGGCGGGGGAAAAAGTCGACATGAGGCACGACGCACTGTTCGAGCGGGTAAGTGCGCGTCTCAAGGCTCAAGTCGGTCCGGATGTCTTCGCAAGCTGGTTTGGGCGTCTGAAGCTCCATTCCGTATCCAAGAGCGTCGTGCGTCTCTCGGTGCCGACCACATTCCTGAAGTCCTGGATCAACAATCGTTATCTCGATCTCATCACCTCGATCTTCCAGCAGGAAGACGGCGAGATTCTGAAGGTCGAGATCCTGGTGCGCACGGCGACCCGTGGCGCCCGGCCAACGACACAGGAAGAAGCGTTGCCGCAGGCAGCCGAAGCGGCGCCGGCCGCACCGGCGCGCCGTCCGGCAGCAGCGCAGCCGGTTGCGACCGTTGCCGCAGCCGCGGTCGCGAGCGTTCAGAAGCCGGCCCAGGCGCCGCTTTTCGGCTCGCCGCTCGACCAGCGCTATAACTTCGAGAACTTCGTCGAGGGTTCCTCGAACCGCGTGGCGCTTGCCGCCGCCCGGACGATCGCGGAAGCCGGCGCCGGTGCGGTGCGGTTCAATCCGCTCTTCATCCATTCGAGCGTCGGTCTCGGCAAGACGCACCTCCTGCAGGCGATCGCCATCCAGGCGCTGCAG
Source organism: Ensifer sp. B1-9 (assembly GCF_050474445.1). Lineage (NCBI taxonomy): Bacteria > Pseudomonadati > Pseudomonadota > Alphaproteobacteria > Hyphomicrobiales > Rhizobiaceae > Ensifer > Ensifer sp. B1-9. Next base: position 304,632 of record NZ_JBCHVG010000005.1, read on the forward strand.
AGCGCGCGTGCACCGCGCGTCGTCTATCTGACGGCCGAATATTTCATGTGGCGTTTCGCCACCGCCATTCGCGACAACGATGCGCTGTCGCTCAAGGAGTCGCTGCGCAACATCGATCTCCTGATCATCGACGACATGCAGTTCCTGCAGGGTAAGTCGATCCAGCACGAGTTCTGCCATCTCCTGAACATGCTGCTCGATTCCGCCAAGCAGGTCGTCGTCGCCGCCGACCGCGCGCCGTGGGAGCTGGAGTCGCTCGACAGCCGCGTTCGTTCGCGTCTGCAGGGCGGTGTTGCCATCGAGATGGACGGCCCGGACTACGACATGCGCCTCGAAATGCTGAAGCGCCGGCTGGAAGTCGCCCGCCAGGAAGACGGATCGCTCGACATTCCCGGCGATATCCTGAGCCATGTCGCCCGTAACGTGACGGCGAGCGGTCGCGAACTGGAAGGCGCGTTCAACCAGCTCCTGTTCCGCCGGTCCTTCGAGCCGCAGCTTTCGATCGAGCGCGTCGATGAGCTTCTCGGCCATCTCGTCAACGCCGGCGAGCCGCGCCGCGTGCGGATCGAAGACATTCAGCGCGTCGTCGCCAAGCACTACAACGTCTCGCGCCAGGAGCTCGTCTCCAACCGCCGCACCCGCGTCATCGTCAAGCCGCGCCAGATCGCCATGTATCTGTCGAAGACACTGACCCCGCGCTCCTTCCCGGAGATCGGCCGTCGCTTCGGTGGACGCGACCACACGACGGTGCTGCATGCCGTGCGCAAGATCGAAGAGTTGATCGCCGGCGATACCAAGCTCAGCCACGAGATCGAGCTTCTGAAGCGGCTGATCAACGAATAGTCGCGGGACTGTTCCAGGAAATTGGCCCGGCTTTCCGGGCCTTTTTCGTTTGGATCACTTCTTTGCTCCATCGAAACGATGAAGTCGGCGCAATTGCGCAAGGAAACCGCTTCACGCTTTTCTTGGGCTTGGAGCGGCTCTCAATGCGTGTCGCGATCTCTCCGATCCACCGCTTGCGCTTTAAGTTCTTGATGTTTCGGCTGTCGTTGTCGCAAGGCCGCTGCGCACTCGCGTGCGAAAAGCTTTAGCGCAACGCTTTCAGCGTCGGTCGCTGCGCCGATCTGATCGTCTGGTCCTCGATGATCTGCTGTGCTCGCGCTTCCGCGATGATCCAGGCGCGGAAGGCGACGACCGGCGGTCGGTCGAGGGCGGCCGGCGGGTAGACGAGGTGATAGGCAAGGCCGGTCATCACGCCCTCGGGGAAGGGGGCGACGAGCAGGCCTTCCGCAAGCTCGCGCGCCACCAGGGACAGCCGCACCAGCGCGACGCCGTCTCCGGCTTTCGCCGCCTCGATCGCGCCGTTGCTGTTGACGAAGACCGGCCCGCGCCCGGGGTCCACTCCTTCGACCCCCGCCGCCTCCAGCCACAGCCGCCAGTCCTGGCGGTGCACGTCGTGCAGCAGCGCGTGGCGGGCGAGGTCGCTGGGCGTGTCGAGCGGCTCCTTGGTCCTGAGCGCCGGGTGGATGACCGGCACCGGGTCGTCGTCGATCAGGCGTTCGCTGACGAGACCGTCATAGCGACCGAGCCCGTGCCGGACGGCGACGTCGACGCCGTCATTCTCGAAATCCGTCAAACGGTTCGTGGTGCTGATGCGGACATCGATTCCAGGCACCTGCTGTTCGAAAGCGCCGATGCGCGGCACCAGCCATTGGGCGGCGAAGGTCGGCGTGCAACTCACCGTCAGCACCGGGGCACGTTTGCGTGCGGTCAGTTCCTCGGTCGCCTCCCGCATCATGCGGAATGCCCGCCGGAGCGTCGAAAAATAGATGCTGCCGTCTTCCGTCAGAACCAGTTGCCTCGGCCGCCGCTCGAAGAGCGCCACGCCGAGTGTCTGCTCCAGTTCCCGCACCTGCAGGCTGACGGCCCCGGGCGTGACGTTGAGTTCGCGCGCCGCCTTGGTGACGCTGGCGTGTCGCGCCGTTGCCTCGAAGGCGCGAAGCGACGCGAGTGAGGGCAGGGATGTCGCCATGGTTTAGTCAAACTCAATCATGCGTCGAGAAATGATCGTTTGTTCCATGCCTAATATCCTGAGAATAATGAAGCAATGTCAAGGCAATCGAAGCCGCTATGATTTAGTCAGGCAAACAAAGAGGGTTACGGTCGTGGTGCAAGAAACTCACGCCAAGGTCATGGGCGCCCGGGAATGGGGCATGTTGATCCTGTTGTCCATCCTATGGGGCGGCTCCTTCTTTTTCATCGGCATCGCCGTCAAAGTGCTGCCGCCTTTTACGATCGTGGCGCTGAGGGTCAGTCTCGCGGCGGTCGCGCTGCTCGTTTTCGTGCGCTTCGCGGGATTGTCGATGCCGCGGGATCCGCGCGTGTGGCTGGCGTTCTTCGGCATGGGGCTGCTCAACAATCTCATTCCCTTCTCGCTGATCGTCTGGGGTCAGACGCATATCGCCAGCGGCCTCGCCTCGATCCTCAATGCCACCACGCCGCTCTTCGGCGTGCTCGTGGCCCATCTCCTGACCGACGACGAGAAGCTGACCATCAACCGCTTCGCCGGCGTGGTCGTCGGATTCCTCGGCGTTGCCATGATGATCGGTCCGGCGGCACTCGGCGGGCTCGGCGCGAACCTCCTAGCCCAGTTCGCCGTACTCGGCGCGGCGCTCTCCTATTCGCTGGCAGGCGTATTTGCCCGCCGCTTCAAGCGCATGGGCGTTGCACCCCTGGTTACCGCGACCGGCCAGGTCTCGGCAGCCAGTGTGATGCTGGTACCGCTGTCGCTCCTCGTCGATCATCCCTGGACGCTCGCCATGCCCGGCCCCGACATCTGGGCAGCGATCGTCGGTATCGCCCTGGTCTCGACCGCGCTCGCCTACGTCCTGTTCTTCCGTATCCTGGAGACGGCCGGTGTCACCAACCTGATGCTTGTCACCTTCCTGATCCCGGTCAGCGCCATCCTGCTCGGCGCGATGTTCCTGGGCGAGACGCTGGAACCCAAGCATTTCTTGGGCATGGCACTGATTGCAGCGGGCCTCGCGGCGATCGATGGGCGCCTTCTCCGCCTCTTGCGTCGGCCGGCTGTCGAGCCCAACTTGGAATGCCGCGAGAACGCCTGAACGTTCACGCTCACACGTCTTGCGGGCCGGTAGGCGAAAGCACTACCGGCCCTGTTTTTTTCACCGGGGTTGTCGGCTATCTGTCGATGCCATCGTCTTTGAACCGAGGAGCAGGTGAGTTCCATGCTTTACGCCGTGTTTTGCTATAACCAAGAAGATATCACGAGTGCCTGGAGCAAAGAGCAGGACGAAAAGGTCATGCGTGATCTCGCAGCCGTCCAAAGCAAATATGCCGAGGCGGGCAGGCTTGGGCCGGTGGCGCGCCTGCAGCCGACAACGGCGGCAATGACGCTTCGGCACAGCCATAGCGAGACGATCGTCACCGATGGCCCGTTTGCCGAGACGAAGGAACAGCTACTCGGCTTCTATGTGGTCGATTGCGCATCTCTCGACGAAGCGCTCGAGTTCGCTCGTGATTTGAGTTCTGCCAACCCGGCCGCCGGCTCCTACGAAATCCGACCTCTTGCCCTCTACAAACCCAGTGAGCTTGCTTCATGACAGACACCGCCTGGATAGACCTCGCACTCGTTTCAGCCCGGCCGCAGGCTGTGGGCGCATTGCTGCGCTATTTCCGCAATCTGGATACGGCCGAGGAAGCGTTTCAGGAGGCCTGCATCCGGGCTTTGAAGACATGGCCGAAGAGCGGGCCGCCGCGCGATCCTGCGGCGTGGTTGATCTTCGTCGGCCGCAACAGCGGCATCGACAAGGTCCGGCGCCAGTCACGCGAGACGGCGCTGCCGCCCGAAGAAATGCTCTCCGATCTCGAGGATCAGGAAAGCGGTCTCGCTGACCGGCTGGATGGGTCGCAGTATCGCGACGATATTCTTCGGCTGCTGTTCGTCTGCAGCAATCCCGCACTCCCCGCCACGCAGCAGATCGCTCTGGCGCTGCGCATCGTCTCGGGCCTTTCCGTCAAGCAGATCGCCCGCGCCTTTCTCGTCAGCGAAGCGGCGATGGAGCAGCGTATCACCCGCGCCAAGTCCCGCGTCGCGGCCGCTGGTCTTGCCTTCGAGACGCCTGATGCAGCCGATCGTACCGACCGGCTCGCCGCCGTCGCAACGATGATCTATCTCGTCTTCAACGAAGGCTATTCGGCGATGAACGGCCCGGAAAGCGTCTCGGCCGATCTCTGCGAGGAGGCGATCCGCCTTGGGCGCCTGCTGCTGCAGCTCTTTCCCGCGGAACCGGAGATCATGGGGCTGACGGCGTTGATGATGATCCAGCATTCCCGTGCGCGCGCGCGCTTCGATGCCGATGGGGCAGTCATCCTGCTCGAAGATCAGGATCGCGGATTGTGGAACCGGCCGCTGATCAACGAAGCGCTGGCGCTGATCGACAGGGCGATGCGCCATCGCCAGCCCGGCGCCTATCAGATCCAGGCGGCGATCGCCGCCCTGCACGCGCGGGCCGAGCGCCCCGAGGACACCGACTGGGCGCAGATCGATCTGCTGTACCAGGCGCTCGAAAGGCTGCAGCCCTCGCCGGTGATCACCCTCAACCGGGCCGTGGCGGTGTCGAAGCGCGACGGTCCGCAAGCGGCGCTCGCCATGATCGAGCCGCTGGCCGACAAACTGTCCGGCTATTTCTATTTCCACGGCCTCAGCGGACACCTGCTGAAGCAACTCGGCAAGGTTCGCGAGGCGCGCGTCGCATTCGATCATGCCATTGCGCTCGCGACCAACGCCGCCGAGTGCGCCTATATCCGCATGCAACTCGACAAGCTCGGTGAGGAGCCGGGCATCGAAAGCGGCCGCGCCGAAAAGAGATAAAAGTTCGGTGGCTGCTGTCGGGATCGGTCGCGCAGCTTCGTCCTTGGACCGAAACGAGATCCAAGGAGAGACACCAATGAACACCAGTCTTGTCATGTCTGTTCCGACGGCAAGGTCCGTCATCCTCGGCCGCGTTCTGAGTGGCGTGCTCGTCGCGTTCTTGGTCTTCGATGCGGCAATCAAGCTTGTGCCGCTTCAGGTCGTCACCGAAACCATGGTTGCCCTCGGCTATTCCGCGGATCCGGGCCTGGCGCGGCTGCTCGGTGTGCTGACGCTTCTCTCCACGCTGCTCTATGTGATCCCGCGGACTTCGATCCTCGGTGCCATTCTGCTCACCGGCTATCTCGGTGGCGCCATGGCGACGCATTTGCGGGCGGATAGCCCGCTCTTCACCCACCTGCTCTTCGGCTTCTATCTCGGCGTCATCGCCTGGGGCGGCCTGTGGCTCAGAGACTCGCGGCTGCGCAGCCTGATCCCGTTCAGGAACTGACGGCCGCCTTTAGCCGAACGAGTGAGAAACGACCATGACCAAGACTGTCGAAGACTACATTGCCGGCCTTTCGGGCGTTCCGGGAGACGTCGCGAAACGCCTGCATGCGGCGCTCATTGCCGCAGGCGGGCTCACCGATATCGTCAAATGGGGCCACCCCATCTATGAGGCCGGTGGGCTCGTCTGCCTGTTCAAGGGCGCAAAGGACCACGTGACCTTCGGCTTCTGGCGCGGAGCCGACATGCTCGATCTCGACTCCCGTCTGGAAAAGGGCGGCGGCAAGGGCGACATGGCCTATATCCGTCTGGGCGCGATAGACGATATCGACGATGGCCAGGTCGCCCGGCTCGTCGCCAAAGGCATCGCGCTCAACCGGCTGAAGGGCGATCCGATGAAGTAGCGCCTCGCGATACAAACTTGCAGAACAGCCGGTAAAACAGAGCGCCTTTATCGGCCGTAATGCAATATCTCTTCGCGGGAACAGGAATTCACGCCGGATCCCGCGAGGCAAACATGATCCTCTATTATCAGACCCATTCTCCGTTCGCCCGCAAGGCGCTCGTCTTCGCGCACGAGATCGGTCTTGCCGACCGGCTGGAAGTCATCCACCACGAGACCAGCCCGACGCGGCGCAACGACGAAGTCTACGCCGAAAACCCCCTCGGTAAGGTTCCGGTGCTGCTGCGCTCGGGGCAGGAGCCGATCTTCGATTCCGACGTCATCTGCGCCTATCTCGACACGCTGCACGAGGGGCGCAAGCTGATCCCGGAAAGCGGCGAGCCGCGGTGGCGGGCCCTGCGCATGCAGTCGGTGGCGCAGGTCCTCGCCCAGACCGGCATCGGTTTGCGGTGGGAATGGGAGAGGCGCCCGCAACACCTGCGTTATCCGGAACTCGCCAAGGGGTACGAAGAGAAGATCGAGGCGACTTACGATTGGCTGGAGCAGGCGCTGTCGCCTGAGGAAGGTGTCGATATCGGGCAGATCGCGCTCGCCACGACGCTCTCCTGGATGGCATTTCGCGACCTGCCGTCGTTCCGCAACCGCCCGCGGCTGAGCGACTGGTTCGATGCGTTCGAGCGGCGGCCGTCCATGCAGGTGACGCCGCTTTCGGGTGAGACGTTCGATTGAGCCGGCGAAAAGCGCCGGTAGCAGTTCCAGGCAAAGTGTGACGCGGTTTTCCGTCCGGAACTGCGTCCTATCGGCTCAGGGGCAGGCGAGGTCGGCAACCACCGCATCGAGGATCAGCATGCCGGCCGGTGTGCAGCGCAGGCGCGAGTTGCCGAGCCGCTCGATGAAGCCGTTGTCGATCAGGAACTGTTCGCGCTCCGGGTCCGGATCGCGGCCGGAAAGGCTCTGCCAGCGGGCGAGGTCGACGCCTTCTTTGAGGCGAAGGCCCATCAGCAGCAATTCGTCGGACTGCGCTTCGAGATCGAGCGCTTCGCGCTCGATCATGCCGTGACCGTAGGTCTCGACAAGACGCAGCCATTCCTCCGGCTTGCGTTCGGTTGCGGTCGCGATCTTGCCGGGGCCGACGCTGAGGCGGCCATGGGCGCCGGGGCCGATGCCGGCATAGTCGCCATAGCGCCAGTAGGTGAGGTTGTGGCGGCTTTCCGCGCCCGGTCGGGCGTGGTTTGAGACCTCGTAGGCCGGCATGCCGATCGACGCCGTGATGTCCTGCGTCGCCTCGTAGAGCACGGCCGATTGCTCGCCATCAGGAACGATGAGCTTGCCGGCCCTGTGCAGCCCGTAGAACGGCGTGCCTTCTTCGATCGTGAGTTGGTAGAGCGACAGGTGGTCGACCGCATAGGAGACGGCCTCCTTCAATTCGCGCTCCCACTCCTCGACCGTCTGGTTGGGGCGGGCGTAGATCAGGTCGAAGGACATGCGTGGGAAGATCTCGCGGGCCAGCCGGATCGCCTTCAGCGCATCCTCGACATTGTGCAGCCGCCCCAGGAACTTGAGGTCGCGGTCGTTCAACGCCTGGACGCCGAGCGAGACGCGATTGACGCCGGCAGCGCGATAGCCGTGGAAGCGCGTCGCCTCGACGCTCGAAGGGTTGGCCTCCATGGTGATTTCGATGCCGTTGGGCACATGCCAGTGGCGGGCAATTCCCTGCAGGATCGCGTCGACCGTCGAAGGCTCCATCAACGACGGCGTGCCGCCGCCCATGAAGATACTGGTGACGCTGCGCGGACCGGAAAGCTCACGCGCTTCCTGCATTTCCTTCAGGAAGGCGGAAACGAAACGCGGCTGGTCTACCGGCTGGTGACGCACATGGCTGTTGAAGTCGCAATAGGGGCATTTGGCCGCGCAGAACGGCCAGTGTACATAGACTCCGAAACCGGGGTCCATGCCGTCACCGATCGCCGTTAGCGTGGCCGTCTGCATCGTTGCGTCTCTCATGGTCACTTTCACAGGGAGCGGGAGTGGGCGCAAAGCCGCCCACACTTTTCCTCATTCGCTCCAATCAGGCTCCGAGACAGGTCTCGGCAAAAATCTTGAAGGCGCGGGCGCGGTGCGACAGGGCCTCCGCGTCGCCTGGTTTCCAGCCGTGCTTCTCGTCGGCGCTCATCTCGCCGAAGGTGGTTTCGTAACCCTTCGGCTGGAACACCGGATCGTAGCCAAAGCCCTGGCTGCCGCGCGGCGGCCAGACGACGTGGCCTTCGACCTCGCCGCGGAACAGCTCCACATGGCCATCCGGCCAGGCAAGGCAGAGCACCGAGACGAAGCGGGCGGTGCGCTCGGCCGGCGTGATGGCGCCTTTTTCCTGCAGCGCCTTTTCGACCTTCTCCATCGCCATCGCGAAATCGCGGCTTCCGTCCTCGCGCTCCGCCCAGTTGGCAGTATAGACGCCGGGTGCGCCGCCGAGTGCGTCGATCGCAAGACCGGAATCGTCCGAAAGCGCCGGCAGGCCGGAAGCCTTGGCCGAGGCGAGCGCCTTGATCGTCGCGTTCTCCTCGAAGGTGGTGCCGGTTTCGTCGGGCTCGATGAAGTTGAGGTCCGCAGCCGATTTCGCCTCGAAGCCGAGCGGGCCGATCAGGTCGCGGATTTCGCGGATCTTGCCGGCATTGTGGCTGGCGACGATCAGCGTCTTGTTGTCCAGTTTGCGCATAGTGTCCCGTTTCGTGTTCATTCGATGGACCACAGGCCCGGTTCCGCACATTCGAGGCTGTTGCCGGCCGGGTCGCGGAAATAGAAGGATCGCGCCCCGTTCGGCCAGCGAAGATCGCTTTCGATGGCGACGCCGGATGCTTCGAGTTTCGCCCTCCAGGCGTCGAGTGCCTCTGCGGCGACGCGAAAGCACATGTGACCCCGGCCGGTCGTGCCGTGCGGCGGCACCGGCAGCGCGGCGTCCGGCGCCGGCGGTTTCACCGTCTCGGCCGGATTGAAGATCAGCAGCACGCCCTGGCCACAGCGGAAGAAGACATGGCGGTTCCCCGCCCGGGTGATCCGTGTCAGGCCGAGCACGCCGCCGTAGAAGGCCTCGGCGGCATCGAGATCGGCCGCATAGAGCGCAGTCTCGAGTATGCCTTCCAGTGCCGGGGCCATCTCTTCTCCTGCGGTCAGCCTGCGATCGCCTGCTTCTGGAGCGCGACCAGTTCGGCGATGCCCGACTTCGCGAGACCCATCAGGCTCGCGAACTCCTCTTCGCTGAAGGGTTTGCCTTCGGCCGTGCCCTGGATCTCGACGATGCCGCCGGAGCCGGTCATGACGAAGTTGGCATCGGTCTCGGCGGCGGAATCCTCGAGATAGTCGAGGTCGATCACCGACTGGTTGGCGAAGATGCCGCAGGAGATGGCGGCGACATGGTCCTTCAAGACCTTCTCGACCTTGACCATGTTGCGCGCTTCCATCCACTTCAGGCAGTCGTACAACGCCACCCAGGCGCCGGTGATCGAGGCCGTGCGCGTGCCGCCATCCGCCTGGATGACGTCGCAGTCGATCGAGATCTGGCGTTCGCCGAGCGCCGGCAGGTCGACAACGGCGCGCAGCGACCGGCCGATCAGGCGCTGGATTTCCTGGGTGCGGCCGCTCTGCTTGCCGTTTGCCGCCTCGCGCTTCATGCGCTCGCCGGTGGCGCGCGGCAGCATGCCGTATTCCGCGGTAACCCAACCCTTGCCGCCGTTGCGCAGCCAGGCCGGAACCTTCTCTTCAAGGCTGGCCGTGCAGAGCACGTGCGTGTCACCGAACCGCACCAGACAGGAGCCTTCTGCGTGCTTGGAGAAATTGCGTTCGAAGGAAACCTTGCGCATTTGGTCGGTTTTTCTGCCGGATGGCCGCATCGTCAACTCCTATCGTATCTGGTGAGCCTTCTAGAGCATGGCAGAGCTAAAGGGAACCGGTGGATAGCCCGGGGTGGGGCCGTTTTTTCCCTTTTGCCATCGGGCGGCGGGATCACTATATTCCGGGCACGGCAGGATGTGCCTGCAAGTGTGGAGTGATATGGTACTGCGCAATCCCGGAGCAAAGGAAATCGCCGCCGCGCTGGACGAGCGCTCGGGTGAGATTTTCCGCCGCATCGTGGAAACCTATCTGACGAGCGGCGAGCCGCTCGGCTCGCGCAATCTGTCGCGGCTTCTGCCGATGTCGCTCTCTCCCGCTTCCGTACGTAACGTGATGAGCGATCTCGAAGACCTCGGTCTCATCTATTCGCCCCATGTCAGCGCCGGTCGCCTGCCGACCCAGACGGGTCTGAGGTTCTTCGTCGACGCCTTCATGCAGGTCGGCAATCTCTCGGCGGAGGATCGGGCTTCGATCGATCGCCATGTCCGTCGTGACGACCATCTGCAGCCGGTGGAATCCCTGCTAGCGGAGGCGAGCCAGATGCTTTCGGGCATGTCGCGCGGGGCGGGCCTCGTCATCACCGCCAAGGCCGATCCCATCCTGAAGCATGTCGAATTCATTCGCCTGGCGCCAACCAAGGCGCTTGCCGTTCTCGTCGGCGAGCATGACCAGGTGGAAAACCGCATCATCGAACTGCCGGCCGGGGTCACCAGCTCGCAGCTCACCGAAGCGGCCAACTTCCTCAACGCCCACCTTGCCGGCCAGACGATCGCCGAGGTGCGCACGGAGCTCGAAAAGGTGAAGCAGACGGTGCGCGGCGAACTCGACGCACTGTCGCAGGACCTCGTCGAGCGTGGTCTTGCCATCTGGTCGGGCAGCGAAGGCGACGAGAAACCGGCGCGGCTGATCGTGCGCGGGCGGGCCAACCTGCTGGAAGGGTTGGAGGGAGCCGAGGATATCGATCGGCTTCGCATGCTCTTCGACGACCTTGAAAAGAAGGACAGCCTGATCGAGCTGCTCGATCTTGCCGAGAGCGGCCCGGGTGTCCGGATCTTCATCGGCTCGGAAAACAAGCTCTTTTCGCTCTCCGGTTCGTCGCTGATCGTCGCGCCCTATCGCGATGGCGAGGACCGCATCGTCGGCGCGGTCGGCGTCATCGGCCCGACGCGGCTCAACTATTCCCGCATCGTGCCGATGGTCGACTATACCGCGCAGCTTATGTCGCGGCTCTCCCGCTGAAGGCGCGCTTTTGGTCGCGCGCGTGATTGAACCCTTGATTTTTCGCCCTCAAACCTCGATATCGGCTTCAAATCCAGTCACAGGGCATTTTTGCTGAAACGCAGGCTCGCGCTTGCGGCGTGGAAATGCGAAGGACGATAGAGACGACACTGCGGAGAACGTCATGACCGACGATACGAACAAGCACGGACCCGAGGCCACCGACGAGGTACGCGATGCCGCGCCGGACGCTGCCGAAGCTGCTGAAGCCGCGCCGGTTGCCGAGCCCGACCCGTTGGAGCTCGCCAAGGCGGAAAATGCCGAATTGCGCGACAAGTACCTTCGGCTTGCCGCCGAGATGGACAACCTACGCCGCCGTACCGAACGCGACGTCAAGGATGCGAAGTCCTATTCCGTCGCCGGTTTTGCCCGCGATATGCTCGCGGTTTCGGACAATCTGCGCCGGGCGCTCGATGCCATTCCGGCAGAGGCCAAGGAAGCAGGCGAGGCTGGCCTCACCGCTCTGATCGAGGGCGTGGAAATGACCGAGCGCTCGATGCTTGCGGCGCTCGAACGCCACGGCGTCAAGAAGCTGGAGCCGGAAGGCCAGAAGTTCGACCCGAACTTCCACCAGGCAATGTTCGAGATCCCCAATGCGGATGTGCCGAACAACACGGTGCTGCAGGTCGTTCAGGCCGGCTACACCATCGGTGACCGTGTGCTGCGTCCGGCCATGGTCGGCGTTTCCAAGGGCGGCCCGAAGGTCGTGGCTGCCGAGAACGGCGACGCTCCGACGGTCTGATCCAGCCCGTCAGAATTTGAAAACGCCGCGCGAGTTTCGCGCGGCGTCTTCGTTTGGAGGACAGGACAGCGGCGGCGCCCGCGATCGCTATCCGAAGAGCTGGCGCAGGTGGTCGTTGAGGAAGCGGCCTTCCGGGTCGACCTTGGCCCTCAACGCCCGGAAATCGCCGGCGCGGGGATAGAGCGCCGTGACGTCTTCGGCGCCGAGGAAGTGAAGTTTGCCCCAGTGCGGCCGGGAGCCGTATTGACGCAGGATCGTATCGACGTCCTTCAGGTATTCCCAATAGTCGGTACCGGGCTCGCCGGAAACCGAAAGCGTGATCGAATCCTGCTCGTAGAAGGGGCTGATCCAGCCGGTATCGCCGGCGGTGAAGCGGTACTCGATCGGGTAGATGCAGGTCGGGTGCTTTTCCAGCATCAGCTTGCGCACCGCCTTCACCGCCTCCTTGCCGTGGGCGACGGGCACCGCGTATTCGAGCTCGTGGAAATTCGGGACGTACTCGATCGGGTAGATCTCCGAGGAATAGGCGATCTTCTCGAAGCGGCGCTCCGTCGGTGCTTCCTCGGTGATGTCGATCACCTTCATCTCGCAGACGTCGGATGTTCTGTCCGTCGTCGAGACCGACGCCGTGTCAGGCAGGCAATAGCAATGCCGGCTCTCCGGTACCGGGCACCAGAAAAAGCCGAAATGGCGGTGCTTGGCCGCCAGTTCGTCGTGCTGTTCGATCATCTCGTCGAAGGTGCAGCGCCAGAGTTTTTCATGCAGGTTGTAGCTGTCCATCGCCTGCAGCGTGATCTCGGAGATCACGCCGAGCATGCCGACCGACACCCGCGCCGCTTCGAGCAGATCCGGTGTGGTCTCGTCGACGACGAGAATGCTGCCATCCGGTTGCACCAGGCGCATGCCGACGATTTGCGAAGCCATGTTGCCGAGCCTCGCGCCGGTCCCGTGCGTGCCGGTCGTCAACGCGCCGGCCAGCGCCTGGCTGTCGATGTCCCCCTGATTGATCAGCGACAGGCCGCTGGATTTCAGCACCTTGCCGAGCTGATTGATCGTGGTGCCTGCCTTCACCGCCACCCGCTTGCGTGCGTAATCGATGCCGACGACGCCCTGCATGCTGGAGAGCGTCAGCAGCAGCCCGCTGGTGAGCGCCACCGGCGTGAAGGAATGGCCGGAGCCGGCGCAGCGCACGTTCAGCCCTTGCGCGGTCGCCTCGCGCACCATTTCTGCCAGTGCCGCCTCGCTCTCCGGCGCGCCGCGATGGCGCACGATGCATGATTGGTTTCCGACCCAGTTGCGCCAGTGGCCACCTGCCTGAAGCATTTTCCCCTCCCTCAAACCGCGGTGAAGCAATTGTCGACGAACAGATGCGTGCCGTTGATGAAGCTCGCCTCGTCGCTCGCCAGGAACAGCGCCGCGTTTGCCACCTCTTTCGGGTCGCACATGCGGCCCTGCTGCGCGGCGATGGCGGCCTCGGAAACGTCGACCCCGTATTTGCTGAGGCCGACCAACTCGCGCTTGCCATGATCGGTGGCGATGAAGCCCGGGCAGACGGCGTTGCAGCGGATGCCGCGGTCACGGAACTCGACGGCGATGGCGCGGGCGAACATGTGGCAGGCGCCCTTGGTCGTGTCGTAGAGCACCTCCATCGGCGTTGCCGCCACGGCCGAGATCGACGAGGTGCAGACGATGCTGCCGCCGCCGGCGGAAAGCATGCCGGGTAGAACCGCCTTGGTCATCAGGAACATGCTGCGCACGTTGACCGCCATCAGCCGGTCCCATTCGTCCTCCTCGACCTCGAGGAAGGGGCCGACGGCAAGGATGCCGGCGTGGTTGAAGAGCACGGTGATGGCGCCGAACGCCCCCTCGACCGCCTTGACGGCCGATGTCACCTCCGCGGATACCGAGACATCGGCGGGCGCGAAGATCGCCTCGCCGCCCTTGGCGCGGATCGACGCCGCGACCTCTTCGCCCTTGCTGCGCGGCAGGTCGACGATGCCGACCTTGGCGCCTTCGCGCGCGAAAAGCTCCGATGCCGCCAGGCCGCAACCGCCCGCGCCGCCGCTGATCAGTGCCACCTTGCCTGAAAGCCTGCCTGCCATTGCGCCCTCCTGATCGGCGTCGCTCGCGGCAATCGCCAATGGCGACCCGTTCTACGACGACCTGTTGCTCTCTCCTGACGGGAATTATTGTTGACGAAGCAGGACCTGTCGATATCCCATGCGGGATACGAGGATTGGGGGATGAAACCGGAATGCTGGCAAGGGAGTCCGCCGATATATCGGCGATGATCGGTCTGATCGGCACGCAGGATTTCGGTCAGGCGCTCGACCGGATGCTGCGATCGGTCGCCAGCTTCGATCTCTCCGTCGCCTTTGCCTATCCCTATGATGCGAGGCCGATCGTGTTGCACGACGGCTATACGGCGAAAGTATCGGCGAGCGCGCTTTCCGCCTATCTCGGCGGCGCCTATCTGCTCGATCCCTTCTACGTCGCCTGTTGCGCTGGCCAGCCGGCCGGCCTCTGGCGGATGCGCGAGCTGGCGCCGGACCGGTTCTTCCAGTCCGATTTTTCGTCGTCCGCCGAGGTGCATCCCTGCGTGTCGATGGAATCGGGTGTTCTGGTGGAGGAAGTCGGCTTCGTCATTCCGCTCGACGGTGGCCTGCAGGCGACCTATTCGCTGATGCGCGGCCGCGGCGGCGAGCCTTTCAGCGAGGCCGAACTCGAGCGTCTGCGGGTCTATGAGCCGATCGTGCGCGAGGCGGTTCGTTCGAACTGGCGCCAGCAGGGCCAAGCCTTTGCGCCGCCGCCATCAGAGGAAGGCGACGACGCGATGGAAGCTGCATTCGAGAGCCTTTGTTCAGACCGGCTGACGAAGCAGCAGCGCAACATCGTGCGCCTCATCCTCAGGGGACACAGCAACCTTTCGATCGGCAAGGTCATGAACATTGCCGAGGGAACGGTCCGGATCCATCGCAAGAACATCTATCGCCGGCTCGGAATTTCGAGCCAGGGCGCCTTGTTCCGGATTTTCATAGATCATTTGAACGGCCGTCAGCTGTACTGACGCGGGCACTGCGCGTCCGGCGGACGCGCGCCGTTTGCTGTCTTCAGGCGGCGTGCGAGGTCGCGTCGTCGTCGAGGAGCGTATAGATCGCGCTGGCGGAATCGCTCGAGCGGATCTTGGCGACCATGTCCTGATCGCGCAGGACGCGGGCGATGCGCGACAGGGCCTTGAGGTGATCGGCGCCGGCTCCTTCCGGAGCGAGCAGCAGGAAGACGAGATCGACGGGCTGGTCGTCGAGCGCCTCGAAATCGACAGGTGTTTCCAGTCGCGCGAAGATGCCGATGATCGAGGGAAGATTGTTGAGCTTGCCGTGCGGGATGGCGATGCCGTTGCCGACGCCGGTGGAGCCTAGGCGCTCCCGCTGCAGGATCACGTCGAAGATTTCACGCTCGGGAAGTCCGGTGATCTTAGATGCTTTTGCCGCCAATTCCTGGAGGAGCTGCTTTTTCGAGTTGGCCCTCATGGCCGGGATGATCGCATTTTGATGCAGTAGACCTGCCAATGCCATTCTTTTGTCCTCGTTCGCCGGTTAGAGCCGGACAACATCATCACAAATGCGTCGCAATGGCTCTAACCATCTTTATCGTGGCGGGTTCCATGCACAGAAAAGTCACATTTTCCGGCCTGCCCGCTGATTATGGGAACAGGGAGCGCCAGCGTGCCGGCGCTCCCCTCTCCGCTCATACCTTGATATTGGCAGCGTCAATCCAGCCAATATTTCCATCGTTGCGTCTGTAGACGATATTCAGATCGTCCTTGCCGGGGCTACGGAACATCAGGACGGGTTCGTCCGTCATGTCGAGTGCCATCACGGCACTGGCGACGGACATCGTCCTCAGCTGTTTCGTGCTTTCGGCGACGATCGTCGGCGCATAATCCTCCGGGACTTCGTCGTCCTCGAAGGGCACCGAATCCATCACTGTGTAGGCTACCTCGGCAGCGTTCTGTCCGTTGCCGTTATGGTGGTCCTTCAGCTTCCGCTTGTAGCGACGCAGGCGCTTTTCGATGCGATCCGATGCGGCGTCAAAGGCAGCCTGGGGGTCGTTCGCCTGACCGTTCGCCTGCATAACCACGCCCGTATCGAGATGAAGCTTGCAGTCGGCGCTGAAGCGCGACCCGGATTTTTCCACAGTGACCTGGCTTGAATATCCTCCGTCGAAATATTTGGTAACGGCCTGCTCGATCTGCTCGCCGATGCGGGCACGGAACGAATCGCCGATTTCCATCTGTTTACCGGATACACGCACACTCATGGAGTTTCCTCTCTCGTTCGTGATTTGCGCAGCCAGTCTATTCCAAGCGGTCCCGTCATCCAAGCCTTTCAGACTTGCGGGCGCGCCTCTGTCGCAGCCACCGGTCGTACCGGTTCGCTTCCGGGGCGAGCATGTCCCCGGCAATTGCGGCGGGCTCATATCGCCTGTGTCGGGGAGAGTCAATTGGAGGTCGCAAAAAAGTTAATGCGGCTTAACTTCCGGTGCTCAGAAACCGGAGGCTTTGGCCAGCGCCCGCTTTTCCCGTCGCCGCTGCACGGAGGAGGGGATGCTCATCGCCTCCCGGTATTTGGCAACCGTGCGGCGGGCAATGTCGATGCCGGCCTTCTTGAGGCTGTCGACGATATCGTCGTCGGAAAGCACGGCTTCGGCGCTCTCCTCCTGGATCATCGTGCGGATCCGGTGGCGCACGGATTCCGCCGAATGGCTGTCGCCGCCTTCGGCCGAGCCGATCGAGACGGTGAAGAAATACTTGAGCTCGAAAAGCCCCCGTGGCGTCAGCATGTATTTGTTGGAGGTCACCCGGCTGACGGTCGATTCATGCATCTTGATCGCATCGGCGACCGTCTTGAGGTTCAGCGGTCTCAAATGGCCGATGCCGTTGGCCAGGAACGCGTCCTGCTGGCGAACGATCTCGGTGGCAACCTTCATGATCGTCCGGGCACGCTGGTCGAGGCTGCGGGTCAGCCAGTTCGCGTTCTGCAGACACTCGTTGAGGAAGGCCTGGTCGGCGCTGTTCTTCTGTGTGCCGCGTGAGACCGCAGCGAAATAGTCCTGGTTGACCAGCACCCGCGGCAGGGCGTCCGGATTGAGCTCGACCATCCATGCGCCGTCGGGCGCGGCCCGCACGACGATGTCGGGCACGATCGCCTCGCTGACGCTGGTCTCGAAGCTGGTCCCGGGCTTCGGATCGAGCTTGCGGATTTCCGCCAGCATGTCGATCAGGTCCTCTTCATCGACGCCGCAGATCTTCTTGAGTGTTGCGAAATCGCGCCGCGCCAGCAGTTCGAGATTGGCGAGCAGTGCCGCCATCGCCGGATCGAGGCGGTCGCGGGCGCGCAACTGGATCGCAAGGCATTCGCCGAGCGAGCGCGCGAAGACACCGGGCGGATCGAACTGCTGTAGCGTCAGCAATACCCGCACGACATCGGCATGGGCGGCGCCCAGCCGTTCGGCGACCTCGTCAAGGTCCGCCTGAAGATAGCCGGCCTCGTCGAGTTGGTCGATGAGGTGCTGCGCGATCAGCCGATCCGAGGGGACGGGTAGCGCGAAGGGCAATTGTTCCGTGAGCGTCTCGCGCAGGCTCTTGCGGCCGGCGACGAAGTCGTCGAGGTCGTAATCTTCGCCCTCGCCGCCACCGGGCATCGACTTCCACTGGCCGAGCAGTTCGGGCGCGTCCGCGCGTTGGGGCGCCGTGTCGTCCTGATAGACATTGGCGAAATCGGCGTCGAGTTGTTCGCCGAGCCGTTCGCCGTTCGGCGACGTCGCATTGTCGTAAACGTCTGCCTGTGCGCCGAAATCGTCACCCGGGGTTTCGTCGCCTGCCGTGTTCTCGCCGCGCTCCGGCGTGATCGGCAGATCGTCATTTGCCTGAAATTCGAGCAGCGGGTTCTTTTCGACTTCCTGGGCGATGAATTGATTGAGCTCGAGATGCGTCATCTGCAGCAGCTGGATCGACTGCATGAGCTGTGGCGTCATCACCAGGGACTGGGACTGGCGCAGATGAAGGCTGGCGGACAGTGCCATGCTGACGCGAAACTCCCGAGAAATCTCCTGGGGCCGCAATGCTTCTCCGATAATCGGACGGGCCCTTATCAATTGGCCCAAAAATTGCTTATCGAGAAGGTTTGGTCAAGCGTGGTCGCGGGCGGAATCGCCCGCGAAGCGCCCTCAAAGGCTGAAATTGTCGCCGAGATAGAGCCGGCGCACGTCAGGATTGGTGACAATGTCGTTGGCGCGACCATGGGTCAGCACTTCGCCGGCATGGATGATGTAGGCGCGATCGATGAGGCCGAGCGTCTCGCGGACATTATGGTCGGTGATGAGTACGCCGATGCCGCGCGAAGTGAGGTGACGGACGAGCGCCTGGATGTCGGCGACCGAAATCGGATCGACGCCGGCGAACGGTTCGTCCAGCAGCATGAAGGTCGGATCGGTCGCAAGCGCGCGGGCGATTTCGAGGCGCCGCCGCTCGCCGCCCGAGAGCGCGATCGCCGGGGACTTGCGTAGGTGGGTGATGTTGAACTCGCCCAGCAGATCGTTGAGCTTGCTCTCGCGCCGCTCCAGGTTCTTGTCATGGACCTCGAGCACGGCGCGGATGTTTTCCTCGACCGTCAGTCCGCGAAAGATCGACGCTTCCTGCGGCAGGTAGCCGACGCCAAGACGCGCGCGCCGGTACATCGGCATGGTCGTGACGTCGTTGCCGTTGATCTCGATCGAGCCTTCGTCGACCGGCACGAGGCCGGTGATCATGTAGAAGCAGGTGGTCTTGCCGGCGCCGTTCGGTCCAAGCAGGCCCACGGCCTCGCCGCGACGCACCACCAGTGAAACGCCGTTGACGACCCGGCGTTCGCGATAGGCTTTCGTCAGGCCGCGCGCGATCAGCGTGCCGTCGTAACGCGCCTTGTCGACCGCGTGTCCGGAAACGGCCGCGACTGTCGCCGACGGCTTGCGGACCCGTTTGCGCTTGTGAAGGAAGGGAAAGTGCACGAGCGGTCTACGTCACTTTTGCTTGCGGGACTTCGGGTCGAGCTGGATCTGCACGCGGCCGCCACAGGCTTCGAGTTGAGCCTCTCCGGTTTCCATCTGGACATTGAGCTGGCAGCCGACGAAGACGTTCTTGCCTTCCGACAGCACGACCTTGTCGCCCTTGAGCACGAAGATCTGCTTCGTCATGTCGAAGGAACCGGTGTCTGCCGTCGCCTGCTGCGTGCCCGAGCTCAGGAAGACCTTTTCGCTGACCTCGATGCGGTCGATGTCGGCGTCGCCGCTCGAAACCGAGCCGCCGCCGGACTTGTAGAAGACCACCATGTTGCCGGCCTGAAGCGTCGTCGTGCCCTGCACGACCTTGACGTTGCCGGTAAAGATAGCCTTGCTCTCCGGATCCTTGATCTCGAGCTTATCGCTCTCGATCTGGATCGGCTTGTCGTTGGAGAGTTCAAGGCCCTTCATCTTGCTGGATGTGGCCTGCGCCGAAGCGCCGGAGGCAATGATCAAGGCGCCGACGCCGGCAATCGCCAGACTGGCGGAAATCCTGAAAAAAGAGGCGGTTGTGGCCGACATGGAGTGCACCGGATCCTATTTCGCGTTCTTGCGGATGGCGGTGGGCTCAACGTTCACCCTCACCATGCCCTCAAATATTACAATACGTCCCTTATCCGTCATTCGCAGCGTCTGCGCAATGATCGAACCGCCCTTCATGCTGATCGCAACGGGCCGCTTCGTTTCCATTTCGCCGGCATTGATGTTCAGATAGGCCGACTGGAAGTCGGCGTTCATGCCATTATTGACGGAAATGGTGAACGGGGCGTTCATGTCGAGCGTATTGGCGCCACGGTCATAGATGCCGTTGGTGGCGTCCACCGTCGCGACCAACGAATCCTTCATCGGCATTTCCGCATGGATCGTCTGAAGGGTGATGATATCCGGGTTGGCGATATCCTGGAGCGCCCGCTGGGCCTTCATCGAATAGCTGATGCCCTGCTTGTTTCGGCCGGAGATGGCCGGATTCTGCATGACGATCTTTCCATCCTCGATGGTCGCCGTTTCGAGTTGCAGATCAACGGGAATGAAGGCCCTGACGAAGGAAACGGCGGCAAAGATCACGGCAATGATGCCGGCGGCCACGGGCAGGATGACCTTCAGCCGCCGAACGCGCACGGAGTGCCTCGCAGCGAGCGCATAGGCGTCGGCGGAGCTCTCGCCCGTATCGGCAAAAATGCCCGGGGCTGGCGCGTGGTTCAACATGAAAGGGCCTGTCGGTTCTACTGCTTTTTTATCGCTGACCCGCGAAGGGTCATATACATACACTGGTGTAAGTCGTCGCAAATATGGATATTTTTTGCTGCTGCACAATGGCGCTGCAAAAAAACTCGGGTGAAGCACGAAAACGCCAGCCGCGGCTTTCAACCGTGGCCAAGCGCGTTTATGGAATATGCCTCTGCGCGCGCAGATAGCACGTTCCCGCGGAAACTGACAGAAGCTGCGCCAACAATTCGGGAGAAACCCACATGGACGAACTCGCCATCGCCGATCGCCGCAGCCTGCGTCGGAAACTGAGCTTCTGGCGCTGGATGGTGGCAGGCCTGCTTCTCTTGGCGGCGCTCGCCATCTTCGTCTGGTCCGGCGCTGCGGACGACGTCAGCCGCACCCGTGCGCACGTGGCGCGTGTCAGCATCAGCGGCCTGATCCAGGACGACCGGGAGCTCCTCGAGCGGCTCCAGAGGATTGCCGACAACGACAGCGTCAAGGCGCTGGTCGTGACCATTTCGTCCCCGGGCGGCACCACCTACGGCGGCGAGGTTCTTTATAAGGCGATCCGCAAGGTTGCCGCCAAGAAGCCCGTCGTTTCCGACGTCCGCACGCTGGCCGCTTCGGCGGGTTACATGATCGCGCTCGCGGGCGACACGATCATCGCCGGCGAAAGCTCGATCACCGGCTCCATCGGCGTCATCTTCCAGTATCCGCAGATCAAGGACCTGATGGACAAGCTCGGCGTATCGCTGGAATCGATCAAGTCGCGGCCGCTGAAGGCGGAGCCGTCACCCTTCCATCCGGCAAGCGACGAGGCCAAGTCGATGATCCAGGGAATGATCGACGACAGCTATGCCTGGTTCGTCGACCTGGTCGCCGATCGCCGCAAGCTGCCGCGTCCCGAGGCCCTGCTGCTTGCCGACGGCCGCATTTTCACCGGGCGCCAGGCACTGAAGGCGAAGCTCGTCGACACGCTCGGCGGCGAGGACGAAATCCGCGCCTTCCTCACGGAGAAAAAGGTATCGAAGGACCTGCCGATCGTCGATTGGGAAGCACCGCGCAAGACCCTACCTTTTGGCCTCGGCGCGGTGGCTGCGAATTGGATCAAGATGTTGGGATATGACGCTTTTCCGGCAATGAGCGGGCTTGAAAAAATTGCGGGCGACAAGTTGTTTCTTGACGGTCTTGTTTCGGTTTGGCAGGTTGATGGCCAATGAGGAAGGCGACATATGCCCAGCCTGAGCCGTCAGGAGATGCTGGCGTTTTCGTAAGCGTCGGCCATATCCTAGCGGCAATCACAATGCAGACCGAAAAAGCAAAACAAACAAGAATTTGAGGGGGCGACAGTGATCAAGTCAGAACTGGTGCAGATTGTTGCAGCTCGCAATCCGCATCTCTATCACCGCGACGTCGAAAACATCGTCAATGCGGTTCTCGATGAGATCACAGACGCGCTCGCGGCAGGCAATCGGGTGGAGCTGCGCGGGTTCGGTGCTTTCTCCGTCAAAAACCGTCCGTCGCGCTCCGGGCGCAATCCGCGCACCGGCGATTCCGTTTTCGTCGAGGAAAAGTGGGTGCCGTTCTTCAAGACCGGCAAGGAATTGCGCGAGCGCCTTAATCCCGGCATGAATGGCGACGACGAAGACTGATCGTCTTTCTCGGTCTCAGCGGTCCGGCGCAATTGACGCCCGTTGTCCCATGTGGCCACCGGAAACCGTGCGGCTGCCCGCAAGCTGGAGCGATTGAATGTTCAAGAAACTGGTCAATATCGTTGTTCTCATTCCGGTTGGCGTGATCCTGATCGTTCTCAGTGTCGCCAACCGCCAGAGCGTGACGCTGGCGCTCAATCCTTTCCGCCCGGAAGACAGCGTGCTTTCGATCAGCGCGCCCTTCTTCGTCTTCCTTTTTCTCGCCGTCATCGTCGGCGTGATCCTCGGTGCGGCAGCGACCTGGTTCAGTCAGGGCAAGTATCGCCGCCGCGCGCGCACCGAGGCGAACGAGGCGGTGAAATGGCACCGCGAAGCCGAGAAGCATCGCAGCCAGGCCGAAAAGCTCGCCACCCAGGCAACTTTGGCCGCCCCTCAGAATTGACCGTTGGTGTTGATACTGCGGAAATGGCGAGCGTTCAGCTCGCCGCTTCTGCCTGCTCGCCGCTAACAGCCGCGCCGAAGTCGGTGAAGAACTGCTGCGCGAGCTTCTTTGCGGTCGAATCGATGAGGCGCGAGCCGAGCTGGGCGAGCTTGCCGCCGACCTCTGCCTTGACGTCGTAACGCAGCACCGTCTCCGCGCCATCCTCCGTCAAGGTGACATCGGCGCCGCCCTTGGCGAAACCGGCGATGCCGCCCTTTCCTTCGCCCGAGATCGTATAGCCTTCCGGCGGGTTGAGATTGGAGAGCACGACGTTGCCGGTGAACGAAGCCGAGACGGGGCCGATCTTGATCTTCACAACCGCTGCAAGTTCGGTCGGCGAAGTCAACTCCAGCGACTGACAGCCGGGGATGCACCGTTTCAGGATTTCCGGATCGTTGAGGCCGCGCCACACTGCGTCGCGCCCCGCAGAAATCCGCTCTTCGCCGGTCATGTCCATGCGCTTTCCTTCCGTTGCACGCCGCGCGTCGGCATCGACGCGCCAAAATCGCTGTAACACATTAGGCCTGCTGCCAGAATTTTGTCCCCAAGCCGGTTCCGGCCCAAGGATATTCGCGGCGGGTTCTCCCACGCTGATCTTCGCAAAACGGAAACGACTTTGCCAAGTGCATCAGCGATGCTATTTGCACGTTCAATGGATACCGTGGCTTGAAGCTGCGGCGACAAACCTCATGACGTCCGCCCGCTTGCGCTCGATGTTGCGGAGGGCAGGCGACACATGCTCTAACAAGCCCAGGGATTTCAACGTGAAGGAAAAGGACCGGCGGTCGAAGAATGCCTCCGTGACGACGGCCAAGGGCCGCGGCGCCGAGGCGCGTGGCGGCGGCCGTCATGACCAGAAGCGTCCGGTTCCGCCGAAGGGCGGTGGCTTCAAGGAACGGCCGCCGCGGCCAGCGACAGCGCAGGGCACGGAGACGCGCGACAAGCCTGTCAGGCAGGCTCCTGCGCAGGAAGCACCGGCGCGGGTGATCGCCCGGCGAACCGGCGAAAAGCCGGCCGAACGCGTGCCGCTCATCCTGGAGACAACAGGCGCTTCGGGTTACCATCTGATCGACAGCGGGGCCGGCGAGAAGCTCGAGCAATACGGCCCCTATCGCATCGTGCGCCCGGAGGCGCAGGCGCTATGGCCGCGAAGCCTGCCGGACGGCGTCTGGCAAAAGGCCGACGCGATCTTCACCGGCGACACCGATGAGGACGGCATGGGCCGCTGGCGCTTTCCCGGCGCCGTGCTCGGCGAAACCTGGCCGATGCAGCTTCTCGGAACCGATTTCCACGGCCGCTTCACCTCGTTCCGCCATGTCGGCGTCTTTCCGGAACAATTGGCGCACTGGAGCTGGGTCAAGGACCAGGTGGAAGCTGCGGGACGGCCGCTCAAGGTTCTGAACCTCTTCGGCTACACCGGGGTCGCCTCGCTGATCGCCGCCAAGGCCGGCGCCGAGGTCACCCATGTCGACGCTTCGAAGAAGGCGATCGGCTGGGCGCGCGAGAACCAGCAACTGGCGCGCGCCGAAAAGCTGCCGATCCGCTGGATCTGCGACGACGCGATGAAGTTCATCCAGCGGGAAGAGCGCCGCGGCAGCCGCTATGACATCATCCTGACCGATCCGCCGAAATTCGGCCGCGGTCCGAACGGCGAAGTCTGGCAACTCTTCGATCACCTGGCCGCGATGCTCGATATCTGCCGCGAGATCCTCTCGCCGGAAGCGCATGGCCTGGTGCTGACCGCCTATTCGATCCGGGCGAGCTTCTACTCGATCCATGAACTGATGCGCGAGACGATGCGCGGCCGCGGCGGCCGGGTGGAATCGGGCGAGCTCATCATCCGCGAGGGCGGGCTTGACGGCCGCGAGCCGGGCAGGGCGCTTTCGACCTCTCTCTTCAGCCGCTGGGTACCGCAATGACGAACGACAGAAGCGAACACGGCGCCGGTCGTGTCGGTCAGGTGAAGGAGGTCACGAGCCTCACCAACCCGATCATCAAGGACATCCGCGCGCTGGCACAGAAGAAACACCGCGACGAGACGCGGTCTTTCATGGCCGAGGGCCTGAAGCTGGTGATCGACGCGCTCGATCTCGGCTGGAAGATCAAGACGCTGATCTATGGCAAGGCTGCCAAGGGCAAGCCGCATGTCGAACAGGTGGCGGCTAAGACCTTCGCCAAGGGCGGCCTGGTGCTCGAAGTCAGCGAGAAGGTGCTGTCGGCGATCACCCGGCGCGACAATCCGCAGATGGTCGTCGGCATCTTCGAGCAGCGCTACCAGTCGCTGAAGGATCTGAAGCCGCAGCTGGGCGAAACCTATGTGGCACTGGACCGGGTCCGCGACCCCGGCAACCTCGGCACGATCATCCGTACGGCCGATGCCGCCGGCGCCTCCGGCATCATCCTCGTCGGCGAGACCACCGATCCGTTTTCGCTCGAAACCGTACGCGCCACCATGGGCTCGGTCTTCGCGATGCCGGTGGCACGCGCGAGCGCCGAAGATTTCATCCGCTGGCAGAAATCCGCCGGTGCGAAGGTGGTTGCAACCCATCTTGCCGGCGCCGTCGACTACCGCACCATCGATTACAAGTCGAAGCCCGTGGTGATCCTGATGGGCAACGAGCAGGCGGGCCTGCCGGAAGAACTTGCCCGTGAGGCCGGTGCGCTCGCACGCATCCCGCAGGCCGGGCGCGCCGATTCGCTGAACCTTGCGATCGCCACCGGCATCATGCTGTTCGAGGCACGCCGTCATCTGCTGACATTGGACGTGCGCGCATGAGCGAGAAGCAGGTGCTGTTTTCCCGGCCGCTGCCGATCGCGGTCTTCATCCTTCTCGCACTCATCACCGACCAGGTGATCAAGTACCTAGTCGAGCTCTACCTGCCCTTCAACCAGGCGGTCCATGTCGTGCCGATGCTGGCGCTCTACCGCACCTATAATTACGGCGTCGCCTTCTCGATGCTGTCGGGCATGGAGGGCTGGTTCATCGTCGGCATGCGGCTCACCGTCGTCGCCTTCGTGCTCTGGCTTTGGAAGCGCACGCCGAAGGACCGGTTCTTCGCGCATTTGGGCTATGCGCTGATCATCGCCGGTGCGCTCGGAAACCTCGTCGACCGCCTGATCTTCGGCTACGTGATCGACTACATCCTTTTCTATACGGAGACCTGGTCCTTCGCCGTCTTCAACCTGGCCGATACTTTCATCACCATCGGCGCAGGCGCGATCATCCTTGACGAGCTGTTGCACGCGAAAAGGGCCGATCGTTAAGATTTTATCGGTG
This sequence comes from Ensifer sp. B1-9, assembly GCF_050474445.1. Classification (NCBI taxonomy): domain Bacteria; kingdom Pseudomonadati; phylum Pseudomonadota; class Alphaproteobacteria; order Hyphomicrobiales; family Rhizobiaceae; genus Ensifer; species Ensifer sp. B1-9. Next base: position 330,037 of record NZ_JBCHVG010000005.1, read on the forward strand.
CATTGAAGCCATTCGGAACGCTTGTCGTGTTAGCCGGATCGCATGAGCGAACCGTCACGATTGCTGGAGCGGATCGAATCCGGCTTCCGGAGAGGGGGCCGGACAGGAGAAGCGCCGCCGGTTGCTCCGCTCCCTGTCGAGGTGCCGCCTCCGGTCCCCGGGCAGGAAGCACCCGTCGACGGCAAGCGCCATGCGGTCAGTCAGGCCTCGCTGGCCTTGCTCGGCCTGATCGCTTCCGGGCTCATTCTCGTCATCGGCATGAGTGCCGGCTTCTACCTGTTCTCCGCGGCGATCGCGGCGGCAGGCTCGGTCGGCGTGCTCCTGCTCGTCGTCGAAGCCATACGGTCTTTCGATGGCAGGCAGGCACGCGACGAAGCGGACAGGGATGGCGATTGGCACCGCTCCGAAACGTCCGCGTTGCTCTCGACCATTCATGATGCGCTCGGTGACCTCGCGATCATGCGCGGCATGGACGGAAAGATCGTTCATGCCAACGCGGTCTTCCATCAGGTCTGCGGCCGCTCCGATGTCCGCGGCCTCGATTGTGCGACGCTTGGCCTGAGCTTCGAGCCGAAGGTCGCGCCCAATCACTACCTGGTGCGGATTGCGGTATCAGATGGCGTGCGTCTTTACGACTGGCATGACGTGATCGCCCGCGATCCGGCCAGCGGCAAGCTCATGCGCCACAGCATCGCCCGCGACGTCACTGAGGAGGCGAAGGCCGCGCGCGAACGCGAAGCGGCACGCCGGCGGGCGGAGGAGGCGAGCAAGGCGAAGTCGCGGCTGCTTGCCACCGTCAGCCACGAGATCCGCACGCCGCTTTCCGGCATCCTCGGCATGAGCCATCTTCTCGGCCAGACCCGACTGTCGAGCGAGCAGAAGAACTACCTCGCCGGCATGCAGCAATCCGGCCATGCGCTGGTCCAGCTCGTCGAGGATCTGATCGATTTCTCGTCGCTCTCGGCCGGCCGCTTCCAGTTTCGCCCGACCCGACAGGATCCGCGCGCCGTCGTCGAGAGCGTGGTGGAGATGCTCTCCAACCGGGCGCATGAAAAAGGCATCGAGATCGGCGCGACGGTCGCCGTCGACGTGCCCGCCGAAATGGCGTTCGACGCGGCGCGTCTGCGTCAGGTGCTTTTCAACGTCATCGGCAACGCGGTCAAATTCACCGAAGTCGGCGGCGTCTTTGTCAGCGCCGATACGGTCGACGAATGCGTTCGGATCCGCATCGACGACACCGGCCCGGGCATGTCGCCGGAAGATCTGAAACGCATCTTCGAGGAGTTCGAGCAGGCCGGCAACGACGAGCAGCGGGCGAAGGGGACCGGGCTTGGCCTCGCCATCTCCCGACGGATCATGCAGGCCTGCGGCGGCAGCCTCACGGCGGCAAGCGCGCCCGGGCGCGGCAGTCGCTTTGAAATTCGCCTGCCATTTGCCGAGATCGAACCGGTGGCACCGGAGCGCCAGACGTGCCTTGCGGGCTCCCATGTCCTCGTCATGGCGCCGGATGGTCCAGCCTCGGCGGCGCTCGCCGCGACGATCGCCACACTCGGCGGTCGGTGCCACCGTGCCACCACGCTTGCAGCGGCCCAGCATGTCCTTGCGGACGTGCTCGCCGGCGGTGCGCCCTTGACCGACGTGATCGTCGACCACCGCCACGCCCAGCAATACAAGCAGTTGCTTTCGCTGCAGCCGGCGATCGCGCGGTTGGAAGTGCGGCGCACCTATCTGATCAACCCGGAGGAACGCAACAGCCATCCCGTCAACCAGATGGACGGCTACGAGGCCTGGCTGATCCGGCCGCTGCGCGAAAAATCCCTGGTCGAGGTGCTGCTCGGTCGCCTGAAGGGCATAGAGAAGCGCGACGCGATCAACGACAACCGGCCCGTCCTGCGGGAGGAGCCGGCGACCGCTCCCGTCCGCAACAGGGCGAATGGGATCCTTCTGGCCGAAGACGATCCGGTCAACGCGCTGATCGTTCGCACCGTGCTCCAGCGCTCGGGGCATTCGGTCCGCGTCGTCAGCGACTTCGGCGCCGTTGCCGAGGCCCTGCATGCGCCCGGCGAGCGTCCGCTTCCGGAATTGCTGGTGACCGATCTCAACATGCCGGGTGGCGACGGGCTTTCGCTGCTGCAGCACCTGCGCGCCGACGAGACCGCGCGTTCGGCGCAACGCTTGCCCGTCATCATCCTGACGTCCGATGTGCGCGCCGATATGCGCGACAAGCTGATGGGCGCCGGTGCGGACGCGGTGTTGTCGAAGCCCGCCGATCCGCAACTGCTGACTTCGGAGATCGACCGCCTGCTGCGTAAACGGTAACTTCGGCAGTGGTAACGGTATCCATCGGGGAGCGGGGGTTGTGCGCCGCCTTCATGTCACTATGTTGTTGCAGAAACGTGGTCTAAGCCCGGCAGACGGAATTGATTCGGGATGACGCGGATGGCCATCGAGCTACTGGATTCGGCGAACGTGGTAGACACTTCTCAAGCTTGCATCGGCAAGAAGGCCGCCGTCCCGACGACCGACGTTCTTGGCCGGATCGCCAATCTCGAGACGCGCCTGGCGCGCACGGCATCGGAGATCGATGCTGCCCAGGCCGTCCGCTACAGGGTTTTCGTCGAAGAGATGAAGGCGCAGGTTGGCGCCGAAGCCGACCGCCGCAAGCGCGACGTCGACAGCTGGGACGCGATCTGCGATCACCTTCTGGTTCTCGACACCTCGATCGAGGGTGATACCGAGGATCAGATCGTCGGCACCTATCGCTTGCTGCGGCAGGATGTGGCGGAGCGGGCCGGCGGCTTCTATTCGGCTTCCGAATTTGCGATCGATCAGCTTCTCGCGCGCCACCCGACCAAGCGCTTCATGGAGCTCGGCCGCTCCTGCGTATTGCCGGACTACCGCACCAAGCGGACGGTGGAGCTGCTTTGGCAGGGAAACTGGGCCTATGCCCTTAAATACGGCATGGACGCCATGTTCGGCTGCGGCTCCTTCCCCGGTGTCGTGCCGGCCGAGCACGCGCTGGCGCTCTCCTTCCTGCACCACAACATTCGCGCCCGTGACGAATGGGCGGTAACCGCACGTCCGGAACTGCATCGGACCATGGACCTGATGCCGGCCGAGGCGATCAATGCGAAAAAGGCTCTCGCCGCCCTGCCGCCGTTGATCAAGGGCTACATGCGCCTTGGCGCAATGGTTGGCGACGGCGCGGTGGTCGATCATGCCTTCCATACGACGGATGTTTTGATCGTGCTGCCGATCAGCAATATTTCCGGCCGCTATCTCAATTATTACGGCGCCGATGCCGGGCGGTTCGCGACGTCCGTCTCCTGACGGGCGCCTGTCGGGATTAACCAAATATTAATGACCAGTTTGACTTTCTAGTCTGAAAGAGAGACTTGTATTGTCAAGTTCTTCTCTAATTTCATGACGAGAGAATAGAGAAAATAACGGAGGAATGGCCGATCATTTCCGGAGATCGGTCGGCATAGAGACCAAAATCCTCCGTCTTTCATTACCTGAAACGTAGTACTGTTGCCTGATTTTGAGCTCGCCTCTTCTCTACTGGAGATGCGAGCTCTTCTTTTTACAAGTTGTGCCGATTTGTTACTATTTCGGCAGGCCCGGCGACTTCGAGTGCCAGGCCTGCGTCAAAATAGTACATTCGTCGGGGTCACATGCCGGCGTTGTAGGCCGCAATGGCTGCCATGTTGACGATGTCGGAATCCTTGGCCGACATCGAAACAATCTGGATCGACTTGTCGAAGCCGACGAGCAGCGGACCGATCACGGTGGAGCCGCCGAGTTCCTGCAGCATCTTGGTCGAGATCGATGCCGAGTGGAACGCCGGCATGACGAGCACGTTGGCCGTGCCCGAGAGGCGGCAGAACGGATATTGCTCCATGACGCGGGCGTTGAGCGCCACGTCTGCCGCCATTTCGCCGTCATACTCGAAGTCGACGCGGCGCTTGTCGAGGATGTTGACCGCTTCGCGCACCCGCTCGGAGCGTTCGCCCGAGGGATGACCGAAGGTGGAATAGGCAAGCATTGCCACGCGCGGCACATAGCCGAGCCGCTTGGCGAGGCCGGCGGCTTCCTCGGCGATATCGGCAAGCTCTTCCGAAGAGGGCATGTCGTGCACTGCCGTGTCGGCGACGAGCACGGTGCGGCCGCGGCAGAGCGCGATCGAGACGCCGATCACGCGGTGACCTGGCTTCGGATCGATGCAGCGACGCACGTCCTCGAGCGCCGTCGAATAGTTGCGGGTAATACCCGTGACCATGCCGTCGGCATCGCCAAGCGCCACCATGCAGGCGGCGAAGTGGTTGCGGTCGTTGTTGATCAGGCGCTGGGCGTCGCGGAAAAGGAAGCCTTTCCGCTGCAGACGGGCGTAGAGATAGTCCGTATAGGCGCCGACGCGCTTGGAAAGCCGTGCATTGACGATCTGGATGCCCGGGCGATCGAGGTCGATGCCCTCGCGCTCCGCCGTCTCGCGCATGCGTTCCTCGCGGCCGAGCAGGATGGCGGTGCCGAGCTGCTGGTTGGCATAGGCGATTGCCGAGCGCATGACCTGCACCTCTTCGCCTTCGGCAAAGACGATGCGCTTCGGCTGGCGCCGGACGCGTTCGTAGATGCGCTGCAGCGTCGAGGCGATCGGGTCGCGCCGGGCGGAGAGCTGGCGGCCATAGGCTTCGAGATCGGTGATCGGCTTGCGGGCGACGCCGCTTTCCATTGCCGCCTTCGCGACCGCCATCGGGATCGCCGAGATCAGGCGCGGGTCGAAGGGAACCGGAATGATGTATTGCGCGCCGAAGCGTGGCCGGTTGCCCTGATAGGCTGCGGCGACGTCGTCGGGCACGTCTTCCTTGGCAAGGCTCGCCAGCGCCTGCGCGGCGGCGATCTTCATCTCGTCGTTGATCGTCGTCGCGCGCACGTCGAGAGCGCCGCGGAAGATGTAGGGGAAGCCGAGCACGTTGTTGACCTGGTTCGGATAGTCCGAGCGGCCGGTGGCGACGATCGCGTCGTCACGGATGCGAGTGACTTCCTCCGGTGTGATTTCCGGATCCGGATTGGCCATGGCGAAGATGATCGGCCGCGGCGCCATCGAGCGGACCATGTCTTCCGACAGTGCTCCCTTGGCCGACAGGCCGAAGACCACATCGGCGCCATCGAGCGCTTCGGCGAGCGTGCGGCGGTCGGTCTTGACCGCATGCGCCGACTTCCACTGGTTCATGCCCTCGGTGCGGCCCTCGAAGATGACGCCCTTGGTGTCGCAGAGGATGACATTTTCCGAGTTGAAGCCCATCGACTTGATGAGCTCGATACAGGCGATGGCGGCAGCACCGGCGCCGTTGCAGACGAGCTTGGTGGTCTTGAAGTCGCGACCCGTCAGTGCCAGCGCGTTGATGAGGCCGGCGGCGGCGATTATCGCGGTGCCGTGCTGGTCGTCATGGAACACCGGAATGTCCATGACCTCGCGCAGCTTCTGCTCGATGATGAAACAGTCCGGCGCCTTGATGTCTTCGAGGTTGATGCCGCCGAAGGAGGGGCCGAGAAAGCGCACGCAGTTGATGAATTCGTCGACATTCTCGGTATCGACCTCGAGGTCGATGGAATCGACGTCGGCGAAGCGCTTGAACAGCACCGACTTGCCTTCCATGACCGGCTTGGAGGCGAGCGCCCCGAGATTGCCGAGGCCCAGAATGGCGGTGCCGTTCGAGATCACGGCCACCATGTTGCCGCGCGTCGTATAGTCATAGGCAGTGGAGGGGTCCTCGGCGATGGCCTTTACCGGAACGGCGACACCGGGCGAATAGGCGAGCGAAAGATCGCGCTGCGTGGCCATGGCCTTGGTGGGGGAAATCTCCAGCTTTCCGGGACGGCCCTGCGAGTGAAAGTCGAGCGCTTCCTGCGCGGTGACGGTCGTCACGGCGCGATCGGTCTTGTCGGTAGCCGGCATGTTTACTCCATCCTCCTGTGGGCGAGCCTTGCGACGCGCCTCTTTATGGTTGTCGTCTATAATTGCTTGGGGATAGTGTGCCATCTCTTTTTTCGGAACAATCATGAATTTCGTGTCAGACCAATCGAACCGCGCCGGCGAGGTGTTGTCCGCAGCCGATCTGGCGACCGAGGAGAGCCGCTCCTCGGCGACGCCGATGATGGAGCAGTTCATCGAGATCAAGGCGAACAACCCGGATTCGCTCCTGTTCTATCGCATGGGCGACTTCTACGAGCTGTTCTTCCAGGACGCGGTCGAGGCGTCGCGGGCGCTCGGCATCACGCTTACCAAGCGCGGCCAGCACATGGGCCAGGAGATCCCGATGTGCGGCGTGCCGGTGCATGCCGCCGACGATTATTTGCAGAAACTGATCGGGCTCGGCTTCCGTGTTGCCGTCTGCGAGCAGGTGGAAGATCCGGCGGAAGCAAAGAAGCGCGGCAGCAAATCGGTGGTGCGCCGCGACGTTGTGCGCCTGGTGACACCTGGAACGATCACCGAAGAGAAGCTTCTGTCGCCGTCGGAGACCAACTATCTGATGGCGCTGGCGCGGATCAAGAGCGGATCCGAACCGGCATACGCGCTTGCGTGGATCGATATCTCCACCGGCATCTTCCGCTTGGCCGAGACCGCGGAAAGCCGGCTCCTCGCCGATATCCTGCGTATCGAGCCGCGCGAACTGATCCTCGCCGATACCGTCTTCCACGACCCGGAGCTGAGGCCTGTCTTCGACGTGCTCGGCCGCGTGGCGGTGCCGCAGCCGGCGGTGCTGTTCGACAGCGCGACGGCCGAGGGGCGTATTGCCCGCTATTTCGGCGTGAAGACGCTCGATGGCTTCGGCACGTTCTCGCGTGCGGAGCTGGCGGCCGCCTCGGCCGCGATCTCCTATGTCGAGAAGACCCAGCTTGCCGAGCGTCCGGCGCTCGGCATCCCCGAGCGCGAAAGCGCCGCATCGACGCTGTTCATCGATCCGGCGACCCGCGCCAACCTCGAGCTGGTCAAGACCCTGTCGGGCGCGCGCGAAGGGACGCTTCTGAAGGCGCTCGACCGAACGGTGACAAGCGGCGGCGCACGGCTTCTCGCCGAGCGGCTGATGTCGCCGCTGACCGATCCGGATCGCATCAACCAGCGTCTCGACTCGATCGAGATCCTTGCGGACCAGCCTTCCTTCGCGGGCGACCTGCGCGACGCGCTGCGGCGGGCGCCGGATATGCCGCGCGCCCTGTCGCGGCTGGCGCTCGGCCGCGGCGGCCCGCGAGACCTCGGCGCCATTCAGGCCGGCTTGCGTGCCTCCGCGTCGATTTCACGCTTGATGGCGGCGGGCACGCTGTCGGACGAGCTGAAGGATGCGCGGGCCGCGATCGACGCGCTGCCCGCCGGTTTGCTCGGCCTGCTCGACGCCATGCTTGGCGAGGAACTTCCGCTCCTGAAACGCGACGGCGGTTTCCTGCGCGAAGGCGCCAATGCCGAGCTCGACGAAGTGCGAGCACTGCGCGACCAGTCGCGCCGGGTGATCGCCGGCCTGCAACTGCAATATTCCGAAGAGACCGGCATCAAGTCGCTGAAGATCAAGCACAACAACGTGCTCGGTTATTTCATCGAGGTAACCGCCGGCAATGCCGGCTCGATGACCGACACGGATGCCGGCCGTGCCCGTTTCATCCATCGCCAGACCATGGCGAATGCCATGCGCTTCACCACGACGGAACTGGCCGAGCTCGAAAGCAAGATCGCCAACGCCGCCGACCGGGCACTGTCGATCGAGATCGAGGCTTTCGACCAGATGGCGGCCGAGGTCGTCGCCGCTGCCGAGACGCTCAAGGCGGCGGCATTGGCGCTTGCGACGGTCGATGTCTCGGTCGGTCTCGCCGTGCTTGCCGAAGAGCAGGCCTATGCCCGCCCGACCGTCGACCGCTCGCGCATGTTCGCCATCGACGGCGGCCGCCATCCGGTGGTCGAGCAGGCCTTGAAACGCCAGGCGGCCAATGCCTTCGTCGCCAATGGCTGCGATCTCTCGCCGCCGGACGGCGAGGAGGGCGGCGCGATCTGGCTGCTCACCGGTCCCAACATGGGCGGTAAATCGACCTTCCTGCGCCAGAACGCGCTGATCGCGATCATGGCGCAGATGGGGACTTTCGTTCCTGCCGCGAGCGCCCATATCGGCATCGTCGACCGGCTGTTCTCCCGCGTCGGCGCCTCCGACGATCTGGCGCGTGGGCGCTCGACCTTCATGGTCGAGATGGTCGAGACGGCGGCAATCCTCAACCAGGCGACCGACCGCTCGCTGGTGATCCTCGACGAGATCGGCCGCGGCACCGCCACCTTCGACGGCCTCTCGATCGCCTGGGCGGCGGTCGAACACCTGCACGAGGCGAACCGCTGCCGTGGCCTGTTCGCCACCCACTTCCATGAGCTGACCGTGCTTTCGGAAAAGCTCGGACGTCTCTCGAACGCGACCATGCGCGTGAAGGAATGGCACGGCGACGTGATCTTCCTGCACGAAGTGGGGCCGGGCGCTGCCGACCGCTCCTACGGTATTCAGGTCGCCCGCCTTGCCGGCCTGCCGGCCTCGGTGGTGGCGCGCGCCAAGGACGTGCTCGCCAAGCTCGAGGATGCCGACCGCAAGAATCCGGCGAGCCAGCTGATCGACGATCTGCCGCTCTTCCAGGTGGCGATCCGCCGCGAAGAGGTGAAGGCCGCTGGTCCGTCCAAGGTCGAGGAGGCGCTGAAGGCGCTGAACCCGGACGACATGACGCCGCGCGAAGCACTCGACGCGCTCTACGCGCTGAAGAAGGAACTGAGCGCCGCCAAGGCGGGATGAGGAAAGGTGTGTGCGGCTTTCCGCCCGCATCCCGCCAACCGTTGAAATGGGCTGAAGCGGTGCGCGCCTTTTTCCTGTGCAGGTGCCGGCAAAAAGGCTATACAGCGCCGCGCGCCTTTGCCGGCGCGGCGATCGAAATGCTGTGTGGTCTTTTTTCGGCCTCGGTCGCAAGGATCATGCAGGAGCTCTTGCTAGAGCGACCACGCAACCAGTCGGACAGGACGCCCCTCGGCACTTCATGGGCAGACACGAAATATTCTTCCCCGAGATCCTCGACGTCGCAGCGCTGCGGGCGAAATGCGACTTCATCGCCTCGGCCCATGCCGAGCAGCGCGAGCCGATGCGCCAGGCGCTGCTTGCCGCCTTCAAGCAGGCGAATACCGCTGGCCGGACGAAGGCGCGCGAGCTGTTCAACGCCGATGGCGCCGGTATTCTCTGCGCCGAGCGCATTTCCTGGCTGCAGGATCAGCTGATCACCGTGCTGCATGATTTCGTGCTGAACGAGATCTTCGACGCCGCCAACGCGCCGCCGGCCTCGCGCATCGCGGTGGCTGCAGTCGGCGGTTATGGCCGCGGCACGCTGGCGCCGGGTTCGGATATCGATCTTCTGTTCCTGCTACCGGTCAAGAAGGCCGTCTGGGCGGAGCCGGCGATCGAGTTCATGCTCTATATCCTCTGGGATCTGGGCTTCAAGGTCGGCCACGCCACCCGCACCATCGACGAATGCATCCGCCTGTCGCGCGCCGACATGACGATCCGCACGGCCATTCTGGAAACGCGTTACATCTGCGGCTCCGAGGCACTGAGCACCGAGCTCGAAACGCGTTTCGACCACGAGATCGTGCGCAACACCGGCCCGGATTTCATCGCCGCCAAGCTTGCCGAGCGTGACGAGCGCCACCGCAAGGCGGGCGATACGCGCTATCTCGTCGAGCCGAACGTCAAGGAAGGCAAGGGCGGCCTTCGCGACCTGCACACGCTGTTCTGGATCGCCAAGTATTTCTACCGGCTCAAGGATACCGCCGACCTCGTCAAGCTTGGGGTCTTGTCGCGGCAGGAATACAAGCTCTTCCAGAAGGCCGAGGACTTCCTCTGGGCCGTGCGCTGCCACATGCATTTCCTGACCGGCAAGGCGGAAGAGCGGCTGTCCTTCGACATCCAGCGCGAGATCGCAGAAGCGCTCGGCTATCACGACCATCCCGGCCTCTCTGCCGTCGAACGCTTCATGAAGCACTACTTCCTGGTGGCGAAAGATGTCGGCGACCTGACGCGCATCTTCTGCGCAGCACTCGAAGACCAGCAGGCGAAGGAAGCGCCCGGCATTTCCGGGATCATCGGCCGTTTCACCCATCGCAGCCGCAAGATCGCCGGCACGCTGGATTTCGTCGACGATGGCGGCCGCATCGCGCTCGCAAGCCCCGATGTCTTCAAGCGCGATCCGGTCAACCTGCTGCGCTTCTTCCACATCGCCGATATCAACGGGCTCGAGTTTCATCCGGCGGCTCTGCGCCAGGTGACGCGCTCGCTGAGCCTGATCACGCCGCACCTGCGCGAGAACGAGGAGGCGAACCGTCTGTTCCTGTCGATCCTCACCTCGCGCCGCAAGCCGGAGCTGATCCTCAGGCGCATGAACGAGGCGGGCGTGCTCGGCCGCTTCATTCCGGATTTCGGCAAGATCGTCTCGATGATGCAGTTCAACATGTATCATCACTACACGGTCGATGAGCACCTGCTGCGCACCGTCGACGTTCTCTCGCGCATCGAGGGCGGCATCGAGGAAGAGGCGCATCCGCTGGTCGCCAAGCTGATGCCGGGGATCGAGGATCGCGAGGCGCTCTATGTCGCCGTGCTCCTGCACGACATCGCCAAGGGCCGGCCGGAGGACCATTCGGTCGCCGGCGCCAAGGTGGCCCGGCGTCTCTGCCCGCGCTTCGGGCTTTCGCCGAAACAGACCGAACTCGTCGCCTGGCTGATCGAAGAACATCTGACGATGTCGATGGTCGCCCAGACGCGCGACCTCAACGACCGCAAGACGATCGTCGACTTTGCCGAACGGGTGCAGTCGCTCGACCGGCTGAAGATGCTGCTGGTGCTGACGGTCTGCGATATCCGCGCCGTCGGCCCCGGTGTCTGGAACGGCTGGAAGGGCCAGCTTCTGCGCACGCTCTATTATGAGACCGAGCTGCTGTTGTCGGGCGGTTTCTCCGAATTGTCACGCAAGGAGCGCGCCGCCCATGCTGCGACGATGTTGGGCGAGGCACTGACGGACTGGTCCGAGAAGGAGCGCGACGCCTATGTTCGCCTGCATTATCAGCCCTATCTGCTGACGGTGGCGCTGGAAGACCAAGTGCGCCATGCGCGTTTCATCCGTGAGGCCGATGCCGCCGGCAAGGCGTTGGCGACCATGGTGCGCACGCACCAGTTCCATGCGATCACCGAAATCACGGTGCTCTCACCGGACCATCCGCGTCTCCTGACCGTGATTGCCGGCGCCTGCGCGGCTGCGGGCGCCAACATCGTCGACGCCCAGATCTTCACGACGTCGGACGGTCGGGCGCTGGATACGATCCTGGTCAACCGCGAGTTCTCCGTGGACGAGGACGAGATGCGGCGGGCTGCCAGCATCGGCAAGCTGATCGAGGATGTGCTTGCCGGCCGCAAGCGCTTGCCGGAAGTGATCGCCAGCAGAACCAAGGTGAAGAAGCGCACCAGGGCCTTCACCGTGACGCCCGAGGTGACGATCAGCAACACGCTGTCGAACAAGTTCACCGTGATCGAGGTCGAGGGCCTCGACCGTCCGGGCCTCTTGTCCGAGATCACCGCCGTGCTCTCCGATCTCTCGCTCGACATCGCCTCGGCGCACATCACCACCTTCGGCGAGAAGGTGATCGACACCTTCTACGTCACCGACCTCGTCGGCCAGAAGGTGACAAGCGAAAACCGTCAGATGAACATTGCCGCCCGCCTCAAGGCCGTCATGGCCGGCGAGGGTGACGAAGCCCGCGACCGCATGCCCTCCGGCATCATCGCGCCGCCACCGGGCGTCTCCTCCGCTCAAAGAACGACAAAAGCCGAAACATGAGTCTGGTCAAGAAATTTGCAACCGTCGGCGGCGCGACCCTTGGAAGCCGCCTGTTCGGCTTCATCCGCGAAACCTTCATGGCCGCCGCTCTCGGCACAGGCCCGGTCGCCGACGCCTTCAATACCGCCTTTCGCCTGCCCAACACCTTTCGCCGGTTGTTTGCCGAGGGCGCCTTCAACTCCGCTTTCGTGCCGCTCTTTGCCAAGGAGATCGAGGCGAACGGCATGGAGGGCGCGCGGCGTTTCTCCGAGGAAGTGTTCGGCGTTCTCTTCACTGTCCTGTTGTTCCTGACGATCGCGATGGAACTGACAATGCCCTTCATCGTCAGCAACCTGATCGCCCCGGGCTTTGCTGACGATCCCGAGAAGCTCGGCAACACCATCGTCTTTGCAGCCATCATGTTCCCCTATCTCGCCTGCATGTCGCTGGCGGCGATGATGGGCGGCATGCTGAATTCGCTGCACCGCTTCTTCGCGGCAGCGATTGCGCCGGTGTTCCTCAACGTCATCCTGATCGGGGTACTGGCCTATGCCTGGTTTGCGGGGCAGGATCCGGTGGCCGTCGGCTATGCCCTTTCTTGGGGCGTCATGGTGGCCGGTCTGGTGCAGCTTGCCATTGTCTGGTTCGCCGTACGCGACGCCGGCATAAAGATCGGCCTCCGCCGACCAAAAATGACCGCCAGCGTCAGGCGCCTGCTGGTGCTCGCCCTGCCGGCGGCAATCACGGGCGGCATCACCCAGATCAACCTGCTGATCAACACCAACATCGCTTCGGCGAGCGAAGGCGCGGTCTCGTCACTGGTTTATGCCGACCGCATCTACCAGCTTCCGCTTGGTGTCGTCGGCATCGCGGTCGCAACCGTGCTTCTGCCGGAACTCGCCCGGGCGCTGCGTTCCGGCAATCTCGCTGAAGCGTCGAACCTGCAGAACCGCTCGGTCGAGTTCACGCTGTTCCTGACACTTCCGGCCGCGGCCGCGCTATTGGTCATGTCCGAGCCGATCGTCCGGCTGCTCTTCGAGCGCGGCAAGTTCTCGCCGGAATCGACCGTCATCGTCGGTCACATCCTGGCGATCTACGGTCTCGGCCTGCCGGCTTTCGTGCTGATCAAGGCCTTCATTCCCGGCTTCTTCGCGCGCGAGGATACGCGCACGCCGATGATCTTCGCTGCCATCTCCGTCGTTGTGAACGTGTCGCTTGCGCTCACCCTGTTTCCGCGGCTCGGCGCCAGCGGCATCGCGACGGCCGAGATCGTTGCCGGCTGGGTGAACGCCGTCCTGCTCTTTGCGACACTCGTCTGGCGCGGTCATTGGGGCAGGGACATGCCGCTGCTCACCCGTATCCCGCGGCTCGTCATCGCGGCGGCGGGCATGGCCGCGGCGCTCTATTTCGCCATCGACTGGTTTGCCTTCGAGCTCTCCTCTGCCGCGCCGCTGCTCACCCGGACGGTGACGCTATCGGGTCTGGTCGCTGTTGCCATGGTCATCTACTTCGCGCTTGCTTTCGGCCTTGGTGGTGCCAGCCTCGGCATGATCCGTCGCAATCTCAAACGCGGGGCGAAAGCGCCCGCGGCGCCCGTCGCCGCACCGGAGGCGGGGGACTGATGCGCCAGACCATCGCACGCATTGCCTTGGTCGTGCCGGACTACGACGCGGGCATCGCCTTCTATTGCGGCAAGCTCGGCTTCGATCTCCTCGAAGACACCGCACTCGACGCAGATAAGCGTTGGGTCGTCGTCCGTCCCAAGGGGGCCGTCGAAACATCGCTGCTGCTCGCCAAGGCCGATGGCGAACGCCAGCAGGCGGCGATCGGCAACCAGACCGGAGGCCGCGTCGGCTTCTTCCTGTTTACCGACGATTTTGCCCGAGACCATGCAGCGATGCTTGCCGAAGGCGTCGTCTTTCTCGAAACGCCGCGCCACGAGCCCTATGGCACCGTTGCCGTCTTCAGCGACCCGTTCGGCAACCACTGGGACCTGTTGCAGCCTGCCGAGTAGACCGCGTTTCGCCCCCCTTGATTGCCTCCCGTGACCCGTGCATAAGCCATGCCGTTAGCAACATGGGCCAGCCGGCCCTGGGGCCCTCCACCAGCCTATTGAGGACGACATGAACGAATTCAAGCCGCTCGTATTTTCCGGCGTTCAGCCGACGGGCAATCTCCATCTCGGCAACTATCTCGGCGCGATCCGCAAGTTCGTGGCGCTGCAGGAAAACAACGACTGCATCTATTGCGTCGTCGACCTGCATTCGATCACCGCGCAACTCGTGCACGAGGACCTGAAGGGGCAGATCCGCTCGATCGCCGCCGCCTTCATCGCTTCGGGCATCGATCCGAAGAAACATATCGTCTTCAATCAGTCGGCGGTGCCGCAGCACGCCGAACTCGCCTGGATCTTCAACTGCGTCGCCCGCATCGGCTGGATGAACCGCATGACGCAGTTCAAGGACAAGGCCGGCAAGGACCGCGAGAACGCCTCGCTCGGCCTGCTCGCCTATCCGAGCCTGATGGCGGCTGACATCCTCGTCTATCGCGCCACCCATGTTCCTGTCGGCGATGACCAGAAGCAGCATCTGGAGCTGACGCGCGACATCGCCCAGAAGTTCAATATCGACTTCATGGAGCATATTCGCAGCGCCGGCTACGGTGTCGACATCGTCGTCGGCGAGGAGCCGATCCATGCCTATTTCCCGCCGGTCGAGCCGCTGATCGGTGGCGCGACGCCGCGTGTCATGTCGCTGCGCGATGGCACCAAGAAGATGTCGAAGTCCGATCCGTCGGATCTTTCGCGCGTCAACCTGATGGACGATGCCGAGACGATTTCGAAGAAGATCCGCAAGGCCAAGACCGATCCGGACGCGCTTCCGAGCGAGCTCGATGGCCTGAAGGGACGCCCGGAGGCGGAAAATCTCGTCGGAATCTACGCCGCGCTCTCGGACAAGACCAAGGAGCAGGTGCTTGCCGAGTTCGGCGGGCAGCAGTTCTCGGTCTTCAAGCCGGCGCTCGTCGACCTCGCGGTCGAGGTCCTGTCGCCGATCACCGGCGAGATGCGGCGCCTGATGGGCGACACCGCCCATATCGACGCAATTCTCCGCGATGGCGGCGAGCGTGCGCGGGTGCGCGCGGAAAAGACGATGCGCGAAGTGCGCGAGATCATCGGTTTTCTGCAGTAATCCGGTGATTTTGGGTCCCACGACCCAAAATCACCGTTATCATCGATCCTCACGGTTCGGAGCGGGACGGGTGGAAAACCATATGCACTTTTTCCTCGTCCCGCTCCAAAACGCCAAAATGAGACCTTGCGGCGGCACGCCCGGGATGTAATGTTCACCCTATGGTCTCGACCCGACTCTCTCGACTTGAAGGTCACCGCCGCAAATTCATGGCGGTGATAGACGATACCCCGGAATGCGGCCGCGCCGTGCACTATGCGGGCATGCGCGCCAAGAACTCCAATGGCGGTCTCGTCCTGCTCTATGTGATCGCCGATGGCGACTTCCAGCAATGGCTGGGGGTCGAGGAAATCATGCGTGCGGAAGCGCGCGAGGAAGCCGAGGCGACGCTCGCCAAGGTGGCTCAGTCGGTCCGCGAGCGGATCGGTATCGAACCCGAGATCGTCATCCGCGAGGGGACTGCCACGGAGCAGATCCATGCGGCGATCGAAGAGGACCGCGACATCGCCATTCTGGTCCTGGCCGCAGGATCGGCGAAAGAGGGCCCAGGTCCCCTGGTGTCGTCGATCGCGGGCAAGGCTGCAGCCTTCCCGATTCCCGTCACCGTCATCCCTGATGCGCTGACGGATGAGGAGATCGACGCGCTCAGTTGATCTGCGTCGCTATGTGCCCTTGCGGCCGCAGGGCCATGCCTTTATATTCTTTTGAATTATTCTAAAGAGCTGGGCGAAAGCCGCTCCCGGCGAAACGGAGACAGACATGTTCATTCAGACCGAAGCCACGCCGAACCCGGCCACGCTGAAGTTTTTGCCGGGCAAGGTTGTTCTGGAAAACGGCACCGCCGAGTTCCGCGACGAGGAAGAAGCGCGCGCCGGCTCGCCGCTGGCGGCACGGCTGTTTTCGATCCCGGGCGTCACCGGCGTCTATTTCGGCTATGATTTCATCACCGTCAGCAAGGAAGGCCAGGAATGGCAGCATCTGAAGCCGGCGATCCTCGGTTCGATCATGGAGCACTTCATGTCGGGCCAGGCGATCATGGCCGGCAGCGGCCGCGCCGAGCAGTCGGACCAGGAGGGCGAGTTCTTCGACGAGGGTGACGAGACGATCGTCGCGACGATCAAGGAACTGCTGGAAACCCGCGTGCGCCCGGCCGTTGCCCAGGACGGTGGCGACATCACCTTCCGCGGCTTCAAGGACGGCACCGTATTCCTCAACATGAAGGGCGCCTGCTCCGGTTGCCCGTCGTCCACCGCGACGCTAAAGCATGGCGTGCAGAACCTGCTGCGCCATTTCGTTCCCGAGGTGGAAGCCGTCGAGTCGGTCTGACCCCGGACGTCGTCCGGCGTTTCGTGAACGAAGGCGGGGTGGGGAAAGGTGTGCGCGGTTTTCCGCCTGTATCCGGACCCAACCTGGTGCATGTTTCCTTTAATCCGAGCCGCTTAACGGCAAAGACATGCAGCGCTTCAAAAGTGCTACTGCGACCATTGCGTGTCTGCTAAGACGCGCGGCACTGTAGTAGTATTGATTTGCCGCAAAACCGGTCGGCTTTGCGGCCTGTGGCGTCTGAAAGATCCAGCGTTGAAATGATTGTACTTGCGATCGACACGTCCGGCTCCGGCTGCTCCGCTGCCGTCTACGACAGCGAAACGGCCGTTGTGCTCGGGCGCTCCGGTGCCGATCTCGGCAAGGGCCATGCCGAGCGGCTGATGGAGTTCGTCGACGAGGCACTGGCCTTGGCCGGTCGCGCGCTTCCCGATATCGATCGCATCGCTGTCACCGTCGGTCCGGGCTCGTTCACAGGCATTCGCGTCGGCGTGGCGGCTGCCCGCGGGCTGGCGCTGGCGCTCGGCAAACCCGCAGTCGGCGTCTCGACGCTTGCGGTTCTGGCGGAAGGGTTGCGAGCGGCTGCGCCCGGAAAGCCCGTTCTCGCTGCCATCGATGCCAAGCGCGATGAAGTCTATCTCCAGGCTTTCGACGCGGCGGGCGTTGCGGCGGGCGAGCCGGAGGCGCTCTCCGTCGAAGCGGCGCGCGAACGCTACGCCGATTTTGATGGTGTCATCGGCGGTTCCGGCGCGCATTTGATCGCTGAGGACATACCGCCCAGGCCCCCCGAACTCATCGATGTTGCCTTCGTCGCGGCGCTCGGCGCCGCTGCTGATCCAGCCTCGGCCAAGCCGCGACCGCTATATCTGAGAGGCCCCGATGCCAAGCCGCAGGCGGGCTTCGCGATTGCCCGAGCGTAGACTGAGATGAGCTTCACCGATTACTTCACCCGCCGCACCGAATTCGACATCTTCCCGCTGGAGGAAGCCGACCTGCTCGCGGCGGCGGCGCTGCATCGCCAGCGTTTCGCTTCTCCTTGGAGCGATGGCGAGATTCACGCGCTGCTCGTTCAGGACACGGTGTTCGGTTTCGTCGCGCGGCAGACCAATGGCAGCTTCCGTCCGGCCTTTGGCGGCTTCGTCCTGTCGCGCGCCGTCGCCGGCGAGGCCGAAATCCTGGCGATCGGCGTCGAGCCGCGTTATGCCCGCTCCGGTCTCGGCTGGCGGCTGATGCAGGCGGCCATGCGCGAGGCCCTGGCCAAGGGCTCCGAGGCGTTGTTCCTCGAAGTGGACGAGACCAATCAGGCGGCGATCGGGCTCTATCGCAAGCTCGGGTTCAACAAGGTCGGCGAACGTCGCGCCTATTACCAGGACAAGGCCGGTCAACGGACCGCCGCGCTTGTCATGCGGCTCGATCTTCGCTAGTCCCAAGCGCACAAGAGCGGGATGAGGAAAAGTGTATGCGGCTTTCCGCCCGCATCCCGCTTTAACTTTCTAAGGTCGCGTGCGGGAACTCTTTCCGGATGATCAATTGGCTACGGATTGCGATCTTCGCAGCGCTTCTGGCGCTGGTTTCGCTCGTGCTGATGCCGATCCAGGTCGTCTGCCTCTGGCTCGATCTGAAACCCCGCCGCCGCTTGCCGCGATACTGGCATCGGCTCGCCTGCTACCTTCTCGGCATCAAGGTGCGGGTCCACGGCGAGGCCGAGCGCCGGCGACCGCTGCTCATCTGCGCCAATCACGCCTCCTGGAAAGACATTCTTGTGCTCTCCTCGGTCGCCGACGTCGTCTTCGTCGCGAAGTCCGAAGTGAAGAGCTGGCCCGTCTTCGGCATTCTCGCTCGGCTGCAGGCGTCGATCTTCGTCGAGCGCGAGCAGAAGCGCTCGACCGGCAAGCAGGTCAACGAGATGGGCGGGCGCATGGCGGCGGGCGAGATCGTCGTGCTCTTTCCGGAGGGAACGACGTCGGACGGCAATCGCCTGCTGGAGATTAAGACCTCTCTCTTCGGCGCGGCCGCCTCGGCCGTGCCGCACTCGCCGACCGGTCTGGTGCACGTGCAGCCAGTCGCCATTTCCTATACCGGCATCCACGGTATGCCCATGGGGCGCTACAACAGACCGATTGCCGCATGGCCGGGCGATATCGGCCTGGTTCCGCATTTGCTCGGGATACTGCGAGAAGGCGCGATCGAGGTCGACGTCGATTTCGGCGAAGCGGTCGACTACGACCGGCACACCAATCGCAAGGAGGTGAGCCGCAAGATCGAGCAGCGCATTCGCAGCATGCTGTCGGATCGCTTGCGCGGGCGCGCCTGACGTCTGCCGGCAAAGGCAGTCTTGCCGAAAATACTTCAACTTCGGGCCACTTTGCACTAAGTAACCGGCCATGACCCAGGAAACAGCCCTTCTGTCGACTACGCCCGCCACGGGCGACGAGCGCGCGCCGGCCCGCAAGGTCTTCGTCAAGACCTACGGCTGCCAGATGAACGTCTATGATTCCGACCGCATGTCGGATGCCTTGTCGCGCGATGGCTACGTCTCGACCGACGTGCTCGAGGATGCCGATTTCGTGCTCCTCAACACCTGCCATATTCGCGAGAAGGCGGCGGAAAAGGTCTATTCCGAGCTCGGCCGCCTGCGCGACCTCAAGAAAGCAAAAGCCAAGGAAGGCCGCGAGATGGTGATCGGCGTTGCCGGCTGCGTTGCGCAGGCCGAAGGCGACGAGATCCTCAGGCGCGCGCCGGCGGTCGATCTCGTGATCGGCCCGACCACCTATCACCGCCTGCCGGAAGCGCTGAGGCGTGCTCGCGGCGGCGAACGCGTCGTCCAGACGGACTATGCCGTCGAGGACAAGTTCGAACACCTGCCGGCGCCCGACAAGGCAAAGACCCGCGCGCGCGGCGTCACCGCCTTCCTGACGGTGCAGGAGGGGTGCGACAAGTTCTGCACCTTCTGCGTCGTGCCCTATACCCGTGGGTCCGAAGTCTCCCGCCCGGTCGCGCAGATCGTCTCGGAAGCGGAAAAGCTGGTCGACGGCGGCGTGCGTGAAATCACCCTGCTCGGCCAGAACGTCAATGCCTGGCACGGCGTCGGGCCCGACGGCCGCGAATGGGGACTTGGCGATCTGCTGAGGCGGCTTGGCGAGATCGAAGGCCTTGCCCGGCTGCGCTACACCACAAGCCACCCGCGGGACATGGACGACAGCCTGATCGAAGCGCACCGCTCGATGGCGAAGCTGATGCCCTATCTGCACCTGCCGGTGCAGTCCGGTTCCGACCGCATCCTCAAGGCGATGAACCGGAGGCATACGGCGGCCGAGTATCTGGCGTTGATCGAGCGTATCCGCGCCGTCCAGCCGGACCTCGCTCTGTCAGGCGATTTCATTGTCGGCTTCCCCGGAGAGACCGACGAGGACTTCGAAGACACCATGCGCCTCGTCGAGGCGGTGGGTTATGCACAGGCATTTTCGTTCAAATATTCGACGCGTCCCGGAACGCCCGGCGCCGAACTCGGCAGCCAGATTCCCGAGGACGTGAAAGCCAAGCGCTTGGAAAAATTGCAGGCTTTGCTGTTTTCGCAGCAGCGCGCCTTTGCCGAATCCTGCGTCGGCCGCGAAATCGACCTACTTTTGGAGAAGGAAGGACGCATGCCGGGCCAGCTCGTCGGGCGTTCCCCTTGGCTGCAGCCCGTGAATGTTGATGCAAAAGCATCGCAAATCGGTGACATTATCAAGGTGCGAATCATCAAGGCCGGGCCGAACAGCCTGTTTGCGGAGATGATCGGGTAAGGACCGAAAACAAGGAGCCTGAACCGCTTGAACGGACACGAATTGATCTCTTCATCCTCGCGCCAGTCGAAAACCTCTGCGACAGACGCCAATCACTTCGTGCTGACATTCGAGAACAATCGGTTCGCCAGCGAGCTCTTCGGCCAGTTCGACCAGAACTTGAAGCTTCTCGAGGAGCGCCTGCGCATCGACGCCCGGCCGCGCGGCAATTCCGTCGCGATTTCCGGTGACGTCGTCGCCACCAATCAGGCGCGCCGTGCCCTCGATTATCTCTATGGGCGGTTGCAGAGTGGCGCGTCGATCGATTCTTCGGATGTCGAGGGTGCGATCCGTATGGCGGTTGCCGCCGACGATCAGCTACAATTGCCGACCATGGAGCGTAAAGCCAAATTGACAATGGCGCAGATTTCGACGCGCAAGAAGACGATTGCAGCGCGCACACCGACACAGGATGCCTATATCCGCGCGATGGAGCGTGCTGAACTGGTCTTCGGCGTCGGCCCGGCCGGCACCGGCAAGACCTATCTTGCCGTTGCCCATGCCGCGCAGTTGTTGGAACGCGGCGCCGTCGATCGCATCATCCTGTCGCGTCCCGCAGTCGAAGCGGGCGAGCGCCTGGGCTTCCTGCCCGGCGACATGAAGGAGAAGGTCGATCCCTATCTCCGGCCGCTCTACGACGCGCTCTATGACATGATGCCGGGCGACAAGGTCGAACGGGCGATTACCGCCGGCGTCATCGAAATCGCGCCGCTCGCCTTCATGCGTGGCCGAACGCTTGCCAATGCCGCCGTCATCCTCGACGAGGCGCAGAACACGACATCGATGCAGATGAAGATGTTCCTGACCCGTCTCGGCGAAAACGGCCGCATGATCGTCACCGGCGATCCGAGCCAGGTCGACCTGCCGCGCGGCGTCAAGTCGGGCCTGGTTGAAGCTCTGCAGATCCTCAGGGGCGTCGAAGGCGTTTCGGTGGTCCGCTTCAAGGACGTCGACGTCGTCCGTCATCCGATGGTGGCGCGGATCGTCAGGGCATACGAGTCGCACACGGCCGTTCACGACGAAAGCGAGCAAAGCGACCGCTGATCGGCGGTCGTTGCGATCATGACGGCATTGGACATTCAAATCAGCGTGGAAGAAGGCGATTGGCCCGAGGAAGAGGCATTGCTTGCCTTCTGCGCGCCCGTTCTCGAAGCGGCAGCAGCCTATCTTGCGGCCGAAGAGAAACAGCCGCTGCCGAAAACGCCACCGGAACTCTCCCTTGTCTTCACCGACGACGCTTCCATGCGGGCGATCAACGCCGAATGGCGCAACCAGGACAAGCCGACGAATGTGCTGTCCTTTCCTGCCTTTCCGGTGACGCCGGGCGCGATGCCAGGGCCGATGCTCGGCGACATCATCGTCGCCCGTGAGACGCTTGATCGCGAGGCCGTGGAACTGGAGAAGTCCTTCGATGCGCATCTGACGCATCTTCTCGTGCATGGATTCCTGCATCTTTTCGGTTATGATCATATGGAAGATGACGAAGCCGAAAGAATGGAAAGCCTGGAGACTCGCATTTTGGCGCGTCTTGGCTTATCTGACCCCTACGGGGATCGTACCCCGGATTAACAGTTTGGACCGATGAGCGATTACAAAACACAGCCCGTCGCGCTGGCGACCGAGGAGGCAGACGCCTCCGGAGAGGCGGAGGCGGGCAGTAGTAGCACCGCCACTCGACACGAGGGCACGAAATCCACTTCTTCCTTCTGGAGCCGGGCCGCGCGCCTGTTGCGCGGCGCAAGTCCATCGAGCTTGCGCGAGGATCTTGCCGACGCGCTTCAGACCGATGCCGACAGCAACACGGCCTTCTCGCCCGGCGAACGGGCGATGCTCAACAACATCCTGCGCTTCCGCGAGATCCGGGTCGAGGACGTCATGGTTCCGCGCGCCGACATCGAAGCGGTCGACCAGAGCATCACCATCGGCGAATTGATGGTGATCTTCGAGGAATCCGGCCGCTCGCGCATGCCGGTCTATAACGACGGCCTCGATGACCCGCGCGGCATGGTGCACATCCGCGACCTGCTTTCCTACGTCACCAAACAGGCCCGCAACCGCCGCCGCAACGGCAAGGCGCCGGCTGCCGTGCCGGCGTCAAGCGAAAAGACCGAGAAGACACCCCGGTCGCCGAAGGCGAACTTCGACCTCTCCCGCGTCGATCTCGGCAAGTCTCTGGAAGAGGCGGGCATCGTCCGCCAGCTCCTGTTCGTGCCGCCTTCGATGCTTGCTTCGGACCTGATGCAGCGCATGCAGGCCGCCCGTATCCAGATGGCTCTCGTCATCGATGAATATGGCGGCACCGATGGCCTCGTCTCGCTCGAAGACATTGTCGAGATGGTCGTCGGCGACATCGAGGACGAGCACGACGACGACGAAGTCATGTTCGCCCGCACCTCGGACGATGTTTTCGTCGCCGATGCCCGCGTCGAGCTGGAAGAGTTCGCCGCGGCGATCGGCCCGGACTTCGACGTGCGCGAGCAGCTCGAAGATGTCGACACGCTCGGCGGTCTGATCTTCGCCTCGCTCGGCCGCATCCCGGTGCGTGGCGAGGTCGTCCAGGCCATTCCGGGCTTCGAGTTCCAGATCCTCGATGCGGACCCACGCCGGGTGAAACGCGTTCGCATCATGCGCAAGCGTCCGCCGGCGCGCCGCCGCGTGTCGCGGCCGGAGGGCGAAACCGTTCCGGAGACGGGCATCGTCAATCGTGCCGACGGCGCAGCCCCTACCGAAGCAACGGCCGACGAGCAATGATCGCTCGGCCCCCCGCGCACGTTCCACGTGCGCGGGCAGATGCCTCCCACCCATCCGCTTGACCTCTCCCGGCTTGAGCAAGGTTCGTGAGGTCCCGTCGCCTATTGCCGACCGAACCGCAAGGCATGCCTTCCGCACCCAATTCCGCCCCTGACGGGGACAAGCAGCCCGTTTTTTGGAAGACTGGCGCCGATTGATTCGGTTGTTGTTTCGCTCCGGCGCCGTGTCGGGCGGCCGGAATCGAGGGGAGGCTGCATGGTAAGACTGGCTGGCAGGGTGATGCTTCTCTCCGGGCTCCCCAGGGCATTGCTCGCGTTCTTCGCAGGGCTTCTCGCGGTTCTGGCGCAGCCGCCCTTCGGCATCTTCGCCTTCGCTTTCGTTGCTTTCCCCATCCTCGTCTGGCTGCTCGACGGCGCGACCGGAAATCCGGATGGAGGCATCGTCAGGCGGCTCTGGCCGGCGGCGGCGATCGGCTGGTGGTTCGGTTTCGGCTACTTCCTCGGCGGCCTCTGGTGGCTCGGCAACGCGCTCCTGGTGGAAGCCGACGAATTCGCCTGGGCGTTGCCGCTCGCCGTCGTCGGTCTTCCGGCCTTCCTGGCGCTCTTCTATGCGCTTGCGACGCTGATCGCCCGCCTGTTCTGGTCCGACGGAGTGGGGCGGATCGCGGCGCTGGCGCTGGCCTTCGGTCTTTGCGAGTGGCTGCGCAGCTTCCTCTTCACCGGCTTTCCCTGGAATGCCATCGGCTACGCGGCAACGCCGATGCCGCTGATGATGCAGTCGGCAAGTGTCGTCAACCTGGCGACCATCAACATGCTGGCGGTCTTCGTCTTCGCGGCGCCCGCGCTCATCGCCACCGGCCGGGGGAGCCGGATCGGGCTGGCGGCAGCGCTCGTCCTCCTGACGGCTCACGTAGGCTTCGGCTTCTATCGCCTGGCGCAGCCGGCCCCGGCCGTGCCCGAACCGGCGCTGACGGTCCGTCTCGTCCAGCCGGTGATCGACCAGGCGAAAAAGCTCGACGACCGCGAGCGTGCGACGGTCTTCGAGGAGCATCTTTCGCTCACCGCCGCCGCGCCCGAAAACGGCGGCAAGCGACCGGACATCGTCGTCTGGCCCGAGACATCGATCCCCTTCATCCTCACCGACAATCCGGACGCCCTGGCGCGCATCGCCGAGGTGCTCGACGACGATCAGATCCTGATCGCCGGTGCCGTGCGCGCCGAGGATGCGGGCTCCGGACTGCCGCCGCGCTATTACAACTCGATCTATGTCATCGACGGTCGCGGCCAGATCGTTGGTGCGGCCGACAAGGTGCATCTCGTCCCGTTTGGCGAATATCTGCCATTCGAGGAGGTGCTGTCCTCCTGGGGCTTGAGTTCCGTCGCCGCTTCGATGCCCGGCGGCTTCTCGGCTGCAAAGAACCGCTCGCTGCTGACGCTGCCCGGCGGCAAGACACTCTACCCGCTGGTCTGCTACGAGGCGATCTTCCCCGACGAAATCGACGGCGCCGCCCGCGGAACGGATGCGCTTCTCAACATCACCAACGATGCCTGGTTCGGCGATACGCCCGGTCCGCGCCAGCATTTCCATCAGGCGCAGCTACGCGCCGTCGAGACCGGAACCCCCCTTATCCGCGCAGCCAATAGCGGTATATCAGCAATTGTTGATGCACGTGGGGTTTTAATGGTAGGATTGTCTTACAATTATAGGGGAGTGGTCGACACACTTCTGCCGGGAAAGATGCCTACGCTTTTGGACGACGCTATGCGAAGCCGAATCTTCTGGCTGACTGCACTCTTCCTCCTTCTGGTTGCAGTGTTTTCGCGTTTTGGTTTTAATATTAGGAAGAATTGACCTAAAACCCCTAAAATTGCATAGTGATCCGCACCATCGTCCTTGTTGTGGCGGCTTTGCACTAATCACCGTGGCGGCTGCTCCGGTGAGCGTTGCCCGCGTGTCAGGCGATGGATCAACGAAACAGCGTGTTTGGGAACGCAGATTATGATCGAAAACAAAAAGAAGCCGAACCCGATCGACATCCATGTCGGTAGTCGGATTCGTCTTCGCCGCACGATGCTTGGCATGAGCCAGGAGAAGCTCGGCGAAAGTCTGGGGATCACCTTTCAGCAGATTCAGAAGTACGAGAAGGGCACGAACCGCGTCGGCGCCAGCCGGCTGCAGAACATTTCGGGCATTCTGAACGTACCGGTTTCCTTCTTCTTCGAAGATGCGCCGGGAGAAGGCACCAGCGGCCAGTCAGGCATGGCGGAAGCCTCCAGCTCCAACTACGTTGTGGATTTCCTTTCGTCCTCCGAGGGGCTGCAACTCAACCGTGCCTTCGTCAAGATCACGGACCCGAAGGTTCGTCGCCGCCTCGTCGATCTCGTCAAGGCGCTCGCTGCGGAAGCGGAAAGCGAATAGTTCCAACGTTCCCGTCGGGACTTGAAAACAAAGCGGCCTTTTGTGCCGCTTTTTTCATGCGCGCTTTTTCCCGTGCGCCTCAAAGTGATTGGCGCCGATGATGATATAAAGATATATTTATGTCGTTGTGCGCTTGTTTTTCGGACGCAAAACCACTAACACCATGCCAGCGCTTTTCTTCATTGAGGGGACTTCCCGCATGCGTGCAAACTACCTGTTCACGAGTGAATCCGTAGCCGAAGGTCATCCGGACAAGGTGTGTGACCGTATCTCCGACGAGATCGTGGATCTGGTCTACCGCGAAGCGGCCAAGACCGGTGTCGACCCGTGGGGCGTTCGCATCGCCTGCGAAACCCTGGCGACCACCAATCGCGTCGTCATCGCCGGCGAAGTGCGCCTGCCGCCGAGCCTTCTGAAGAAGGACAAGGACGGCAACGACGTCATCAACCCCTCGAAGTTCAAGTCCGCCGCCCGCAAGGCGATCCGCGAGATCGGCTATGAGCAGGACGGCTTCCACTGGAAGACGGCCAAGATCGACGTGCTTCTGCACTTCCAGTCCGCGCATATCGCCCAGGGCGTCGACAGCGCTGCCGACAAGCAGGGTGAAGAAGGTGCCGGCGACCAGGGCATCATGTTCGGCTACGCCTGCCGCGAAACCGCAGAACTCATGCCGGCGCCGATCTACTACTCGCACCGGATCCTCAATCTGCTCGCCGCCGCCCGCAAGAAGGGCGAGGGCGAAGTCGCGAAGCTCGGCCCGGACGCCAAGAGCCAGGTCACCGTGCGCTATGTCGACGGCAAGCCGACGGAAGTTACCTCGATCGTTCTGTCGACGCAGCACCTCGATGACACCTGGGATTCGGCCAAGGTTCGCTCGGTCGTCGAGCCCTATATCCGCGAAGCGCTTGACGATCTGAAGATCGCCGACGATTGCACCTGGTACATCAACCCGACCGGCAAGTTCGTCATCGGCGGCCCGGACGGCGATGCCGGCCTCACCGGCCGCAAGATCATCGTCGACACCTACGGTGGTGCAGCACCGCACGGCGGTGGCGCATTCTCGGGCAAGGACACGACCAAGGTCGACCGTTCGGCCGCCTATGCAGCACGCTACCTGGCGAAAAACGTCGTTGCTGCCGGCCTTTCGGACCGTTGCACGATCCAGCTCTCCTACGCCATCGGCGTTGCCCAGCCGCTGTCGATCTATGTCGACCTGCACGGCACCGGCAAGGTCTCGGAAGACCAGGTCGAACAGGCGATCCGCAAGACGATGGACCTGTCGCCGTCGGGCATCCGCCGTCATCTGGACCTCAACAAGCCGATCTATGCCAAGACGTCCGCCTACGGTCACTTCGGCCGCAAGGCCGGTCGCGATGGTTCCTTCTCCTGGGAGAAGCTCGATCTGGTCAAGCCGCTGAAGGCGGCGATCGAGCAGAGCGGCGCGGTCAACGGCCGGGTCGCTGCCTAAGCGTGCGATTGGTGCGGCG
Source organism: Ensifer sp. B1-9 (assembly GCF_050474445.1). Taxonomy (NCBI): domain Bacteria; kingdom Pseudomonadati; phylum Pseudomonadota; class Alphaproteobacteria; order Hyphomicrobiales; family Rhizobiaceae; genus Ensifer; species Ensifer sp. B1-9. Next base: position 356,902 of record NZ_JBCHVG010000005.1, read on the forward strand.
CTTTAGCGCCGTGCATTGAAGATAGCGCAGCCGCCTGCTATCAGGCGCTTGCGATATTCAGGGCGGGCGCTCCGGCAAGGAGCGCCCGCTTCGTTCATTTTGATTCCGGGTCCCTTGACCCGGATCAGCGTGACCAAGGGACAAACGACATGACTGAACCGCGCCGCGCCAGAGCAACCGAGGCCTTCTTCGGCCGCCGCAAGGGCAAGCCGTTGCGCGAGCGGCAGGCGGCGCATCTGGAAACCGTGCTGCCGACGCTGAAGCTCGATCTTTCGAGTGCGGCTCCGGCGGAACTGAAGACGCTGTTTCCCGGGGATGTCGAACGTATCCGGCTGGAAATCGGCTTTGGCGGTGGCGAACACCTGATTCACCGCGCCGCCGAGGCGCCGTCGACCGGTTTCATCGGTGTCGAACCCTTCGTCAATTCCATGGCCAAACTCGTCGGCCACATCGAGGATCGCGGCGTCAGCAACATTCGTCTCTATGACGACGACGCCACGCAGGTTCTCGACTGGCTGCCGGCCGCATCCGTCGACCAGATCGACCTGCTCTATCCGGACCCGTGGCCCAAGCGCAAACATTGGAAGCGCCGCTTCGTCTCCAAGGTCAATCTCGACCGGTTTGCGCGCGTGCTGAAGCCGGGCGGGCTGTTCTGCTTCGCCTCGGATATCGACACCTATGTCAATTGGACGCTGCTGCATTGCCGCGATCACGCGGCCTTCGAATGGACGGCGGAGAAGGCAGCCGACTGGCTGACGCCGTACGAGGGGTGGCCGAGCACACGCTACGAGGCCAAGGCACGCCGGGAAGGGCGCAGTTCCGCCTATCTCACTTTCCGCCGCGTCTAAAGCAAATTCCAGGAAAAGTGCGAAGCGGTTTTCCGTCCGGAATTGCGGGGCACTGGAAAGCAAATTCCAGGAAAAGTGCGAAGCGGTTTTCCGTCCGGAATTGCGGGGTCACGAGAGCGGAGTCGTCATCCCGTTCGATCGGGGCGCACCGTCAAAGACGGGCGCGAGGTCAATGCAGGGTGACCGTCTTCAGGTCATCCTCGGCAGCCTTGAAGAACGTGCTGGAGCGATTGTCGGTCAGGAGGATCGGCGTGCCGTCGGCGCCGAACAGGGCCCAGAGATCGATGCCCGGTCCCATCTCGGGCGCTTCGGGGAAGCAGCGCGAGACTTCTTCCGAACGCATTTTCCGGATGTAGCCGATTTCGCCTTCGCCGAGATGTGCGAGGTCGTTTTTCGACAGTGACGAGCTGATGGCTTTCAGTCCCATGGTGATACTCCGTGGTCGCCGGCCAGGGGGAAATCCCGCCGGTTATCCTACTCTGGGACTGAAATGTTAATTTTCTTTACCATACGTACCGGTTCGGGACGGACGAGGTCGACGGAGAGCAGGCCGTTGCGCAGCTCGGCGCCGAGCACTTTCATGCCGTCTGCCAGAACGAAGGTACGTTGGAACTGGCGCGCAGCGATGCCGCGGTGCAGATAGTCGCGATCGCCGTTATCGACCTGGCGGCCGCGAATGACGAGCTGGTTCTCTTCGGTGGTGACTTCGAGGTCTTCTTCGGAGAACCCGGCCACAGCGAGCGTGATCCTGAGACGCTCCGGAGCGTCAACGGCTGCATCGCCGCGGATGCGCTCGATATTGTACGGCGGGTATCCGTCATTGCCCTTGGCGATCCGCTCAAGGGTCTTTTCCATCGTGTCGAAACCCAGCAGCAGCGGGCTCGTAAAGGGCGTAATTCGGCTCATTCCTCAAGTCCTTGCGAGATCAAGCGACCGTTGTTCGGACCTGCCCAGCAGCATCCTCGCCGCAATATGGTAGCTGTGCGCAACGAGTGCAAGCCGCTTGCCTCCGACGTGCACGCAAATCATAGTCCGCTCTCGCAGAATCCAAGAGTGAGGCGAGCAGCGCGCCGCAGACGTTGCCTCGTTTCCGCTCCGGTACATTGAAATCGATCGCGCTCACTGCATGTTCCCTTTATCGGAACATGCAGCACTTCAAAGTGCGACAGCGGCCTTTGCGCGTCTGATCGGACGCGCGGCGCTGTCGGCTTTGGGCCAGATCGAACAAACGAACGTGATCCAGGGAGGACGAAAGAGTGCCCGCGCCGAGAAAGATAATCATAGACACCGATCCCGGGCAGGACGATGCCGCCGCCATCATGCTCGCCTTCGGCAGCCCGGAAGAGATCGACCTGCTCGGCATCACCACCGTTGCCGGCAACGTGCCGCTGGCCTTGACGGCCCGCAACGCGCGCATTCTCTGCGAGCTCTGCGACCGGCCGAAGGTCCGGGTTTTCTCCGGTGCCGACAAGCCGATCGCCCGCGCGCTGGTAACCGCCGAGCATGTGCACGGCAAGACCGGCCTCGACGGCCCGACGCTCGACGAGCCCAAGATGAAGCTCGAGGAGCAGCACGCGGTTGACTTCATCGTCGAGACGCTCCGCAACGAGGCGGAGGGCACGGTGACGCTCTGCACGCTGGGGCCGCTCACCAACATTGCGCTTGCGCTTCAGAAGGCGCCTGAGATCGCGCCGCGGGTCAAGGAACTGGTGATGATGGGCGGCGGCTTCTTCGAGGGTGGCAACATCACCCCGGCGGCCGAGTTCAACATCTATGTCGATCCGGAAGCCGCCGACATCGTCTTCCGCTCGGGCATTCCGATCGTGATGATGCCGCTCGACGTCACCCACCGCGTGCTCACGCACAAGGCGCGCGTGCAGAAGATCCGCGACATCGGCAGCCGCCCGGCGATCGCCATGGCCGAAATGCTCGAATTCTTCGAGCGCTTCGACATCGAGAAATACGGCACCGATGGCGGCCCGCTGCACGACCCGACGGTCATTGCCTATCTGCTGCGGCCGGAGCTCTTCACCGGCCGGGATTGCAACGTCGAGATTGAAACCAAATCGCCGCTGACGGCGGGCATGACCGTTGTCGACTGGTGGCAGGTCACCGGCCGGCCGCACAATGCCAAGGTCATGCGCTTCGTCGACGACCAGGGCTTCTTCGATCTCTTGACCGAGCGCCTGGCGCGCATTTGAGCCTGGGTTCGATCACTATGCTCGAAGCACAAACGGCGCCCCGGGAGGCGCCGTTTTCGTTTGGTCCGATCTGTTGATCAGAACTCTTCCCAGTTATCCTGGGCAAGGGCGTTGGCGCCCGAGGTCTGGGTGAGCACCCGCTGTGTCGAAGCCGAGTAGCTGCTTCGTGCCGGGCCTGTCGGGGCCGGCCGCGTCTCGCGGACAGGCGCGGAAGCCGGACGTTCGGCCGCACGCATGCGCTCGGCCGTGCCGCGCAGCATCTCGGAGGACGAGGGCTGGGCCGATGCCGGGGACTGGGCGACGCGGAAGCGGGCAACCAGCGCGTTGAGCGTGCGCGCCTCTTCGTTGAGCGCCATGCCGGCGGCCGTCGTCTCTTCGACCATGGCTGCGTTCTGCTGGGTCACCTGATCCATCTGGTTGACGGCCGAATTGATCTCCTTGAGGCCGACGGCCTGCTCGGAGGCCGAGCTCGAGATCTGACGGATGAGGCCGTTGATCTGCACCACCTGCTCGGCGATCTTCTCGAGCGCGCCGCCCGCCTTGCCGACGAGCTCGACGCCTTCGCGCACCTGGCCGGCCGAGGTATTGATCAGCGTCTTGATCTCCTTGGCGGCATTGGCGGAACGCTGGGCGAGCTCGCGTACTTCCTGGGCGACGACGGCAAAACCCTTGCCGGCCTCGCCGGCGCGGGCCGCTTCGACGCCGGCATTCAGCGCCAGGAGGTTGGTCTGGAAGGCGATCTCGTCGATGACGCCGATGATACGGCTGACCTCGTGCGAGGACTGCTCGATGCCCTGCATGGCGGCAATCGCCTTCTGCACCACTTCGCCGGACTGTTCGGCGTCGCCGCTGGCGACTTCCACCGACTTGGCGGCAACCTTGGCGTTTTCGGCGCTGGCATTGACCTGCGACGTTAGCTCGTCGAGGGCTGCCGCGGTTTCTTCGAGGCTTGCGGCCTGCTGTTCGGTGCGGTGCGAAAGGTCGTTGGCGGCGCTGCTGATTTCGCTCGTACCGTTGCCGATATTGACGACCGAGTGGTTGACGGTGCGGATCGTCTCTTCGAGGCTTTCCATCGTCGCGTTGAAGTCGCGCTTGAGCTGGGCGTATTCTCCCGGAAACTCGTCGGTGATGCGGAAGGCGAGATCGCCGGAGGAGAGGTGCGACAGGCCCTTGCCGAGCCGGGCGACGATGTCGCGCTGCAGCGCGCTGCTTTCGGCGCGCTCGGTTTCCGAGCGGTTGCGTTCGTGCTCGGCCTGTTCGCGCTCGTGGCGGGCTTCGCCTTCGAGGCGCTTGGTATCGGCGAGCTGGTGGCGGAAACCTTCGAGCGCCTTGGCAACTTCGCCGGTTTCGTCGGAGCGATCCTGGCCGGTGATTGCCTTGCCATAATCGCCGTGGCTGAGGCTGTTCACATCCTTGACGAGCGCGGCGAGGGGCTTCTGCACGAAGCCGCGGACGGCGAGATAGAGACCGAGAAGCACGGCGCCGAGCACGACGAGGCCGCCGACGATCATCATATAGGTCTGGTCCTTGACCGGCGCATTGATCGCCGAGCGCGGCACGTCCACGAGCACGACCCAGTTGGTGTTCACGCCAGACAGGGCGAACGGATAGACGAGACGGTCGAAGGGCTCGTTGCCATCATAGGTAAGGTTGGAGATGATGCCGGGCTTGCCCGAGGCGAGCGCGTTCGTGACGACGTCGTTGCCCTCGCCGTCATACTGCTTGAGCAGGAGTTCGGGGATCGGCGCGACCAGCCATTTGCCGCTCTGCGACAGAAGGTAGACGCGGCCGGTTTCGAAGGGCTTCAGCTTCGCGAGGCCGTCGGCCAGCGAGGCGAGCGAAATGTCGACGCCGGTGACCCCGAGAAGCTTGCCGCCGGACATGACCGGGTAGGCGATCGAGCTCATCGCGGTCGGAACGTCGGTGTCCTGTGCGGTGTAGGGCTGGGTGATCGCGCCCTTGCCGCTCTTAGCCGCGAGCTTGTACCACTCGGCCGCGTAATCGGCGCCGAAGGTGGAGTATTGGATTTCATTGGTGCGGCTCTTCGACCAGTAGGGCGTGAAGATGCCCTGGTCGTTGCCGCCGAGTTCCTTGTTGTTGACGACGTCCTCCTGGCGACCGTCAAAGGCCTTGGGCTCCTCCGCGAACCAGCTTCCAAAGGCGAAGGGGTTCTGCTCCAGGTTCGCCCTGAGGATGTTGATCACCCCGGTACGCTCCAGCGACTTTTCGGCATGCGCGCGGCCGAGGATGCCGGCCATCGAGCGGGCAGCGCTGGCAAGCTCGCCGACGTCGCCGGCGATGTCCGAGGCGATTGCCCGGGCTTCACCGCTCGCCTGTTCGAGGACCAGCGTTTCGACGCGATCCTGGGTCTGGGAGATGAGAACGAAATTCGAGGCGAGCAGGACAAGTGCGATCGTGCCGCCTGTCACCGCGATCAGTTTGGTCGCCAGCGATTTGGCTTGGAACTTGAACATGAAATCCTCACGTGCTGGGAGGTCCGCAGGCCTTCACCTGCGGCGGACGCATTTCGCAATGGGGGTGAACTCCATCATGGAGCGTCAGATGCCGACCGGCATGTTGGAGGCGACCGGGTCTTTCGAGCCGGCTCTCTCAGGGTCCTGAATAGACTGGAGAATCTTAAGATAGGGCCAACGCGGACGTTGTTTTACGTGTTGCTTTGATAAAATTGCGCGCGAAGTTTTATCTCCGCGACATCGGCTGTCCGAATTGCGCAAGCGGTAATTTCGAGGGGTGAAACAACGTAACGTGAGAGCACGGTAAAGAAAAAGCGCGGGCAGATTTCCGCCCGCACTCGGCTCCATTTTGCGAGCGTCGGTTTGCGTGTTTGGCCGGTCCGGCTCAAACCTATTGCGAACTAGAGGCGCGCCGCCACTTCCGAAGCAAGCGGGATCGAGGGCTGTGCGCCGCGTTTCAGGCAGGCGAGCGAACCGGCAACGGCCGCACGGCGCAGCGCGTCGGGGAAGGCGATGCCGGCATCGAGGCTGGCGGCGAGGTAGCCGCAGAAGGTGTCGCCGGCGCCGACCGTGTCGACCGGTTCGATCTTCAGGCCCTTGGCTCGCTGGATCTCACCCTCATGTACGGCCACGACGCCCTCGGCGCCGAGCGTGACGATGACCGTCTGCCCCGTTTCGGCATGAAGTGCTTTCATCGCCTCCTCGCGCTCGGCAGCGCTGATACCGCTCCTGCCGGCGAGCAGTTCGAACTCGGTCTCGTTGGCAATCACGATATCGGCCATGCGGCCGAGGCGCGCTGCCTCCGGCGTCAGCGGGGCGATGTTGATGACCGAACGCACGCCCTTCTGTTTCGCTGCGGTGAGCGCCTTCTCGACCGAGGCGGCCGGGATCTCGAGCTGCAGCATCAGCGTGTCGCGAGGCGTCATGCCGTCGACGGCCTTCACCGCATCGGCCTCGTCGACGGTCGCATTGGCGCTGGCGACGACGACGATGACGTTTTCACCGTCGCCACCGACGAGGATGTGCGCGGTGCCGGTCGGCTCGTTTACCGTCTTGGTCAGCGACAGATCGGTGCCGGCGCCCTTCAGGAGTTCCAGCGCACCGTCGGCGAAACTGTCGGCGCCAACTGCGCCCGCCATCTGCACCGTCGCGCCTGCGCGTCGTGCGGCAAGCGCCTGATTGGCGCCCTTGCCGCCGGCGGCGGTCGAGAAGCCTGTTCCGGCGACGGTCTCGCCGGGCTTTGGAAGGCGTGCGGTGGTGGCGATCAGGTCCATGTTGATGGACCCAAAAACAGTGATCATGTGAACATCCTGTTGGCTGGCAAAGTGGCCGGAGAGTGCCCGACTGCGTCAGTCCTCGTCAACCACCCGCAGACGCAATTGCCCGACGCGGTTGTCGACAGCGGCGCGCTGATCGCTTGCTTCTCGCGTGCCGCCCTCGGCCTCGAGCTCAAGCGCCTCGATTTTGGCGCCGCGGCGGGTCAACTTGCCGGAGGAAACCAGGATATCCTCAACATCCTTCTGGCTCATGGCGAAGTGGCCCTGAAGCTTGCGCACGCGCTCGTCAAGGCGGCTCAGATCTTCCATCAACCTGGCGACTTCGCCCTGGATCAGATGCGCCTGCTCACGCATGCGCGCATCCTTGAGGATCGCCTGGATCACCTGGATCGAGAGCAGCAGCAGCGATGGCGAGACGATGACGACCCGCTGGCGATGCGCCTTCTGTACGATCGCTTCGAAATGCTCGTGGATCTCGGCGAAGATCGATTCCGACGGCACGAAGAGAAAGGCGGTGTCCTGCGTTTCTCCTGATATCAGATATTTGCTGGCTATATCGCGTACATGCGTTTCCATGTCGCGGCGAAAGAGCTGGGCGATCTGCTGGCGACGCTCCGGGGTTTCTGCATCACGCATTGCATTCCAGGCTTCCAGCGGAAACTTAGCGTCGATGACGAGCGGTGGCTGGCCATTCGGCATGCGGATGGTGCAGTCGGGCCGCGCGCCGTTGGACAACGTCGTCTGGAACTCAAAAGCGCCCATGGGCAGCCCGTCGGCGATGATCGCTTCCATGCGCGATTGGCCAAAGGCGCCGCGCGTCTGCTTGTTCGACAGAATCGCCTGCAATCCGGCCATGTCCTTGGCCAGCGACTGGATATTGTTCTGGGCGGTGTCGATGACCGCCAGCCGCTCCTGAAGCCGCCTGAGATTCTCGTGTGTCGCCTTCGTCTGCTCGGTGATCGATGCGCCGATGCGGTGGGTCATACCGTCGATGCGCTGGCTGAGCGTCTGGTTGAGCTCCGCCTGCCGGGCGCCGAAAACCTCGGCCATGGCGGCGACCCGCCCTTGCATCTCCGTTTGCGCCGCAAGCAGCATCGCCATCTGTTCCTGGCGCTCCTCGTCGCGGGTGTCCCGGCGCCGCGCAAGGGCCATCAGGCCGGCGACGACGACCACAAGCCCGGCGGCAATCGCGAGATGGCCCAGCGTGACAGGCAGGGAGCCGACGAAAAATAGCGGTTGGGCAAGGGGGAGGGGCGCAGGTTCCATACGCCAAACCTAACAGATTCTCTCGTGAAGTGTAGATCAAAACGAGAACATTTGCATGGGGCGGTTAACGTCAAGCGAAGCGCGAGCGGGTGGCGCAGGCAGCAAGGCAATTTCCTTGCGCGCCGATGGAAAGATCGGCTATGGGAGCAGCATGACGATCAAGCCGCTTATCATTCTTCCCGATCCTGTGCTTCGGCAGGTTTCCACGCCGATCGAAACCATCGACGCGGACATCCGCCGCCTGGCCGATGACATGCTCGAAACCATGTACGACGCCCCTGGTATCGGCCTTGCCGCGATCCAGATCGGCGTCGCAAAGCGCATGCTGGTGCTCGACGTATCGAAGGAGGGTGAGGAGAAGTCCCCGTTGGTCTTCATCAACCCCGAGATCGTCGCTTCGTCCGATGCGCGCTCGGTTTACGAGGAAGGCTGCCTGTCGATCCCGGATTATTACGCCGAGGTCGAGCGCCCGGCTTCGATCACCGTCAAGCATCTCGACCGTGACGGCAAGGAGCAGACGATCGAGGCCGATGGCCTGCTCGCCACCTGCCTGCAGCACGAGATCGATCACCTGAACGGCGTGCTGTTCATCGATCATATTTCCAAGCTCAAGCGCGACATGGTGATCCGCAAGTTTACCAAGGCCGCCAAGACCCGCGGCGCGAAGGCGATCTGAGCCGCCGAACGGAAAGCGGCCGAGACATATCGCGCCGAGGGCTTGATTTGCGGGCGGGAAACCCGTTTGAAGAGGCCTGAATCTCTGGAGCAATTCCAGGAAAAGTGTGAAACGGTTTTCCGTCCGGAATTGCGCAATTTGAACTGAGAGGACGGAGTTCACCGCCTTGTCGCTTCGCATCATCTTCATGGGCACGCCGGAATTTTCGGTGCCGACGCTGGCAGCGCTCGCCGAAGCCGGCCATGAGATCGTCGCCGTCTACACGCAGCCGCCGCGACCGGGCGGCCGCCGCGGGCTCGATTTGCAGAAATCGCCGGTACACCAGGCGGCGGAGCTTCTGGGCGTTCGCGTGCTGACGCCGGTCAACTTCAAAGACGAGGCCGATCGCCAGACCTTCCGCGACTTCGAGGCCGATGTCGCCGTCGTCGTCGCCTATGGCCTGCTTCTGCCGGAGGCGATTCTCACCGGCACCAAATACGGCTGCTACAACGGCCACGCCTCCCTTCTGCCGCGCTGGCGGGGTGCGGCGCCCATCCAGCGTGCCATCATGGCCGGCGATCACGAGACCGGCATGATGGTGATGAAGATGGACAAGGGGCTGGATACCGGCCCGGTCGCGCTGACCAAGGCCGTCCAGATCGGCGAGACGATGACGGCGGGCGAGCTGCACGATCGGCTGATGCAGGTCGGCGCTACCCTGATGCGGGAGGCGATGGCGAAGCTCGCGGCCGGCGATCTGCCGCTGACGGAGCAGGCCGAAAAAGGCGTCGTCTACGCCCAAAAGATCAGCAAGGTGGAAACCCGCATCGACTTCGCCCGTCCCGCCCGCGAGGTGCACGACCATATCCGCGGCCTGTCGCCCTTCCCGGGCGCCTGGTTCGAGCTCGAGATTGCCGGCAAGCCGGAACGCATCAAGGTGCTGAACTCCGAACCGGCCTCAGGCTCCGGCGAGCCCGGCACGGTGCTCGACGACAACCTCACGATCGCCTGCGGCGAAGGTGCGGTGCGGCTTACGCGCCTGCAGCGCGCCGGTGGCAAGGCGCTCGGCGCCGCCGACTTCCTGCGTGGCACGCCGGTGGCCGCCGGTACGAGGGTCGGCTGATGCCACGGTTCAAGCTGACCGTCGAATATGACGGCTCGGACTATGTCGGCTGGCAGCGGCAGGACAACGGCCAATCCGTGCAGGGGGCGATCGAAAAGGCGATCCTGTCCTTGACCGGCGAGACCGTCTCGATCCGCGGTGCGGGCCGTACCGATTCCGGCGTGCACGCCAGCGGCCAGGTCATGCACGCCGATCTCACGCGGCCATGGAAACCCTATACGCTGCGCAACGCGCTGAACGCGCATCTGGGGCTTGCCGGCGAGCGGGTGGCGATCCTGGAAGCCGAAGAGGTGTCGCCGGAGTTCGACGCGCGCTTCTCGGCGCTGCGCCGACACTATCTCTACCGGATCATTTCACGGCCGGCGCCGTTGGCGCTCGAAGCCAAGCGGGCCTGGTGGGTGCCGAAGCCGCTCGACCACGCGGCGATGCACGAAGGCGCGCAGCGCCTCGTCGGTCATCACGATTTCACCACCTTCCGCTCCGCTCATTGCCAGGCGACGAGCCCGATGCGCACGCTCGACCGGCTCGACGTCGCGCTCGTCGGCGGCGTCATCGAGATCCGCGCGACGGCGCAGAGCTTCCTGCACAACCAGATCCGCTCCTTTGCCGGTTCGCTGAAGCTGGTGGGCGAGGGCAAGTGGACGCCGGACGACCTGCAGGCGGCGCTCGAAGCGCGCGACCGCAAGGCCTGCGGCCCCGTAGCCCCGCCCGAGGGGCTTTATTTCCTTCAGGTGGATTACTGATCCCGAAACTCTAGCTCGGGATCAGGCCGAAGAAGCGCTGCAAGAGATCGCCGATCATCATCGAGGGCAGCAGGAAGAGGGCGGTCAGCGCCGAGGCCAGCAGGGTCTGGTTGCCCGTCACCATGCGCAGAAGCCGGAAGAGCACGGCGACGCTGACGACGAGCAGTGTCAGCCAGATCAGGCTCGTCAGGCCCTGGCTGCCGGGAATGGTGAGCCGTATCGCCGCCGGCGTCGCCATCGCGTAGGAAAGCGGCACGGAGAGCCAGTTGGTGGTGACGACGATCGGCACGACGGCCCCGGCAAAACCAAGCGGACGCGACAAAATGGCGATCAGCACCAGCGGCAGCAGCCAACTGACGAGATCGACGACGAGCAGCTTGAAGATAAAGCCGGCGCCAATGGTCGTGCCGGCGGGCATCGCCGAGAGATAATAGAGCCGCCAGGACGCCCAGGTGACGGCGATCGCCGGCAGGCACCAGAGCATCGACGTGAAGGATCGCCAGAGGCCGCTCTCGCTGAAGTCGAGCCAGCGGAAACCTTCCTCGTTGCCCTGCGTCAAGAGCCAGAGGCCCTTGATATAGGCAAGCACCTCGTCAAGCAGCGGCATGACCGAACCAGCTATAGATGAAGGTCTCGTAGATATTGGTCAAAGTCTCCAGGTCGGCGACGGCGACGCGCTCGTCGACCATGTGCATGGTCTGGCCGACCAGACCGAATTCGACCACCGGGCAATAGTCCTTGATGAAGCGCGCATCCGAGGTACCACCTGTCGTCGACAGCTTCGGCTGCCGGCCGGTGACCGCCTCGACCGCACCGGAAAGCGAATCGATCAATGCGTTGTTGCGCGTCAGGAACACGTGGCTCGGCCTCTCGGCCCAGGTGATCTCGTAGCGGACGGGTGCACGATCCGGGCGCAGGCTGCCGGCAGCGGCAGCGCGATCGAGCCGGGCGATGATCTCCGCCATCAGACTTTCGGCCGTCCAGGTGTCGTTGAAGCGGATGTTGAAGGCGGCAGTGGCCTTGGCCGGAATGACGTTGACCGCGCTATTGCCGACGTCGATCGTCGTCACCTCCAGGTTCGATGCCTGAAAACTCTCGGTGCCGTTGTCGAAGGGCGGATCCATCAGCGCCTGCGTCAGTTGCAGGATACCGCGCACCGGATTGTCGGCGAGGTGCGGATAGGCGGCATGTCCCTGCACGCCGTTGACGGTGATGCGGCCGGAGAGCGAGCCGCGCCGGCCGATCTTGATCATGTCGCCGAGGCTCTCCGGGTTGGTCGGTTCGCCGACGAGGCAGGCATCCCAGCGCTCGCCCTTGTCAGCCGCCCATTGCAACAGCTTGGTGGTGCCGTTGATCGCCGGGCCTTCTTCGTCGCCGGTGATGAGGAAGGAGACCGAGCCCTTCGGGAACCCATGCTTTTCGATGTGGCGGGCGATCGCAGCGACAAAGCAGGCGATGCCGCCCTTCATGTCGACGGCGCCGCGGCCGTACATTTCGCCGCCGGCGATCTCGGCCGAGAATGGTCCGTGGCTCCAGGCGGCTTCGTCGCCGACCGGAACCACATCCGTATGGCCGGCGAACATCAGGTGCGGACCCTCGGTTCCGAGCCGCGCATAGAGGTTTTCGATATCGGGCGTGCCGACGTCCTTCGCCACGACGCGATCGATCGCAAAGCCGAGCGGCCTCAGCATGGCTTCGAGGGCGGAAAGCGCTCCGCCTTCGGCCGGGGTGACCGAGGGGCAGCGAATGAGGGTGGCGAGGTTGGCGATCGGATCGGTGGGGGTCATCTAACGCTATGCCGTCTGCATGGCCGCTGGGCCAATGGAATGGAGGCTGCTGGTTTATCCGATCGCCAAGGAACTGTCACGTGGGATAGGAACCGTCACGCAGGACGCAAAACGGCGCCGCGCCTGGGCGGAGGCGCGGCGCCGCAGCTTCGACGGGCCGGAGTGATCCGGCCCGCCTGAAGATCGCGAAAGGAGGGAAGGAGCCTTACTCGCCGGGCGCGAGATGCGGCGCTTCGATATGGGCTCCGGCGTGCTTCAGCGGCCGCTCGCCGGTGAGCTTGCGGATCAGCACGTAGAAGACCGGGGTCATGAAGATGCCGAAGGCGGTGACGCCGATCATGCCGGCAAAGACCGCGACACCCATGGCCGAGCGCATTTCCGCACCGGCGCCGGTGGATGTCACCAGCGGCACCACGCCCATGATGAAGGCCATCGAGGTCATCAGGATCGGGCGGAGACGCAGCCGGCTCGCCTCGATCGCAGCCTTGACCGGCGTGCTGCCGGACAGTTCCAGTTCGCGGGCGAACTCGACGATCAGGATAGCGTTCTTCGCCGACAGGCCGACCAGCACGATCAGACCGATCTGGGTGAAGACGTTGTTGTCGCCGCCCGTCAGCCAGACCCCTATCAGCGCCGCCATGATGCCCATCGGCACGATCAGGATGATCGAGATCGGCAGCGTCAGGCTTTCATACTGGGCAGCGAGCACGAGATAGACGAGCAGCAGCGCCAGCGGAAAGACCAGGATGCCGGAGTTGCCCGCCAGGATCTGCTGGTAGGTAAGGTCGGTCCATTCGAAGCCGATGCCCGGCGGCAGGGTTTCGGCGGCGATCTTCTCGATGGCAGCCTGTGCCTGGCCGGAGGAGAAGCCCGGTGCCGGGCCGCCGTTGATGTCGGCGGACAGGAAGCCGTTGTAGCGGATCGCCCGCTCGGCGCCGACCGTCTGCTCGACCTTCAAGAGCGCCGACAGCGGGATCATCTCGCCGGACTGCGAACGCACCTTCAGCTTGCCGATGTCGTCGGCATGGCTGCGGTAGTTGGCGTCCGCCTGGATGCGCACGCTGTAGGTGCGGCCGAAGGCGTTGAAGTCGTTGACGTAGAGCGAGCCCAGGTAGATCTGCAGGGTCTCGAAGACGTCGGTGACGGCCACGCCGAGCTGGCGCGCCTTGACGCGGTCGAGGTCGGCATAGAGCTGCGGCACGTTGATCTGGTAGCTCGAATAGAGCCCGGCCAGTTCCGGCGTCTGGTGGGCCTTGGCGAGGAAAGCCTTGGCCGCCTCGTCGAGTGCCTGGTAGCCGAGACCGTTCTTGTCCTCGATCTGCAGCTTGAAGCCGCCGGTCGTGCCGAGACCCTGGACGGGCGGCGGCGGGAACATGGCGATGAAGGCATCCTGGATCGCGCCGAATTCCTGGTTGAGCTGCATGGCGATCGCGCCGCCTGACAGTTCGGGCGTCTTGCGTTCCTCGAAGGGTTTCAGGGCGACGAAGACGATGCCGGAGTTCGACGAGTTGGTGAAGCCGTTGATCGACAGGCCCGGGAAGGCGATAGCGTTTTCGACGCCCGGATGCTTCAGCGCGATCTCGCTCATGCGCTTGATCACGTCCTCCGAGCGGTCGAGCGTCGCGGCATCCGGAAGCTGGGCGAAACCGATCAGGTATTGCTTGTCCTGGGCCGGCACGAAGCCGCCGGGGATGGCGCGGAACAGCGTGAAGGTGACGCCGAGCAGCACGACATAGACGACCATGATCAGCGACTTGCGCGTCAGGATCCGGCCGACGCCGCGGCCATAGGCTTCCGAGCTTGCTCCGAAGAAGCGGTTGAAGCCGCGGAAGAACCAGCCGAAGAGCTTGTCCATCGCCCGCGTTAGCCAATCCTTCGGCGCATGATGGTCCCTGAGCAGAAGGGCAGCCAGCGCCGGAGACAGCGTCAGCGAGTTGAGAGCCGAGATGACGGTCGAGATCGCGATCGTCAGTGCGAACTGGCGGTAGAACTGGCCGGTGAGGCCGGTAATGAAGGCGAGCGGCACGAAGACGGCAACGAGCACCAGCGCGATGGCGATGATCGGACCGGAGACTTCCTGCATGGCGCGATAGGTCGCCTGAACCGGCGACAGGCCCTGCTCAATGTTGCGCTCGACGTTTTCCACCACCACGATCGCGTCGTCGACGACGATGCCGATCGCCAACACCAGGCCGAAGAGGCTGAGCGCGTTGATCGAGAAGCCGAAGACATACATCACCGCGAAGGTCCCGACGATCGAGACCGGCACGGCGACGAGCGGGATGATCGAGGCGCGCCAAGTCTGCAGAAAGACGATGACGACGATGACGACGAGGGCGATCGCCTCGAGCAGCGTGTGGATGACCGACTCGATCGAGGCGCGCACGAACTGGGTGGTGTCGTAGACGATCTCGTAGTCGACGCCCTCGGGCATGGTGAGCTTCAGCTCGGCCATGGCCTTGTGCACGTTTTCCGAGATCTGGATCGCATTCGAGCCCGGTGCCTGGAAGATACCCATGCCGACGGCCGGCTTGTTGTCGAGCAGCGAGCGCAGCGAATAATCGGCGGCGCCCATCTCGACGCGGGCGACGTCGCCGAGGCGGGTGACTTCACCATTGGCGCCGGACTTGACGACGATGTTGGCGAAATCCTCAGGGGTTTGCAGGCGGCCTTGCGCGTTGACGGAAAGCTGCAGGTCGAGGCCGGGAACGGACGGCGAGGCGCCGATGACACCGGCCGCGGCCTGGACGTTCTGGCCGCGGACCGCATTGGCGATGTCGCTTGCCGCCAGGCCGCGTTCGGCGGCCTTCTGCGGGTCTATCCAGACGCGCATCGAATAGTCGCCGCCGCCGAAGATCTGTACCTGGCCGACACCTTCGATGCGGGCCAGCCGATCCTTGACGTTCAACACACCGTAGTTGCGCAGATAATTGATGTCATATTGCCCGTTCGGCGAGATCAGGTGCACCACCAGCGTCAGGTCGGGCGAGCTCTTGACGGTGGTGACGCCGAGGCGGCGCACCTCCTCGGGCAGCCGCGGCTCAGCCTGCGAGACGCGGTTCTGCACGAGCTGCTGGGCCTGGTCCGGATCGGTGCCGAGCTCGAAGGTGACGGTGAGCGTCATCAGGCCGTCGGCGGTCGCCTGGCTCTGCATGTAGAGCATGCCTTCGACGCCGTTGATCTGTTCTTCGAGCGGGGTTGCCACCGTTTCGGCGATGACCGCCGGGTTGGCGCCCGGATATTGCGCGCGCACGACGATCTGCGGCGGAACGACTTCGGGATATTCGGAGATCGGCAGACCGGTCATGCCGATCAGACCGGCCACGAAGATCAGGACCGAAAGGACGCCCGCGAAGACCGGGCGGTCGACGAAGAAGCGTGAGAAGTTCATGGTATCCCCCTTGGGACGAGTTCGGGCAGACCTCAAGCGTGCGCGGCGAAATTCTCGCCGCGCGGCGCTGTCTGCTGAGTGATGCCTTGGCTGGCGGACCCTTCGCCTGCACGAAGGGTCGACTAATCTACTTGGCGATCGAAGCGGTCGTTTCCTCGACCTGCTGCGGCGCGACGACGACGCCGGGGCGGACCCGCTGCAGGCCGTTGACGACGATGTTCTCGCCGGACTTCAGGCCGCTTTCGACGATGCGCAGACCGTCGGAATTCGGCCCGAGCTTCACCTGGCGATACTCGACCTTGTTGTCGGTGCCGACGACGAAGACGAACTTCTTGTCCTGGTCGGAGCCGATGGCGCGGTCGCTGATCACGAGCTTTTCCTCGGGGTCCGGCTCGCCGATGCGGATGCGGACGAACTGGCCTGGGATCAGCTTGCCGTCGGCGTTTTCGAGCGCCGCACGCACCCGGATCGTGCCGGTTGCCGCATCCACCTCGTTGTTGATGAGCTGGATATGGCCCGTGATCGGCGTGCCCTCGTCGGCGGCGGTGCCGACCTGGACCGGAAGACGTTCGATCGCGTTGCCGCCGGCCGAGGCCGCGAGCTTGGCGAGTGCCGTCGTGACCACCTCTTCGCTGGCGTTGAAGCTCGCATAGATCGGATCGACCGAAACGAGCGTCGTCAACACAGGCGAGGCGGAGCCGGCGGCGACCAGGTTGCCGGCGGTGACGTCGAGCCGGCCGACGCGGCCGGAGATCGGCGCGCGCACCTCGGTATATTGCAGATCGAGTTCGGCGGTGCGTAGCGCCGCCTTGGCCGAGCGTACCTCTGCCTGGGCTTCGTCATAGGCGCTGGCGCGCTGGTCGACGCCGCTCTGCGGAATGGCGCTGGTGGTCACCAGCTTGCGGCCACGCTCGAGTTCGATCTTGGCAAGCGCGACGCGCGCTTCGGCCGCTTCGACCTGGGCCTTCGCCCGTTCTACGGCCGCCGCATAGGGCTCCGGATCGATCGTCACCAGAAGATCGCCCTGTTTGACGAGCGCGCCTTCGCGGAAGTGCGCCTTGAGGACGGCGCCGCCGACACGCGGGCGAACCTCGACGCGCTCGATCGCTTCGAGCCTGCCGGAGAATTCTTCCCAGGTGGTGATGCGCTTGGACTGCGCCCGCGCCACCGAAACCGGCACGGCCGGAGGTGGCGCCGCGGCGGTCTCGGTGGCGGCGTCGGCCTCGAAATGCTGCGGCAAGCCGAGCATGACGGCAGCACCGCCGGCGACAGACAAAAGGATACTCAGGCCGGCGCCCCAGAGGGCCCGACGGGTCACTGTCGATGTCATCTTTCTCTCCTTGCCGGTTGGGAGCCGGCGCTTTGCTTTCGACGTCAGATCGAGGGAATGGGCTGGGTGACCGCCGCCCTCGTCTAACGCACCGTCATTTCCGCCGGCTTTGCCCCTGCCTTCTGGAAGAAGCGGGAGAAGATGCCGGTAATCTCTTTCTGCTGTGCCGACCAGCCTTCGCCGGAACCCGCATTCTGCGGCAGCCATCCGGCTCGTCCGGGCAGGACATGGGACTCAACCATCACACCTGCCTTGCGCAGACGCTCGGCATAGGCCTCAGCCTCGTCGCGCATCGGACACTCTTCGCTGGTCACGATCAGCGAAGGCACGAGGCCGGCAAGCCGCGTGCAGTGGGCCGGCGCGGCGTAAGGATGGGTGAAGCCACCGCTTTGCCCGAGGTAACGCTGCCAGCCATCGGCGATCGATTGCGCCGAGGACTGCGGACAGTACTGCCGGAACGATTCCGTTGCCAGGCAAGGGTCGAGCATCGGCGACAGCAGGATCTGGCCCTTGAGATCGGTCAGATACTGGTCACGCGCCATCAGCGCGGCGCCGGCGGCAACATTGCCGCCTGCCTCTTCGCCGGCCACGAACAGCGACGACTTCTTGTGCGCGAACTGCGGGCAGCGCGAGCGCATCGACGACAGCATGGCGTAGGCGACATCGAGCGCCGCGGGAAATGGATTGAGGCAAGCCGCGGAATATTCCGGAGAGATCACCACCGCTCCAGCCGCCGCAAGCGCCTCGGCGACGCGCTCGCCGGCGGCGATCGTTCCGCCGACGAAGGAGCCGCCGTGCAGGTGCAACACGACCGGTGGCGGATTGAGCAAAGCTTCGCCGCGGTAGACGCGTGCCGTGCAGCAGCCTTGGCCGGTCCGCATCGTCTCCACTTTGAACAGTTCGCCCATCTCCCTTGCCTTCGGCCAGAGGTCAACCCACATGTGGCGGCAACACGCCACGATAGGAGAATAACATTGTCTTCTGTCTGGAATAGTATTTTCAAACTGACTACACTATTCGTATTCTCGAACAATCACGGCTCTTGAAAATGGACCAGCTCACGGCCATGCGCGCGTTCCTCCGGGTCGTCGAAACCGGTAATTTCACCCGCGCTTCCGCTTCGCTGAATATGCCCAAGGCGACCCTCACCAATCTCATTCAGGGATTGGAGGCGCACCTGCGCACAAAACTTTTGAACCGCACCACCCGCCGCGTGCTGGTAACGCCCGATGGTGCGCTCTACTACGAACGCGCCGCACGCCTTTTGACCGATCTCGACGAACTCGACGGCAGCCTTTCCAGCGCCCAGACCTTGCCGAAGGGGCGTTTGCGGGTGGAAATGGCCAGCGCGATTGCCAATCTGATCGTCATCCCGGCCTTGCCCGAGTTCCATAAGCGCTATCCGGATATCCAGATCGATCTCGGCGTTTCCGACAGAACCATCGACTACGTCGCGGAGAACGTCGATTGCGCCATCCGTGTCGGCACGCTCACCGACCAGTCGCTGATCGCGCGCCGCATCACCGAGATGAGCTTCGTCGCCTGCGCCGCTCCGGACTATCTCCAGCGTCACGCAATGCCGCAGCACCCGTCCGATCTCTCGAAGAACTGCTACGTCGTCGGTTACTTCCGGCCGCAAACTGGGCAGCAGATGCCGTTCTATTTCAAGCGCGGCAATGAGGAGATCGAGGTGAATGGCCGCTACGCGGTGGCGGCCAATGAAACGACGACCTATCTTGCCGCCGCACGCGCTGGCCTGGGTGTCATCCAGGCGCCACGCTTCATGGTGCGCGACGATCTGGTGTCCGGGGCCATGCGGCCGGTTCTCCAGGACTGGGAGGTCGAACCCATGCCAATCTATCTGGTCTATCCGCCGAACCGGCACCTCAGCAGCCGCCTGCGCGTTTTTGCCGATTGGCTGGTCAAGGTCGTTGCCCAGTCGCAACTCGATGCCGCCTGATCCTCACCGGTTCCGTTCGGCGTCGTAGCGCTCGCGTGCCGCATCCAGTGCGCCGAAATGCGTCTCCGCCCAGCGGTCGAGCACCAGCAGGGTTTCGCTGAGCGAGCGGCCGAGCGGGCTCAGGCTGTATTCCACGTGTGGCGGCACGGTCTTCTTGTCCTCGCGGATGACGAGGCCGTTGCGCTCCAGTTCCTTCAGCGTCTGCGTCAGCATCTTCTGCGAGATGTCGCCGAGCCTTCGCATCAGCCCGGCATTGCGCATCGGTCCGCCTTCGAGCGCCGAGAGGATCAGCATCGGCCACTTTCCGGCGATCAGTTCCAGCGCATGGCGTGACGAACAGGTCGGATCGAAGACGTCGGGGACGGAGGTCGCGGACGCTGGCTTGTCGGGATTTTCCATAGTTACCAAAAGGTGCGTAATTGTCATTCGGTGCCTACGCTACCAGCTTCTTCGCCATGTGAGAATTCCAAACGGAGACGAACATGGCATGGATCATTCTGATAGCGGCGAGCCTCATCGAGATCGTCATGGGGTTGGCACTGAAATATGCGGAGGGCTGGACGAAGCTGGTACCGAGCGCCATCGGCATCGCCGCTGCTCTCGGCAGCGTCTATCTCCTGACGATAGCGATGCGTGACCTTCCGGCGGGCACGGCCTATGCCGCCTGGACCGGCATCGGTTCGGTCGGCATCACGGTGCTCGGCATCGTGCTCTTCGGCGACCCGGTCTCCTGGATGCGCATCACCTGTATCGCGATGATCATCGTCGCCGTCGCCGGCCTGCGCTTCCTGGAAGCCTGAACATCGCGGATCGTTGATCTCGAAACGAAAAAGCGCCGCGATCGGCTCGCGGCGCTTTTGACTGTTTATGACTCTGCCGATGCCGGCTTAGCCCTGGCGGTTCTTGGCGTTGCCCTTGGACTTGGATTTGAGCTTGAAGCCGCCGTCCTTGCCGGAATCCGGCTTGCCCTTCTTCTTGTTGCCCCAGGGCTTGTCGGCAGCCTTCGCCGGTGGCCGATCTTCGGTGTAAGCCGGTCCGTCGGAATAGGCGGGCTTCTTGTCGAACTTGCGCTTCGGCTTGAAGTCCTTGCGCTCGTCGCGCGGGCCGTCCTCTGCGCGCGGGCGCTTCTTGGCGAAGGCCGGTTTTTCCTGACGCTGCTGCGAAAGATCGGGCGCACCCGCCAGCGGCTTCACGCGGATGCCCTTTTCCAGCGTCTTGTCCTTGCCGATCGCCGACAGGAAGCGCTCGGCGCCCTCGGCCGTCATCTCGACGAAGGTCTCTTCCTGCTGCATGCGGATGGCGCCGATGTCGCGCTTGGTCAGCTTGCCGTGGCGGCAGAGATCGGGATCAGCCAGCGCGGCTCGGCACTCTGCTTGCGGCCGACCGACAGCGAGAACCAGCTACCGTCGCTGAAGTCGGCGCGCTCGGCGCCGAAATCCTCACGCGGACCCGACCGCTCGTCGCGGCGCGTCTTGGCGCGATTGTCGCCAACGGCGACCTCGACCAGATCCTCCGGAGCCGAACGCCCCGAGCGGAACTGGCGCACAAAGGCGGCGGCCATCTGTTCGGCGCCGTGCCGTTCGAGCAAAGCTGCCACGATCGCCTCTTCGTCTTCGCGGATCGGCTCGGCAAAGCTCGTATCGGCCAGCAGGCGCTCGTCGTCACGCTGGCTGACTTCGTCGGCCGACGGTGGCCGCGCCCAGGTCGCGGTGATCCGGCCGCCGTCGAGCAGCCGCTCGGCCTTGCGGCGCTGGTTGACCGGCACGATCAGCGCGCTGACGCCCTTCTGGCCGGCGCGTCCGGTACGGCCGCTGCGGTGAAGCAGCGTCTCGGAGTTAGTCGGGAGATCCGCGTGAACGACCAGTTCCAGGCCCGGCAGGTCGATGCCGCGGGCGGCGACGTCGGTGGCGATGCAGACACGGGCGCGGCCGTCGCGCATGGCCTGCAATGCATGGGTGCGCTCGTTCTGGCTGAGTTCGCCCGAAAGCGCCACGACCGAGAAGCCGCGATTGTTGAAGCGGGCCGTCAGATGGTTGACCGCGGCGCGCGTCGAACAGAAGACGATCGCGTTTCTGGCCTCGTAGTAGCGCAGCACGTTGATGATCGCATTTTCGCGGTCGTTCGGCGCCACCGTCAGCGCGCGATATTCGATATCGACATGCTGCTTCTGTTCGGAAGCGGTGCTGATGCGTACGGCATCGCGCTGGTAGTTCTTGGCAAGGGTGGCGATCGATTTCGGCACGGTTGCCGAGAACATCAGCGTGCGACGATCGTCGGGCGATTCTTCGAGGATGAATTCGAGGTCCTCGCGGAAGCCGAGGTCGAGCATCTCGTCGGCCTCGTCGAGCACGATGGCGCGGAGCGACGAAATGTCGAGCGAGTTGCGGCGGATATGGTCGCAGAGACGTCCGGGCGTGCCGACGACGATGTGCGCGCCGCGCTCCAGCGCCCGCTTCTCCGTGCGCATGTCCATGCCGCCGACGCAGGAAGCGATGGTCGCGCCGGTCTCACCGTAGAGCCATTCGAGCTCGCGCTTGACCTGCAGCGCCAGTTCGCGCGTCGGCGCGATCGCCAGCGCCAGCGGTGCGGCGGCCGGGCCGAAGCGGCGCTCGTCGCCGAGCAAGGTCGGCGCCAGCGCCAGGCCGAAGGCGACCGTCTTGCCGGAGCCGGTCTGCGCCGAGACGAGGGCGTCCCTGTCGGCGAGTTCCGGATCGCGCATCGCCTTTTGAACGGGCGTCAATTCGTTGTAACCGCGTTTTGCCAACGCCTCGGCGATCGCAGGCGCGATCCCTTCGAACTCAATCATATCTTGTCTTTCGGATTTCGGTCGTCATGCCCTGGACGAGAGGATCGTCACAGGCGCCAATTGCCGCGGCCAACACGTCGCGGGCCTGTCATGGCGCGCTACATACGCGGTCGCGCGGTTCTTGTACAGGGGCGAACGTCAGGGGCCGGGTTCGTCGCTATGGGCGCCGAACTCGTTCGGTCCCGGTTCTCCCGGCCACAGGCAAAGCGCAATGAAAACCACGGGGCTCAGGACGGGAATGAACAGACAGAGCGACAGCGGGCCAGGGTAGCCGATATCGTGCAGGCGCTTGATCGCCAGCATGGCGATCGACGGCAGCGAAACGAGAGCAGAGACGACGAACGCCAGCGTCCAGAGGGCCAGCGCCGTCTCGTGTTCTTCGTTGGCGAGCATCCTGGCGACGACGAAACCGCCGATCAGGAACCAGAACAGCCACGATAGAAAGAATGGCAGGCGGCCGATGCGACCGGAGGGGCTGAAGAACAGCCAGATCATGCTCGGCTGTGGCCCCTCCGGTGTCATCGCATCAGTCTCGAAGCAGTTCGTTGATGCCGGTCTTCGAGCGGGTCTTCTCGTCGACGCGCTTGACGATGACAGCGCAATAGAGGTTGGGCGCCGGCTGGCCGTTGGCCATGGTCGAGCCCGACGGCATCGAGCCGGCGACAACGACGGAGTAGGGGGGGACCTCGCCGTAGGTCACTTCGCCGGTGGCGCGGTCGACGATCTTGGTCGACTTGCCGATGAAGACACCCATGCCGAGAACCGAGCCCTCACGCACAATGCAGCCTTCGACGACTTCCGAGCGGGCGCCGATGAAGCAATTGTCCTCGATGATCGTCGGACCGGCCTGCATCGGCTCCAGTACGCCGCCAATGCCGACGCCGCCCGAAAGGTGCACGTTCTTGCCGATCTGGGCGCAGGAGCCGACGGTCGCCCAGGTATCGACCATCGTGCCTTCACCGACATAGGCGCCGAGGTTGACGAAGGAGGGCATCAGGATCGCGTTGGGGGCGATATAGGCCGAGCGGCGCACGACGCAATTCGGAACGGCGCGGAAGCCGGCCTTCTCGAATTCGTTGACGCTCCAGCCATCGAACTTCGACGGTACCTTGTCCCACCAGACGGACTGGCCCGGGCCACCCTTGACGATCTCCATCGGGTTGAGGCGGAAGGACAGGAGCACCGCTTTCTTCAGCCATTGATTGACCGTCCACACGCCATCCTCGCCGCGCTGAGCGACACGGGCCTTGCCGCTGTCGAGCAGGTTGAGCGCTGTCTCGACGGCATCGCGCACCGGGCCGCGCGTAGCGGTGTTCACGGAATCGCGGTCTTCAAAGGCGGTCTCGATCGTCTGCGACAGGGAGGCGAGGTCGTGGTTGGTCATCGGAATTCCTTAAAGTTCGGCGGTTATCCTGCGAAAGCTCTACTGCATAATTCCTTAAATCGGAATCGATTTGAGAACAAAATAATGCAGCAGGTCTACAGCGCCGCGCGTCTTATCAGACGCGCAAAGGTCGCTGTAGCACTTTGAATTGCTGCATGTTTTTGTCCTTTTATCGGCTACGATTAAAGGAAACATGCAGTAGGCGTCGCGCGACCTTGGCGTGAGCGGAGGAATGCGCGGCCCTTCGGCGCGTGATCCTGAAAAGTTGAAGGGCTTTTCAGGTCTCTTGGGCCGCGAGGGCTTGGCAAAGTCGGACGACTCCGGCACTACAGCGCCGCGCACCTGTGCGAGATGCGCAAGGGCCGCGGCAGCGCCTTGGTCTGCTGCGCCATTTCCGGATCGGATCCAGGAAATGCGCATACGGCCTTCATGATCGAGAAATGAGGATAGGACGCGTCTGGACGAGATGCCGATTGTCCGGAACGCGACGGGAAAGACGACACGATGGCACGCATGAAGAAGCGCGCCCTGCGCCGCAAGGACGGGGTTTGGGATCCTCTGGCCGACAGCTCGCAGAGCCGGCAGCGAGTGCTGACGGTTCCGGTCACGCCGCAGTCGGCCTCGCCCTCCTATCGTCTCGCCTACATCGACGACGATTTCCTTTGCCGCGAGGAATTGCGCCCGGTTCGGCTGCAACTCGAATTGCTGAAGACGGAAATGATGCTGGAAGAACGCGGCATCAACTCGACGGTTGTGATGTTCGGCGGCGCCCGCATTCCCGAGCCCGGCGGCGACGCCTGGGCGGCAAAGAACGAGACGCAGCGCAAGAACCTCGAAGCCGCCTCGGTCTATTACGAGGAAGCGCGCAAGTTCGCACGGATTTGCTCCGAGCATTCGGCCAAGCTGCACTACAAGGAATATGTGGTCGTCACAGGCGGTGGACCGGGCGTGATGGAGGCGGGCAACCGCGGCGCCGATGATGTCGGTGCACCGTCGATCGGCCTCAACATCGTGCTGCCGCACGAGCAGGCGCCGAACCGCTTCGTGACGCCGGAACTGTCGTTCAACTTCCACTACTTCGCCATCCGCAAGATGCATTTCCTCTTGCGCGCCAAGGCCGTCACCGTCTTCCCCGGTGGTTTCGGTACGCTCGATGAACTCTTTGAAACGATGACGCTGATGCAGACCGGGCGCCTCGCGCTGGTGCCGCTCATTCTCTTCGGCGAAAAGTTCTGGCGTTCGATCATCAATTTCGAGGCGCTTGCCGAGTTCGGCACGATCGCGCCCAATGACATTGATCTGGTGCATTTCGTCGAAACGGCGGAAGAGGCCTGGGAGATCATTTCCCGCTTCTATGAAACCGTCGATCCGAAGTCGGTGCCGATGGCGAACGGACGACGCTAGAGCCTCCGTGTCCAGGCGGAATCACCGGAGGCAAAAAGGTGCTCTGGAAGCAGAGCGCTGGGCGACCTTGGTGCGTTCATCCGAACGCACGGCGCTCCGGGGATAGCTGTCCGATCGGGCCGTCAGATGAAAGGACAATGCCGTGCGCCATAGCTGGTGCACGGCATTGTCGTTTGGGAGGATCGGGAGTTCACGCCTCCCCCTGGCAATCGCGTCCGATGCGAGGGGGAGGCGCCACGCAGACGACACGCTCTACCGGGCGGAAGAGGGTGTCGTCATCCGGGTTCAGATCTTCCTGGTGAAGTCGGCGGCGTCGATGACACCGTCGCCGTTCTTGTCACGGCGCTTGAACATGGCCTCGGCGGCGCTCGAAACTTCGCTGGTGCTGAGGGAGCCGTTGCCGTCGGTGTCGACACGCTTGAAAGATTTCGGTCGTAGACCCGGCAGCATGGCGGGGTGAACTTCCTTAAGCTTGGCAAGTGCCGTTTCGCGCTCCGTGCCGCTCTTGTCCTTGGCCTCGTGCCAGGCTTTGCGCGCCTCGCGGAAGGCTTCGCGTTTTGCCTTCATCTCGTCGGCGCTGATCTGGCCATCACCGTTGGCGTCGAAGGTTTTGAAGTTGGTGGCGACACGCGCCTGGAACTCGGCAAGCGAAACCTTCTGGTCCTTGTTGGCGTCGAGCCGCTGGATCATGCGCTCGGCCCGCTGTTCCGGCGTCATCTTTTCGCGCGCTGCAAAGGAGGGGGCGGCCATTCCGGTGATGGCTACGGCCAGCGCGGTCACACCGAGGATCAGGGTCTTCTTCGACATCATGCTTCCTTTCGATCGGGTTGTCCTGATCGAAAGGATAGCCGGCAGCGCGCGCTGCACCAGTTAAACTTTTGTAATTTAAGTCATTGGCCGAAAAGGGGTTTTTCGGCGGCCGAATTGTGTCGAAGCGGGGGAATCTGTTTGCGGGCTTCCGCCCGCTTCGCACTCCAATCCCGATCTAGAGATCGGTGACCAGACGGCGCAGGAAGCTGGTCAGATCTTCCGTCACGTAGTCGATCTGCTCGTCCGTGTCGTTCGACTTTTCCCAGGATTCGGCAAAGGTGTATTCGAGATTGCGCGGCACCAGCAGCACCGTCGTCATCCCGAGCGCCTTCGGCACCAGGAGGTTGCGTGGCAGATCCTCGAACATCACGGCATTCCGGGTATCGACCCGGTGCAGGCTCATGAACTTGTCATAGGTTTCACCGGCCGGCTTCGGCACGAAATCGGCGGCGACGATGTCGAAGATGTCGTCGAAATGATCGAGGATCCCGAGCGCCCGGGCCGTCATCTCCGCATGGGCGACGCTGCCGTTGGTGAATATGAACTTGCGGCCGGGAAGCGACCTGATGGCTTCACCAAGCGCCGGATCCGGCGGAACGATCGAGTAGTCGATCGCATGGGCCTGCTCGAGGAACTCGTTGGGGTCGACGCCATGGTTGACCATCAGGCCTTTGAGCGTCGTGCCGTGGTCGCGGTAGTAGTCTTTCTGCAGCTTCTTCGCATCGGCCGGGTCCAGCGACAAGAGCTTCGCCACATAGGCCGTCATGTTGCGGTCGATCTGCGCGAACAGATTGACGTGGTGCGGATAGAGCGTGTTGTCGAGATCGAACACCCAGTCGGTGACATGGGCGAAGTCGGAATGGTTCGGCAGGCGGTCGAGCTTTTTCATGACCGCCTTATGGCATGGGGAAAGGTGGCGGCAAACGAGAAAAATGCAAATCGCTGCTCGGGCCGCAATGCCAGTGCATGGAATTCCACTTTGAATTGTCAAAACGGCGTGTCATCTTCCGCCACGCGGTTTTGGCTCGGGGATGCAGGTGCCAATGTCTGACGAATTGTTCTATCTGCTTTTCCTGTTCGGGTTCTATACGTTCACCGTCGTCACCTACTTTGCCCTGGGCTACGGCCTGACCTGGTTCAACGAACGCAATCCCGAGCGAAAGATCCAGAAGGGGCGCGGCTCCGACAAGCGGCGCAACGCCGAAATTCGCCAGAGCCTGGCGTCCATGTTCAGCGCCTGCCTGCCGCTGACGATCGGCCTCTACGTCCAGCAGAAGGGCTGGGCACCGGCGCCCTGGGCCTTCAATTGGTGGGCAGCAGTACCGCTCTTCGTGTTGTGCATGTTCCTCTACGACACCTGGTTCTATTTCATGCACCGGTTGCTGCACACCAAGTGGCTCTATCCGTTGCATGCCCTGCACCACAAAAGCGTCGCGCCAACGATCTGGAGCACCTATTCGGAGGATGTCTTCGACAACTTCCTCTTGCAGAGCTATTCGGCCGCCGTCGTCTTCATCGTCCCGTTTCCGCCCGTGATCCTCATCGGGCACCGGCTGTTCGAACATTTCAACGGCATGTTCGGGCATTGCGGCTTCGAATATTTCGCAGCATCGACGGCGCGTTACCCTTCGCCGCTGTTGTGCACGACGTTCCACGATCAACACCATTCCGCGTTCCGCTACAACTACGGCAACTATTTCTCATTCTGGGACCGCGTGTTGGGAACGATCTCGCCGCACTACGATCAGCGGGTGAAGACGTTTGAAGAAGAAGCGCCGCCGCTCACCTTCAAGCAGGTCAATCTTCCCGTGGAGGCCGCCGAGAAGGCGGACTGAGTTCTTGGCAATGGCCGGACCCGCGTGTTAGATGGCCCGATCTTCCTTGCAACAGTGAAGTGATCCAACGCTCTGAAATTGTGCAATTTCAGGCGAACGACCGTTTCACGCTCTTCCTGAATTGCTCTCGCTCGCAGCCATGGAAACCTGGGTCCTCATCACCGTCGCCGCGGCATTCCTTCAGAATGTCCGCTCCGCAATGCAGAAACACCTGAAAGGCGTCATGGGGACGACGGGCGCGACCTTCGTGCGCTTCGGCTTCGGCCTGCCTTTCGCCTTCCTCTATCTGTTTCTGCTCTGGCAGGTGGCGGGTCGCCCGCTGCCGGTACCGAACGGCACCTTCTTCCTCTGGGCCGTCATCGGCGGGCTGGCGCAGATCGCTGCGACCTTCCTGCTCGTCCACCTCTTCTCCTTCCGCAACTTCGCCGTCGGCACCGCCTATTCCCGTACGGAGCCGGCGCAGGCGGCGTTGTTTGGCCTCATCTTCCTCGGGGAAAGGGCAAGCCAGGGGACCCTGGTGGCGATCGCCATCTCGGTCGTCGGCGTGATGCTGATCTCGGTGGCGCGCACGACCCTGAGCCCGCGCACGCTGGTAACCTCGGTATTCTCCCGTACGGCAGGCATCGGTCTGCTCTCGGGCACGTTCTTCGGCCTTTCGGCCGTTTCCTATCGTTCGGCCTCACTGGCGCTCGCGCCGAGCCTGCCGGCGCCCGACTATATTATGCAGGCGAGCTATACGCTCGGTTTCGTCATCCTGCTGCAGACCGTGCTCATGCTGATCTGGATCGTGCTTCGCGAGCGTGACGAACTGCCGCGCATCGCCGCCGCCTGGAAACCGGCCGTCGTCGTCGGCTTCGTCGGTGCCTCTGCCTCCTTCGGCTGGTTCATGGCGATGACGCTGCAGCAGGCGGCTGTCGTCAAGGTCGTGGCTCAGGTGGAAATGCTCTTCACCTTCGCCTCGTCCTTCTTCATCTTCCGCGAATGGATCAACCGGCTCGAACTTTTCGGCTGCCTGTTGATCGTGCTCGGCGTCGTGATGCTGGTGCTGATCTGAAAATAGGCGCCCGAAAACCGGCGCCCCGGCGGATGCAGGCATGGTAGAACGGCGGCATGTTGTTCGATCTTCCCTCCGACGAAACGCTTTACGACGCCCTGATTGCGCGAAGCACCGAATACGAAGGCGCCGCCTTCGTTTGCGTCAAGACGACAGGCGTCTTCTGCCGCCTGTCCTGCCCCGCCCGCAAGCCGAAGCGTGAGAACACGATCTTCGTGGGCTCCATCGGGCTCTGTCTGGAGACAGGCTTCCGTCCGTGCCAGCGTTGCCGGCCGCTCGCCACCTACGGCGCCAAGGATCCGCTCGTCGAGGACCTGCTGCAGGCGCTGGAGGCGGCACCGGAGCGCCGCTGGAGCGAGGACGATCTCGTTCGCCGCGGACTTGATCCGTCGACCGTCCGGCGCGCTTTCAAGCGCAATCTCGGCATCACCTTCCTCGACCTCGCGCGCCATCGTCGCCTGGGGCTCGCCGCCCGCCAGCTCGCAGACGGCGGAAGGGTGATCGATGCCCAGCTTGAAGCCGGTTACGAATCGCCGAGCGGCTTTCGCGCCGCATTCCAGAACCTGCTGGGTGACGCACCGGCGGCGGCGCAGGGAAGAGCCTTGCTCTTCTCCGACTGGATCGAAACGCCGCTTGGGCCCATGGTAGCCGTCGCCGATGCCACGCATCTGCATTTGCTCGAGTTTCACGACCGCAAGGCGCTGCCAACGGAACTGGAGAAACTGAAAAAAGGCACACGTTCGGCCATCGTGCCTGGCAGGACAGCGCCGATCGACCAGATCGAAAGCGAATTGAAAGCCTATTTCTCTGGCCAGACATGTGCTTTCGAAACGCCGCTTGCGCCCGGCGGCACCGCCTTCGAACGCAACGTTTGGGCGCAGCTCGCAAAAATTCCCGCCGGTGAGACGCGATCCTATGGTGACATTGCTCGCGAGGTCGATACGATCCGGGCCGTTCGTGCCGTGGCCAAGGCCAACGGTTCCAACCGGATCGCCATTGTCATCCCCTGCCACCGCTGCATCGGTTCGGACGGTTCACTGACGGGGTATGGCGGCGGGCTCTGGCGGAAGCAATGGCTGCTCCGGCACGAAGGCAAGACTCTCATTCAGTGAAACGGCGCAATTCCGGGCGGAAGGCGGCTGTCACCGTTCCGGGAATACGCGCTCATGGGATTCGTGGAGGAAATACGATGAACCAGAAGGAAAAGGCGGTCGCCTTTGCTGCCTTGCACCGGAAGGGCGATCCGGTGGTGCTCTACAACATCTGGGACGCCGGCAGCGCCAAGGCCGTGGCCGAAGCCGGCGCCAAGGCGCTTGCGACCGGGAGTTGGTCGGTGGCGGCGGCCCATGGGTTCGGCGATGGCGAGAAGGTGCCGATGGCGTGGCTCGCCGACGTGGCCCGGCTGATCGTCGCCTCCACGGAACTGCCCGTCACGGTCGACTTCGAGGGTGCCTATTCCGACGATCCGGCGACCGGTGCGGCCAACGTTTCCCGCATCCTCGATGTGGGTGCCATCGGCATCAACTTCGAGGATCAGATCGTCGGCAAGGGCGGCGTGCATCCGATCGAAAAGCAGACGGCGCGCATCCGCGCCATCCGCGAGATGGCTGACTGGCGGGGCATCCCGCTGTTCATCAATGCCCGCACTGACCTGTTCCTGCAGGAAGGCGACGAGACGCGGCATGCCGGCCTCGTCGACGAGGCGATCGTGCGCGGCAAGGCCTATGCCGAGGCAGGCGCCAACGGCTTCTTCGTGCCGTGGCTGGTCGATGAAGCGTTGATCGCCAAGGTCTGCGCCGCCTCCAGCCTGCCGGTCAACATCATGATGCGGCCGGCCGCCCCCGATCTGAAGGCGCTCGCCCGCGCCGGCGTCGCGCGCATCAGCTATGGCCCCGGCCCCTACCGGGCGATGATGGAAAAGCTGAAGGCAGCGGCGACGGAGGTCTACAAGGGCTGATCGGATATCGCCCTTCAAAAGGAAAGCGGGAGAAGGCATCGAGCCTCTCCCGCTTCTTTGTCTGCTACCAGGTCGTTTAAGCGGCTCAGGGAACGATCAGCGTGCCGGCGCCGCGTTCGGTGAAGATTTCGAGCAGAACCGAGTGGGCCGTCTTGCCGTTGAGGATGACGACGCCCTGGACGCCCGCCTTGATCGCGTCGATGCAGGTCTCGACCTTCGGGATCATGCCGCCGGAGATCGTGCCGTCGGCGATCAGCGCGTGCGCCTGGGAAACCGAGAGCTCCTTGATCAGGTTGCCCTGCTTGTCGAGAACGCCCGGAACGTCCGTCAGGAACAGAAGGCGCGTGGCGTTCAGCGCACCGGCGATGGCGCCCGCGAAGGTGTCGGCATTGATGTTGTAGGTGTGGCCGTCGCGGCCCGGTGCCACCGGCGCGATGACCGGGATCATTTCCGAGCGGGCGAGCAGGTCGATCAGCGTGCGGTCGACTTCGACCACTTCGCCGACGAAGCCGAGATCGAGCACGCGCTCGATGTTGGAGTCCGGGTCCTTGATGGTCTTGCGGGCCTTTTCGGCGAAGACCATGTTGCCATCCTTGCCGCAAAGGCCGATCGCCCATTCGCCCGTCTGGTTGATGAGCGCGACGATCTCCTTGTTGATCGAGCCGGCAAGCACCATCTCGACGATCTCGACCGTCTTCTCGTCGGTGACGCGCAGACCGCCTTCGAACTTCGATTCGATACCCATCTTCGTCAGCATTGCGCCGATCTGCGGGCCGCCGCCGTGCACGACGATCGGGTTGACGCCTGACTGCTTCAAGAGTGCGATGTCGCTGGCAAAGGCGCGGCCGAGTTCGGTGTTGCCCATGGCGTGGCCGCCATATTTGACGACGATCGTCTTGTTTTCGTAGCGCTGCATATAAGGCAGGGCCTGGGTGAGCAGGCGTGCCTGGATTTCACTTTCATTGGCGGACATGGCGGACCCTCGAAATATACCGGCTGCTGTTTAGCGCAAGTTCCGGACCGATGGAATGATCGGCGGGCAAGATAAAACCGGAATGACAAGGCTGGTACGCGCCGCATCGTGCCCTACCTTGTCGACAGGTGCAAACCAGCAGGGAACGCGATTGACGAAGTCCGCAATTTGGCTGATCCTGCTGCGGATCCGGAAAAATCGGCGGTTTTCGAGCGCACGGGGCAGGCGGATGGGCGCCTGCAGGGAGGAGCTTGAAGGACTGCAAGCACTGTGCGGCGAAAGTCCTGCTTACCGGGAGGTGGAGGAGGTTTCACAACGCGCTGGACACGATGCGGTCTTGGTTGAGGCGTAGCCTCATGAAGGTACGAGAGCGTAGGGAGCGATGACTGCACCAACCCCAGAGGGCCGGGATTTCCGCCGCGACGAAGTGATCGCGGGGGAATATGTGCTCGGCGTCCTGTCTGCCGACGATCGTCGCAAGGTCGAGGCCCGCCTCGCCTCCGATCGCAATTTTGCCGCCATGGTCGACCGGTGGCAGAGCAATCTTTCTTCCTTCGACGAAGCCTACGAAGCGCTTGCGCCGCCTCCCAGAATGCTCTCGGCCAGCGAGCGGCGGTTTCTCGAACAGTCGAGACCAGCAATGGCGGGGCAGCACCGGGGACTCTGGAGTTCGCTGGCGCTGTGGCGCAACCTCGCGCTGGCTTCGCTCGCGGCGCTCGCGATGATGGCTGCTTCCATGGCCGGCCTCTTCGAGGCGCCGACGACCAAAGCGTCGCTGGTGGCCGAATTGTCAGGCAAGGGCAATGCCATCGACCTCGTCGCCCGCTTCGACCGGGTCACGGGGCATCTGAAATTGACGCCGATTGCCGCGATGCAGCCTGAGCAGAAATCCCTCGAACTCTGGCTTGTCAACGGCAACAATCCTGCGATCTCGCTTGGCGTTCTGCCGCAGACGGGCGAGGGCGAGATCGCCGTTCCGTCCCTGTATCAGGAAAGAATGTCCGCCGGGTCGGTCTTCGCCGTCAGCGTCGAGAGCCCGGGAGGGTCGCCGACCGGATCGCCGACGGGGCCGTTTATCGCTGTCGGCAAGGCGCGAAAGCTCTGACCGCGAGCAGGGGGACCGAAGGGAGGTTCCATGATCAGTCGGCGCGTGCTCTTGATGGCAGGTACCGTGCTTACCGCGGCGGCGACGATCCGTGGCCTCACGCCCTTTGCCTCGGCGGGTGCGGCGCAGGCCTTCGAAATCGCCAAGACCGATGACGAATGGCGGGCGATCCTGACGGACGACCAGTACCGGATCCTGCGGCATGAGGATACGGAGCGTCCCTTCACCAGCGCGCTCAACCACGAGAAGCGCAAGGGCATCTTCCAATGTGCCGGCTGTGCGCTTCCACTTTATTCTTCCGAGGCAAAGTATGACAGCGGCACCGGTTGGCCGAGCTTCTGGCAATCACTGCCCGCTGCCGTGGCAACGCGAACGGACACATCCCTGTTCATGACCCGCACGGAGTGCCATTGCCGCCGCTGCGGCGGGCACCTTGGCCATATATTCGATGACGGCCCACCGCCGACCGGCAAGCGCCATTGCATCAATGGCCTGGCGCTTGCCTTCGTACCGGCGGTCAAATCCAGCTAAGCACTCCTGCCTTCGTACCGGCGGTCAAATCCAGCTAAGCACTCCTGCTCGAGCGCTACAGCGCCGCGCGTCTGATCAGACGCGCAAAGGTCGCTGTAGAACTTTGACTTTTCGGACGTTCAGAACGACCCGGCCGGCGGCGAGGACGCGGCCGCGCCGGAAAGCGCAGCCTGCAGCTTCTGCTCCTGTTCCGGCGAAAGCGACGTCTTCAGGACACGGCCGCGCAGGTCCGGGAATTCGGCGAGCACCTTCTCGGGCTGGACCTTGCGCACGAGGATGAACAGTGCCGAGGAATTGTTTGGGATGGTGTTGCCGAGCGATTTGATGAACTCGTCGTCGATGCCGTAGTCGGTCAGCGATCCGGAAAGGGCGCCGGCGCCGGCGCCGAGCGCGCCGCCGATCGCAAAGCCCGCCAGCGGATTGAGGAACAGAAGACCGACGAGCCCGCCCCAGATCGAACCGGAAAGCAGTCCGGACGTTGCGCCGACTGCGGTCAGGTTCAGGCTCTGCTTGAGATGAACCTTGCCTTCCGTGTCGCGCACGACGACGACCGCGTCTTCGAGGTCGATCAGGTATTCCTTCTTCAGCCCGGCGAGCCGGACCAGAACCCTGTCGGCTTCCTCAGGGGAATCGAATCCGACAACGATCAATTCGGACATGTGTCTCTCCTATCTCTGGCCGCGCCACCGATCCGGACGCAACGCAGAGATAGAGCGTATTGCATGTCGGGGTAGTGACAGAGATCAAAGACTTTGAGTTGATTGACCTCTGCGCAGCGCGCACGTCACGGCGCGCTTCGAACGATTGTGGGATCGCCTTAGCGGGCGATCGCCGTGCCGATCGCGGCGCGCAGCTCGTCGATGCCCTGGCCCTTCTCAGAGGAGGTTGAAAGTACCTCGGGGAAGGCGGCGGGGCGCTTCTTGATCTTGTCGAGCGTTTCGGCGATCAGCCGCGGCACGCCGGCGGCCTTGATCTTGTCGGTCTTGGTGAGCACGATCTGGTAGGAGACGGCCGCCTTGTCGAGCAGGCCGAGGACCTCCTCGTCGTTCTTCTTGATGCCGTGGCGGGCATCGATCAGCACATAGACGCGCTTCAGCGTCGAACGGCCGCGCAGATAGTCGAACACCAGCTTCGTCCAGGCATCGACCTGTTCCTTCGGCGCCTGGGCATAGCCGTAGCCGGGCATGTCGACGAGCGCCATCGGCGGCAGGTCGTCGGCCTCGCCCGAAAATCCGTCCGGCACGAAGTAGTTGAGCTCTTGCGTGCGGCCCGGCGTATTCGAAGTTCTTGCCAGTCCCTTGTGGCCGACCAGGGCATTGATCAGCGACGACTTGCCGACGTTCGAGCGGCCGGCAAAGGCGATTTCCACCGGACCTTCCGGCGGCAGGAATTTCATGGCGGGCACGCCGCGAATGAAAATCCACGGCCGGCCGAACAGCGGCTTGTCGTCTTTGGTTCTGGTTTCGGCCATCGGCGGTCGGTCCTTCATCGAGAAAGCTCATGGCTTCCCGGTTTTGGCCGTGGATGTCAAGGCGTCGGCGTGCGGACCGGCCGTGTGGGGATGGTTTGCGTCCGCCGGAACTCGTTGAAGAGATAGGCAAGCAGCGCCAGGAAGATGAAGGTGCCGCCGATGATCGTCCGGCCGCTCGGTAGTTCGCCGTGGATGATCGCGACCCAGACGGGACCGAGCACGGTTTCGGCGGTGCCGAGCAGGGCGGCGAGCGCCGAAGGCACCAGCCGGGCGCCGGTGACGAAGAGCGCCATGCCAAGCCCGAGGTTGAAGGCGCCGAAGACGAAGAGCAGAGCGAGTTCGCTCGAGGTCACTGCAAGCCCGGACGACTGGCTTGCCGCAATGGCGCTGGCGGCGAAGCAGCCGAAGCAGGTGGCCGGCGTCATCCGCACGTGTGGATAGCGGCGTGTGATGACGGTTGCCAGCGCGAAGACCACGGGGATCAGCAGCGCCAGTGCATCGCCGATCGGCGACACGCTGCCCGTCAGGCTCTCCGACACCATGATCGCGACGCCGACGATGACGGCGGTAATCGCGCCCCAGGTGAAACGCGAGACCCGTTCGCGAAACAGCGCCCAGCTCATTAGCGCTGCAAACAGCGGCACGCCGGCGCCGAGCAGCACCACATTGGCGATGGTCGTATAGGAAATGGCGATGATGAAGGAGGTCGAGGCAATGGTGAAGCAGAGCCCGACAGCGATCCCCGGCCAGCCCATGCCCTTGAAAAGCGCAAGCGTGCCTCGCGGTCCGTCGCGCACCAGCATGAAGGCGAGCAGGAAGAGGCCGGCAAAGAGGCAACGCCAGAAGACGATCGTCCAGCTATCGGGGATCTCCAGGAACCGGGCGATCGCCCCTCCGAAGCTCCAGAAGAAAGCGGAGCCGAAGACGAGCACGGCGCCAAGCTTCTCGCTGGCGGCGAACGGAACGGAGGTGGCCGACGGGTCGGTCATGGCAAATTGTCCTGGAGCGAGGCGCAGTGATTTCGATAGCGCCTGATGCCTGCCCTACGCGCCCGCGTCAACGCCATAACGTGTCGCGCGATGGCGTCAAAACGAAAGAGCCCCGGACCTTGGGTCCGGGGCTCTGGGATTGTCGTACCGGCCGGCGTCATTCCGCCGGCTTGGGTTTCTTCGCGAACAGGCTCTTCAGGTTGTCCAGGAGCTCGATCTTCACGCCCTGGCGCTTCATGATGATCGACTGCTGGAGCACCGAAAGGGTGTTGTTCCAGGCCCAGTAGATCACCAAGCCGGCCGGGAAGGATGCCAGCATGAAGGTGAAGACCACGGGCATCCAGGTGAACAGCATCGCCTGGGTCGGGTCCGGAGGCGTCGGGTTCATGCGCATCTGCACGAACATGGTGATGCCCATGATGATCGGCCAGACGCCGAGATGCAGGAAGGTCGGGCCGTCGAAGGGCAGCAGGCCGAAGAGATTGACGATCGTCGTCGGATCCGGCGCCGAGAGGTCGTGGATCCAGCCGAAGAACGGCGCATGGCGCATCTCGATGGTGATGTAGATCACCTTGTAGAGCGCGAAGAACACCGGGATCTGGATGAGGATCGGCCAGCAGCCCGCCAGCGGATTGATCTTCTCTTCCTTGTAGAGCTGCATCATCGCCTGCTGCAGGCCCATGCGGTCGTCGCCGAACTTCTTCTTCAGTTCTTCCATCTTCGGCTGAACCTTCTTCATGTTCGCCATCGATGCGTATTGCTTGTTGGCGAGCGGGAAGAAGAGACCCTTGACGACGATCGTGGTGATCAGGATCGCGATGCCGAAGTTGCCGAACAGACGGAAGAAGAAATCCATCATTTTGAACATCGGCTTGGTGATGAAGTAGAACCAGCCCCAGTCGATCAGCTTGTCGAAATTGGGGATCGAGTAGGCCACTTCGTAATTGTCGACGACGGGAACTTCCTTGGCACCGGCGAAGACGAGGTTCTTGACCTCGGACGTCTGGCCGGGAGCCACGGTGACGGCGTCGCTCTTGTAGTCGCTCTGGTAGCGGGCGCGGCCGTCGGTGAAGTGCGTGAAGCGGGTGTCGTAAGGGGTCGCCTGCGGCGGCACGATCGCTGCCGCCCAGTACTTGTCGGTGATGCCGAGCCAGCCGCCGGTCGCCTTGCCTGGTTCGACGGACTTCTGGTCCTCGATCTTGCCGTACTTCAGTTCCTGCAGGCCGTGTTCGCCGAGGACACCGATGAAGCCTTCGTGCAGCACGTAGACGCTCGGCGTCGTCGGCTTGTTGAAGCGCGTCACGCGGCCATAGGATGACAGCGCGAGCGGCTCGGCCGTGGCGTTCTTGATGCTGTCGACCACCTGGAACATGTAGTGGTCGTCGACCGAGATCGTGCGGGTGAAGGTGACGCCCTTCTCGTTGGTGAAGGTCAGCGTCACCGGGTTCGCAGCGGTCAGCTTTTCGCCGCCGGAAAGCGTCCAGACGGTCTGCGGGCCCGGCACGCTGCCGGTCGCATCGCTGCCGACATAACCGAGTTCGGCAAAGTAGCCGTCGGTCGTCTCGGCGGGGCTGAAGAGCGTGATGACCGGGCTCTTCGGATCGACCGTCTCACGGTATTCCTTGAGCTTGAGGTCGTCGAAACGGGCACCGGTCAGGTTGATGGAGCCGGAAAGGGCCGGTGTGTCGATCGCAACGCGCGCCGATTTGGCAATGGCCTGGTCGCGGTTCTCACCAGCGCCGGGAATTGCACCGCTGCCCGGGAGAGCCTGGCCCGAAGGCTGCTGCGTCGGGGTCGCCGATTGCTGCTGCGACTGCGACTGCGCCTGTTGCGCTCGCAGGGCTTCCGCAGCGATGCGTTCCTTTTCCATCTTCGGATTGACGTAAAGGAACTGCCAGGCAATGAGGATCAGCACGGACAGGCCGATCGCCACGAAATAGTTGCGGTTTTTTTCCATCATGGTTTCCTGGAACCGGCCGGCGGCCGCTTCTGTTTCGGCTTGTTTTCGATGCGCTCGCGAAGCCCCCGGGTCAAGGCGTCGAAGGGGGCGTTCAGGAGATCGCGTCGGGCGACAATCACATAGTCGTGTCCGGGTTTCATTGCAAACCCGGCGGAAAGCCGCACCGCCTCTTTCAGGCGCCGGCGCATCCGGTTTCGCTCGACGGCATTGCCGTGTTTCTTGGTAACGGTGAAGCCGACGCGGGCCTCGCCTTCCGGATCGTTGCGGTCGAGCACTTCGAGGAGAAACAGCGGGCCTCTACGGCTTTCTCCAGCCCGAACGGCCAAAAACTGCGGACGGCTTTTCAGCCGCCCGACAGTCGTTTTGTCTTTATCTGACGTCATGTGCCCGGACACTGGTTTCGGGCAGTTTCGGCTTAAGCCGAAAGACGCTTGCGGCCACGAGCCCGGCGGGCTGCGAGGACCTTCTGGCCACCCTTGGTAGCCATGCGCGAACGGAAGCCGTGGCGACGCTTGCGGACAAGCTTGGACGGTTGGTAGGTACGCTTCATTTATTTAATACCGCGGTGTGCGGCCCTTCTTGGGTTTGCGTGTAGCAAGGAGCGTTTACGTTACCGGACACGGCTCCGCCTTCTCGGGCAGGAGGGCTTGACCGGACGTGCGCGGCTTATAAGAGGAAAATTCCCGGAAAGTCAATTGCAGCCGGCGATTCAGTGGCAGCGGCATCGCAAAAGTGACGGATCCCTGGCAAGCGGCGTCTCACAGGTGCGCAAAAAGGTGGGCAACTAGCCGAGATTGGTAAACAGAACTCTAATCGGCGCTCCCCAGAATGCCGGTTGGCGGCGATGACCTTTATTAACCACGGCTATTTTAGGGTCTCCCCGGTGCAATGGGGTGGCGAGATGTCCGATAAACGGACAGCTCTCGCGGCCTCGTGGAGGTCGGGATGAAAATACGCGGTAAAATCTATCTGATCGTCGGGATCATGAGCCTGCTGGCCGTTGCTGTGACCGGAATGTCGCTCGTGACGGTCGTCAAGTACAACGAGAAATTCCAGCAATATGAAAATGTCGCTGCGCGCGCCTTCAAGGCGGAACGCTTGAACCGCCTGGTGACCACGGTGGTGATGGAATCGCGCGGCATCTACGCCGCCCCGACCGTCGAAAAGGCGAAGCCCTTTGCCGAGGGCATTCGCACGAATCTCGACAAGATCGATGCGCTGCTTGCCGAATGGCGCCCGCTGATCCCCGCCGACACGCAAGCCTCCTTTGAGACGCTGGTCGATCGCGCCAAGGAGTTCAGGACGTTCCGGGTGGAAACGGCGCGCCTCGGCGAACAGGTTTCGCCCCAGGCTGCCAGCGAGCAGGGCAACAACGATGCCAACCGGGCCAACCGCAAGGCCTTCCAGCAGCAGATCGACTCCGTCGCTGATATCAACCTGAAGACACTCGAAGCCGTCACCGCGGAGGTCGCGGCTTTCGAGCGCTCGGTGGTCATCGTTATCCTCGCTATCGCCGGCCTCGGCATGCTCGCCGGCCTCGGCGCGGCCTTCTATATCGCAACGAACCACTTGAGCCGCCCGATTCTCGAGCTGACCGGTAAGATGAAGCAGCTCGCTGGCGGCGATCTCACTGTCGACGTGCCCTTCGCGGGCCGCAAGGACGAGATCGGTGAAATGGCCGAGGCCGTTCAGGTGTTCAAGCAGAACGGTCTCGCCGTTCGTGACCTCAACGCGCAGGAAGCAGTGCTGCGCGAAAAGAGCGCCGATCTGCAGTCGAGCATCGGTGTCGTCGTGGCGGCCGCGGCCGCCGGCGATTTCACCAAGCGCATCGGCAAGGACTATGAAAACGACGATCTCAACCGGTTCGCCGCGAGCGTCAACGAACTGGTCGGCAGCGTCGATGCCGGCATTGCCGAGACCCGCCGGGTCGTCGCGAGCCTGGCGGCGGGCGACCTGACCCAGAGCATGAACGGCCACTTCCAGGGTGCCTTCGCCGAATTGCAGGAGAACGTCAACGAGACGCTGTCGACCCTGCAGAAGACGCTCCGTGAAGTCCGCGTGACGACCGACACGATCAATGGCAACTCGTCCGAACTGCGCGCTGCTGCCGACGACCTGTCGAAGCGCACCGAGCAGCAGGCGGCAGCACTTGAGGAAACCTCGGCCGCCCTCGACGAGATCACCGTTGCCGTGAAGAGTTCGACCGAGCGGGCGCAGGAAGCGACCGTCATGGTCAACGAGGCCAAGCATAGCGCGGCGCAGTCTGCCGCCGTCGTGCGCAATGCCGTCGATGCCATGGGCCGTATCGAGCAGGCGTCGAGCGAGATCGGCCAGATCACCAACGTGATCGACGAAATCGCCTTCCAGACCAACCTTCTGGCACTGAACGCCGGCGTCGAGGCGGCGCGTGCCGGTGATGCCGGCAAGGGCTTTGCCGTCGTTGCCCAGGAAGTGCGCGAACTGGCGCAGCGCGCCGCCAGTGCGGCCAAGGACATTAAGGCGCTGATCTCGAAGTCCGGCAGCGAAGTGGCGACCGGTGTCCGGCTGGTGCAGGAAACCGGTTCGGCGCTCGGTGAGATCGAAGACCGCGTCCTGAAGATCAACGACCATATCCATTCGATCGCAACGGCGGCGCGCGAGCAGTCGACGGGCTTGAGCGAAGTCAGCACCGCGGTCAACCAGATGGACCAGGTGACCCAGCAGAATGCGGCGATGGTGGAGGAGGCGAATGCCGCCACCCACAAGCTCTCCGCCGAGGCCAACAACCTCGCCAACCTGATCGCCTACTTCAAGGTGGACAATACCGCCGCAAGGCCGGTGGTCGTCGCCCGCGAAACCGCCGCTCGCCCGATCGAATCGCCGGCGCGTCGCATGATGGGCAACGTCGCCCGCGCCTTTGGCGGCAGCTCCGCTGCGGCTGTCGCGAAGGACGACTGGCAAGAGTTCTGAGCGGCAACTTGCCTCGTCAGGTGTTCGGAGCCCGCGGTACCGTTATGGTGCCGCGGGCTCGCTGTTTTGGCTGCCCCGAACGCCATAGCCGTTCTACTCCATCGCCGCCTGTGCCCGCTGCCGCGCGCCATGCGCCGGTACCTGACGATGCCACTGTTCCCTGGGTGACTTACACCGATCCGGATTCTGTGCAGCTAGACCTGAGCGAGGCGGTAGCGCGCCGAAGATTTCGCGTCGGCGATGCGGGGAGGGAGATGATCGGGATGTGGTCCTTTGCGGCTGCCAACGGCGTGACGCCGAATGATGTCCGCGCCTATGTCGCACCCCGCCCGGCCGCTCCGAGATTGGAAAACGGGCGGCCATCTCCTATTATTGCCCCTGGCGCGAAGCCCTTTGGCTCGGGCACTTGTGCGGGGTCGCGGGCGTTTTTGTTGACGGGCAGGGAAGTTTGTAAGGCATGGCGGAAGAGACGCGTCCGGTAACGGCAAGCGAGTCACTGAGGACGAGTGCGGGGTTCTTCCGGGGCCTTTCCGGTAAGCTGCTCCTGCTGACCATCGTCTTCGTCATGCTGGCGGAGGTGCTGATCTTCGCGCCGTCCGTCGCAACCATGCGCATTCGCTGGCTTGAGGATCGGCTGAACACGGCTGCTGCCGCTGCCGTCGTCGTCGACGGCCTGCAGAACGTCGAGCTGCCGCGCAGCGTGCAGAAGGACACGCTGATGGCGACCGGCACGAAGGCGATCGTCATCCGACGCAAGGACGCGTCGCGCATGATCGCACTGACCGACATGCCTCTCGAGATCAAGGGCGAGTATGACGTCGCCAATTCGACCGCCTTTGCCGCCATCCGCGATGCCTTCGATACCCTGCTCTTCGGCGGTGATCGTGTGATCCGTGTCTATGGGCCGCTTGGGGAGAGCGACGCGACGATCGAGCTTCTGATGAAGGATGCGAGCCTGCGCAAGGCGATGCTCGTCTACTCGCGCAACGTCTTTGTCCTATCGCTCATCATTTCGCTGATCACCGCGGCGCTGATCTTCCTCGCCATCAATCGCATGCTGATCACGCCGATCCGGCGGATGACGGCGAACATGCAGGAATTTTCCAACGATCCGGCCGATCCCGGTCGGGTGCTCGTGCCGCCGGAGGGACGCGACGAACTTGCCGTCGCCGGTCAGCATCTCGCCAGCATGCAGCGTGAACTGCAAAAGACCCTGAAGCAACAGAAGAGCCTTGCGGAACTTGGCCTTGCGGTGTCGAAGATCAACCACGACATGCGCAACATCCTGTCCTCGGCGCAATTGATTTCCGACCGCCTGGCCGATGTCGACGATCCCGTGGTCAAGCGGTTTGCCCCGACCCTGCTGCGCACCATCGACCGGGCCGTCGGCTATACGCGCGAGGTACTCTCCTATGGCCGAACGACCGAGGCCGAGCCGCATCGCCGCTTCGTCGCATTGAAACCGCTCGTTTCCGATGTCGCCGAACTGCTGGCGATCGATCCCCAGGCGGGCATCGATTTCCAGATCCAGATGCAGGACGACATCGAGGTGGATGCGGACAGCGAGCAGCTCTTCCGGGTGGTGCACAATATTTGCCGCAACGCCGTGCAGGCTTTGACCAATCACGAACCGGAGGACGGCCGTCCGCGGCTTGTTACGGTTTCCGCCATGCGGGTAGGCAGCGTCGTCACCATTTCGGTTGATGATACCGGCCCCGGAATGCCGCCCAAGGCCCGGGAAAACCTGTTCGCCGCCTTCCGCGGTTCGGCACGCTCCGGCGGCACGGGTCTTGGCCTCGCGATTGCACGCGAGCTCGTGCTCGCTCATGGCGGCACGATCGCGCTTGTCGAAAAGCCGACGCCCGGCACGCTCTTCCGCATCGAACTGCCCGACCGGCCGGTGCCGCTCGACGCCTTCCGCTCGAAATTCCGTCACTAGAAAGAATGAAGCGCAAAGTCTGACGCCC
Source organism: Ensifer sp. B1-9 (assembly GCF_050474445.1). Classification (NCBI taxonomy): domain Bacteria; kingdom Pseudomonadati; phylum Pseudomonadota; class Alphaproteobacteria; order Hyphomicrobiales; family Rhizobiaceae; genus Ensifer; species Ensifer sp. B1-9. Next base: position 399,152 of record NZ_JBCHVG010000005.1, read on the forward strand.
GCGATAATTTTTTCGCGCCTGCTTCCCTGGCGGAATGCCCTGCTTTTCAGGGCGTTGCCGCATCGGTGTTACCGCGACTGTCCACAGCAAGTCGGGCCATCGTCGTAAAAATGAAATTTTTTGCCGAACGGCGCTTGCAATCCCCGAAAGGACCCTTTAGAGAACCGCTCACGCAAGCGGTTCCGCCGCTTCAGGCAAAAGCACCCGTAGCTCAGCTGGATAGAGCACCAGACTACGAATCTGGGGGTCAGGAGTTCGAATCTCTTCGGGTGCGCCATCCTTCTTCTTTTTCTTCTTCCCGACAGTCTACACCAATCCACGTTCCCTGTGTCGATTTTTGCGTTTCAGGCCGTTGTCTCCCGCCGGTAACTTCGTTTGCGCGCCAGCGCCCCACAGACTGTCGCTGGGCGCTTCCCTGTCGCTTTCTGGCGTGCTGAAAGCAATCGAATGGCGATAGACGGCCGTCGCGGGCTGCCGAGCGCGGCAATGGTTCCATTGCCGAAATAGGCGAGTGCAAATCCGGAAAGCGCAAAACAACCTCAGCCGACGCGCTGTTTCCGATGATTGCCATCGGTAAGTCGCCGATCGGCCACGATGAAGCTTTGCCGCTGGGACATATTCATCGCATGGCGGGAGGAGCAATTGTTCAATCCTCCGAAGTGGTTAGGTGACAAATAGTATATATTAGTATAACTTAATTTGCATACGTCGTGGAGGCGTTGAACCCGTCTCGGAGCCTGTGGGGGATGGTGACTCCGGATCAGAAGAAACGGGAGCGCCTTCACGAACTTTTGACGCCTGTGTCTGAGAATTGGCCCAATGACTTCCTATATTCGGGGAGATACCGCGGCCACGGAAGGAAAGGAGGCGCCGGATGTATCGCTACATGATGAAAGAACTGCTGGTGATCGTCGCTGGCCTCTCGATATGCGCCTTCACCATCCTGTTTTTCCTGGTCAACTCGACACCGAACCTCTGACGGCCGCCAATCGGCGCCCCAGCAAGGCTTGAGCGCCGGATATCAGCGCCGTTGCGCCAGGATGTCCAAAGTGCGCCGATCCTTCTCTCCCGCGAAATAACGTTCAAGGGCCTGCTCGAACAGGCTTCCCGCTTCGTCGACCTCGGCGAACAAGGTCATCGATGACCGGAATTTCACGTCGTCGGGGCTTGAGAAGATGTCGTGGGCCGATTTCCCGGCAACCGCATTGACAAGTTCGGTGCATTCCCGAAGCCTCGCGCCGAGTACTGGGTGTGCCAGATAGGCGGACGCTTCTTCGAGACCCGATATCGCGTAGCGCTCGGCCATCGGCGAATGGCCGAGACCGGCAAGTTGCGGGAAGACGAACCACATCCAGTGCGTCCGTTTGCGGCCGTGGGTGAGCTCGTCCAGAACCGCGGCATAGACGCGGTCCTGGGCGTCGATGAACCGTTGCAGATCGAAGGGATCAGTCATGGCTGCGCCTCCCTTGATCGCGCTCGCCTGTCGGCGGGGGCGTCAGTTACCAGCGGTGATGAACATGAACCTTCACCAGTCGCTCGTAAACCGCGGCGATCGCGGCCTTGGTTTGATCGTCGATGGCGGCGAGCCCGCTGGCAGCGGCATTGGATTGCGCCTGCGCCTCGTTGCGGGCGCCGGGAATGACGACCGAGACTGCCTGCTGCTCGAGGATCCAGCGCAGCGCGAACTGTGCCATCGGCACGCCCGTGGGCACCAGTGGGCGGAGCTGCTCGACCGCCTCCAGCCCCGCTTCGAACGGTACGCCGGCAAAGGTCTCGCCGACATCGAAGGCCTCGCCGTGCCGGTTGAAGTTGCGATGGTCGTCGGCAGCAAAGGCGGTTTCGCGGGTGATCTTGCCGGAAAGCAGTCCGGAGGCGAGCGGCACGCGCACGATGACGCCGACATTCTTCTTCCGCGCCTCGGCAAAGAACAGTTCATGCGGTCGCTGGCGGAAGATGTTGTAGATGATCTGCACCGTGGCCACGCCCGGGTATTCGATCGCCTTCAGCGCTTCCTCCACCTTTTCGACCGATACGCCGTAGTGCCGGATCTTGCCCTTGGCGACGAGCCGATCCAGGGCTGCGAACAGCTCCGGGCGATAGTAGACCTCGGTCGGCGGGCAATGGAGCTGCACGAGGTCGAGCGTCTCGACGCCGAGATTGGCGAGGCTGCGGTCGATGAAGGCCTCGATGTTTTCGCCCGTGTAACCTTCCGCGACATGTGGATTGAGCCGGCGGCCGGCTTTGGTCGCAACGAAGGGCTTGTCGCCGCCGCGCTCCTTCAATACGGCCGCGATGATCTTCTCGGACCGACCGTCGCCATAGACATCGGCCGTGTCGACGAAGGTGACGCCCGCGTCGAGCGCCGCATGGAGCGCGCGCCTGCCGTCCGCCTCGCTGACATCGCCCCAGGAGCCGCCGATCTGCCAGGCGCCGAAGCCGATCTCGGAAATGGTGGCGCCGGTCTTGCCAAGAACTCTCGTCTTCATGGTGCTGTCTCCTGTTGTGCGTCGTCGATCATAGCTGGGGTGGAGCGCTTCTAAAGCATGTGCGCAGTTTTGCGATAACGACATGCGAAATATCAAGAACTTAAAGCGCAAGGAGTGAATCTGAAAGATCGCGACGAGTAAATGAGAGCGGCAGATACGGCGGGAAACCGCATACAGTTTTCGCTGGCGGCTCCCTGGCGGCTCGATGTCGATGTTCGGAGCTGCGGTGACGGGCTCAATCGTCCAGCGAGACCACGGCCTTGCCGCGGCTGAGATCGACGACCATCGCGAGGATCGCCTGCGCCTCATCCTTGCGCAGGTCGACGGTCAGGATCGGGCCCTTGTCCGTAAAGCTCTCGCCGGCAATGGTCACGTCGCGGGCAAGAAGCCGCGCCTTCACCAGCGCCATGTCGGAAAAATCGACGGCAACGGTCGCGCGCACGGTTTCGATCATCTCGATCTTTTCCGCCGCCCTGAGACAGAGCGCCGCCGTGCCGCCATAGGCGCGCACCAGGCCGCCGCTTCCGAGCAGGATGCCGCCGAACCAGCGCGTCACCACGACCGCGACGCGATCGAGTTCCTGGCCGTCGATCGCCGCCAGGATCGGCTTGCCGGCCGTTCCGCTCGGCTCGCCGTCGTCACTGAAGCGATAGGCCTGGCCGATGCGCCAAGCCCAGCAATTGTGGTTGGCCGTGGGGTCGGAGTGGGAGGCGAGAAAGTCCTTCGCTGCCTGTTCGTCGGCAACCGGCGCTGCGATCGCCAGAAACCGGCTCTTCTTGACGTCCTGGGTTGCCGTTTCCGTGCGCTTGAGGGTGAACATGGCCGCTTCCGTTTTGTCATTGCTGATAACGGATTGAGGGCAATTGCGCCACCACGGTTTGGGTGGGTCGTGGGCTTGGCTGATGAAGGGGTCGGAGTGAACTTTCCCGACCCCCCATTTCTGTGACAGGCCATGCAAGCGGCGTGGCCCAATCCTCCATCGCCTCTCCCGCCTTCGGGAGAGGCATCCTTGTTCCGCGGACGCGGCCTTAATCAGCCGATCGCCATCAGGCTCGCATTGCCGCCGGCGGCCGCCGTGTTGATCGAGGTCGAGACCTCCTCGAGCAGCCAGTTCAGGCAATAGGCGTCGGGGTTCTTGCCGATCTCCTCGGTCGAAGCCGCCTGGACGAGAACCAGCGGGCCCGGCAGGCCTGCGATCGTCTTGCCGACCTCGCGCACCCGTGCGCCGTCGCCTTCGACGAGTGCACCGGCGAAGGGGCCGTCCGCCGCCCAATCCTTCGACCAGGAGAGGCGTGCGGCGACGCTCGCCGGCAGGTCCTTCAGCGAGGCCTGCAGGCCGGAAGCGGCATCGACGACGACGGTGTTGCCGGTGGCAAGGGCGGCGCCGAGCTGGTGATAGAGGCCGGTTTCCGTCGCCGGAACCAGGAGCACGCGGCCACGCGGATGCAGCGCATAGAGGTTGCGCTCGCCGACCGGTCCCGGAAGCTCGGAGTTGAGGCCGAGCGCGGAATTGCTGCCGGCGGTGCGGGCAGCTTCGGCTTCGGCTTTCGCGCCCTTGCCGTCGAGCCACTTGGCGAAGTCGAGCAGCGCCGGATCGGTATGGACCGAGCTGTGCTGCGGCGGCACCGGTGCGGTCGCGACCAGGCGGCCGAGATAGAGCGGGCCGCCGGCCTTCGGGCCGGTGCCGGAGAGGCCGCGGCCGCCGAAGGGCTGGACGCCGACGACAGCGCCGATGACGTTGCGGTTGACGTAGAGGTTGCCCGCCTTCACCCGTGCCGTCACATGGGCAATCGTCTCGTCGAGGCGCGTGTGCAGGCCGAATGTCAGGCCGTAGCCGGTGGCGTTGATGTCGTCGATCAGCCGGTCGAGATCGTCGCGGCGGTAGCGGATGACGTGCAGCACCGGACCGAAGACTTCGCGCTTCAGATCCGAGAGCTTGTCGAGCTCGATGATCGTCGGCGGCACGAAGGTGCCCTGTTCGGTCTCCGACGCAAGGCCGATCTGCTCGACCTTGCGGCCGAGGCCGCGCATGGCGTCGATGTGCTTCTCGATGATGCCCTTGGCCTCAGCGGTGATCACCGGGCCGACATCGACCGACAGCCGGTCGGTGCGGCCGATCTTCAGTTCATGCAGCGCACCCTTCAGCATCGAAAGCGTGCGCTCGGCCACGTCTTCCTGCAGGCAAAGCACACGCAGCGCCGAGCAGCGCTGGCCAGCGCTGTCGAAGGCAGAGGCGATGACGTCGCCGACGACCTGTTCGGCAAGCGCCGAGCTGTCGACGATCATGGCGTTCTGGCCGCCGGTCTCGGCAATCAGCGGGATCGGTCGGCCAGCCGGCGACAGCCGGTCGGCAAGCTGCGCCTGGATCAGGCGCGCGACTTCGGTCGAGCCGGTGAACATGACGCCGGCGATTTCCGGCGCGGCTACCAGGGCCGCACCGATGCGGCCGTCGCCGGGGAGCAGTTGCAGCGCGGCGGCGGGAACGCCGGCCTCGTGCAGGATGCGCACGCCTTCGGCGGCGATCAGCGGCGTTTCCTCGGCAGGCTTGGCCAGCACCGGGTTGCCGGCAACGAGCGCCGCGGCAATCTGGCCGGTGAAGATCGCCAGCGGGAAGTTCCACGGGCTAATGCAGACGATGGGCCCAAGTGCCTTATGGGCCGGGCCGAGGGTGCGGCGCGTCTGTTCGGCGTAGTAACGCAGGAAGTCGATCGCCTCGCGCACTTCGGCAATGGCGTTCGGCAGCGACTTGCCGGCTTCGCGGGCGATGAGGCCGAGCAGGGTCGGCATGCGCGCCTGCATCAGGTCGGCAGCGCGCGTGAGGCAGGCGGAGCGCTCGGCCGGCGAGACGGCAGCCCAGCTTGCGGCCGCCTCGGAGGCAAGGGTCACGGCCTGGCGGGCGTCGGCTTCGGAAGCCTCCGTCACCGAGCCGACCACGTCGCGGCGGTCGCCGGGGTTGACGACGGCGCGCGTTTCGCCGGAGGCGGTGCCCGTTGCCAGTTGCGGAACGGCTCTCCAGTCGACGGCAGCACTGGCCTGCAGCGCTGCGGTCAGCGAGGCAAGGCCCGCTTCGTTCGAGAGATCAAGACCGGCGGAATTGCGGCGCGCTTCGCCGAAGAGATTGTCGGGGAGCGCGATCTGGTCGTGCGGCGCGCCGACGACGGGCATGGCGCGTACGATCTCGACCGGATCGGCGATGAGCTCGTCGACAGAGACCTTCGGATCGGCGATGCGGTTGACGAAGGAGGAGTTCGCGCCGTTTTCGAGCAGGCGGCGAACGAGATAGGCAAGCAGCGTCTCGTGCGTGCCGACCGGCGCGTAGATGCGGCAGGGGCGGTCAAGATTGCCCTTGCCGACCACTTCGTCGTAGAGCGGCTCGCCCATGCCGTGCAGGCACTGGAATTCGTACTTGCCGACCTTGAAGTCCTTGCCGGCCATTTCATAGATCGTCGCCAGCGACTGCGCATTGTGGGTCGCGAACTGCGGGAAGATCACGTCGGTCGCGGCCAGCAGCTTCTTGGCGCAGGCGATATAGGAGACGTCCGTGTAGATCTTGCGGGTGTAGACCGGGAAATCTTCCAGACCGTCGAGCTGGGCACGCTTGATCTCGGCGTCCCAATAGGCGCCCTTGACGAGGCGCACCATGATACGGCGGTCGGCGCGGCGCGCGAGGTCGATGATGAAGTCGAGCACGAAGGGGCAGCGCTTGCCGTAGGCCTGGACGACGAAGCCCATGCCGTTCCAGCCGGCGAGGTCCTTGTCGAGGCACAGTTCTTCGAGCAGGTCGAGCGAAAGTTCGAGGCGGTCGGCTTCCTCGGCGTCGATGTTGAGGCCGATATCGTATTTCTTGGCAATGACGGCGAGCGCCTTCACCTTGGGCAGCAGCTCGCTCATGACGCGCGACGCCTGGGCGCGGGAATAGCGCGGGTGCAGCGCCGAAAGCTTGATCGAGATGCCCGGGCCTTCATAGATGCCGCGGCCGGCGGATGCCTTGCCGATGGCGTGGATCGCCGCCTCGTAGTCGCGGTAGTAGCGCTCCGCGTCGGCCGCCGTCGTCGCCGCTTCGCCGAGCATGTCGTAGGAGTAGCGGAAGCCCTTCTGTTCGAGCGCGCGCGAGCGGCGCAGCGCCTCGTCGATGGTCTCGCCGGTGACGAACTGTTCGCCCATCATGCGCATCGCCATGTCGACGCCGCGGCGGATGACCGGCTCGCCGCAACGGGCGATCAGGCGCGTCAGCGCGGCGGAAAGGCTGCGGTCGTTGACGGTCGAGGTGAGCTTGCCGGTGACGACGAGGCCCCAGGTGGCGGCGTTGACGAACAGTGAGCGGCCGCCGCCGATATGCGACTTCCAGTCGCCGTCGGCGATCTTGTCGCGGATCAGTGCGTCACGCGTCGCCGTGTCCGGAATGCGCAGCAGCGCTTCGGCCAGGCACATCAGCGCCACGCCTTCCTGGCTCGATAGCGAATATTCCTGCACCAGACCCTCGACGCCGGAGCCCTTGTGCTTGGCGCGCAGCGCCTCGATCAGCTTGCGCGCGGTCTTGGCGGCCGCCTGGCGGGTTGCGGCAGGCAGCGTCGCCGCTTCGACGAGTGCCGGCAGCGCCTCGGTTTCCGGGCGACGGTAGGCGGCGGTGATTGCCTGGCGAAGCGTGCTCTGCGGTCGCACCGGCGGAGCGAACTCGGCGAAGGGAGCCTGCGGCGCGCCGGTCTCGGTCGTGATCTTCTGAAGCGGTGTCTGGCTCATCGAGCGCTATCCTCCGGGAAGCGGTTTCCAAGGGCGCGGCGCGCCCCCGATCGTGGGCGGAAAATACGCTTCCTTCCGCCGTACATCCATCCGGCAAATTTCGTGTTTGGCGGAATGTTTCACCATTCCGCTGGCGCGGCGCCGTAAGGAATGCGGAATCTTTGCTAAACTGCCGGATGATCCTAGTTCATGGTTCCTTAAATCCTGGCCGATTTAAGGATAAAAACGTGCAGCCATTCAAAGGGCTACAGCGACCTTTGCGCGTCTGATAAGGCGCGCGGCGCGGTAAATCACGCCGCTTTGCCGAAATGCCTTTCACGCGCCATCAGGCACTCGTCGTCGCCGGGCATGCAGGTGCGGCAGACGATCGGGCGGATGGCGTAGATCTTGCACGATACCTGTTCGCCGAGCTTACCGCCGAGCGCACAGCAACGATCGTCCTCGCAGCGCATGCCCCCGAGATCGGCAGAAACATATTCCGCCGGGATCAGGTCGAGTTCCTCGTCCGTCTCCAGCGAGAAGCGCGGCCAGTCGGCCGAATAGGCACAACAGGCGCCGCAGCTTTGGCAGTCGAAGCTCTCGTCGGTAGATTGGGTCATGCGCCAAACTAGCATGAAGGCCGGCGGTCCGAAATGGCCTCACGCGATGGCGGCGTCCCGGCGGGCGATCTCGTAGTCTTCGGTATGGACCAGCACGCCGTCGTCGGTCACCACGGCGATGCCGTAGGCCGCCGGTTCATCGACGGACAAGGAGGCGTCGGGTGCGTCGAAGGGCATAGGCTGCTGGTGCACCGGGCTCTTGAAGATCGAGAAGGGAATGCCGCGGGAGGAGCCGCTGATCGTGCGGTGCACGTGACCGGCGAAGATATGGCGGACGTTGGAATGCCTTTTGACGAGATCGTAGAACTCGGTCTCATTGGCGAGCCGGATCATGTCCATGCCGGTAAAGCCTGTCCTGTGTGGCGGGTGATGCATGAACAGCAGCGCCGGTTTGTCGCCGGCGTCGGCAAGCTGCCGGTCGAGCCAGGCAAGCCGTTTAGCACAGAGAACGCCTGCATGGCTGGTAGGATAATCATAGGGTGGGGCAAAGAGCGTATCGAGCAGGATGGCGCGGCAGTCCGGGAAATCGATTGCCTGCTGCACGAACCCGTTCTCGTCCGTCACGGCGTCGGGGAAGGCGTCGAGAAAAACCTCGCGTCGGTCATGGTTGCCGATGGTGATGGCGACCGGCGGCACGAGCTGATCGATGAGCCGCTTCAGCCTTTCGTAGGAGGCGCGATCGGCGTAGTGGGTGAGATCGCCGGTAAAGATCACCCGGTCGGCGTCCGCATGGTAGCGGTTGACGTGTTCGATGCCGGCGGCAAGGCGTTGGTAGGGATCGAGGCCGATGATCGTCGTGCCTTCGGGCACCATGTGAAGGTCGGTAAAGATGATCAGCTTTGTCATGGAGATCCAGAAGGTTGCGTCGCGGATGGCTCAAGCTGTCGCGCGGTGTGTGATGCGTCAAGCGGCAACTTCGGGGCGACTCTCAAGCACCGGCGGTTTTCCTTGCGGCGGCTCCCGGAAAGCGCTAATGCAAGCGCATCTGATATATCAGCCATGATCGCCGATAGGGCGATGGCAAGCGAGTTGGAGAAACGGCATGCGGTGGAAGCGCACGATCCAGTTGCTGGACGTTCATTGCGAGGGTGAGATCGGCAAGGTCGCGATCGGCGGCGTGCCGAAGATCCCCGGGAACTCGATCGCCGAGCAGCTCAACCACATCAACACGGTCGATGACAGCCTGCGCCGGTTCCTCTGCCTCGAGCCGCGCTCCGGCTCGATCGGCTCGGTCAACCTGCTGGTGCCGCCGAAGCGCCCGGAAGCCGATGCCGGTTTCATCATTCTCCAGGCCGACCAGGCGCACGCCATGTCCGGCTCGAATTCGATCTGCGTCACGACCGCCCTGCTCGAATCCGGCATCATCGAGATGAAGGAGCCGGAGACGGTGGTAATGCTCGACACGGCCTCCGGTCTCGTCAAGGCGACCGCGACCTGCCGCGACGGTCGTTGCGAGAAGGTGAAGCTGACGATGGTTCCGTCCTTCGTGCACGAGCTCGACGTCGAGGTCGATACGCCGAAGTGGGGCAAGATCAAGCTCGATCTCTGCTACGGCGGCATCTTCTATGCACTGGTCGACGTCGGCCAGATCGGCACCACGATCGACAAGGCGAACGCCCGCGAGATCGTCGAGGCCGGCATGATCCTGAAGGATATCGTCAACCGCACGATCCCCGTCGTCCATCCGGAAATCCCGGAGATCAAGGGCGTCGCCTATGTCATGTTCCGCGATGTCGAGCCTGATGGCACGATCCGGACCTGCACCACCATGTGGCCGGGCCGCGTCGACCGCTCGCCCTGCGGCACGGGCAGCTCGGCCAATCTCGCGACGCTGCATGCGCGCGGTAAGGTCAAGGTCGGCGACGTTCTGAAGTCGCGCTCGATCATCGGGTCGGAATTTGAGGTGGGTCTCGAAGGTGTCACGACGGTTGCCGGCCGCGAAGCGATCATCCCGACGATTGCCGGCCGCGGCTGGACCTTCGGCCTGCATCAGGTGGCGCTCGATCCGTTCGATCCGCTGGCCGACGGCTTTGCGCTCACCGACACCTGGGGGCCCCAGGCCGGCGAGATCCGCTAACCAGCCCAATCTCCTCCTCTCAAACGAAAACGCGGGCCGAAGATCCCAGTGATCTCCGGCCCGCGTGGCCCTTGGGAGGCGTGTTGGGTTACTTGATGCGGCTGGTCTTGCCGAGCATGGCGGTCTGGAAGGCGTCGTTGCCCTCGAGTTCGGCAAGCTTCCGTTCGGCAAACGCGTCGCCTTCGTTGGCAGCCTTGCGGAAGATCGCGCGGGCTGCGGGGATGTCCTTCGCGATACCTTCGCCGTTCTCGAGCATCAGACCGAGATTGACCATGGCATCGACATTGCCGCGGTTGGCCGCCAACCGGTAGAATTTGGCGGCCTTGCTGTTGTCTTCCGGGACCAGCTTGCCTTCGTCCAGCATGACCGCGAGGTTGAAGGCGGCGACGTCGTCGCCGGCGAGCGATGCCCGTTCGAACCACTCGATCGCCAGCTTGCCGTTGACCGGCGTGCCCATGCCGTCACGATAGGAAACGCCGAGATTGTAGGCGGCGAGAATATTGCCGGCTGCAGCGGCCTTCTGGTTCAGCGCGAATTCGGCTGTCGTGTCGCCCTGCTCGCCCAGGAGAACGGCATAGTTGGTCATCGCCAGCGCGTGGCCGTGTTCGGCGGCTTCGCCGAGAATACGCATTGACTGAGCCTTCTGGCCGGCCTTGTCGAGTACGCGGGCCAGTTGGAATTCGGTGCGAGCGCCGCTCTTCTGGTTATAGGCCTCACGGCAAGCTGAAAGCGCCACGCCGATCCTGATGTCCTCGGTGGCAACGGCCGGGAAGGCCTGATTGCGCTGCAGGTCGAAGATGCTGCCGGCCTCGCGGTCGCAGACGTCGGCGGCGGAGAGCTCGGCAGCACGTGCCGACGGCAGGGCGATCGCGGCGACAGCCAGCAGGCTGACGACCGCCAGCAGCAGTGCGTTGATGATGCCGGTACCGGATGTGCTGCGCTTTTCCATGAGGCTCTCCCCTTGTCTTGACGGTGAACTTATCCGCGCCTGCCAGGTCGGGCTGTTCCGGGGGTAACAGCCCGACAACGAAAGCTCTGGCGAACTGCTGGACGATCATCGGGACACGGCGCGCGAGCCGGCTTGCATCCGGGAATGCCGGGGCTATCCTCGAATGTCGCAACGCTCAAACGGGAGAGGGGCAATGGAAAACCTGGCCGCGCCGATGCGCAAGATGCTGGTGAGCCGGCGCGTTGTCGTTGGTGGCCTGTTGCTGACGGCGGCCGGCGGCGGCATCGCCACCTCCTGGGCAAGCCCCTCACTTGGCGAGGCAACGGAGGTCCGCGGCGATGTGCGGCGGAAGCAGGCGCAAAAGGACGAGCCGCTGACGGTCGGTAGCCAGCTTTACGAGAACGACCGCGTGCACACGAATGCCGAGAGCTACGCGACCTTGCGCCTCGGTACGGACACGCGCGTGCTGCTCGGCGCCGAGACCGAGCTGCTCGTCGATAGCTTCATCGCCGGTCAGGGTGGTACGCTCGAACTCGGAACAGGGCGCATGGTCTTCGATCGGCCCGAGGGGCTGCCGAAGGTCGATGTGGCGGTCCGCACCGCCTTCGGCATGATCGGCGTGCGCGGCACCAAATTCTTCTGCGGACCGAGCCGAGCCGCATTTGCCGTCTTCGTCGAACATGGAAGCGTTTCGGTCGCGCGTGGCGGGGTGACCCGGGTCGTGGCTGCGGGGCAGGGGGTGGAGTTTCATCGCCGCGGTGAAGCCCCGAGCGAGCCCGTCAACTGGGGCGAGCCGCGTATCACGGAAGCCTATGCCAGCGTCGGCCTGACACGTTGAGTTGACGCAATCCCGAAAACCGGTCCGCTATTACTGGAGTCGCACTGAGACGCGCGGCCAGCCGTCGCCTCAGTCGGCGACCGTGAACAATTCCATCGTCGAAAAGCCGCGGATTTCGTGGCTGCCGAGGGGGCGGAGCGGTCGCTTGCTTTCCGCTGCGGCAGCAGGCCCGACGCAGATGGCGGTGCCGAGGAACTTGTTCGCCTCCTGCAGGCGCGCAGCCAGATTGATCGCGTCGCCATGAGCCGTGTAGTCGAGCTTGCCGCCGGCGCCGACTTCACCGACAACGGCCGGTCCGGTCTCGACGCCGATCCGGGTTCTGCCGAAAGAGTTGGCCGCGAACTGCGGACGCCGGCGCATCTCTTCCGTCAGCGCGTGGATCGCCTTGGCGCAATCGATGGCCCGGTCGACATGTTCGGGGAGATCCTCGGGCGCATTGAAAAACGCGTGCACCGCATCGCCCACCACCTTGTCGACCATGCCGCCATGCGCCGCCACCAGCGCATTGACCTCGGCAAAGTAGATGTCGAGCAAGGCAATGAGGTCCCGCGGCTTCAGCCTCTGCGACAGGGAGGAAAAGCTCTCGATATCGGTGAAGAGCGCTGTCACCTGCCGTTCCTCGCCGGCCACGCGTGTAAGCCCGGGATTGTCGATGTAGCGGGCGACGACCGATTGCGGCAGGTACTGCGAGAATTTCTGCCGCGCAGCCGCTTCGGCTCGCCGCACGCGAGCAAATTGCAGCACGCTCGTCACCGCGAGGACGACGGCGAGGGCGACCGAAATGCCGATCGCATCGATCAACCAGCCGCTGGCGCCATAGATAACCGCCGCTGCCGCGACGACGGCGGCGACCGCACCGAGGCCAAGGGCTGCCGATACCAGCGGTCGAAGGCGAGCGGCGGCGAAGGCAACGGCGAGGCTGGCGAGAAACGCGATGCCGGCTTCGGCGAGCGGAAGTCGATCGTCGCGCTTCGGTATGAAGCCGGTCAGGATCGCGTTGGCGATATCCGCGTGGATCTGCACCGAGGGCTCGAGCGGCATCGAGGCGCTGGGCCGTAAGCCCCCGAGGTTCGGCAGGCTGCTGCCGATGAGCACGAGCTTGCCTGCGAAGCGGTCCGCTGCCGCCTTGCCGGACAACACGTCGGCGGCGGAAACGGTGCGGGCGGCGAGCCGGTCCGCGGCACTTGCGGCGAAGCGCAGACTGCCGGTCTCGTCGAGCGCGATCACCTGTCCGTCGAGGCGCAGCCAGGCGGGCTCGCCACCGAGGATCGGCGTGCCGGCTCCGCGCATCAGTCGTGTCGCCTCGACCGCCAATGTCGGAAAAGCGTCGTTGCCGAGGATGGCATAGGCCTGCACCCGGCGGATCCGCGCGTCTTCGTCACCAACGAGAAACGAAGCCGCTGCCGCCTTCGCATGGTCCATGAACGCGGCACAGGAGGTTTCGGCGCCGTCGAGGAACCAGAGCTCGGGCGGAGTGAAGGGCCGGCTCAATGCCAACGGCGGTACCGGCCGCGGCTGCTCCTGGACCGTATCGGCGATCAGAAAGCCGAGAACGACGGGAACGCGTCCAAGCGCGGAGGCGAGCGCTGTATTGCCGTCGCTGGCCGTGTTGCAATCGGCGCTGAAGACGAAGTCGACCGCCACAGCCTTGGCGCCCGCCGTCGCAAGCCGCGACAGAAGTTCGGCGGTTGCCGTTCTGTCCCAGGGGCGCGATTGGTTGGCCTGGCGGTCGATGTCGACGACAACGATGTCAGGCGACTGCGGCGCGGGAATCCATTGTGTCAGGCTGTCGAAGAACAGCTCGCGCTGTGTTTCAAACACCGATTCGGCAAACAGATAGAGGGCGACGGCAACCAGCAAGCTCGTCAGGAACCCGCCGGCAAGCGGAGTGAAACGCAATTGCCGGCGCGGCTCAGAGGCCATGCGGTCTAGTCCTCCTCCGGATCGGCAATGCTCTGCAGGCGGCCGACTTTGCAGGCGATGATGCCGTCGCTCCGCTTGATTGCGCCGCTCTCCTCCAGCCATTGGATGGCGCGGTTGACCTTCGGCCGGCTCGCCCCAAGCACACCGGCAATGTCCGTCTGGCTCATGGTCAGCCGGAGATTGGCGCTTTCCGGCAATTCGTTGCCGTGGATCTGTCGAAGCGTCGCGAGAAAGAAACGCGCGACGCGGGCATTGAGATCGTAGAGCGCGATGGTCTCCAGCCGCTCCGTCGTGTCGCGCAATTGCGCGCAGAGGAAGCGGATGACGGCCTCTGCTGCCTCCGGCCGATTGGTGACGATATCGAGAAAGGCCTTCTTGCCGATCACGTAGCCCTCGGAAGCGGTCATCGCCGTGGCATCGGCGGAGCGTGTTTGGCCATCAAGCACCGCCATCTCGCCAAAGATCGCGCCGGCTTCGTGCTGGCGCAGCATCAGCTCGCGGCCCTGTGGGGTGATCAGCGAAAGCTTGATGCGTCCGGAGATGACGACGATCATGTAGTTGCCTTCGTCGCCCCGCTGGAAGATGACCGTGCCGGCCGGCCACTTCCTGTAGGTCGCGATGTCGGCGAGCTCGGCAATGGTGTTCTTGTCGAACTCTTCAAAGATCGGAAACGAGCGCCAGAATGTCGGGCTCCGGTTGATTTCGTTCATGACATGACCCCGCGCGCGGCGTCCCCTGCCGCGCCGAAATTCTTCGCCCAGCCGCTTCGTCCTTGCAATAGAAAAGAACGATACGGCGACTATGTAGTTCCAAGTTCGTCCGCGGATAAAACGAGAGAACGTCGAGCTCGAAGGTTGACGATGCCGGCCGATCGTTTCATTTTCGTGAACGATCTGTCGCCCGCGAAGCGGCTAGATGAATTTGAAAATGCTGATACTTCTGTTGCCAACACCCGTTTCTCACAGGAGCCTCGCATGCCTCAGAATGTTGTCGTCCTCGTCGGACGCGTCCTGCTCTCTATCATGTTCATCACGTCCGGTTTCAGCAAGCTGATGGACCCGTCGGGCACGGCCCAGATGATCACCGGTGCCGGCTGGCCGGCACCGACCGTACTCGCCTACCTTGCCGGTCTCTTCGAACTGGTCTCCGGTCTTGCCGTGCTCGTCGGCTTCCAGACGAAGATTGCTGCCTATCTCCTGGCAGCGTTCAGCCTGGTCACGGCTTTCGCCTTCCACAGCGGCGGGATCAACATCCCGAACTTCCCGCCGGAAGCCAATGGCCTGCTGACCGTCTTCAACGGCCTGATGATGATGAAGAACATCGCGATCGCCGGCGGTTTCCTCGTGCTCGCCGCCTTCGGCCCCGGCGCTCTGTCGATCGACAAGCGCGGCGCCTGATAGCGAAGCATTACCGCAATCACAGAAAGCCCGTCGGTCGCCGGCGGGCTTTTCGCGTTTCAGGGGTAGATCACGCCCTTGCGCAGGATGACGTTGCCGTAAAGACGGGGCTCGCTGGTCTGGACCACCGTATGCGCCGCCCTGACTCGCGGATAGAAATCCGCGCCGAGCAGGGGAACGACCTGGCGGTCCGGCTCGTGTCGGCCGCAGCATTCGATGATCTCGCGGTGCACCGGATCGAGCGCGTCCTTGTCCTGCTTGACCGTGGCGCGGAAGATTGCCTCCGGCACGAAATCGTCGATCGGCAGCACGCTGAGGATCGCGTCGAGCACCGGGATCAGCGGGTGCCCGTCGAGGCGGACCAGCCGGCGCGCATGTTCCTGGCCCGGATAGTTGCCGTCGACCAGCGCGATTTCATCGCCGTGCCCCATGGCCCGGAGTGTCGCGAGCAGTTCGGGACTGAGGATCGGGTTTAGTCCTTTCAGCATCAGCCGAGCTCCTTGAAGAGGACGTTGGTGTCGAGCAGGTAACGGGCGAAAAGTGGCAGGCTGGCGCCGCCAATGGCGCGGGCGTGGCTGCCGACCAGGCCTTCCACCAGTTCCGGAATGGTCACGCCCTGGAGGTCGAGCTCGTGGAGTGCCTTGCGCGTGGCGGTGAGTAACCGGGTCCGGACCCAGGGCGGGAAGCCGCCGTCGATGACGACGGCGGAGAAGTCGACGATCGAGACGGCGGAGACGACCGCCTGGGCAAGTGCTGCGCCGCAGTCGTCGATCCAGATGTCGAGCGGCTCGCCGAAGTCGATCCAGTCGTCGGCCGAGTACCAGAGCGGTCGCGGATCGATGCCGCGTTCGCGCAGCAGGTTCTCGAGTACGAAGACCGAGGCGATCTTGAGGAGCTGAATGGTCTTGCCGTCCTTGCCCGAGACCGGTAGCGGGCCCACGGCACCGGCGGTGCCGGTGCGTCCGGAAAAGAGTGCGGAGTTGAGGACGACGCCGCCACCGATGAACGAGCCGATGTAGAAATAGACGAAATCCGGATAGCTGGCGCCGACGCCGAAGGCGAGTTCGGCGCCACAGGCGCTGGTACCGTCGTTCTGCAGGAAGACCGGATAAGTCGTGCGCGCCGCGACCGCTGCCTGCAAATCGACATCGCGCCACTTGTTCATTTCTTCGCGCGGCGCCCCAACTTCCTCCGCCCAGTTCCAGAGCTCGAAGGGTGTCGCAATTCCGATGCCGGCAATTCGCTTGCGCTGGTCGGGGTTGAGCTGCTGTTCAAGCTTCGTCATGCCTGAAATGATGAAGTCGACGAGATCGCCCGGCAACGGATAGGGGTGCACATGGTGCAGCTGCAGCCGGATGGTGCCGACGAAATCCATCAGCACGAGATCGGCGCTGCGCCGGCCGATCTTTACGCCGAAGGAAAAGACCGCGTCGGGATTGAGGCGCATCGGCGTCGAGGGTTGTCCGACCTTGCCGCGCACGGGGTCGCCCTTGATCAGCAGGCCATCGCTTTCAAGGGCGCGCATGATCACCGAAACGGTCTGCGCCGAAAGACCGGAACGCCGGGCAATGTCGGCTTTGGAGAGGCCGCCGTGACGCCTGACCAGCGACATGACCAGGCGCTCGTTGTAAGCGCGTACGCGCGTTTGATTGGCACCACCACTCGGGTCGATGACCTCAGGTTGCGTCGGTCCCCGATCGGGACCGTCTGTCAGTGACATGCCACCGTCTCCTCCCGTTGGCATCGATTTTCATATGTTAGAGCGAGGTGCGAGCGGAAAACCGTAAACACTTTTCCTCATCACGCTCTGGTGCCCGCTTGGCGCAGGTCTGTTGTTTCCGCTTGTCGCGCCCCTGTCAATTTGCCTGACGCTCCGATCCCGGGGCGGCGTGTCGTCGGCATCGCAAGAATGGCACATTGAAATAATAATTCAATTTGATTTATTTATTGACACCCCGGAAATTTAGTGTTTGTTTTTGTCTCGGAAGCGCCAATTGCAGCGGAGGAGAATGCTGCGTCGGCGAGGCCTGGGCCGGTCCGCCGGCACGATTTTTCAATCCTTGGGAGGATTTCATGAAGAAGACCATTCTTTCCGCTGCCTTCGGCGCGCTGTCGCTCGGCGTCGTCTTCGCTGCGCCGGCCAAGGCTGCCGATGTCAGCGCCTGCCTGATTACCAAGACCGACACCAACCCTTTCTTCGTCAAGATGAAGGAAGGCGCGACCGCCAAGGCCAAGGAACTC
This sequence comes from Ensifer sp. B1-9, assembly GCF_050474445.1. Taxonomy (NCBI): domain Bacteria; kingdom Pseudomonadati; phylum Pseudomonadota; class Alphaproteobacteria; order Hyphomicrobiales; family Rhizobiaceae; genus Ensifer; species Ensifer sp. B1-9. Next base: position 416,402 of record NZ_JBCHVG010000005.1, read on the forward strand.
GGCGTGACGCTGAAGGCCTATGCCGGCAAGATCGACGGCGACCATGACAGCCAGGTGGCTGCGATCGAATCCTGCATCGCCGACGGCGCCAAGGGCATCCTGATTGCCGCTTCCGACACCAAGGCGATCGTCGATCAGGTGAAGAAGGCGCAGGACGCCGGTCTTCTGGTGATCGCGCTCGACACGCCCTTGGATCCGGCGACCGCCGCCGATGCCACCTTTGCCACCGACAACCTGCTCGCCGGCAAGCTGATCGGCCAGTGGGCCGCTGCCACCATGGGTGACGGTGCGAAGTCCGCCAAGGTCGGCTTCCTCGACCTGACGCCGTCGCAGCCGACAGTCGACGTTCTGCGCGACCAGGGCTTCATGATGGGCTTCGGCATCGACCCGAAGGATCCGAACAAGATCGGCGACGAAGACGATCCGCGCATCGTCGGTCATGACGTCACCAACGGCAACGAAGAAGGCGGCCGCAAGGCGATGGAAAACCTTCTGCAGAAGGATCCCGACATCAACGTGATCCACACGATCAACGAGCCGGCCGCCGTTGGCGCCTACCAGGCGCTGAAGGCCGTCGGCAAGGAAAAGGACGTGCTGATCGTCTCGGTCGACGGCGGTTGCCCGGGCGTCAAGTCGGTCGCAGAAGGCGTCATCGGCGCCACCTCGCAGCAGTACCCGCTGATGATGGCCGCACTCGGCATCGAGGCGATCAAGAAGTTCGCCGATACCGGCGAGAAGCCGAAGCCGACCCCAGGCAAGGACTTCTTCGACACCGGCGTTTCGCTTGTTACCGACAAGCCGGCTGCCGGCGTCGAATCGATCGACACCAAGGTCGGCACGGAGAAGTGCTGGGGCTGATTGCCTCCGCTCTTCGGACGCATGAGCCAGCAACGGAAGGGCGGCCCCGGCCGCCCTTCGCATAAGCGCCGATGTCTTTGACAAGGCGATAAAAACCGCGCAGCTTCTTGCGAGCGTGCAAATGCCCGCGACGTTGATGGGCGGGCCACGCGCCACAGCGCCACGCGCCGGTTCGGATGCGTGAAAAGTCGCTGTAATACTTTGATCTCAACCCCTTGGGAGCGGGGTTCACGGGAGGAAGGTCCATGGGCGAGCCCAACACAGCCGCACAGCCATCCCAGGAATTCGAAAAAGTCCTGGTCAACAGTTCGACGCAGGTCGCGTCATTCGACACGCATGACAAGACCGCGATCCAGAAAATCCAGCATTTCCTGCATTCGACCCCGGCCGCCGTGCCGTTCATCGTGCTGGTCGCTGCGATCCTGATCTTCGGTATTGCGATCGGCGGGAAGTTCTTCTCGTCCTACACGCTGACCCTCATCCTCCAGCAGATCGCCATCGTCGGCATCCTCGGTGCGGCGCAGACCCTGGTGATCCTGACGGCCGGCATCGATCTTTCGATCGGCGTGATCATGGTGCTTTCGGCCGTCATCATGGGCAATTGTGCGGTGACCTACGGGCTTCCGGCACCGCTCGCGATCCTGATTGGCCTCGGCGTCGGCAGCGCCTGCGGCTTCCTGAACGGCTTCCTCGTCTCGCGTCTCAAGCTGCCGCCCTTCATCGTCACGCTCGGCACCTGGTACGTGATCATGTCGACGAACTTCATCTATTCGGCGAACGAGACGATCCGCGAGGCCGACGTCGCCGCCGTTACCCAGATGCTGCATGTCTTCGGGGTCAGCTTCAAGGTTGGCTCCGCGGTGCTGACGCTCGGCGTCATCACCATGGTCGCCCTCGTCTTCGGCCTCTGGTACGCCTTGAACCATACCGCCTGGGGCCGCCACCTCTACGCCGTCGGCGACGATCCGGAAGCGGCGAAACTCTCGGGTATCCGCACCAGCCGCGTGCTCTTGAGCGCCTATACGCTGGCCGGCCTCATCGCCGCGCTCGCCGCCTGGGTCTCCATCGGCCGCAACGGCTCGATCTCGCCGTCTGCCGCAGTCACCGACTACAACCTCCAGGCCATCACCGCAGCGGTGATCGGCGGCATCTCGCTCTTCGGCGGCCGAGGCTCGATCCTCGGCACCCTGATCGGCGCAATGATCGTCGGCGTCGTTTCCATGGGCCTCAACATGCTGGGCGCCGACCCGCAATGGAAGGTCTTCCTCACCGGCGTGTTGATCATCTCGGCCGTCGCCATCGACCAGTGGATCAGAAAGGTAGCTGCCTGATGACACAGGAACCCATTCTCACCGCCCGCGGCCTCGTCAAGCGCTACGGTCGCGTCACCGCCCTCGACCATGCCGACTTCGACCTCTATCCCGGCGAGATCCTCGCCGTGATCGGCGACAACGGCGCCGGCAAGTCCTCGATGATCAAGGCGATCTCCGGTGCGATCACGCCCGACGAGGGCGAGATCAAGCTCGAGGGGCAGCCGATCAACTTCCGCTCGCCGATGGATGCGCGCGCCGCCGGCATCGAGACGGTCTACCAGAACCTGGCGCTGTCGCCGGCGCTGTCGATCGCCGACAACATGTTCCTCGGCCGCGAGATCCGCAAACCCGGCATCATGGGCAAGCTGTTTCGCACGCTCGACCGTTCGGCGATGGAAAAGATGGCGCGGGCAAAGCTCTCCGAGCTCGGGCTGATGACCATCCAGAACATCAACCAGGCGGTGGAAACGCTGTCCGGTGGCCAGCGCCAGGGCGTTGCCGTTGCCCGCGCCGCCGCCTTCGGGTCCAAGGTGGTGATCATGGACGAGCCGACCGCAGCGCTCGGCGTCAAGGAAAGCCGGCGGGTGCTGGAACTGATCCTCGACGTGCGCGCCCGCGGCCTGCCGATCGTGCTGATTTCGCACAACATGCCGCATGTGTTCGAAGTGGCCGACCGCATCCATGTCCACCGCCTTGGCAAGCGGCTCTGCGTCATCAATCCGAAGGAGCATACGATGTCGGATGCGGTCGCCTTCATGACGGGGGCGAAGGAGCCGCCGCGCGAGGCGCTTGCGGCATGAACGTCCAGCCGATCGCAAACGAAATCCTGAAACGGGCGGCCGGCGCCGCCCGTTTCGTCGTCGCCATTGCCGGCCCGCCCGGTGCCGGCAAGTCGACGCTTTCGGACGCGCTGGCCGAGACCCTGGTCGCCGGCGGCGAGAAGGCGGCGGTGCTGCCGATGGACGGCTTCCACATGGACAATGCCGTTCTGGAGGAAAAGGGCCTGCTCGCCCGCAAGGGAGCGCCGGAGACCTTCGATGTCAGGGCCTTCCTGTCGACGATTGCGGCGGTCCGCGCCAATGACGGCGAAGTGCTCGTTCCGGTCTTCGACCGCTCGCGCGAGATCGCGATCGCTTCCGCCCGCATTGTGGCGCCGGAGACGCGCATCATCTTGGTGGAGGGCAATTATCTGCTGCTCGACGAGGCGCCCTGGAACCGGCTCGAAAATGCCTTCGATTTCTCGATCTTCATCAATCCCGGCATCGAGGAACTGGAGCGGCGGCTTTTGAAGCGGTGGTACGATCACGGCTATGACGAGGGGGCGGCGAAGCGCAAAGCCCTCGGCAACGACATCCCGAACGCGCATCGCGTGGTCGACCGTCAGCGGCCTGCCGATCTGGTGCTGACGGATTTCTGAGCGATGGTCGGATTGCGGATTGTGTTTCCGGGCGCATTGGTGATATCGAGACGCGGTTCCACCACATGAGTAACCGCCCGCGACCCGCACCTGCCGGCTGCAAAGCTGCGCGCGTGGATCGGGCGCGAGCCTGGAGCGGCGTTTTCCGTCCGCGCCTGCTCTGACCTAGGAGAACGCTGACCATGCAAGACCTCGTTATCCGCCGCCCGGATGATTGGCACCTTCACCTGCGCGACGGCGACATGCTGAAGGGCGTCATCGCCGATACCAGCCGCCATTTCGCCCGCGCGATCATCATGCCCAACCTGGTGCCGCCAGTCGTGACGGCCGCGGATGCCGCAGCCTATCGCGAGCGCATCCTGGCCGCGCTTCCCGCGGGCGACCGGTTCGAGCCGCTGATGACGCTCTATCTCACCGAAGGCACGGATCCTGACGACGTCGAGGCCGGCCACACGAGCGGCCTCGTCAAGGCGGTCAAGCTCTACCCCGCCGGCGCCACGACGAACTCGCACAGCGGCGTTCGCAACATCGACAAGGCGATGCCGGTGCTGGAGCGCATGGCGAAGATCGGCCTGCCGCTCTGCGTGCATGGCGAGGTCACGACGTCCGATGTCGACATCTTCGACCGCGAGGCCGTGTTCATCGAGACCGTGCTCGATCCCTTGCGCAAGCGGCTGCCGGAGCTGAAGGTGACGATGGAACACGTCACCACCAAGGACGGCATCGATTACATCAAGGCCTCCAGGGCGAACCTTGCCGGCTCGATTACCACCCATCACCTGATCATCAACCGCAACGCCATCCTCGTCGGCGGGATCAAGCCGCACTACTACTGCCTGCCGGTCGCCAAGCGCGAGAACCACCGCCTGGCACTGCGCGCCGCCGCGGTTTCCGGCGACAAGCGCTTCTTCCTCGGCACCGACTCGGCACCGCATGTCGATCCGTTGAAGGAATGCGCCTGCGGCTGTGCCGGCATCTACACCTCGATCAACACCATGAGCTGCCTGGCGCATGTGTTCGAGGAGGAGGGCGCGCTCGACAAGCTCGAAGCCTTTGCCTCGCTGAACGGTCCTGCCTGGTATGGCCTGCCGGTCAACGACGAGACGATCACGCTGCGCAAGCAGGCTGAAGCCGTCACCTATCCCAAGAAGATCGAGACCGGCGCCGGTCTGGTTACCGTGTTCGATCCGATGTTCCCGCTCCATTGGGCCGTCGTCTGATCGCTTTAGTTTTGAAGGAGAGTTTGATGTTTTCTAACGCGTTCACCGACAAGGCCGTAATGGCCGAGCTGGTCGCCAAGATGCTCTGGGAGATCAAGGCCGTACACTTCCGCGCCGATGAGCCCTACAAGCTCTCGTCCGGCATGGCGAGCCCCGTCTATATCGACTGCCGCAAGCTTATCTCCTACCCGCGCATCCGTTCGGCGGTGATGGACTTTGCCGCAGCGACCATCCTGCGCGAGGCCGGTTTCGAGAAGTTCGACGTGGTCGCTGGTGGCGAAACCGCTGGCATTCCCTTTGCCGCCATGCTTGCCGAGCGCCTCGGCCTGCCGATGATCTACGTCCGCAAGGCGCCGAAGGGCCACGGCCGCAACGCCCAGATCGAAGGCCATATGCCGGAAGGCGCGCGCGTGCTCGTCATCGAGGACCTGACGACGGCCGGCGGGTCGATGTTCAAGTTCATCGATGCCATTCGCGCCGCCGGCGGCATCGTCGACCACGGCATTGCGCTGTTCTACTACGACATCTTCCCGGAGGCGGTCGGCGAGATGAAGGGCAAGGGCGTCGACCTGCATTGGATCGCCACCTGGCGCAACGTCCTTGCGGTCGCCCGCGAGCAGGCGCTGTTCGACGAGAAGACGCTGAGTGAGGTCGAGGCTTTCCTCAATGCGCCGCTCGCCTGGTCGGGCCGCAACGGCGGCGTGAGCGCGCTGGCGTAAAATTCGACGAGGCCCCGGTGCCGCCGGGGCCTCGCAACGCCTGAGCTACTCTTTTTAAATCGATTGAAGTGTCATTGAGGAGGAAAAGCCGATGATCGTATGTTGCGGTGAAGCGCTGATCGACATGTTGCCGCGGGACACGACCGCGGGCGAGAGCGCCTTTGCGCCCTATGCCGGCGGCGCGATCTTCAATACGGCCATCGCGCTCGGTCGCCTCGGTATTCCCACCGGTTTCTTCACCGGCCTTTCCGACGACATGTTCGGCGATATCCTGCGCGAGACGTTGAAGGCGGCGAATGTCGATTTCGGTCCCTGTGCGACGCTCTCGCTGCACACGACGCTCGCCTTCGTCAAGCTGGTCGACGGCCACGCCAGCTATGCCTTCTTCGACGAGAACACCGCCGGCCGGATGATCACGCGCGAGCACCTGCCGGCGCTGGGCGATTTCTGCGAGGCGCTGCACTTCGGCGCGATCAGCCTGATCCCCGAGCCCTGCGGCTCGACCTACGAGGCGCTGATGACGCGCGAGCACGAAAAGCGGGTGATCTCCTTCGACCCGAACATCCGTCCCGGTTTCATCAAGGACAGGGACGCCCATCTGGCGCGCATGAACCGCATGGCGGCGATGTCCGATATCATCAAGTTCTCCGACGAGGATCTCGCCTGGTTCGGCATGGAAGGGACCCACGACGACCTCGCTGCCGAATGGCTGAAGCGCGGGCCGAAGCTGGTGCTGATCACCAAGGGTGCCGACGGCGCCGTCGGCTATACGGCGCGCCACAAGGTCGAGGTTGCCGGCGAAAAGGTGACGGTGGTCGACACGGTCGGTGCCGGCGATACCTTCGATGCCGGCGTGCTGGCGTCGCTGAAGCTCAGCGGTCTCCTGACCAAGGCCGACGTTGCCGCTCTCGGCGAAACCGCGGTCCGTAACGCGCTGGCGCTCGGCGCCAAGGCAGCTGCGGTCACCGTCTCGCGCGCCGGCGCAAATCCGCCGTGGAAGCACGAAATCGGTCTCTGAGCTTTCTTATTCTTCCGGGTCCGGGCGATACTCCAGGATATCGCCCGGCTGGCAGCCGAGCGCGGCGCAGATCTTTTCCAGCGTATCGAAGCGCACGCCTTTCACCTTGCCCGATTTCAGCAGCGAGATGTTCTGCTCGGTGATCCCCACCTGTTCGGCGAGGTCGCGTGAGCGGACCTTCCGTTTCGCCAGCATGACATCGAGATTGACGACGATCGGCATGCGCTAGACGAAGCTCCTGTTCTCCGCTTCGACCCCCGAAGCGATGACGACGACGTGGCCAAGGCCGACGACCAGGCCGGCCATCAGCAGCACGATCATCGTGCCGCCATTGATGTCGAAGATCACCGCATGTCCCGTGGCGCCCGGGTTGTCGTAGGTGACTGCCAGGATGCCGATGCCGTTGCTGACCGTCAGGCATAGGGCTCCCGCAAGCGCGGTCAGCCCCACCCGCCGCAACAGCACGCCATTGCGGCCGGAGAGAATCTCGCCGCGCTGGAAACTGTCGAAAAGCTGCCAGGCGAAGGCGAGGCCGGCAATAACGAGCGCATTGTTGATGGCAGTCAGGAAGATGACCGTGGCGATGGCGCGGTAGGAAAGGGTAATCGCCCCCACGCGGGGGAAGACGATATCGCGAATGCCCTGCTCGAAACCCTGTCGGTCGAAAAAGATCTGCCAATGCATATAGACGACGGCCGAACAGAACACCGCACCACCCAATAGGATCATGAGCTTCATGAAGCGGCTGAGCTTCCGCAGCCTCTCGGCGGAGTCCGTCATGAAAATTCCTTTATCGTTTTGCTTGTATTTTTATCGTAATACAATAAGTAATTCTCGTCAATTGTGAGTTTGGTGGCGTGCCATATCTGTTCGCTTTTCCGAAAAAGAGCTGGTGCCGGCCTGCATCATATGATGAGGCCCGAGGCGCGATGTGCGCCCCGGGCCTCATTATTTGAAGTGCGGTTCCGGGTGGAACCGCTTGGAACTGCGCCTTAGCGAGCGGCCTTCAGCAGGGCTGCCACCAGACCCGCGGTCGAAGAATCGTGGCCGGCGGCACTCTCCTTGCCTTCGACGACCGGCAGCAGGCCGGTTGCCAGCTCCTTGCCGAGCTCGACGCCCCATTGGTCGAAGGAGTTGATGTTGA